>NZ_CP020038.1:0-600000 GCF_002157225.2 Agarilytica rhodophyticola
ATATATGAAAGCTTTGGATCTAGGTGGTCAAAATTCTCAAAAGATTCTTAATATCTTCTTTTATATCAGCATCAGACTCCAACAGCTCTTTAATTTTGCGGCAAGCATGCAAAACTGTAGTATGATCCCGCCCTCCGAATACCTCACCTATTTCAGGAAGACTATGATTAGTTAGGTCTTTAGCCAAATACATAGCCACTTGTCTAGGCCGGGCTACAGACCTACTTCTTCTCTTAGAGTGAAGATCAGACACCTTTATCTTATAATATTCAGCCACCACACGCTGTATATTATCGGTGCTTACTAAGCGATCTTGCAGTGCCAATAGATCTTTCAGCGCCTCACGGACTAAATCTACTGATATCTCTCGATTTGTAAAATGAGCGTTAGCGATAACTCGCTTAAGAGCACCTTCCAATTCGCGCACATTAGAGCGTATGCGCTGGGCAATAAAAAAAGCGGCATCGTTAGGGAGATTCATCGCAGCTTGGTCAGCTTTCTTCATCAAGATTGCTACCCGGGTCTCTAACTCAGGTGGCTCAATAGCTACAGTAAGCCCCCACCCAAAACGCGACTTTAACCGCTCTTCCAAACCATCTATTTCTTTTGGATAGCGATCGCACGTTACAATAATCTGCTGCCCGCCTTCTAAAAGCGCATTGAAAGTATGAAAGAACTCTTCTTGTGAACGTTCTTTGCCAGCAAAGAATTGAATATCATCAATCAACAACGCATCAACAGAGCGATAGTAACGTTTAAAATCGTTAATAGCGTTTAGCTGCAATGCCTTAACCATATCAGCCACAAATCTTTCGGAGTGCAGATATACCACCTTAGCGCCAGGCTTACGCTGGCAAAGGGCATTACCAACGGCATGCATAAGGTGAGTTTTACCCAAGCCTACGCCACCGTATATAAATAAGGGGTTATACGCACCACCTGGATTTTCTGACACCTGAGTCGCCGCAGCTAAGCCTAATTGGTTAGATTTACCAACAACAAAATTCTCAAAGATAAAATTCGCATTTAAATTCGATTTGTGCTCCAAGCCCCCTTCCACATCCGACTTATTAACGCGGGTACGGGTTTCAGATACATCATAATTAGAGGACGAATTGGATTCACGTTGCGATGGTTTATTAGCAGGGTTAAGAATAGAAATAGAGTTGGCCTGTAAACCAGGTTCCTGAGTTGGCGACGGAGGCTCAGGAATCAAGGGTGGTGCAGCCGCCTCTTCCTTCTCTGAAGGCGCAGTAGTCTCTTCATTTTGGCGAGAGAATGATTTAGGGCTTTCAAAGGCAGCCGCTTTCTTGGCAACCACTATTTCAAGGGCTGTTTTGACAGTAGAACTACTGTCATTAATTAAGTCTTCTATTCGACCCTTATATTTATCGTTCACCCAATCCAATACAAACCGATTAGGTGCTATAAGGCGCAACAAACTTGCATCCACCGCTTCAGCACGAAGAGGGCGAATCCACGTGTTAAATTGCTGCGAAGGCAATTCATTTTGCAAATGAGAAATGCAGTAATCCCAAACAGAATGTGGCAATTCCTAAAACCCCAATAAATAAAAGCTTACGAAGCTCAGATGATAAAAAGAATGGAAATTTGGCAGTGCAGAAATCCGTGCCATTACCTTGTACGGCGACCGACAATTGTACTCTCGTCCCACAATTTTATCCACAGACATTAAGCCAAATATGGCTATTTATCTGCAAATATAAATAAAAAAATCTTGTTAAACCAACAACATAAGAATAGAAGGAAAATTCAATTAGGTATTTATTCACATGCCATTTTTATTTTATTTTTTGTGGATAAATCTGTTGATAAAATATTAATAAATTGTTTTTAAAAAGTGTATTTTAAAAAGCCGACGGTCCAAAGCTCTTATTACACAAGGGCCTGACAGAAAAAGAGTGTTTTTTAAACAGTAAATAAAATTAATGCAAATTAAAATTGATTTTGTGTACAGAGTTCTATATCATCCCGCGTCCTTTAGAGCGCTGCATATTTAAGCTTTTATCTTATGTGCGCAAACAGTACCCAGTTTCTGCCAGACAAAAACTGGAATATAATACGCCCCTTGTGGTTTAACCCTTAGTACACACTTTGTAGGTGATTTTGAAATGAAAAGAACATTTCAGCCAAGTAATTTAAAGCGTAAACGCACTCATGGCTTCCGTGCTCGTATGGCTACCAAAGGCGGCCGTAAAGTTTTGGCACGCAGACGTGCTAAAGGTCGTAAGCAACTCGCCGCTTAATATAATTAATCTCTGGAGTTATAGTTCCTTTTGCGCAAGGAATTCAGTTTTCCCAAGTCTTTAAGGCTGCTTAACTCCAGTGATTTCTCCCCGGTATTCGATAAACCTTCATTTAAGGTTCATCATCCTCAATTTCTCCTCCTCGCAAAATTTAATAATTTAAACCATCCTCGTTTAGGCATTGTCGTCGCCAAAAAGAATATCCGCTTAGCTGTGAACAGAAATAGAACTAAGAGATTGATACGAGAGACTTTCCGTAATAAACAGAACAATCTTCCAACAATAGATGCTATAGTGCTCGCGCGCAGGGGTAACGAAGAATTGCTAAACGAACAGATACTGGAGATATTAGAGGGGATATGGCGTCGTGCAGCCAAAAAAGCTCAGAAAAACAATCCTCCGAAAGAACGGGAGCGTTGATTTCTTGCGTGCTCGTTCCCATAAAGTTTTACCAATACCTAATAAGTCCCTTATTAGGTCCTCGATGTCGGTTTGAACCAAGTTGCTCAAATTATGCTGAACAAGCTATCAGAACCCACGGCATAATTCGTGGAATAGGCTATGCGCTCAAACGACTTATCAAATGTCACCCTTGGCACCCAGGTGGTTTCGATCCAGTGCCGACAAAGGAAAGACAGTAAATACACAAATTTTTGATTATTAATGGGTAGTGATTCAAGATGAATTGGTTACGCAACGCCTTGATTGGGGGCATTTTAGTTGTTGTTTTTTTGCTATTTATTCGCTGGAACGAATTCCAGGAAAATAAAGTCGCCATAAATGCAGCTTCCCAAGAAACCATTACTGCAGATGCAGATATACCAATTGAAAACAATGCTATAGAAACCCCTAGCGCGGTAGCAGCTTCTGATGAAGATATTCCTTTAGCGCCGAATCAGGCTGATCAGAGCCTACAAGATGATGATCAACCAGCCAAAAGTACTGCACTTATTAAAGTAGATACTGACAGTTTCCACATTTTGATCGATCCCAAAGGTGGCGACATTGTCAAAGTATCTCTAGCGAAATACCTAGCCGACATCGAAGATAAAGAAAGCTCTTTTATTCTACTCAATCGCAGTGCTTCTCATACCTATGTTGCAGAGTCGGATCTTGTCGGTCCCAATGGCACTCATACTGCAAAAACAGGCAGACAACTATATAGCAGTGCTGCCACTAGCTACCAACTAGGCGAAGGCCAAGATGAATTAAGCGTCGATTTAACATTGGTCCAAAATGGCGTAGATATAACCAAGCGCTTCACTTTTAAACGGGATTCCTACCTGATACAAGTAGAATACATAGTGAACAACCGCTCCAGTGAAACCTGGAAGGCCGCTATGTATGGCCGTATAAAACGCGATGGTTACGAGCCTCCTTCCGAAACCGGCTTTGGTGTGCAGCCTTATCTAGGTGCCGCTATCACTACCGCTGAAACAAACTACAAAAAAATAGACTTCGAAGATATTGACGAAGGCAAGATTGAGCACAGCAATAAAGGCGGCTGGGTGGCAATGATTCAGCACTACTTTGTCAGTGCCTGGGTACCTAACCCGGAAGACGAAAACAAATATAGTCTGCAAAAAAGCGGCAATAAAAAATACTACCTGATGGGATACACCAGTCCACTTTACTCTGTGGCTCCCGGTCAACAAGAAACAATCTCTTCTTCTTTTTATGTCGGTCCCAAAATTATTAAGAATCTGGAGAAAGTCTCTCCACATCTAGATTTAACTATCGATTTCAGCTGGCTCTGGTTTATCGCTAAGCCATTATTTCTTGCTTTAGACTTCATCCATGGCTTTGTCGGCAATTGGGGAATCGCCATTATTCTACTGACTTGCCTGGTCAAAATTATCTTCTTCTATCCCTCTGCAATGGCTTATCGATCCATGGCAAAAATGCGCAAAGTGATGCCACTTATGCAAGAACTTAAAGAGCGCTATGGTGATGATCGTCAACGTATGGGCATGGAGACCATGAAGCTTTATAAAAAAGAAGGGGTGAATCCTCTGGGTGGATGTTTGCCTATGTTGTTGCAAATGCCAGTATTTATCGCATTGTATTGGGCGCTTATGGAAAGTGTTGAATTACGACACTCTCCTTTCTTCTTTTGGATTGTGGACTTGAGCATTAAAGATCCTTACTTCATATTGCCACTTATCTTTGGCGCCAGTATGTTCTTCCAACAAAAGCTCAACCCACCGCCAACAGATCCTATGCAGGCGAAGGTAATGCAGTTGATGCCTATTTTCTTTACTTTCTTATTTATGATGTTCCCAGCAGGCTTAGTACTATACTGGGTAACAAACAATGCTCTATCTATTACCCAGCAATACATTATTACTAAGCAAATAGAAAATTCATAAACGTGAGCCACTACCACCCAGATACAATTTGCGCCCTGGCAACTCCGCCAGGACGTGGTGGTATTGGCATTGTTCGAATTTCAGGTCCTGACAGTCTTAAGATCGCTCAACACATCCTAAAATTTACACCAAGAAAACGCTTTGCCCACTACACAGATTTTCATATTGGTGGAAAAGTATTAGATCAAGGGATTGCCCTCTTCTTCCCTGGCCCCCACTCTTTTACAGGTGAAGATGTAGTTGAACTGCAAGGACATGGCGGCCCTGTCATCATGGATATGATCCTAAGTGAAATATCTGCTCAAGGCGCGCGTCTAGCTAATCCAGGAGAATTTTCTGAGCGAGCATTCTTAAATGACAAGTTGGATCTTGCCCAAGCAGAAGCGATAGCGGATCTCATCGATGCTAGTTCCCAACAAGCCGCAAAACGGGCGATAAACTCACTCAAGGGTGAATTCTCAAAGAAAATTGAGGGTATCGTTGAAAAACTCATACACCTCAGGATGTATGTTGAATCAGCTATCGACTTTCCTGAGGAAGAAATAGATTTCCTCAACGATGGCAAAGTCGAGGGGATGTTAACGGATATATTGGCCCTGACCGATGATACCCTGCGTGAAGCCCAGCAAGGTGTGCTGCTGCGCGAAGGGATGAAGGTGGTGATTGCAGGAAGACCCAACGCAGGTAAGTCCAGCTTATTGAATCAACTAGCGCAGAGGGATTTGGCAATTGTTACCAATATTCCTGGCACTACACGTGACGTCCTCAGAGAGCATATTCATATCGATGGTCTACCGATTCATATCGCTGATACAGCGGGCTTGCGGGAAAGCCCCGACCAAGTAGAACAAATAGGTATAGAAAGGGCTTGGAAGGAAATCGAAGAAGCTGATCGCATCCTATTGATGATCGACAGCACAGATCAAGAACAACTTGATATCAACAAGCATTGGCAACAATTACTTGATAACAAGGCATATGCCAGCAAGTTAACCATAATCTACAACAAGATAGATCAATCCCTCCTCGACCTTGCTAAGGATGATAACGACAATAAGATAATGGCCATATCGGCACTTACGGGCGATGGAATAGACGAACTCAAGCAACATCTCAAAGCAGTTATTGGCTATGAAGGCACTACCGAAGGCAGTTTCAGCGCGAGACGTCGACATATAAACGCCATTGAGAAGGCCAAAGATTATCTCACTAACGGACAGCAACAATTAAGACAAAATGCAGCCGGTGAGCTTCTTGCTGAAGACCTCAAATATGCCCAGAACCACCTTAACGAAATCACTGGAAGCTTCACTCCTGACGATTTACTAGGCAAAATTTTCTCAAGTTTCTGTATCGGAAAATAATTTCTTTTCCACACTCCTGATATCCTCTTTTTTCACGCCTAATTTACCACTTCATAAATACAGCTAAGTGCACATTTAAATTACACCTTATCCCCCACTTAATCACAGCGAAATATATTTTCCTACACTTTATCCACAACTTACCAAAGTTCATTTTTTTACCCACACCTTATAATCAAAACACACACACCTTGTGGATATTACTGTTAACAATGGAATTACTTATGTGCATAAATTGTTAAAACGTACCGTAATATTCCGTATTTTAAGCTGTGAACAGTATCTGTGGATAAATTAGCTCAATTTCCTCGATGGGATAAGTCACTCTTTTATTCACAACAAAAACGCAACAAAAAAGCAGCTAGTAAAATAGATATACAGCAATTATTTTCTCAATAACTATCTGATTTTTATAAGGTTTTACTAGTTACACACAGGTAGGAAGTACACTAATAACTATAAAAAACATAATATAAAACCCTATATACATATACCCATAACACTATTTTGATTAATAAATAATTCTAAAAATTTCAGTTCTTTTCTCATTCCATCATCTCTATAATGCTTGCCTATTTTCTTTTAGCACCACTATATCTATGGACTACCCAACACATTTTGATGTCATCGTAATCGGCGGTGGACATGCCGGTACCGAGGCTTCTCTTGCTGCTGCAAGGATGGGAAGTACTACCTTATTGCTGACACATAACATCGATACGCTGGGTCAGATGAGCTGTAATCCTGCAATTGGAGGAATAGGAAAGAGTCATCTTGTTAAAGAGATAGATGCTCTTGGTGGTGCTATGGCATTAGCCACTGATAAAGGTGGTATTCAATTTAGGGTGCTAAACAGCCGCAAAGGCCCTGCCGTTAGGGCTACTCGCGCTCAGGCAGACAGAGTGCTATACAAGGCTGCTATACGAGAAATACTTGAGCACCAGCCTAACCTTCATATTTTCCAACAAGCCGCTGATGACCTGATTGTTGAAGGTGATCAAGTCCGAGGTGTAGTTACCCAAATGGGCTTGAAGTTTTATGCTCCCAGTGTGGTATTAACTGCAGGTACATTCCTCGGCGGCAAAATTCACATAGGTATGGATAATCATTCTGGAGGGCGAGCAGGTGATCCCCCTTCTATCGCCTTAGCTGATCGCTTACGTGAATTACCCTTAAGGGTTGATCGACTTAAAACCGGCACACCTCCGCGGATAGATGCGAGGTCGGTGAATTTTGAGGGCCTCGAAGAGCAGTGGGGAGATAAAATAGACTCCACCATGTCGTTTATGGGATCACTCGATGATCATCCTAAGCAAACCTGCTGTTGGATTACCCACACCAGTAGCGAAACACACGATATTATCCGCAGTGGCTTTGAACGCTCACCAATGTTTACAGGAGTGATCGAAGGTGTTGGTCCACGCTATTGCCCTTCTATCGAAGACAAAGTAAACCGCTTTGCCGATAAAGATAGCCATCAGATCTTTATTGAGCCGGAAGGACTTAATACCACAGAGTTATATCCCAATGGCATTTCCACTAGTTTGCCGTTTGATATCCAGATGCGTTTTGTCAGATCTATAAAAGGCTTTGAAAATGCACATATTGTGCGGCCCGGCTATGCCATAGAATATGATTTCTTTGACCCTCGTGATCTAAAGTACAGTCTTGAGACACAAAGCATCCAAGGTTTATTTTTCGCCGGTCAGATAAACGGTACCACCGGTTATGAAGAAGCTGGTGCTCAGGGCCTGGTTGCCGGTGCCAATGCATCTTTGCGCGCCCAGGATAAAGATCCATGGTGTCCTCAGCGAGATCAGGCCTATATGGGGGTACTGGTAGACGATCTGATTACCATGGGCACCAAAGAGCCCTACCGTATGTTCACCAGCCGTGCGGAGTATCGCCTTCTACTTCGTGAAGATAACGCGGATATGCGCCTCACGGAAAAAGGGCGCGAATTAGGTTTGGTCGATGATCTTCGCTGGCAAGCGTTTATTGACAAACGCGAGGCAGTTGAGCGTGAAACTCAGCGTATGAAGTCTACTTGGATACAAGCAGGCAGCGAAGAAGCGGCTGAACTGGAGAAGAAAGTATCATCTCCCTTAACACGGGAATATTCATTGATGGACTTGCTTAAACGTCCAGAGCTTAGTTATTCCGATTTAGCCTTTCTTAAGGGGGAAGGTATAGAAGATTCACAAGTGGCCGAGCAAGTCGAAATATCTGCAAAATATTCTGGTTACATCGACCGCCAGCAAGAAGAAATAGAACGCCTGCATAAGTACGAAAATACACCGATACCCAGTGACTTTGAATATAGTACAGTCGAAGGGCTATCAAACGAGGTAAAACAGAAGCTCAGTGATGCACGTCCACAGACGATTGCTCGAGCATCGAGAATTCCTGGCGTCACACCCGCAGCAATTAGTTTGCTATTGGTCTATCTTAAAAAACGTGGTCAGCTAACTAACGCCAAGAGCGCTATTACGGGTTAGGTTTCGGGTGGGAAGAGAATCGACATTTGCAGATGTGCTTGCGCAAGGCTGCCTTGATATCAATTATCCACTTGAATCCTCTAAGATTTCCTTGTTGCTGGATTATCTTGAGCTTTTAATTAAGTGGAATTCTGCTTACAACCTATCCGCAATTCGTGATCCTGAGCAGATGTTATATAAACATCTGCTCGATAGCTTAAGTGTTGCCCCTTTTGTCGAAGGTAGCTTAGCGAAGCATTTTATTGATGTTGGCACGGGTGCCGGTTTACCTGGAATCCCATTAGCCATATGCTATGAGGATAAACAGTTTACCTTATTAGACTCTGCTGGTAAGAAAACTCGATTTTTGCAACAGGTTGTACATACTTTGGGCTTAAAGAATGTCAAGGTTGTTAATACGAGAGTTGAAAGCTATGTACCCGAGCAAGGCTACGATGTGGTCATTAGCCGCGCTTTTGCTTCACTAACGGATATGATTCAATGGTGTAAACACTTGCTTACACCGGATGGCCAGTTTTGGGCGATGAAAGGCGTTTTTCCACAAGATGAGTTGTCTGATGTAGAAAAACACTATATGGTCGAGTCCTGTTCAAAACTGCAGGTACCCGGCGACGTTGGAGAACGTTGTCTGCTGATCATAAAACCCAAGGTTTGTTGATGTTTCATGATCACTCCTGATTGGAGTCTAAAAAGTGCTAACCAATGTCAACAGACTCTAATAACACTGAAATTTCTTAGGGCCAAAATGTGGGAAATATTTACGCAATAGCTAATCAAAAAGGTGGCGTTGGAAAAACCACTTCTTGTGTGAATCTAGCGGCGTCTCTGGCAGCAACAAAACGCAAAGTTCTCCTTGTCGATCTCGATCCTCAAGGTAATGCCACTATGGGAAGTGGTATTGATAAAAACGGCTTGGAATATACGGTTTACGATGTCCTGATGGACACTGCCCGCACTGAGGGCGCAATGCAAAAATCACCTGAAGGCCACTATTTAGTATTACCTGCTAATAGCGATTTGACTGCTGCTGAAGTAGAAATGCTAGCGCTTGAAAATAAAGAGCACAGGCTGCGCAATGCCCTACTAAGTGTAAAAGATAAGTTCGACTACATTCTTATTGATTGTCCACCGTCTCTGAATATGTTGACAGTCAATGCCCTCGCTTCCTGTGATGGTGTCATTATTCCCATGCAGTGCGAATACTATGCCCTTGAAGGCCTATCAGCCTTGGTCAATACTATTAACACAATACAGAGTGTGCTGAATCCCGATCTGAAAATTGAAGGTATTTTACGGACCATGTACGACCCGCGAAATAGCTTAACAGGCGATGTGTCAGCACAATTAGCGGCCCATTTTGGGGATCGTGTTTACCGCACGTGTGTGCCGCGCAATGTGCGTCTAGCTGAGGCGCCGAGCTTTGGAATGCCGGTCATATCCTACGATAAGCATTCTAAGGGAGCACTCGCTTATATTGCATTAGCTGGTGAAATTATTCGCCGCAACGATGCCCCCAACCCTGAGCCTCTCGCTACCGCAAGCTGATTGCGTTGGCGAGATCAGCATAAAATAAAAGGTATCCTCTTAAAGGTTCTACTTGGTTAAGGTTTTTATATGGCAAAACGCAAAGGACTAGGCCGCGGCCTCGATTCTTTAATTTCTGGTGCGACAGGTGTTTCCAGCGCGGAGGCCATTCGCTCGGCAACCGAAGCCCTTAAAATTAAAGATGACGACAGTAAGGTCGTAGATGGAGAGTTAAAACATCTTCCTGTTGAGTTTTTGCAGCGGGGTAAGTACCAACCTAGGCGAGATATGTCGCCTGAAGCGCTGGAAGAATTATCTCAGTCCATTAAAACTCAAGGGGTAATGCAGCCAATTGTTGTGCGGCCCATTGGCAAAGATAAGTATGAAATTATCGCCGGTGAAAGGCGTTGGCGAGCGACGCAACTTGCAGAGCTAGATAAGATTCCTGCGGTGATCCGCGAAGTTCCCGATGAAACTGCTATTGCTATGGCACTTATCGAGAATATCCAACGTGAGGATCTCAACCCTGTTGAAGAAGCAACAGCTCTTAAGCGCCTGCAAGAAGAGTTTGAACTAACGCAACAGGAAGTCGCTGAAACGGTGGGGAAATCAAGAACAGCGATTACTAATTTACTTCGCCTACTCAACCTGACAACAGAAGTGAAAACTTTATTGGAACATGGTGATCTGGAAATGGGGCATGCACGTTGTCTACTCACTTTAGAAGAGGATCAACAGCGTGAAGCTGCACGGATTATTGTTTCCAAGAGTCTTTCGGTTCGTCAAGCTGAAGCATTAGCGAAAAAGATTCAAGAAGACTCTAAGTCGGATAATAGTAAACCAGAGAAAACTAGCCCGGATTTAAAAAACCTTGAGGAAGGTCTTTCTGAACATGTAGGTGTGCCGGTGATGGTTCAGCACAGCGCTAAAGGGAAAGGTAAGTTGGTGCTCAAGTATAACAATTTAGATGAGCTTGACGGCATTCTTGCTCATCTTAAATATAAGCAGGAATAATATTTCCTGCTTAAGCTCAGCCTTCCTTGGCTTTCTCATTATTTACGACTTCTTAAATAATAAGGTCATTCTGTTAGACTCGCCAATTTCGGTGTATTGGGCTTTCTTCTCTTCGTCTTCTCTACTGGTTGAATAGTTTGGTGGGAGGCGCCATACAATATCGTCCTCCCCTGGTTGATCCTTCGCATTTTCATTGATATCTGATTCACTAACTAAGGAAAAACCTGCCTTTTTGAAAGCTTCGATAAGGTAAGATTTTTTTAAATAGCCTCGTGAGCCATCTGCCCACTCACTTGCTTTATCTTCCGGTGCCTGATGTTGAACAACACCGACGATGCCGCCAGGTTTCAGTACCCGTGACATTTCTTTTAGTGCGTTTGTAAGAAACTCGCCTTTTGATTCAAACCTATTGAGGTTATGCAGTGCTCTAATAAACAATGCTGCGTCTACAGATTCACTCATTGTTTCGGGAAGAGTCGCAAAGGTATAGGCTGAAATAGCAGCAGTTTCGGTATCATCTCCATACCATTGTCCGGCATCGCCGCTCCATTTTTCTGACCAAGTTTTACGTTTCTCCAAAAACTCTTCGTCGACAAAACTAAAGTTCGGCCACATGTTTAAGTCGTAATCAACACCGATGAGTTTCCCTTCTTTTCCCAAGTAAGGTAATAATATTTTACTATACCAACCTCCTCCTGGAAGAGCTTCAACAACTGTCATACCTGGTGTGATACCAAAAAACTCTAATGTTTCTTTTGGATGTCTATGGGGGTATCTGGCTTGGGAATCTTGATCTTGCATGGCCAGAACATCATCTAATGATGGTTGTGCCATTGTTTTTGTATCAGCTGCGCTTTCTTCTACAACTGCTGGTTTTGATTCTACTGCTGGGCTTTCCTCCGTTGTTTCTGTTTTTTCCGCGCAAGCTGCGCAAAGTGCTATTGCACTTAATAAAAAAAGACGTTTCATTAAAAATCCCCCAATATAAAGTAAAAGTTGTTATGTCTGCTTATTTCATAAAACTATAAAAATATACAACATCAAAATAGAATTAATCTTGCCAACATAATAAAGGTTAATAATAAAAAAATATCTACAAAAATATACAGACAGGCCCTCAATTTGATGATTGTAAGGTAAATAAAAAGAAGAGCTATAGAAATGATGGGGTGCTTTAGCAGACCATGTCGTATGCATCTTAGGTCTGCTATAGCTGGATATAACGTAAATGACTATTTTTCTAGAACTTTAGGCCAGTTCTCGTCAGCTTTAGCTATCTTATTATCTTGATCAACTAACCACTTTTTAAACGAGCTGCGATTATTATTAAGATACAATTTACCATCTACTATTCGCCAATTGTCTGGTCTTGGAGAGGTTGTAAAACCGTGGGCAACGGCGAATGCACAATAGCCACCATATTGCGGCGCATAAGCCTCCGGACTTTCACGGAACTTATCCAGATTTTCTTGCGAAGAGAATTTCCAGGTGGCCCCCTTCCATTCATAAGTATAATCATTAGAGCCTTTTACGGCTTTTGCACCTTGGGGTAATGAGTAGTATGCGACTACATCAATGCCTTTTACTGCACCCCTTTTTTTATGGGAATAAATCTCTGGACTATCGGCAAAAGCAAATGAAAAAATTGCCAAGAGAGGGAAAAGAGCAAGATATCTAACTACTCTCATAACTAAGTTACCTCCAGCTAATTGCTATTAATATTAATAAGTTACACGTAAAAATTCTTATCAAGTTATGTTCTAAAATATATTAGTGTTTAAGGCTTACAAGAAATACGGGCAAAATCCTATTTCCATTGAAGTTATAGTATGAAACTATTTATGTCGTCTAAATTACCTTAAAATATATAAGTTTTAGGACTATCACTCTAAAAATAACTGTTTTGTCTATGTAATGTTTCACATATTTATAAAAAATAGGTGAAAAATTAGGCGTTACTAGCGTAATTAAGGCGTTACTAAAATAAAGGTTTTCAATAACAATGCTCGGGCATATAAAGGACATGGATACACCAATCATAGCACTGCCATATCAGCCACAACCACGTCGATGTATTGCACTACTGTGTAATAGTGTTCTTATGCTCGTGCTGGCAATTTTTTCTAACCACACATATGCCACCGTGACTTACGATGGTACTCAAGGGGTGTTTAACCAAATATTCTCAAGTAACTGCGCTACCAGCGGTTGCCATAATGGAGCACAATCGCCGAACCTCACCAACTTTTCTGCTGCCAGTAGCAATAGCGCACTGATAGCTACAAGGATGGGGAGTGCCGGAAGCCCCATGCCACCTAGCGGACAGTTAAGTGGGACTCTGATTTCTTTGGCAAGTTCCTGGAATAGTGACGGAGCTCTCGAAAATGCTGCGCCCCAAGTCACAACAGGTTCGGCAACAAGTGTTACTAAAACTTCAGCAACCTTGACTGGAACCTTGTTTGAGAACGGCGTAGAAACGTCGATGGTTTTTCAGTATTCCACTGCATCCAACCTAAGTGGAGCGCTGACAAGTTCATCGAGTACAGGCAGTGGAACCGGAGGTGGTACATCGGGTGCGAGTATTTCTATTGGCATTTCATCGCTAACATGCGGCACCACTTATTATTATCGTGGGCAAAGTAACGCCAATGGTACATATAGCAGCCAACAAGGAAGTAACGGTATACAAAACTTTACCACCAGTGCCTGTAATGTTCAGCCGGTTATCTCATCCACCGCGCCCACATCCGCCACCGAAGATGTGCAATACAGTTATCAAGTGTTAGTAACCGACTCAGATGATAGCTCTTTCACCTATGGTTTAAGTGGTGAGCCCAGCGGCATGACGATAAATTCAGCAGGCCTAATAAGATGGACTCCTACCAACGGCGTAACAACATCGGGAACCGTGACTGTTAGTGCTGCCGATGGCGGCGAAGATGGCGTAACACCAGCGACAGAAACGTTTACGGTTACTGTCGCGGCGGTAAATGACCCCCCTACTATTACATCCACGGCATCGACCACCGCAACAGAAGATACGCTTTACACTTACACTGCAACGGTAAGTGATGTTGATGACAGTAATAACGGTACTGATTTAACGTGGTCACTTGCAAATGAACCCAGCGGTATGGTGGTCTCGTCCACAGGGCAAGTGACCTGGACGCCGGGCAATGGTGTTAGCACTTCGGGTACTGTTACGTTAACCGTGCAGGATGGTGGGGAAAATGGTGCTAGCCCCGACACAGAAAATTTTTCTATTTCAGTAACGGCAGTCAATGATCCTCCTATTATTACCTCAACTGCATCCACCACGGCAACGGAAGATACTTTATATACCTATACCGCAACTGTTAGCGATATTGATGATAGTAACAACGGCACTGATTTAACGTGGTCTCTTTCTAATGAACCCAGTGGCATGGTGGTGTCATCTACAGGACGAGTGACATGGACACCGGGCAACGGTGTTAGCACTTCCGGCACTGTTACGCTAACTGTGCAGGATGGTGGGGAAAATGGTGTTAGCCCCGACACTGAAAATTTTACTATTTCAGTAACAGCGGTCAATGATCCACCTTCTATTACAACATCAGCGCCGACCTCCGCAACAGAAGGCAACCTCTACACCTATACAGCAGGTGTTACCGATGTTGATGATGCCAATGACGGTACCAATTTAACGTGGTCGTTATCGAATGAGCCTTCGGGCATGGTGGTATCGAGCACTGGCCAAGTAACATGGACACCCGGCAATGGAGTATCCACATCGGGTAACGTGACGTTAACGGTGCAAGACGGGGGAGAAAACGGGTCATCTCCTGCAACAGAAATGTTTACTATTACAGTTGCCGCATTCAATACACCACCTAGTATTACATCTACTGCACCAACGACAGCCACCGAAGATGTGCAGTACAGCTACCAAGTCCAGGTAACAGATGCGGACGATACTAACGACGGTACCAATTTGTCTTTTGTACTAAGCAATGAACCCAGCGGTATGACAGTTTCTTCCACTGGCTTAATTACCTGGACTCCTACAGAGGGCGTGACGAGCTCTGGTTCAGTTACAGTAACTGTTAGTGATGGCGGTGAAGATGGCGCAGGACCCGATACTGAAATTTTTAGTGTTGTCGTTACCAGTGTTAATGATGCACCTACGATTACCAGCACTGCCGGAACCACTGCAACGGAAGATATCGCCTACAACTATACACCGACAGTTGTTGATCCTGATGATGCCAATGATGGTACGAATCTAACGTGGTCGTTATCGAACGAGCCTTCCGGTATGACGATTTCTTCCACGGGTGCAATTAGTTGGACCCCAACAGAAGGCGTTTCAACTTCTGGTACAGTGACTGTTACGGTGGCAGATGGTGGAGAAGATAGTGCAAGTGCATTTAGTGAAAACTTCACCGTTGCTGTTACAGCCGTTAATGATCCGCCTTCTATTACCTCAACCGCATCCACCACGGCAACAGAAGATACTCTATATACTTATACTGCGACGGTGAGCGATGTTGATGATAGCAACAACGGTACAGATTTAATTTGGTCCTTAGCCAACGAACCCAGTGGTATGGTGGTATCGTCTACCGGCGAAGTCACCTGGACACCTACTGAAGGTGTTAGCACTTCCGGCACGGTTACCTTGAGTGTCAGTGATGGTGGGGAAGACAGTGCAGCTGCTGCGACAGAAGATTTCACTATTAATGTTACTGCCGTAAACGATGCGCCCTTGATTTCATCTGTGGCTCCCACTTCTGGTTTAGAAGCCAATCAATATAGTTATCAAGTAACGGTTACAGACCCTGACGATAGCAATAACGGAACAGATCTAAACTTTGTTCTTAGCAATGCTCCTGTTGATATGAATATCTCCAATATGGGGTTGATCACCTGGGTTCCACCCGAGGGAGCAACAACTTCAGGTGAAATAACTTTGACTGTCAGCGATGGCGGTGAAGATAGTGCTGCTCCTGCCGAGCAACGTTTTACTATTTCTGTAGGTATTTTTAATAGTCCTCCTTCTATTAACTCCACCGCACCGACCACAGCAACTGAGGATATTGAATATACTTATCAACTAAGTGTCAGTGACGTTGATGACCCTAACAATGGTGCTGATCTTTCCTTTAGTTTAACTAATGCTCCGACAGGAATGACTGTCAGTACCACCGGTCTAATTAGCTGGACACCCACCGAAGGTGTATTAACTTCCAATACTGTTACTGTCACCGTTGCTGACGGTGGTGAGGACAGTGCTGCGCCTGCGACAGAAACATTCACCATAACAGTAACCCCGGTGAATGATGCACCGCTAATTACTTCCACTGCACCCACCGCAGTAGTGGAATTAAATAGCTACAGCTACCTTGTTACTGTGACTGACCCCGATGATGCCAATGATGGCAGCGGTGCCCTTAACTTTGCTCTCAGTAATGCCCCCTCAGGGATGACGATTAGTAATACCGGCTTAATCGAATGGGTTCCAGGTGAAGGCACGCGCACATCTGGGCAAGTGACTGTGACAGTAAGTGATGGTGGAGAAGATAGCGCACAAGCGGCGCAAGAAAATTTCACCATCAATGTTATTGAGTTCAATACGCCCCCTGCCATTACTTCGCAAGCTAGTGCCACAGCAACAGAAGATATTCCCTATAGCTACCAAGTGGTGATAGATGATATTGATGATCCCAACGACGGCAGCGGTGCCTTAACCTTTGTGTTGATGGACGCCCCAACTGGAATGACAGTAAGTAATACTGGCCTGATTAATTGGACACCTACCGAAGGCGTATTAACTTCAGGTACTGTTACGCTTATTGTAACTGATGGTGGTGAAGATAATGCTGCTTCGGCGCAGGAACAAATCACTATCACAGTAACCGCTGTGAATGATGCACCTGTCATTACTTCCACTGCACCAACCACCATCAATGAAGATGAAACCTTCAGTTATCAAGTAGCAGTAACGGATCCAGATGATAACAATGATGGCTTAGGCCTAAGTTATTCGTTAACAAATGCCCCTACAGGTATGGCGATTTCACGCATTGGGTTGATTACATGGCCTACCGATGAAAATAGTCCTCTTACTTCAACCATTACTGTAACGGTTATAGATGGCGCTGAGGATGGTGTTCAACCTGTTAATCAAACATTTACTTTAACGGTGGTGTTTGACATTGACTCTGATGGTGTCGCTAATGACGAAGATAATTGTCGAACCACTGCCAATGCAGATCAGGCCAATAATGATGGTGACAGCAACGGAGACGCTTGTGATAGCGACGATGATAATGATGGGATCTCTGATGAATTTGAAGTGGCTAATAACTTGAATCCTTTCGATCCTTCCGATGCTAGTGAAGACCCGGACAATGATGGCTTGACCAACCTTGAAGAGTTCAACAGCAATCGCAATCCTAATATCGATGATACGCCTCCTGTGGTAACTGCGCCTTCTAATATTTTGCGCTTATCAACAGGCTTCGAAACTTTCGTAGATGTTGGTCAGGCGGTTGCTACCGACTCTTTAGACGGTCCTGTGACTGCAACCCCTAGCATGCCCTCGGGTGGTTTTAGTAGTGGACGTCATATTGTTACTTGGACAGCAACTGATGCTCAGGGTAATAGTGCTACAGCAGAACAGATAGTCGATGTGATTCCGCAAATTAGTGTAGTTAGCAATCAGAGTATTGAGGAAGGGCAAATTGCCAGTGTTGTTTTCGCGCTCAATGGTGATCCAGTGAGATTTCCCGTATCTGTCGACTATAGCCTATCAGGCACTGCCGATGGCAATGACCACAACTTAGTTGATGGTACTCTTGCCCTAACAAGTGCAACGGCAACATTGCGCTTTAATATATTGGCAGATAACGTGGTTGAGGGCACAGAAAACCTTATATTAACACTGGCAAATCCCGTCAATGCCACCCTTAGCAATAGCATTATTCATCAGTTGGATATTGTGGAGTCGAATATTGCTCCCACAGTTGAATTAAGTGTTGAGCAAGCAGGAATGCCTGGCTTAATTGTAACTCGAAATGGTGGATTGGTTACCATTAATACATCAGTAAGTGATCCGAACATCAATGAAAGTTTTACCTATGACTGGGGTAATACTGATAACAGCCTTAGTTCTGTCATCGGGCTTGGTCAAAGTAGCTTTGTCATTGATCCTATGAATCTAGCCGAGGGAATATATAAAGTCGGCGTGGTTGTGGCTGATAGTAGTGGGGGGCTATCCAGCAACGAAGTCATTATTAGAGTTAGCGATAATGCCGCTGTCGATGCAAACTCTAATGGTATTGATGACGCTGTCGACCAATCAACAGAAAATTTTGTACTGCAAGTAAATACAGAGACGACCTCTTTAGAAACAGAACCAACATTGTCATTGCGTTTAGGAGAAACAGCGATTCATGCAGGAGCAGATAGCCTCACCGTGAGTCTGCAAGAGCTACAAGACCTCGGTGATTCTGGTCAGCCAGCCAATGCGCAAACAGACTTTACTTTCAGTAGCGACTTACTGGATTTTGTTATCGACAACTTGAGTTTCCCAGGTCAAAGTGTCAGTGTGATATTTCCTTTAAGCTCGGGTATCCCGGAAAATGCCGTATATCGGAAGTTTTCTATTACTTCTGGGTGGAATGACTTTGTTGTAGATGACAACAATAAAGTTGCCTCTGCCCCATCGGTTGAGAATGTTTGCCCAGGGCCTGGCGCTGAAAGTTATCAAGATGGTTTAACTGCTGGAAATGATTGTGTGCAATTAACCATTGAAGATGGCGGTCCAAATGATGCTGATGCAACGGCAAATGGAGTGATTCAAGATCCCGGTGGCGTTGCCACGCCAGCGCAGACCACTAGTGCTGGTAGCGATAATAATAATAGCAACGGCGGATCATCTGGCGGCGGAGCGATAGACTTCATGTATTTATTTATTTTGTTGTTATTAGTCTTAAAGACTATTTATCGTGGCGCTTATAGCCGATAAGCTTGAAGGCGAGTAAACAATAACAAGTAAGTCGAGGCTAATGTAGTACGACCTACATATTTATAAAGATAACGTTCCTTAACAAGGAAGAGCACTATTATGACAGTAAGAAAAAATAGTACTTTAATTAGGGCTATAAGCCTAAGTTTAGGTATGTCTGTAGGCTTGTTGGGTTGTGGTAATCAACAGCAGAAAGACAATGTGGTAGAAGGCGCTGCGCAAACCATTTCGGACCTGCAAGTTGTCGATTGCTTATTGCCTGGGCAAGTACGAAAGCTAGGTAATTCCACTTACCTAACACCCCGTCGCCCTACCCAAACGACCGCAGCAGATTGTCGTATCAGAGGCGGAGAATATGTCGCCTACGATAGAGCAGACTACAAGACAGCATTAAATGTTTGGATGGAAACTGCTGAGGCAGGAGACGCTGAAGCGCAAGTAAATGTTGGGCAGATATTTGAGCGTGGTTTAGGTGGCGAACCTAACTACGAAGCGGCTGTTATTTGGTACGAAAAGGCCGCTAAACAAGGTAATGCTCGTGCTCAATTTAATTTGGGAACCCTATATGAACAGGGTTTAGGTGTTGAAAAAAATAAGTTACTTGCAATTAATTACTATCGCCAGGCCTGGGGATTACCCGAAGACAATGTGATTTATCAATCTGCGGCTAATAAAGAGCAAGAAGCTCTGCGTGAGCAACTGAATAAAGCACTTTCTGAGAAAAATACCCAGATTAAATTGCTTAGCCGACAAATTTCTGACCTAGAAAAAAAGAATACACAAATTGCTAGTAATGATTCGGCAAAGGAAGAGATAAAACAATTAAAAGAATGGGTCGCTCGCTTAGAGGAAGAACGTAAGTTAACTGTGGCAGGTATCGAAGAACTACCTCGTTACCGCAAACCAAGCGCGGCACCTGTAAAACAAATTCGTACAGCAGGAAGCACAGATAATGTTTCACTGAAAGATATTAACTTTGGTAAATATTACGCATTAATTATTGGTAACCAAAATTACGACTCTATTGAAGATCTATTTACGCCGCATGCAGACTCAGTGAAAACAAAAGAGCTGCTGGAAAAGGAATACGGCTTTGACGTGACCGTTCTCTTAGATGCCGATAATGCCAATATTATGCGTGCTATTAATGAGCTCAATGATAAGCTCACAGAAAAAGACAATTTGTTAATATTTTACGCCGGCCATGGTAGCCGCATCACCACTGGTGATTATGAGGCGGGCTATTGGCTACCTGTTAACGCTGGTGCGCCACCAGATGATACATTTTGGGTATCCAATGAATTTGTTACTCGCCATTTAGCGCGTTTAAAAGCGAAACGTGTCATGGTAGTCGCCGATTCTTGTTATGCCGGATTGTTATCAAACGCACCAGGTTATCTCTTTATGGGAGATGACGCAGATTATTCTCTTGATTACGTGCGTTATAAATTACCGCAAAAGTCTCGTTTGCTACTTTCTTCTGGTGGTGATGCACCAGTATTAGATAATTTCGGTCGCGGTAACTCATTGTTCGCCAGAGCATTTCTAGAGGTATTAGAAAATAGTCAGGGAGTTATTAGCGGTCCTGAATTATTTCTAAAAGTTCGTGAAAAAGTATCTGAAAGATCGAAAAAGTCTGGTGTAGTCCAAATACCAGAATTTAAAGCAATTAAAGGCGCAGGCCACGAAGTAGGTGATTTTTTCTTTGTAAGAAAAGCCTCCTAATAATCTAAAATTACATAACAGCTATTAAGTAATACCTGGGGTTCATTGGACGGACCCCAGACTTATTTCTAGGTATATTTGCTGTCGTTTGTTGTAAAAGTCCGACTAATACTATTTGAGGAAGAATCATGAGGCCTAAAGGTATAACACCCTATCTGGCATCAAGTGCATTAATTTTAGGAATAATTACTACTCCTACACATGCAAATATCCAGCAATTAATTGATCAAAATCTTTTTAACGATCTTGAACGAGAAGCCGCGTCTGCAGCTTTAATCACATACAACAGACTAATTAGTGATGGTGGTTGCAGTGATTCTCAAAGGATTGGTACAGGTACTTGTTCAGGCCAAACTTTTGAGCTGTTCGATAATGTTCGAGAATTGATTCATACTGCTAATGAGATTACAGGCGCAGGACCTACTGCATTTAGTTTAGGGGCTGATATCGAAGGTTTAGGCTTTTCTCTGCGTTGGACCGCTGCAGAAGAGTACGCCGCGCAAGGGAATCTCTCCAGTGAATTTGTTGGTGGTCAAGTTTCCGGTTTAGCAGCTCGTTTAACAGCTTTAAGAGCCGGTGCGTCTGGCTTTAATATTATTGGTATCGGCAGTACCTGGCAGCAGAATAATAATGGTGCACTTGCTTCAGCCTATGGTAATCGTGGTGCGGGTGCCAGTTCTGACGGCAATGCTTATAGCCCTTGGGGAGGATTCCTCAATGTGGACTTTGGTAGTGGTAGTCGTGAACCTACCAATAGAGAAGATGCTTTCGATTTTGAAAATTTCCAATTTACTTTGGGAATGGATTACAGAATAAATAATAATTGGATTGCCGGCCTTGTCTTAGGTAACTCTATACAAGAGATTGATTTTGATAGTGCCTTGAGCATCGTCGAAGGTAAAATCGAAGCAGATGGCGTAAGCATCATGCCTTTTGTTATGTATCAAAAAGATGCTTGGTATGTAAGTGCTTCTTTAGGTTGGCAACAAATATCTTTTGATTCAGAAAGAGCGATACGATATCCATCGTTTAACTTAGATTTAGAAAGTATTAACACTTTGGCTGTCAGTGATACTGACGCTAATGTGACATCATTGTTTGTAGAAGCAGGATATACATGGTTTTGGAAGAAGTTTGCCGTAGAGCCTTTCGCTAATATTACATATAGCGATACCAGCGTGGATGGATTTATTGAAGATGATGTTAATAACGATGCTTTTGATTTGGTAATAGAAAGCCAGGATATAACCTCTCAAGAATTTACTTTTGGTACCAAATTTCAGTACACCTTGACCCCATCCTTTGGGGTTTTTGTGCCGTATATTACTCTTGAACTTATTACTCAAAACGATGATGCATCGCGTAATATCCGTGCTTATTATGCGCAAGATACAACTGGCACAACTGCCTTTAGTGTTCCAACCGAAGAATTGGACAGCTCCTACTACAGCTATACAGTAGGTATGTCATCGGTTATTCGTGGCGGTCGTCAGCGGCAAGCTGGTGGCGCAGTTGGTGGTGATATTCAAGGTTTTATTAGTTATAAATCCCTAGAAGGCTTGGAGGGTTTTGATATCGATCTCTACTCCCTCGGCTTACGCTATACCTTTTAAAAAACCCAAAATTAATTTATGTGTTAAAGAATTTTGGTAAAAGAAATAAAAATATAATTTTTATTCGACATTTAGTTTTTGCCAGACATGTTATATGTCAGATTGATAGAACTGTTATTGGATTAATTATTTGCAACCGAATATATTTTAGGTTGCCTGGAGCGCAAAGTGACACACCTACATAAATTGTTGACGGTCCATTTTACTAAAGTATTTTCTGCCCTGTGCCTGTCTACCATGGTAGGCTGCGGCGGCGGTGGTAGCGATGTGGGTAGTCAAAGTGATGGTTCTCCTATTGCTACGGCTGAAGTATTTGGAGCAAGTCAAGCGACGTCTGGTGAAATTGAAGTTCGCTCGGGAAAAGATGTGTTATTGTCGGGCTTTAATAGTGATGGTATTGATGACCCTCTACTCTCCTTTCAATGGCAACAGGTGAACACTGGAGATTACCCTGTAGAATTTTACGAACGTACACGAAATTCAACAGTTTTTACCGCACCCCAGGTGCCGTTGACTGAAGCCGGTGGAGTACTTCTGCAATTTGAATTAACAGTGATAGATGCAGATGGAAAAGAAGCAACTGATCAAGTGGGTGTTCGTGTTAAACCGGCTTACGATTCCAATAAATTCTTATTAAATCCCAATGTTGACGAAAATTTTGTGGTAATTGTTGCTGCAGCTGCGAATACTGCGCTTGCAAACGAAATACCGTTCACACTCAATATGATGACTACAGCTAGCTGGACGGACCGCGACGGTAACCAACAAACAATTAATGTGGATAGTAAAAACTTCTCTGGAAGTGTTGCTGCAGGACAAGTGCTTGAAGTTTCAGATGCACGTAATACTTTTTATAAAGTGCCTATTCCTCTTCTGGATGCCGATGAAATTAATGTAAATTTCCAAGGAGCGACACGAGGCGGCAGATTAGAGTTCGAGCATGTGGAAAATGCAGTGCTTAATATTACACTCTCCCTGGAACAACAGTCCACTGGCGCTATCGACGTTTATTTAGCCCGTGATAACGATGCACGTTTTGAACTACTAGATATTAGTTCTATACGCACAGCTGCCGGCCAACTAAGTTTTAGCGACGAATGGCTGCGTCAAAACCTACAAGTGGAATCGCGGCGTTCCGCCAACAACTATTACGACTGTATAGACCCAGAAACAAGAGCCGACACTCTTACTAAATGGATTGAGCAAGCTGGGTTTAATGCTTATCCTGATTCTGTTGTACATACTTCATATGTTAATAACTACGATCTAAATTTTGGTCGTGATATGTATGTGCGCAAAGATGATAATGGCAATGTATATAGCTATGTTACCAATTATCCTTCATTGGAAAATATTTTTTCTGGGCGCAATGAGTTTGCCATAGTGGTCATGGAATATAGTGCTGCTCCTACGGGAAATTGTGGCGATGGAACATTTGAGGATGATGTTAGCGGCAAGAAAATTGTCAAATTCTATTCCTATGTACCAGATACAGTTACCGGTGAGTATGTAAGAGCACCAAGTATGAATTTTGATGGGCGTGGTGAACGTATGGTTCCCGGTGTGTGTGTCGCTTGTCACTATGGCGATACAAACTCAGATCAATTTAATGCTGCAAACCTAAATGATATCAATGCATCTGCAGCCGATCTAGACTCTAGCTTTATTCCTTGGGACCTGGACGCCCTTCTATATACACAAAGTAATGAAGTGGGTGTGATCGACCCCGTCTATAGCTCGGCAGAAATATCCGATGAAATTACCGTGCAATATAGCCGGGAGTCTCAAGAAGAAGCTTTTCGTTTGCAAAATCAAATGGTGCTGGATACCTTTACCCACCATACCAATAACTTAAAACGTTTTGAAACACCCATCAAAATGCTCCACGGCTTTTATGGCAATAGTGAAGCTGTAGAAAATTTGAATTTTGGCAGTCAAGAAAATCCACTTAGCTCTGAAGAGTTGACGACACTGCAAAGCCAAGTTTCTACTTTGCCTAATAATCCATTTGATAGTGACTACGTGCAAAGTGGTTGGCATGGGCAAGAAGATTTGTATCGTCAGGTATTTGTCCGCAATTGCCGCCTATGCCACGCTCAAGTAGGTAATCAAGCAATTGATTTTGATAGCTACGATGAATTCATTAATAATAAACGACTCATTCCCTTTGTTTTTGAGCAAGGCACAATGCCACTCTCTCGTTTAACAATGGATCGTTTCTGGATCGACTTTTATGGCAATAGCTCGCCAGCAGAGATATTACGTAATCACCTTAACAGCGATACCAACCCTAATAATGATGTACCTCTTGAAACACTTCCTGGTTACCCTGTGGCGAATATCTCGCCATCGGAAAATGCTGAGCTAGCAGCGGATGTTATTGTAGATTTTGGTAGCACAGTATTATTCGATGCGAGTGATAGTTTATTTACTAATGCGTACGAATGGAGTGTTGATGGTAATTTTGTGAGTAACGAGGAAAAATTCGTTTTCACAGCTGGTGAACCTGGCACACAATCCCAAGTTAGTTTTATTGCTTCTAACACAAGTGTTGCGTTGGTTTCTAATACGGTACAACGCTCAGTCTTAGTCAACAACAATGTTCCCAATCCTCAAGGTGTGCCTGCACAAAGTGTCAACGAAAGTGCATCGGTTGCCATTGATATATTTAATAGCCTGTGCCCTGGCCAATCTCCTGATAGCGAATCTTGCCGATCAGTATTTGGAGATATTCGCAGTGGTGAAGTTCCTTCAATCGAAATTACTGGTGCTGTGACTAATGGTACGGCGAGTGTTACTGATGCTACATCAGGTATTGTAACTTTCACTTCAACAGCTGCTTCCTTTTTGGGTGCTGGAGAATTTAATTTTACATTAACGGACAGTTTCGGCGAGAGTTCCTCTTCGGCTAATGTTTCTATTACAGTTAACTCATTGGATGGGCCTGAGATTGTTGGACCGGATACCTGCTCAATGGATGCTATCAGCTCCTTTAACGAAAATAGTTATCCGGTGGTATTTGGTTCGGTTCCCTGTCTCAATCCCTCTGCCAATGATACTGTTGCCGATGGGTTGAGCTTGCAAGTTATTAGTGTTGGTTCGCCAACACAGACAAACTCTACCGTATCCGTAAGTAATAGTGGCGTGATATCTTATACGCCTAGCCGTTTCTTCGTCGGTCAGGATAGCTTCTCATACACGGTACAGGATAGTTCACTGTCGCAGAGAACAAATAGCGGTACAGTGGTTGTAACCATCAATGCTACAGAAACTTTCTCCTCTCTTCTTGCTAGCGATGGTGTTTTTGGTCGAGAAGGAGCCACAGGTTGCGGTAGTTGTCACGTTGGTAATACAGCCGGAGCGCCAGATTGGAGGCAAATTGATAATGTGCGTTTGGCCGCAACAAATACAGAATTTATACCTTACGATCCAGCCGAAATTACCTTAGCTGAGCCAACTACAACTCAGCAACTGCTAGGTAGTGTCTTGTTTCAGAATTCGTGCAATAGCTCCGGCGGACATACAGGAGGTAATCGCTTGTGTAATGTCGCAGGTTCACCCACCAGTATCAGTGACCTCAATAATGATGGGTTGGCTATTCTTCGTTGGCTTGAAGAAGGTGCTGTAGATAACTAATCTCTACCCCAAACAAATGTCCTCTATTTGTTTGAGGTGCAGTAAATAAAGATTCTGTAAATAAAAGGTGCTTTAGATAAGAAAGGTGTGATATGGGTGAAAGAAAATTTATTTATGAAAGTAAATCCTTGCCTAGTTGGAACAACCCTATAAGTCACGCCGTTGTTGCTAACAATATGTGTTTTGTTAGTGGCCAGCTTTCTGTAGGTTTGGATGGTAAATATATCGCTGGAACAATGAAAGAAGAATCAAAGCGTGCTTTTAGAAATTTTTTTGCTGCAGTTGAAGCAGCAGGTTTTTCTAAAGAGGACATTGTCTTTGTTGATATTGCCTTTTGCGACCTAAATTTTCTGCACGAAGTTAACGAATTATTTATATCTTTATTTCCAGAGAATAAACGACCAGCCAGGACCGTCTACGAAGTGTCTGCACTACCTTTTGGTGGTAAAATAAAAGTTATGGGTACCGCAGTAAAAGCTGATTAATTTAAATTTTAAAATAATATGATTACTTGTTTTATCAGATATGAGATAGATCCCTATAAGCTTGAAGAGTTTGAGCATTATGCCAAACTGTGGATTCCATTGGTGAATAAGTTTGGTGGTCAACACAATGGCTATTTTTTGCCATTAGAAGGTGCCAATAATATAGCTTTAGCTCTTTTTACTTTTCCAAGTTTTAGTGACTATGAGAAGTATCGGGAAGACTCTTTTAAAGACGAGGAATGTATAGCAGCTTTTGATTATGCGAAGAAAACTCGCTGCATCGTAAGTTACCAAAGAAGTTTTTTTAAGCCTCTATTTAGTTAGGACCCGTTAACAGGTCCTGCAAACACTAGTAAATAAAAAATCTAGAACTATAGCTCATCTAAATCGGCAAACGCTGGGTAGCGCTTTAAATCATTAAGTTGCGATTTTAAAAACTCTTTGCTTTTTTCATCGCCTGCTTTGTCTAAATTTTCTTTAAAAATAGCAACGACTTTCTTTTTTGCTTTCTTTATATCGTCATTTGTTCCATGAATTTCAAATGCTGAATTGAACTTCGCCACGGCGCCTTGCATGTCTTTAAACTTGAGTGCAGTATTGCCCTGCTCCAATAACTCGTAAAATTGTGTTTGCTGCTCTTTAGGTAAAGAGCTAAAGGGCACACTTTCGACTTCTATCGTCTGTATATAAAAGAAGTTAGCTATGATAGCTAAAACAATAATTGCTGTAATCGATGCTATTCTTTTCGGTGCAGAATTTGCGTTGTTGAAACGTTTTAAAAATACACTCGCATCGGGAATACGAGAATCTCTTTCTAAAGATAATGTGTCCAATAAGCATTTCTTTAGAAAAGGATTTTTAATTTCTGGAATTTTAGGTGAAAGTTTTTCTTCGAAAGCTGTTTTTGCATCTTTGCGATCAAACGGATGAGGTCCTCCCATGATTTCGCAAATAATAATACCTAAAGCGTAGATATCATCGCACGGATGAGGTGGTTCGAAACGAATCATCTCTGGGCTGGCGTAACTGAGTGTTAGAGCACCTAGCTGACCTGCATCAAAACTGTCTTGATAAAGCTCCTTATTAGCTGCTCTGGCAATCCCGAAATCTAGGATTTTTATCACACCATCATCGGTGAGAAAGATATTAGCAGGCTTTAGATCGGAGTGGACGATACCTTTAGTATGAGCATAGGCTAAGCCTTTAGCTATCTGTTCAATGATATCGAGCTTCTCTTTATCATCCAAAAACTTGTTGGTTTTACCTTTGATTACGTCGATTAGAGGCGCACCAGAAAGTTGCTCCATCGTGAGATAAACAACATCTTCTTCACGGTCAAAATCATAGACGGTTACGATATTTGGGTGCGCTAACTCCTGAGTTTTTCGGGCTTCACGTTGCAGCGTTACGAAAGCGTGTGGATGATCCCTAAAACCCCCTGTTAACAATTTGATAGCAATATAGGGCTTATCATCCCCCGCTTCCTTTTTTATCAAGTCCAAAGCTCGATAAACTGCACCCATTCCACCTCGTCCCAGCACTTCCTGCAGTACAAAACGGTCGCGGATTACACTACCAACATCAATTTCTCGGTGGGACCCGGTTGGCCTTGGGGTACGTTCCATACGCTCTATCTTGGTGATAGGTGCGTCAGCAAGCTCACTGAGCCCGGTAGTACTCGATGTTTGATTACCAGCAAGTGTTTGAGGACTGCGCAGTTTGGTTTGCGAAGAAGTCGAGGTCGCGCCTTCAACCTTTGTGGGTTGAGAGCTTGGAGTTTTGACTCGGGTGGCATCCGAAGAAGGTATTGAATCAGAGGATTTTACGCGAGTTTTATCGTCTACTACAGTAGCGCCTGTTTTGACTACAGTTTGATCACTGTCAGGCTCATCTTTACCCGAGTTTACTGTAGTAAGCGGGAGATGACTCGCACCCCGCCCTTCTGTTTTTTTGTCCATAATTTATTAAGGCGAAATGGCTGGTAAATTGTCTTATCTGGCTAAGTCTAGTCTTAACAGACGTTTATAGCTAGCCCTTCAAACCCCAAACCGCAAGGAATTTTACGTTTGTGACGTTTTTATGGAATTCTAAACCCATTTTGTATAGTTTGAAATTTATACACTTATAAAATCTATGTATATAATTTATAGCTCTTAAGTGTATAAATCTCATGCTAGAGGCGGCTCAAACATATCTATTTCCCAATAAATTTGCCAGGCAAAGTTTGCTTGAGCGCCTGTGGGTGGATTTAATATATTTGATTTTTGTTTATGGAATTATTCCGATGTAACTTCATAACGCTCCATTAGTTCACGTACTAGACCACTTCTGACAATATCGTGGCGCTCAAATTCATGGATGTGTACGCCAGGTAAGCCTTCTACCCTTTCGATAGCATCTGATAAACCATTGCGTCCTTTGATATCACTTTGTTTGACGTCGCCGTTAACAACGACTTTACAGTTTTCGCCAATGCGGGTTAAAAACATCTTCATTTGTTCTGGTGTCGTGTTTTGCGCTTCGTCGAGAATGACAAAAGTATCCTCATTGAAGGTTTTACCACGCATATACGCCAGAGGTGCTGCCACAATACGGCCATGGCGTAGGCAATAGTTGACAGTACCGGCACCGAGACGCTCATTTAAAATATCTCGAAAAGCGTCTATATATGCAGCAAACTTTTCATCTAAATCGCCGGGCAAAAAACCTAAATTTTCACCTGCCTCTACAGCGGGACGAGTTAAAATTATCCGCTCGATACTACCTGATTCAAGCGCTTCTGCTGCTAGGGCGCCAGCACAATAGCTTTTACCTGTACCTGCCGGGCCTATGCCAAAGGTTAACATGTTATTTTTTATCGCATTGATATATGCTTTTTGAGCACTGGTGCGGGGTTTGAGGGGAGCTTTATCCTGCCTAGGGGAATAAGCTGTGTCGAAGTTTTGTAAGTGAGCATTAAGCTCAACTATTTGTGCACTTTCATTGTTTCGCTTTTTTGATGAACCATTTTTTGTACGCTTGCTTTCATATTCTCGTGAAGAATAAGAACTACGTCTTGCACGGGACTTTTTCGCCATAGTGTTCTCCGCTTTGGTCATTTAATCAGCTACCCCTATTGGTAGCGATAAACGTGGTGAGATTTTTTCGACCGCCTCCTTTAACAATCTATACAAGTTAATATGAATAAATTTTAGTATCTAATTGTTTCCAATCCGATACCTTCTTAATTAAAACTATTGCAGTTTAGTCATCATATGTAAATAGTAAAAAAAAATTTTTTTATTGCAGATGAATTAAGTTTTTGTCACATTATTGAAGTAATTTTGCTGTATTCATTAGTAAAACATTGAAATATCAGGTTTTTTTAGGAGTTATATACAAATACTGATACTTTAGGCTAAACTAAGTAAATAGTGGAATTGAGACATATTCCTTAAAATTGTTTTTCTTCGATTCACTCAAGTTTGAAGTGACGCCTACCCTCTTCTGTCCCAAAAGCCATACCCATAAAATCTTTTACACAAAATTAGACACTAGATCACACTGCACAATAAGATAAAGAAACGTTATTTCCGTTACGTAAAGACTTATTATATTCAATGGTAATATGAAAAAAATAAGGTTTTTTTCTAAAAGCTACCACTAGATAAGTACATTTTTATCTATGTAAGCAAATCAATTCTAAATTTTATTAAATCTCATCTTTATATTTTTTTAGTAAAGCACGCAGTTGGTGATAACTCATTCCTAAATAGCTTGCCGTTTGCTTCTGATGATTTTTACAAACAGTCAAAGCTCTCTTTAGGAGTTCTAACTCCATATTTTTAATTTGGTCATGAAAGTTTATGCAAACCTCGTCCGTGGCTTGCATAATGGAAGGCGTTTGTATGTCTTCTTTATTCGAAGGAAGTGATGAGTTTTCATTACTTTTAAAAGGGTTAATGATCACTTCTTCTACCGGTGTATCGGGATCATGCCAATGGCATATACTTCTCTCCACAACGTTTTTAAGTTCACGGATATTGCCTGGCCATCGATGATTTGTCAGTTCGCTTAGAGCTTGTTGAGAGAAACCAGAATAATATTCCCGTTCCAATTCTAAACACATTCGTGTCGCAAAATGATCTACCAACGTTGGAATATCATCTATACGTTCCCTTAAGGGGGGAACGTTAATAACATCAAAGGCTAAACGATCTAAAAGATCGTGCCGAAATTTACCTTTATCTGCGAGTTTTGGTAAATCCGCATTTGTTGCCGCCACAATGCGAATATCTACTTTTAGCGTCTCTTGTCCACCTAAACGTTCAAACTCCCCATACTCTATAATACGCAACAACTTCTCTTGAATGCGCAATGGCATTGTTCCCAATTCATCAAGAAACAACGTGCCACCGTCGGCGCGCTCAAAGCGTCCCATTTGCATTTTGCTAGCACCAGTAAACGCGCCAGCTTCATGGCCGAATAACTCGCTATCGAGCAATTGTTCGCTAATAGCAGCGCAGTTCACTTTGTGAAAAGATTCGTCCCAACGCTTAGATAGAAAATGCAGCCTCTCGGCTATCATCTCTTTACCGCTTCCTCTTTCGCCAATAATTAAAATAGGGCGATTGAGCGCAGCCACCCTTGAAACATGGTCGAGGGTTTCGGTTAATGTGCTGGATTCTCCAATAATTCTTTGCATGAGTTTGGTTTATTTAGCCATTATGTGTGATTTTATTATCCATTTAATGGTTAAAAAAACCAATATAAATTTTCATTTTATTGGTCGAAAAATGACTTTCCTATATAAAACAATGAGTTAAAAGAGTTGGCATGGTATCTGTAAAGGTATGTATGACAATCGCTGATAAAGCGTAAGTCAGATAAGTCAATTAAATAGGAGTCTCAAACATGGGAATTTTTTCGCGCTTTACAGATATTATCAATTCGAATCTCAATGCATTACTTGATAATGCAGAAGACCCAAAGAAAATGATTCGTCTAATTATTCAGGAAATGGAAGAAACTTTAGTCGAAGTCAGAAGCTCATGCGCAAGAATCATTGCTGATAAAAAGGAGTTGCATCGTCGCTTAGCTCGTCTAACACAGGAAGCTAGTGAGTGGGAAAACAAAGCAAAGCTTGCTATCAGTAAAGGACGAGATGATTTAGCTCGAGCTGCTATTGCAGAAAAATCTGCAATTGAAGAAGAAGTAAGCACAGCAGAAGCTGAACTTGCATCTTTAGAAGATCATTTAGCCACACTAAATGATGAAGTTGCCCAACTACAAATTAAGCTTGATGATGCTAAAGCCAAACAAAAAGCATTAATTTTAAGAGCTCAAACAGTTGAGAATCGTTATAAAGTAAAACGCCAAATCAATAAGAAAAATATTGATGATGCCTTTACTAAATTCGAACTTTTCGAAAAACGTATGGATGAACTTGAGGGCCACGTAGAATCATTTGATGTAGGCCGTAACGATCTTGCGTCAGAAATTGATCAATTAGCAAAAGATGATGCTATTAATGAAGAGTTAAGTCGTTTAAAAGAACAAATGACATTAAAAAAATAAATTCGCTTAATTAATAAGGCCATAGAAAATGGCCTAACAAGGACCCGACAATGGAATTCTTTTACGCACCAATTATTTTGTTCTTAGTTATCGTAGCTCCTATTTGGCTTATTCTTCATTATCGTTATAAGTCAAAAATGGCTCAGGGAATTAGCAGCCAAGAAGTGAGCGATATAGAAGAAATGTTGGAAACATTGGATAAATTGATTGATCGAGTAGAAACACTAGAAGAAATTCTCGATGCAGAGCACCCAAATTGGCGCAAATCTACTGGAAAAAGAAACTGAGGAATAAGCTATGACACATGGAAAATATGAAAGATATATGAACTCTCGTCGCAACGGCTTTAGTATGAACTTATATCGCAATACTAAAGACAAAAAGATTGGTGGCGTCTGTGCTGGAATAGCAGATCATTTTGAGATCGATCATAACATTATGCGTATCGCCTTTGTCGCAGCGGTCATTTTTACAGGTCCCATCGCCTTTTGGGGATACTTTATTGCATGGATTGTATTGGTGCCTAAGTCTCTAAGTGATAGAGAGTTGAGTAAAGGTGGCGCTGATAAAATGGACTATGAATATGATGAAGGTGAACGCTGTTATCGCCGCAAAAAAATGTTTCGCTATCGTCGAAGTACGAGTGAGCGGTTAAGTAGAGCCAAATCTAAACTCGAAAAAATAATGAATCGAGTAGACGATATGGAACACTATGTAACATCAAACAAATTTAATCTTAATCGACAATTTGCAGACTTGGAAAAGTAAGGAGAAAACCATGCAATATAGAGGATTTATTCAGTTCGCTTTGTTGCTGTTAGCAAGTGGTTGTTTAGTTTTCGGTTTGAGCATCACACTTTTTGTATTGGTTGTATGCTCCCTGATGATTGAGTTTACAGCATGGTCCAAAGTATTGGAGCCACAACATAGCAGCGTGTAGTCTGTGAGGTTACTATGAGCCTACAACTACTTAAGAGCACAACATTAACACTTACTGCTATTGCTTTTTTAGCTTTAGAGAAATTAACAAATAATTCTATTTTTTGGATGCTAGGAATAATGTCTTTTATTGCTGTTTCGATTAAATTATTTTTAATCGAGAGTAGAGAAATAAATCAGAGCCAGATAATAGAAAAAGTATTTAGATCGTAAAAAGGAAAGGAAGATGAGAGAAAACAACACACATTCGAAAGTTATTGGTTATATTGCATGGATCTTTGGCTTTATGGGAGCACACCGTTTTTACTACGGCAAGCCTATTACAGGAACGATTTGGTTTTTTACTCTCGGTTTATTTTTCATTGGCTGGATAATTGACCTCTTTCTTATTCCTTCCATGGATGAAGAAGCAGACTTTCGCTATGAAGAGGGTTCGATAGATTTTTCTCTAGCCTGGATATTACTGGCATTTCTAGGATTTTTCGGGGTACATAGGATGTACATGGGTAAATGGATTTCCGGTTTACTATACCTTGTCACTTTAGGATTCTTTGGTCTAGGTGTGCTGTATGATTATTGGACCTTAAATGGCCAGATAGACGAAATTAATAGTCGTCAAAACTATAGACGCTCTCGTTCTTACGCGTAACTAGAGTTGTTTTTATTTTATACATTTAGAAAGCGTCAAGCCTAGTATAGTATTTTAAAAATTGTAAAACTACACTACAGCCTGACGCTAAGTTTTCACACAACATATTACTTAAAAGTACAGTCGCTAAACTTTTTCACTAGCCAACTTTGAAAAAAATCTACTTTGCTTAAACCTTTGCTAAAAGGCGATATAAGTAAATAATAATCTAGACCAGGTAGAGAGCGAGAGTTTTTGTAAGCTTTTAACCAACCGTATTGAAGTGCGGACTGCGCTAATACTGAGCTTATAAGAGCTACCCCCTGCCCTGCTAGAGCGGCTTGAAAAACATGATCCTCTTGATCAAAATATATTATTGCTGAACAAGGATCATAAAGTTTATTATGCTCAAACCATTTCTGCCAAGTGATTGATGGTAAATTTTTATTCTTCCACTTAGCTTGTATAAATTTAGCATGGGCCAAATTTATACAGTTATCATAGTAGTTTTCAGTAGCATAGGCATCAAATGTTTCGGTTGCTAATTTAATACAGCTATCATCTGCGTCATCGAAACACCCATAACGTATGGCAATATCTATGCGACGATCCGTTGCTATATCTACAAGCTCTTCTCCTGTTTTAATTTCAATATTAATTTCTGGATACAAAGTTTGAAATTCTTGTAAATGTGGAACCAACCACATCGAAGCGAAAGACGTAGTTGTAGCAATCCTCAAAACTGATTGAACATTAGATATCTCTTCCAAAGTAGAAGAAAGTTGTTGTAATGCCTGATGAGCTGATTGAGCGAGCTTAGAACCTTCACTTGTAAGTTTTATCGAACGCGTTTGACGTATAAATAACGACACCCCTAGCTTTTCCTCTAGTTTGGCTATTTGGTGGGATATAGCTGTTGGTGTGATATTTAATTCTTCTGCAGCAGCTTTAAAACTATTCAAACGTGCAGCCGACTCGAGCACTTTAAGACTATTTAGCTGTGGAAGGTGAGAAAACATAGAAAACTCATTATAAGTTAATTAAATTCATCTATATGTGAAATTCTATCATTTGTCAAACAGTTGGGGCTTGGTAATAATTTCTCGTAATTAATAGAGTGCTATCAACGGAGGTTTCTATGGCAACAATACTACATATAGAATCTAGCGTGCGTGTTAAACGTTCAATATCTAAAGCTCTTGGAAGCGAATTTATCAAACAATGGCAAGCTAAATACCCTCAAGATAAAGTGATCTATCGGGATCTTGGAAGACAACCTCCCGAGTTTATTTCAGAAGCCTGGATCGAAGCCGCTTTCACTCCATGTGAACTTCGAACAGATGAGCAAAAATCATCTATTGCTCTGTCAGATTTGCTTATTAAAGAACTGTCCCAATCAGATATTATTGTAATAACAACACCTATGTACAACTACGGTATGCCAGCACATTTGAAAGCCTGGTTTGACCAGGTTATCAGGGTCAATGAGACCTTTAGTTTCGACTTAAAGCGCGGTGATTTTCCATTGCAACCTACAATGTCCGGTAAAGCACTTGTACTATTAACTTCTTGTGGGGAATTCGGATTTGGAAAAGATGGGGTAAGAAGAGAAATGAATCATCTAGGCCCACATATTCGCACGACTGGCACATATCTAGGGGTAGAAGAGTTTTATGAGCTAGGAATTGAATACCAAGAGTTTGGTGATGTCAGGCATGAAAACTCTATAAAAGCCGCCTATGCGGCAATACCAGAGCTTATTAATCAAGTTGTGCAAAAGTCCCTGAAGCATGATTACCAGTAATCATGCTCATATTTATATAAATAAGGTGTAGTTATTACCCCAATTATTCACCTTTAAGACTCCTTAAAAAGTTATCTGGATTATTAATTCTCTCATCGCCTCCACGTGGCTTGAACGGTTTTAATCCTCCGAGTAATAATGAAAAAGCATAATCATTAGAACGCTTTTTGATATTACTCTGTTTTAACTTTTTGTATTCAGGATCATCTAAAATTTTATCATGCTCATCTGAAATAGTAGAAGAATCTTCGGGCTCTTGAATTTTTATACCATTATTGCCAAGAAATATTTGTGCATAACTTGCAATTAACTTAGATGGTGATGCAAGACTACCTTCTTCATTTTCTGGTATTTCTTTTGAGCCTGTAGGGTCTTTTAAGCTGGTGTTTGATCTACCCAGTGTAGCATGACGTCCAGGGAGTTCGCAGAACCCCGTTTTAACGTCATCACTGATATTGAAGTCCTTTGGGTATTGGGGTACATACGTTTGTTTTTCCTCATCTCTAGAATAAAGGGCATATAGAGATTTTATGTGCACGTTGTCATTCTCACCGTTGAGGCTAAGTTTATTGATAGGTTGTTTACCTTTACTCCCTCCGGCGACAGGATCGATCAAAAATAAGTTAATTTTCAGTGGCTGTGACTCCTCCTCTGGGAGCTTGTAGCCAAAAATTGATTTGAGTTGATGGACAATTTGGCTTGCTGTTACAGCAGCACCTCGGCTGTAACCTATAATGTTAACTGTGCCTGGGATGCCCCCTTTGTCTTTCAAATCAATGATGTTACTGACAGCTGTCGCTGCACTATTTTCTGAACCTTTACCTGTCACAAATGCTTTTATTTTTGCAGTTTTATAACTACTACCTGCAATCGTTCCAAATGTCTCTCGCATATTTTTTCGAGTCATGGTTCTATCTAAATCGTTATATGCATAGCTACCTGGAGGTTTGCCGGCCGCTGGGCCATCAACAATAATATAGTCTTCATTTTCATTACCATTAATTTGGCTCGCTATATGTGCAATTGTTGAGTCTTTGGTATTGCGACTTTGTCCGCTGCCATGGGCAAAAATTACAAATGCTCTCTGCGGATTTACAGAATCGATTAACCTATCTGATACTTTACTTGCTTCTGAAGCTTTATCTACATTGCTTGTCTCAGCGCTAGTATCTCTGAGGGCAGTCTGAGTCGGGATAAAAAATGCAGGTCTACTAATAACTGTCAACCTTTTAATCTCCTCTTACTAAAGCATGGCTTTGAGCCGTTTGTATTAAGGTTTGTTTGTAAAGTGAACAGGCCCTAGGTAAATTGTCAGGAATTTCTTGTAGAGAATTACTTTGATAATCGATCGATAATCAGCTTAGCGCCTTTACCACCAATGGGGTTATTGGTAATAGCTGCTGCAATACCTGCACCTTTTTCACCATTTTGAGCTGCTTGTTTTAGATCTTTTTCAGCTTTAGCCTGAAGTTTACTCATGGCTATATTAGCTACTAAAGCTGCTCCTGGACCGTAAGGTGCCGCCGCCGCTATTGCTGCTTGTTTGCCACCATATTTTATTCCCAGAGCAACTGCTGTACGAGCAGCATTCTTTCTTCGGCCATTTTCTCCCAACGGCTGTAATAAGCTTTTAGTTATTGGCTTAGATAAAATCTTAGGTTTGGAGGTTTTTGCGCTGACCAAGTTTGCAGTATTGGTATCAATGGGCGATTTTTCAAACCCCTTGGATATCGCACCAGGGCCGGTAAATCTAGTAGCTGGAAGCATTGTCTTCATAATATTGGCCCCGTTTTAAACCAGATGTGTGCAAGTACATTTACGCACTTAACGTAGTAATCCATATGTACAGTGGGTAGCTCTAAATAAAGGAAAGTTCGCTTTCATGAAAATACCTCCTAAAGCGTTAATAAGATATCATTAAGAAAAAATAAAAATCGCCTAGGTAAATAATTTCTATGATCCTAACATCGACGTTTTTGTTGTATTTGATACTAGTTGCGTATATCTCCTGGTGGGCATATAAAAAGACTTCTGCTTCGGAAGATTATTTCCTCGGTGGACGTCAGCTATCTGCTACAACGGCGGCACTGAGCGCTGGAGCATCGGATATGAGTGGTTGGTTGTTGCTTGGACTGCCAGGATATGCCTTTGCCAGCGGTTTGGAATCCATTTGGTTGTCTGGAGGCTTATGTCTGGGGCTTGCTATTTGTTGGTTGAGTATGGCACGACGTTTACGTAGTTATACCGAACAGCTCGATAATGCCTTGACCATTCCTACCTACTTGCAACGACGTTTTAACGATAAAACGCCAGTGCTGCGTTTAGTGACCGCGTTTTTTATTTTGTTGTTTTTCTTATTTTATGTCAGTTCAGGCTTTGTCGCTGGCGCTAAACTATTCTCCACCGTCTTTGATACCGGCTACCAGGGGGGACTTTGGCTGACCTTTGGTTTTGTTGTCATTTATACCTTTATCGGTGGTTTTTTGGCGGTATCCTGGACCGACGTGCTGCAGGGTCTGCTAATGTTGCTGGCTTTATTGATTACACCGGTAATGGTGATAGTTGCCAATGATGGTGTGGGTGCTTCCCTGCAGCAAGTGGCTACTCTAAACTCAGAATTACTCAACCCTTTTACAAACTCTAAGGGCGAAGTTCTGAGCTGGATTAGTATCATGAGCCTTGTAGGCTGGGGCTTTGGCTACTTCGGTCAACCTCATATTCTGGCGCGCTTTCAGGCAATTAGGGAACATCGCGAAGTTCCACAGGCATCCTCTATTGCGATTATCTGGTCCTTAGTTGTCAATGCAGGTGCAATCTGTGTGGGACTATTCGCTGTAGTCATTTTCAATGAAAATGGCGCGATTAGTGATAATGAGCAAATTTTTATGATTCTTGCCAATACCCTGTTTCATCCTGTTATAGCAGGAGTGATTATGGCGGCTATTTTGGCGGCGATCATGAGCACTGCAGATTCGCAGCTACTTGTCTGCTCTTCAGCAATTGCAGAAGATATGCTAGCGGGAAAAACTCATCAGCAGCATAAATTCCTCAACCCGGTAATGCTCGGTCGAATATCTGTATTTGTCATTGGCTTTATTGCTCTTATTTTTGCTCTAGACCCCAATAGTAAGGTGTTGGATATTGTCAGTTACGCGTGGGCTGGTTTAGGAGCAGCATTTGGACCGACGATATTGATTAGCCTCTATTCTTCTCGTATGAGTAGGACTGCCGCTTTAGCGGGCATTGTTGTTGGAGGTACAACAGTTGTTGTATGGAAAGGGATTTCAGGAGGTATATTCGATCTTTATGAATTAGTGCCTGGTTTTCTTTTCTCCTCTATTGCGATATTTGTTGTAAATGCTTTGTACGACAATGATGATCAAGAAGTGAAACAGCAACACCAGCGTTTTCAACAAGACTTTCGGGCTAGTTAACAGACTCTAGCCTGAAGCCCATTTTTACAGCAGTATTCTCAATAGCGGTGCTTACTCACCCACCGCTATAGGATTGTCGGGGTTTTGAATCCACTCACTCCAAGAACCCGCGTAGAGGAGGCTAGCGTGAATTTCTGCTAAGTCCATGGCAAAAATATTGTGGCACGCTGTTACGCCTGACCCGCAAGAGTGAATAATTTTTCCCTGCTCGCCAACTGTTTCGAGTAAATGGGAAAAACGGGATTTTAGCTGTTCTGGTTTTAAGAACTTCCCAAATGCATCAAGATTCTCCATACAAGGTAGATTCAATGCCTGCGGAATATGCCCTGCAATAGGATCAACATTTTCCTGCTCTCCCATAAAACGGGGACGAGCGCGAGCATCAACGACAATATCTTTTTTCTCTTCGATATTAGCTCGAACCTCAGTGGTAGAGCGCAAATACTGCTGTGTGGTTGTATAGCGATGGCTGCTTGTTTGGACTGCAGGTGCTTCACTTGTTATTGGCATTTTTGCTTGTTGCCAGCTCGTAAAACCCCCATCTAATAGGTGGACATCTTTATGATCTACCCAGTAACGCAACATCCACCATAAACGTGCAGCAATGACACCACCTTTGTCATCATAAACAACGACTTTTTTCTCTGGTGACAGCCCCCATTTTTGCAGCTTGTCCAAAAATATATTGTCATTGGGAAAAGGATGGCGACCGGTTTGAGGTGTCACCTCTCGGCTTAAATCTTGCTCAAGATCTACATACTGTGCACCGGGAATATGGTTTTGATGATATTGCTCACGCCCGTAGTTTGGGTCGAAATCTGGACCCGGCATTGCAAACCGACAATCAAAAATACATAGGTTAATATTACTTAACTCTTCTTGCAGTTGTTGAGCTTGGATAAGCATGGCAGTTCTCTTTGTTTTTGCTTCATATACTAAAAACAAATGAGAGTATATCGTACAACTTTATTATAAATGCAGACTCTGAAATTATTTTTCCACATATATATCCAATTCATAGATACACTCTTCTTTTGGGCTAGCAATAATAAATGTACTATCGATGAAGTCTGTTTCCAATTTGCTAGTATTTATTTCTAAAAAAGCTAAGCTATCTTTAAATTCTGAATTTTGATGGTTTTTCAAATTGATGCGGATAATATTCTCAAATGGTAGAGTTCTATTGATATAAGCTGTATCTGCAGATGCCATGTACATATCTTCTACCTGGGGCCAGAAGCGCTCATTGTCGACTTCCATACAAAAGTCATCTGATCTTTGAAATAAAGTCGCCAAATTTTTGAAAATAAAGCGACTTTCAGGAGCTTGGCTGATAGCTGTTAACAATGCCCCACCTTTAAATGCCTCATCAGTATAAGCCCCATCACTGATAGTGGCCTCTGACAATGTAGTTTCATTTTTACTCACTGCGCCAATAGCAGTAAATGCTTTACCGACCAAAATATTTGCGGTTGAAGAAGGTCTGAGGCACTTCGCTGTTCTTACTTTCAATATACTCATTTTACTTCTCCTAAAAATTTATGAAGTAATCATTTTTAAGAGAATGATAAAAAAAGAAAAACGTGCTAACTCAAGGTAAACAACGAAACATTAGTTGAAATGTTGGAATTATAGAGTGATAACGGCGAGCATGTCTTCGTTATCTTCATCCATACCTATTTCAATAAAGCCGAAGCTGCCATAAAAATCTTTAGCAACTGGGTTATTAGGGTTATAACAGATTTCTATTTGCTGGATATTTTCGACAGCTTTAATCTCTTCCAGTGCTATTTGCAGAGCTGCTCGTCCTATACCTTGGCCCTGATACTTACTATCCACCATAAAACGCCAAATGGATACCTTATTTGTATCTTCTCGCACCCACATAAAGAAACCAACGGGAGTTTCATCCCTATAAATAGCTCTCGTTGTATGGTTTTGATTAAACATTGATTCTACTAACGACCACATATTACAAGCGACATAGTCTTGCTGATGCTCTGATACATCAAGATCACATACGTTTTCGTAGTTGGCCTTAGTGACTTCCTGTAGTGTTATTTCCAATAGTTTTGTCCGATCTTTTTACTCTATTAACTTGGTGGCTACATATATCGTCCTGATATATACTGCCGCCGGGTATAAAAGCTATACAAATTCATTTAATTACGCGATTGCAGCCGAAGTTAGCTTGTCCAAAGCTTCTGACATTTGATCGAATACTGGGCAATCAGCAATAGCGAAGCTTTCTTCTATTGTTTTGGGCGAGCGATAAGCAATATAAACTTTACCACTATCGTCTTTATAGACGACGACCCGCATTGGCAGGTCAAGAGCGGCTGCAATATTTTTCTGCATGATTAATGTGCCAGCTTTAGGGTTACCAAAAATGATGACCTGGGCTTCATTCATTTCCAGGCCTACTTTTTGTGCATTAGCTTGATGATTCACTCGTGCTACTACTCCTAGGCCTTTTTCTTTAATAATAGCTTCAAATTTGTCCATAGTTTCATTGACGCTATAAGTCGAAAGCTTAGAAACCATATTGTTACTTGTCATTCTGAACTTTACTCCGATCTATATTTATCTACCGAAATGCCTTAGGGCCTTTTAACTGGCCCTAAGACTCTACATAGGCGTTTGAGTTCAAATTTTTATATCAATTGGTCACATCTCTTAGGAATTCTATAGCTACTATAAGCTCTGAGGTGTCAATTCTAATTTAGATGTATCAATTTCTTTGGCTTCTAATTCTGAAAGTATATTTTCATATAAATCTTGATCGATAGTTGGAGTTCGGCTCAATACAAAAAGTGACGTGGTGGAAGGGTTGGTAACAACCGCATATTGATAGTCTACTTCATCTAGAACCACGATCAGGTAATTGGGAAGAGGTAAATCTGGTTGACCTGGAAAGGTCACTTTTAGCACAGCATTGCTTTCTGTATCAAAAACGTCAGCTTTTCCGGTAATTTCACTTACCTCACCATCAAAGCTCCCAACAAAGCCTTTATTCTCAACTTTAACACTGCCATCTTCTTGCAAAGAATACTCTGCCGTTATACCTACAAGACCTTCACTAAAAAAACTCGGATTAGCCGAAATTTGATACCACAACCCCATGTAACGCTCAATATCGACATAAGCGACAGTTTGAACTTTGCAGCCATAAAGTGTTGTTAAAGTTAAACATACAAATAAATATTTTATAACTTTTGTTACGCTATTCATTTTAATTCCTCTGTGAGTTTTTAATTTTCCACTTATACGTACACTATTTATTTGCCAGATGATGAAAAAATAAATATGGCATTATGAACATTGAAATTACATGATTATCTACAGAATAATTATTGGTCATTCATTTTGATTGACCAATAATTACATAGAAGCGGCGTTTTATTTTTTGCAGAGAAATAAGTGTTAACTGTGATCTTTTTAGTAGGCGAGATTTAAAATTTCTTTCGACACATCTAGACCTAAATCTCTTGTCTCAGATAAAGCGGTCATACCATTTGCATTTAAAGCATCTATAACATCGTCAATTTTATCTCTTTCTATACCATAGTTAGAAAGTTTTGTTTTGATGCCCAAGCTTTCAAAAAATTCTTGGGTTCTGTCGATCGCTAAATCAATAGCTGTACTCTCATCTTGCTCATTAATATCCCAGACTCTACGTGCATATTGAAGAAGCTTAGCATGTTTATTTTCTTTTCTAACTCGCCAAAGAGAAGGTAAAACAATTGCTAAAGTTTGCGCATGATCAATCCCAAACATTGCTGTTAATTCATGACCAATAAGATGGGTGGCCCAATCTTGAGAAACACCGGCTCCGATAAGCCCATTAAGTGCATTACTCGCACACCAGACTAAATTTGCTCTAGCATCATAGTCCGTAGGGTGATCAACAGTTTGTTTACCTATCTCAATAAGTGTTTTAAGAATGCCTTCAGCTGTTCTGTCTTGAAAGCGTGCATCTACTGGTTGGGTAACATACTGCTCGACTGTGTGAACAAAAGCGTCGACCACACCGTTAGCCACTTGAATTGGCGGAAGTGTAAATGTTATTGAAGGGTCAAGTAGGGAAAATTGTGGAAAAACTAAAGGGCTAGAAACCGAGTATTTTGCTGCTTTGTGACTGATAACTCCAAAAGAGTTCATTTCTGAGCCTGTAGCTGGAAGTGTGGCTACCGTGGCCAAAGGAATTGCGTGAATGACGTGTTTTGAAGCAAATCCAGGTTTTAATAAGTCTTCTGAGTTTTTACCTTGGTAGCTTATAGCCATAGCGATAAACTTTGTTCCATCCATAACAGAACCGCCACCGACGGCGAGAAGAAAATCAATTCCTTCCGCTTTGGCAATTTCCACAGCCTTCATTAATGTAGTGTATGTTGGGTTGGGTTCAATACCGCCAAATTGAACAACTTTTCGCTCGCCTAGAGCCGCGATTACTTTATCCAAAACGCCGGTTCGTTTTACTGAACCCTGACCATATAGAACAAGAACTTTTGCATTACTGTCGATGAGTTTATCAAGCTCCGAAATTCTATCTTTGCCAAAAATAATTTTTGTTGGATTGTAAAAATTAAAGTTATTCATATTAAACCCTGCTATTCAAATGCGATCAAAAACGTACTTCGACCATTATACGCTGCTAACTGCAGGTAATATCAATGCATAAAAAAGGCGTTGTAAGAATGCAACGCCTTCTTTTTCAACACTCGGGTGAGTGATGTTAAAACATATTTATGGACGATAGTTTATCGGACCGACATCCCTTGACGTTAATGGCCGTTTTCTGATGGTATCGCTTGAGACTTCATCGGCACCAGCATCGGGGTTGGTTGCTCGACGTGTTTGGCCATCCATATCAACCCCAATAAAGGGGAAACTACCAAAATCATTACTGCCGCCAGATAAAACAGGGCTTGTTGATTGCGGACGATAGAGACCATCACTAGCGCGTAATAACTGAGGATCGATAAAGGTAAAGCCCGTTAACGATGACAGGTTACCATCAGAAAATGAGTCGCCGCTGATAAAATTACCAGCAAACTTTGATCCTTTGGGAATCCCTTCATCAACATTAATAAATACCGGGCCTTTGGCTTTGGCAACAATATTATTGATCATTGTAATATTGGTGGGATGACGTGAAGCTCTGCTTTTACCGCCAGCGAAATTAATACTATTGATGCAGTCAACAATAGTGTTATGTGCGATAAAAATATTGTCCACTTGCTGATAACCGCTGTCGCTAGAACCGTCCGAATCGGTTAATACTATGCCACCGTTAAAGTTACTGGCTTCAAAACTACAACCTTCAATATAATTATTAAATACGCGGTGATTAGCATCGGTCAAGCGAATACCACCAGTGAAAGGATAGCCATCGGCGAATATGAAGTTATGGCTAATTTCTGCATCACTACCATGGCGTGAGACAATTGATCCATAACTGTTACGCACGGTGTTATGACTGATAACATTGAAGCTGGATTTATTAGAAATAATCTCGGCTTCGCCACGAATTTTTTCAAAATAGTTGTACTCCACTCGCGAGTAAGCGGCGGCTTGGTGTGTGCCACTGGTGCCCATGCGCACAGCTTCAAACTCATTATCTGATGTATCGGGAAACTCTTTCCCATCAACAGGAGGGCGGTTACCAAAATAGTTGTGGTCTATTTGTGCATAGTCAGGGTCAACTACTCCTCTATCCACAGTCAGCAATGCCCCTCGATTAGCTTTGCCGCTAAACCAACTATGGTCTATGCGGTTGTGCTGGCCGTAGATTAAAAACCATCTATTGCTACCTTGGAACTGTTGATCCCAATCGATAACTGTAATTTCGGTAATACGGCAGTGGTTGCACACCGCGCCGCCGCGACCACGCGTTTGGAACAGATCGCTACTAGAGGAGTTACCATTTCTGAATGTTATTCCCTGGAATACCACATAGCTTCCTGACATCCTTACCTGTGAGTCCCCTTCAAAGAACACTTTACCGGGGTTGACCGCTGCGACAGTGACGGCCTGATTCTCTGTACCATTACCTTCAATCGTCAGCTCAATGTCTTTATAGATGCCATCGGTAATACATATTGTTGTGCCAGGGCTGATAGACGAGTCGGTATTGGATTCCAGTTGAGAAGCATTTGATACAGTCAATGTGCAATTTATATCCGGCACAGTATTGAGCACAGAGGGTGGTAAAGGTGTGGTACTAGGTGCTGGAGTCGGCGAAGGTGTAGATGTTGGTGCTGCCGTGGGGCTTGGTGTGGGTGTCACCGTTGGAGTGGGCATAGCGGTTGGGCTTGGTGTCGATGTTGGTGTAGGGGTTGGCACGGGTGTGGTGGTGGGGCTAGGTGGTGTGCCAGACAAAGTATTAATTCGCACCTCTGTAAGACTATTCCAGAGACTTCCGCCGTCGTTGCCATGGCCGACAATTCGAACAAATTTGGCTTCTGTATTGTTGAGGTTAAAATTTTGCAAAGCCAGTATTTTTAAAGGTTGGTCGCCACTCCAAAGAGTTTGCCAAGTATTACCACTAGCAGAAACTTGGATATCGATGTTGGTGCGTCGTCTATCGCCTCTATAAAAAGCGATATCGACACTATCAATTATTGTAGGTGTTGGTAGTTCGTATCTTATCCATTGGCCATCACCAAGCGCTGACCAGCGAGTGTTAAGGTCATTATCCAGCGTATTTGTAGGTGAATTGCCATCATCGGAGCTAGCCGTAACTTGAATGGTATTTTGCGTCGCTGGCACTTCATTAATTTTTACTTCGGTCAGGCTATTCCACAAAGAACCGGCATCGTTGCCATGGCCAACTATACGAATATAGCGGGCGGTGATATTTGTCACATCTATCTTCTGGAGGTCTAGGCTTAATTCAGGCTGATCGCCACTCCAAATATTTTGCCAATTATTATTATCAGATGAGGCTTCGACATCTATTCGTGTTCTTCTAACATTGCCGCGATAAAAAGCGATATCGAGGCTATCTACATTTTTAACGGACATTAAATCATAGGTAATAGATTCACCATCTCCAAATGCTGACCATCGCGTAGATAAATCATTATCGAGAGTATTGGCAGGTATATTACCGTCGTGTGAACTGGCACTGACACTAATGCCATGTGTTGTTGCGCTAAAAAATAACAGTGTTAAAAAAACTGGAAAAGATATGGGCGCAAGAAAACAACGTTTTATCAAACGTTTCTTAGTTAACATATTCATAACCTAACCTTGTTTTTCATTATTTTAATTAGCTAGGGCTTATTTGCGGGCAGCCATTAGCTAGATTTTTGGTAAATCCAATATATATTTTTTTATTTATTTCCAGGTATAGAACTTACTGGTATTACCAGTTTGAATTACAAAAATAAGTAAGTAGTTGGATAAAACACACAATATAAGTTATTAATTTTTTATTTTCTATTAACATTAAGACAAAAATTAATTAATTTGGTATGTCCAATTTGTATATATCGAGAAGAGCGAAATGGTATTGAGGTATGAAATTTACGTACAGATAATAAAATATTAGTTTTTACATAAGGCTTTTATTATTCAATTTTTTCAAAGATTAAATTGGCATATTTTAACTGCTCCTTTCCATCTGGGTTAACAACAAATACAGTTTCTCCTAATCCGCGCCCTATTCCTGCAATGACAGCCTGATCATTGCTTTGTGATTGCAAGACAAATTCTAATTTGTCTCCCTCTTCTGTTTTTGCATAAGCGATAATAAAACCATCACGTATTTTTAAACCGCCTGAAGGTAAATTAATAACTTCCAGTGGATTAACAACACGGTATTTGCCTATGCGTTGTTGCCATGCTGTATGAATGGGCGTAGGAAGAATTTTTTCTCCTAGTAACACAGTTAGTCCAAGTGTATTAACACCAATTAGAACTTCTTTGTTATCTACTTTTCGTATTGCTAAGCCGATATTATTTAAGCCACCTAGATTTATGGGGAATATACCCATAAACCGATAACTTAAATAATAAAAACCTTTGGCTTGGCGTTGGTGTAAACGTAGCTTTCTACCGGCTATTGTAGCGTAGAGTTTGTTTCCTTTTCGATAAATTCTAGCTAGACCTGCGGCTGTAGCGTAGTGGCCAATAATATCTTGATCGCTAATATGGTCTTGTGAAGAAACCTGGGGCCAATAGCTATGTTGGGTTGGTGCCGGCTTTCCTGTTTTTGCCTCATGCATTAGGACTAAGGCTTTGTTAGCAATACGATGTAAGCTCGCGCTGGCGTTGCGTGAATTAGAGAGTAATATCACACCGTATTTATGTTTGGGTGAAAATTTAATAAGTGCGCGGTGGTTTACCGTAGCACCGCCATGGCCAACAACTGAGTTTCCTCGATAAAAAATGCCATCGTAATAAAATAAACCCAAGCCAACTCTCTTGCCGAAATTTAAAGTTTTATCGGAACTGTAATCATCTAAAATATGTTCAATGTTCTTTTTTTGTAAAATATTTTTTTTACTTAAGACGCCGTTATTATTAAATAACATAATCAATTTTGCTAAATCTCGCCCGTTACTTGTTAAGCCTGCTGCAGGTACATCGCGAATAGATAGTTCTTGCTCGAACTTATTTTTTTTATAGCCTACCGCTGTTCTGGGAATATGTGGGGTTGGGCTAAATGCTGAGCTTTGCATGCCTAAATTTTTTAACAATGTATTCATATAGTTTTCATAACTTTTACCACTGACTTTTTCAATAACAGCGCCGATAACATCAAAACCGAGGTTAGAATACGAAAATGCCGTATCTATATCTCGTGTAACGTAAGTGCTATTAAGGTAATCAAGGGCGCTATGAAAATTAGCCGGTGTTGAACTCCACATACCTTTTATTAAATCTGAAGGTAATCCAGATTGATGAGTGAGTAGCGATCGAATAGTAATGGGTTTAGATAGAGGTGAACGTGTTTTCGGTTGGAATTCGGGTAAATACTCATTTACACTACGGTCAAGTTCTAACTGGCCTCTCTCTACCAGTTGCATAACAGCGATGGCATTAACAAGCTTGGCGATAGAACCTGCGCGAAATAAAGTCTGTTGATCGACTTTTTCTTGTGTTTTTCGGTTAGCGTAGCCAAAGCCTTGTTGCCATACGATATCTTGTCCGGCAACAAGCGTTACACTGACCCCCGAAATTTTATGTTTCCTCATTTCCCTGTCTATCATCCAAGCAAGATGCTCTCGGGTATATGAGTAATTATTTTTTTCTATAGAAGGCTTATTCGGCGCCTTGGCTGGTGTTTTGATTTGAGCACAGGCAAGCAAAATACTTATCATCAATAAAGATGTAAGTATTTTGCTGAAACATTCGAAGCTCAAAGGCCGTATTTCTAAGTTTATGGTTTAAACGTTATAGACTTTATTAACAGGTAAATCGCGTATACGTTTGCCACCTGCTGCGACGATGGCGTTAGTAAGGCTAGGTGCTACGGGGGGAACACCTGGCTCGCCAACACCTCTTGGGGCGTCGTTGCGGTCTATTAAATGGATATGAATCTCAGGTGACTGAGACATACGTAGAACGGGATAATCATGGAAATTCGATTGTTCTACTTTACCATCTGCAAAGGTTATCTCACCAATAAGTGCTGCACTTAAGCCAAAAATAACCGCTCCTTCCATTTGAGATTTCACGCGATCCGGATTGACAGCAAGTCCGCAATCTACTGCACAGTGCACTTCATCTACCGTTAGTTTTCCATCCATTAAGGTAACATGGGTTGCTATTGCCACATGGGTCAAAAAGCTATAGTGACAGGAAATTCCCCAACCTTCGTTTTTGGGTGTTTTCTTACCCCAGCCAGATTTTTTGGCAACCAACTTTAAGGTGTTCTTTAAACGTTGTGTTTCAAACGGATACTCATCCATTGATTTACTGTAATTAGAAAGCTTGTAGCCGTGACTGGCGTAATCCATATTGCGATCACTGCCGATCATTTGCATCCACATGTCCACAGTATCGTGGCCTGTTTCCTTTGCCAGCTCATCCACGAAACTACCCAAAGCAAAGGCTTGTTGGATATTACATACAGAACGCATCCAGCCAATTCGGGTATGGGCGAAAACGGGGGTGGTATCCACCTGTTCATTAGCCACATTAAAAGGCGTATTTGTTAAACCAAGATCCAGCTCTGAGTTTGAAGGATTATCGCCTTTGATATTCCAAAGGGAGCCGATGGAAGGATAGCAAGCACGGGCATGGAAGGCAGTGATATCTTTCTTTTTGTCCATGGCTGCTTTTAGTCGAACCGCACTAATAGCGTGGTAGTAGCCTTGTCTAATGTCGTCCTCACGGCTCCACATGAGTCGCACAGGGCGTCCATTTAATGCCATGGATACATCCGCTGCTGCTAGAATAAAATCAGGCTTTGATTTTCTGCCGAAGCCGCCTCCTAACAGGGTCACATTAACTTTAACTTGATCGTCTTTAAGTCCGAAGCGCTCCATTAGATTTTTTTGCGCCGACTGAGGTGTTTGTGTGCTTGCCCACACTTCTATCTTATCTTTAGTGGCAATTGCGGCGGCGGCCATAGGTTCCATTGGAGCATGGACGAGATAGGGCACAGTATAGAGTGCCTCGAATTCTTTATTGGCCGCAGCAAACGCTTTATCGATATCCCCTTTCTTACGCACAATATTCGCTTTGCCATTTTTGATGGAGTCTTTTATCTCCGCCATATATTCAGCTGAGTTATGGTTTTGGTGAGAGCTTTTTTTCCACTGAATTTTAAGTTTTTTGCGACCTTCAAAAGCTGCCCAAGTATTACTTGCAACAACTGCAATTCCGGGAAGGGGGTGAAAAACCGCAGGCATTGGCCGTGCTTTAATTTCAACTACATCAATAACACCGGGGACTTTTTTCGCTTCACTAGCATCAAAAGATGTCACTCCTCCATCGAGATAGGGGCACTGTTCGATACTTGCATACACCATATTGGGTAAATCAACATCCATACCGTAGACAGTATCGCCAACCAGGATTTTTTCCAAATCAACAATTTCAACAGGCTTTTTAATATAGCGAAAATCTTTTGTCGACTTGAATGTTAGCTCTGCAGTTTTAGGCGTGGGTATTTTCGCTGCAGCTTCAGCCAGCTCACCATAAGTGAAACTAGCCTTCGTTCCTTTTCTGATAATCTTATGGTTTTCCGCCTCACATTGTTCTAATGGAATGTTCCATTTAGCGGCGGCAGCTTTTCGTAACATCAGCTTTGCGGTAGCCCCCATTTCACGCATCACCGAATAAAAATCTCTTACGCTGCGCGAGCCATCTGTATTTTGGCTACCGTAGGCGGCATCTCCTCGAGCTTGCACAACCTTTACCTTATCCCAGTCGGCTTCAAGTTCATCGGCTACAACCTGGGGTAAACCTGTACGCGAGCCCTGCCCCATCTCAGAGCGGTGAGCAACGATATAGACCGTATTATCCGAGTCAATTTGGACAAAAATATTCATCGCAAGCGCATCTTTCGGTGTTTCTGGTGCGATTGGGAAAGGTGCATTAGCAACAGCAGGTAAGGATACCGTTAAACTCGATGCTCCAAGTGCTAGTCCACCACTGGCTTTGCCAGTAAGAGATAAAAAGTCGCGACGAGAAATTTTGGATATGGTCATAGTAAGCTCCTATTTCTTCATCTTAGCTGCTGATTTAATAGCATTTTTTATTCTTGGGTAGGTGCCACAGCGGCAGATATTGCCCGACATAGCCACATCAATTTCACTATCGCTGGGCATTGCATTGGTTGCTAGCAATGCAGCTGCTGACATCATCTGGCCAGATTGGCAGTAGCCACACTGAGGCACTTTATGTTCACGCCATGCAAGTTGTACTGGGTGATCGGCATTTTCTGATAGACCTTCGATGGTTGTAACTGATTTACCTTTTGCAGCCGATACCGGCAAGCTACAAGAGCGTATTGGGCTACCGTCCAGTAATACTGTGCAGGCACCGCATAAGCCTTTTCCGCAACCGAACTTAGTTCCTGTGAGTTTGGCTATATCTCGAATCGCCCAAAGTAATGGCATATTGGGATCGACATCCAGTTCGACTGGTTTATCGTTTATTTTTAGTGTTTGCATAGAATTTCCCCTTTTGAACTCTTAGCTCCGTATAACAGACTGGTTCAACGGTAGTTTGCTGTATCAATAAAAGTTTATATTGAATGATCGTGCGGATAAGTTACTGCGAAAGTTATTTAATTTATGGCCAGCTCTAATAATCCTAATAAAGAGGTGGTCTTATAATGTATCAATTTGCCAATCGTTAAGCTGGCGCTCTGTGTCTATATCGTATTTTGCTTCTTCAAGAGCAAAGGCTGTTACGTTTTGCTGTTCTTGCTCAATAAGCCATTGCGCACCTTTATCACTTTGTAATTCTAGTAGTGCACTAAAATATTGTCTCGGAAATATAGTGGGTGCTCCGAGTATTTGGTTATAGTGCGCAGCAACGATTCGAGTAGGCTGCTGGTACCAAACTTCTCGCATATCTTTTAGTTGACTAGCGGTGATTGATATTTGGTCCGCCAGTAAAATTAATACACCATCGTAAGCTTCATCACTAATTTTACGAATACCAGAGGCAATCGATGTTGAAACCCCTTGTTGCCAATTACTATTAACAACAACATTGACTCTTGGAAAGCGTGTTTCTATTGCACAGGTTTCCATAATTTCATCAAGATAGGCTCCCAGGACTAAGTTAACCTCACCTGGAGCCACATCTAGAGCTCTTTCCAAACTATGTTCAAGTAAGGTTTTCTTAAAATCAATAGTGGCTAGCTGTTTGCAGCTACCAAATCGGCGCGAGCTACCTGCGGCGAGTAACACATACGCCAACCTTGGGTGATGACTCATACTTAAGCTCCTTGTATTTTGTTCTCGAAATTAGATACTCTCACCCGACCTTCAATAACTTGATGACATTCCGACAAAATAGATAACGCGATAGTTTCTGGCAGTGTTGCCCCGATATCTAAGCCCGCTGGCCCACAGTAATATTGACTAAAATCTCTTTTATTGATTTTTGCAATACTTTCAACTTTTTCTCGCCGATGTTCTGGCCCTAAGATACCGATGTAACGCGCTTTGGATTTGTGTGCATAAATTAACGCGTCAGCGTCAAGTTGTAAACTATGAGTCATAATAACGATAGCATCGGGCTTTAGGTCTTCTTGCCAAGTATTCGCCGCAGTTCGGATTATGGTAGCTTTTGGGAAGTCACTCGACTTTGCGTACGCAACACGCGTATCTGCAACTGTAACCCGCCAGCCAATATTTTGAGCCAATAATGCCAGAGGTTGAGCATCAAGACCACCGCCAAAAATTAACAAATGAGGCGCTGGGCAAATAAGCGACGCTAAGCATTTTTTGCCATCTTTAGTAATCAGTTTTGATTGTGACTTATGTTTTTTTTCAAAAAAAATTTGATCGGATTCTGCAGCTTCAACGCTCCAGTTATGGGCATCGGTGCCGGGAGGATCAATATCTTGTAGATAAATGCTACTCTTGTTTTGGCTTAAGCTATGGTGGATTTTATCCAGGCCTAAATAATTATGTTCTGCTGTGAGAGGTTGCAGAATTATACGAACCGCTCCACCGCAGCCAATACCGCGCTGCCAACCAGAGTCACTCTCGTGGCGTAAGTCATACTCCTCGATAAGAACTTTATTCATCATCAAGGCTTTACGCGCTTGGTTTACAAGTTCTCCTTCTAGGCAGCCACCGCTCAACATGCCGTACATCTGACCTAGGCTATTGAATAACATCATTGCACCAGCTTTTCTATAAGTAGATTTTTGGGTGCCGACAATAGTACCTAATACCCAGTCCAGTTCATCCCTGCGTGGGTACCAGTCTTGTAAAAGCCGATCGAAACGAATTGTCATTGAGTGTATCCAGGCCGATTATTATTAGCTCTATATCTATATAGGTAGAATTGTATCAATAAGACATTATTATATTATTTTTGATTCATCAATTTATTAAAAAATTCCCTAGTCTTAACCCAAAACTCCTCATGTGAATCTTTTTTTACAGGATTATTGCTATTCTCTAGCGCCTTCAACTGAGAACAGAAGTTTTCCCGGTATTTTTCTGCAATATTGCCATAATTATATTTCATTCTAGCTCCCCTTCATTAGTATCGATTGAATTAGATTTCAGAGGAGCATAAGACCTCAAGTTAAGTTGAGGTCAACAATAATAGGGGGATCCATGGCGATGTAGAGATTTTCCTCGATAACAAAGCCCTATTTCTTTTTGGGATATTTCTCAATAATCATATCTGATTTACTGCGTAGCGATGATTTACTACGTACAGAATCGAATACAGTATCATTTTGATCAGGTTTTTCTGAGGATTTCTTTGGCTGAGATTGAGCTTGATTTGTCTCACCAGCTTTTTTCTCTGGTTCTGAGGGTTTCTCTGGCCTCAAAGCGATAAAAGAAAAAGTGATAAAGATCGCGAAACCTAGGCCGAACATCAGCCATTTTACAATAAATGACAAGCCGATATGCTGTTCAGCATTTTTCAACTCTGCATAAGCGATGAAATCTCCATGCAGCCGGCTGACGATCCACCAGTATAAGAGCAGCATTATCGTGGCAATAATGACTTTTCGATACTTTTTCCAAATTACAGCGGCAAGCGTATATTTAATAACGTGCTTAAACATTGTCTATGAAAAAAAGTTCAAGCCCAGTAGCGCCAATGCAGCTAACAAGCCTTTCTCTTTTAACTCGCTCTTAATTTTGTTTTCTTCCTCATGTACCACTACTTCGAGGTCTTCTTGAGAAAAATCTTCAGGGTCACGTCCTGCAATCACAATACGTGTTTTAGCTCTACTTATTGCCTTTTCACGGACAATAGCACGATATTTGTTCGGAATATAAGACAAAAACTTCATGTTCTATTGTCTGCGCTCAGTTAATAAATAAGAACAATGTGCCTGTGGCCTTTAACAGCCTTTAATAGAATATTGGGCATATTTTTCTTATTTAAATGTATGTTCTATTTCTATTCATTGTAATTTCCCACTTTATCAATAAGGCCATCTGTTTGATATAGATAAGTGTACTAGTGGCAAGCATAATGGATTATTCAAAATGCTTCTCACCAGTGAAGTTCTAATTTCGTTAGGTTGAGGGGCGGGCGGGATGAAATAAAGTAATAGTTATATTGTTATTTTGTATGTTAGATATTACGCCAATTTTCCTCAAAGCTGCTTGGAAAACCATCACCTAAGCTTTGTTTGGATCAGTTGTATATCTAATTTGGCCTATATAGACACATTAATAGCCTTGCCTTGCTGAAATATGATCGCCGATAACATTGAATGACGACATCAAGGTGATGATTTTGGGTAGATCATTTCTGCAAACACTTTCAATAAACTAGCAAAGCACATCATCACAAGGTGGTCACTGTGCGCCTTGTATTTTTAATTGTGCTAATGAGGGTGACCAAATTGATGTAAGTGAGTAGTTGCTTTCAGTGTGTAACTGTAAACATGAAAAGGCTGTGGATCATACTCTGTTCAATTGGGTTTCTTTTAAAACCGCTATTGCTAATGTGAGCTTTCTGGCCGGATGTGGTGAGACTAAGTTAATTCATCCCACAGTGATACTTAATAAGAGGTAAATTGTCTCGATTTTGGGTCGGTCGATAGTTTTGATACTGTGATCGGTGGTACGGGACAATAATGTGATTACCGGTTTGATGGACTTCAATCAGAGAGATGGCCGGCGCTAAAAGCCACTCAAATGGCGGAACGAAATAAAAGCTGACCGCATGTGGCCAGAGCTTTTGTGACATCACCAAACTGAACCAAACAGAAGCTTTGGTAAAAAAGGGAAAGGCCCATTCTTAGGCTATGTAAAGAACCACATTGGATGAAGACTAGCTCAGTGAAAATAGCTTTAGGTTATTAAACAGGTTTTTTGCTACTGAGTAAAAACCCTCTTATTGATATTACTCACACAAAAACAATAGATGCTGTAGAAAAAGCAAATGATAATAGCCGCAATGTGAATATTCATACACGCCATCGATAATAATGAGAGTGTATTTTGAACATAGAAACTGTGATAATCCTTTCTCATTATAGAGATGCCCTAGAGCCTTTTGAAGAAGGCCAAACAAACATAAAAGAATGAGGATGCTATGGAAAACCTTGGCGCTGATATTCAGCAGCTTCAAAAAGTCTACGATATTATTGTAAATTTTTTGGTCACATACAGCTTCCAGCTGTTGGGCGCACTACTGGTTATGTTGGTGGGTCTATTCGTAGCTAATAAAGTTAATAAGTTAGTTTTAAAAGCTTGTGAAAGTAAAAAATTAGATATTACGCTTTCACGCTTTATTGCAAATATCGCCAAAATAGTCGTTGTGGTTATGGTGGGCATTATCTGTCTGAATATGATAGGTATTAGCATTACTCCTTTAGTGGCTGCTATCGGTGCTCTATCTCTCGGCGCTGGTCTCGCAATTCAAGGCCTACTTTCCAATTATGGGGCTGGTCTCAATATCATTTTAACGCGGCCATTTATTGTAGGCGATACTATTTCAGTGCAGGGTGTGAGCGGTCAGGTACAGGATATTTTTCTTGCTTATACAATTCTCGTTAATGAAGATGATGTAAGAATTACAATACCTAACAAGCATATTGTCGGTGAGATTATCCACAACTCTGATGAAGTAACTCTAGTGGAACTTGATGTGGGTGTTAGCTACAGCTCCGATTTAGAGCAAGTAATTAACGTGTTAACAGAAGTAGTTGAAAAGCATGACTTGGTCGATGAAAAAATTCCTGTTCAAGTTGGAATTAAAGAGTTTGCTGATAGCAGTGTCAATTTACAAGTACGATATAGTGCTCTGACAAATAGAGCGATAGCTTCCCGCTTTGCCATTAATAAACTTATCTGGGATACCCTACAAGAAAATAAAGTTGCTATACCCTTCCCTCAAAGAGAAGTGCGAATGCTGTAACAACTAGCCCTATTTTACTACGGACTACTAATACACGTTTAAGGTGCTTAAAAGTTAGTGGATACATTGCCATATCCATATTTTTAGAAGTAAATAAAGGTGATACATTGGCTACACTTTTGTGATGAAGTCTCTAATGCGTTTTGTAACTCTCTTTGCACGATAATTGTACGGATATTAGGGGCTATCAAATTAGTGCTAATAGGCCTGAAATAGCTTTTGCTGCAGTATACGCTTGCATAAAAATATGCTTATTTAAAGTTTCCCGTACGCGATATTTTTCTTTTATCTGTGGGGAGTTTTAAATGTTGAATAAGTACGGTTCGTGTTTGTTAGCAGTCTTCTGCTTTTCATTATATGGATGCGGCAGTGGTGGTTCCGGTGGCAGCGATAGTGGATCTGGCGCTGCAGCTGCAGCTACTCCAACCCCGACTCCTGTTCAAAGCCCAACACCAACGCCCACTCCCGTAGCTGTTACCGGACGATTTGTTGATTCTGCGGTTGAAGGCTTGCGTTATCGAACGCAGACACAGCAAGGTACAACTAACAGTGATGGGGAATTCCTTTATATCGCGGGAGAGGAAATTACTTTCTCCATTGGTGATATTGATCTTCCCACAATTTCAGCTACAAGTTTAATTACTCCCCTAGAAGTATTTAATACTACAGATTTCTCTAACACATCCGTGGCTAATCTTGCTCGATTATTGCAATCGTTAGATGTAGATGATGATCCAAGTAATGGTATTACTATTGCTGATCAAGCCCATGAAATGAGTATGGGGTTAAATATTGATTTTGCAGCAACTTCCTTCGATACCGATGTGGTGAATCTAATAGCAAATAGCGGCTCATCTCGAACAGCGCTACAAACTACTGAAAATGCTGTTAGCCACCTTATGCAGACTTTGGAGATGTTAAATGCTGCTGCTGGTTGTGGTAATGACCATCCGCTAGTCGGATCAACAGCGACATTTTCCACATTTCAGCATAATGTTAGTGGCGACTTAAGAGTAGTTAGTAACTGCCGCATTGAAATAACTAACTTTAATTACGATGGTGGAGGACCTGCTGTAGCGTTTTATGGAGGTACTGATGGTGACTATTCTTCGCCAATAGGCTTTCCTCTAGGTGCTGCGATTAATGGTCGGCCCTATGTTAACGAGACAATAACAATCGACTTGCCCAACGGCGTAACCTTGAATGATTTCGATGGTATTAGTGTCTGGTGTTTTGTATTTGATATAAATTTTGGCGATGCAATTTTCGGACGTTAAGTCCTGTTAACAGGACCTAACTATAGGCTAGAAGTCTGTTGTGCTTCTGACGTTGTTGCTGGCGCATTATCTTTTAAAAAGTCATTGTGCCGCTTAACCCTCTGGGTAGCAGCGTAGAACTCATCCTCTACAAAAATCTTGGCCATATCTTTTACCAGCTGGTTCATAGCTACGATAGCCGTTCGGTCGTAGTTGTTGATGGCATTGATTGATGTGCGTACACGCCTTTTCCAGAGCAATGCGCCGTCGCGGGTTTCTAGGCGCAGGTGCAAAATAATTGTCCCCCAGCTTGAAAAGAAGAAGTTGCCAAATTTGATCTCTTCAACGTGGGCGCGAAGATATCCTGCATTGGCGGATCGAAAAGAAGTCTTTAGATCAGAGTTATAACCGGCAGCAACCAACGCTTGGCCGATACTCTTCATTATATTCGCGCTAGTGTCCCCCTGAGCCTTGATTGAGCCCACAGGTATGGTTAACAGCGTGGTCTTACCAACTTTGTTAGAGGACAAGCCTGTAGCCCTACTGGCGACGTTCACAGCCCCTTCACGTTGTACTTTAGGTGTATATGCCTTGGTGGATTTTAGCTCATCAATAGATGTACATCCGCTAAGAGCAATAGCGAATAAACCAAACAATAATACCTGTTTCAAAACTACCTCCACCCATATTTTTATACGCCATAAGCTACTATGGCTCGTGGCTTTCATCAAGGAACAAATGCTCAGAGCTTCTGACCTACGCGAGATTTTACGCGTCTTTTATGTCAAAACTGATGCCTGCATGTGCTTGTAAGCGGTCAATAAGTTTATCACCGAAGATTGTGGCTGGTGTCCAAAAGCCGCCTGCAGGTTCTTGTTTAGGAATATCAAGGGCTAAACAAGTAGCGGCCTGCGCTAGCATTTTAGCAGTAGAACCATAACCTGGATCTTTATCACCGCTAACAGTGCAATTGATGCGCTTATTTCCGGGTAAGCGTCCAACAAAGGATAGGCAATATTTGCCTTCGTCTTGCTGTTGCTGACTAGGACCTTCGCCCGGTTTCGGTATGAAAAAGCGTTCTAGCAACCAGCGCAAAGGAGAAATGGCGGCCGCGACAACCAAAGCCCCCGAAGCTATTGCCATTCTACTTGCACGTTTTCGACCTCTGCGACCTGTACCAGTTAGTATTGCTTCATCATATTTAAACTCTCTACCGTATCTGTTTCCCATAAGTGCATTGGAACGGTGCACTATTTTGGTATTTATGCCTTCCATAACAAAAGGTGCTAACCAAGATTCTGTCAACTCATCATATGCCGCATAGCGATGTTGTGTTTGCTGTGTAGAAAAAGTGTGGTTACTTGGGCATAAAGCGTATGGAGTCGACATCGCTTGGCGTAACGCTGGAGTCTTAGATATCTCTTTTATTGCGTTAATTAAGCTTGCATATGTTCCGCCCGAAAACGCACCTTTTAATTGCGTTACCCGCATGTTGATTTGATTGCAGGGTACGGTAAATTTTTCTTCGGCATGTTTTTGCGTGAAGTAAACGCCAAGGTCCGATGGTATTGAGTCAAAGCCACAGCAGTTAACAATGCGAGCCCCACTTTGTAAGGCCTGTTGTTGATAGCGGCTGATCATTTGTAAGATCCAATGAGGCTCACCCGTGATATCACAATAATCTGTACCTACTTCAACACAAGCTTTAATTAGAGGTTCGCCAAATAATGCAAAAGGCCCCACAGTAGATACGATAACGCGTGTTCTCTCACATAGTTTTTTCAATTGCGCATCATCTTTAGCGTCGGCTATGAATATATCTGGTCTGTTCTCAGAGTTAAGTTCAGAAGTATGTGTTTGTAACTTTTCGAGTTTTGCTTTTGATCTGCCAGCAATGGCCCAGCGCAATCCATTATTAACGTGTTGCGCCATATATCGCGTCATAATTTTACCGACAAAGCCTGTGGCACCAAAAATTATTATGTCGTATTCAGTTTCGCTCATGATGTACTCGAAATAAGGAGCTGGCGTTAATAAGCCCCGATATGAATGCTTGAGAGAGCTATAAGCTCCTCCAAGTGTATGTTTTTATATTTAGTGATGACGATAAAAATAATTGTGGCATTTTAACTAACTACTGAAAATAACATCTTTGCACTTAATAAAAATAATAACAAAGCAAACACTCTCTTAATTATCGGAACGGGTAAATAATACGCAAACTTTACGCCTAAGGGTGCAGTAAACACACTTAATGCTGAAATAATAATCACAGCGGGTAAATATATAAAACCGAAGCTTAAAGGTGTGGCGCTGGTATGCTGCCAGCCATTAATGATGTAACCCAGGGTGCCTGAAACTGCGATAGGAAAGCCAAGAGCAGCAGAAGTGCCTATTGCTCGCTTAATTGGAACATTGTGCCAATGCAGGAATGGAACACTCAGGGAGCCTCCACCAATAGATGCCAGAGCAGATATTCCACCAATAATTGAGCCTACACCAAATAGTTGTGCTCGCCCTGGAAGTTGGCGGCTAGGGTTGGGCGTTGCACCTACAAGCATCTGTATTGCAGTGCAGAACATAAATAGTGCAAAAAAGCTCGCTAAAAATAGTGCGTTGGCAAAAGCCGCTAAAAAAGTAGCGGCGAATGCTCCAAGTAAAATTCCTGGAGCCATTGATTGTACTACTGCCCAGTCTACGCCCTGGTTTTTGTGATGAGCCCTTAAGCTTGAAAAAGATGTAACGACAATAGAAGCCATAGAGGTTCCAAGCGCAAGATGTACCACTTGCTCTAACGGCATTTTTTGCCATAAAAATAGCGACGTCAGTATTGGTACCATTAATCCGCCGCCACCAACACCAAGTAAACCTGCAGTAAAGCCAACAATCCCGCCAAGAGCAATTAGGGATAACATAAAAGGTAAATCAATCATAAATCTATCTCTGAACCTGTTATTAGATCCTAAATTTTTGAATTATATGCGTAATAGATCCTATAAGCGAAGAACACCCGATATTTGCTTCGAGTATATGTGGGTAAATCAGCTCAACTGTTGCAATGAGTGTAACGAGACTTTGTGATTTGCGCGTGAATGATTAAAAAAAATTTTAATAAGATATCATCCTGGTTTTCAAACGTTTGTTTCAGGCTTAGTACCTAAAAAAAGACTTGTTTTTTAGGTGCGCTGTTAATAAAGACGCTTTATAGCAGTAATATAAAAATTCCTAATAGAACTGATAAATAATATTTTTAGGGATTAAATTTTGTAAGCGCTTTTTTATAGAGTTAATAAATAGCTTACTTAAATAATTCTGAATGCCAGTGTTGTACTAGAATTGGTACGATATATTTACATGCCAAAATTATAGTTATAGATATCTATAACTAAATTTTAATGGATAACCGTCATTAGTATTAAATTGATGCGACAAAAAAAAGTACTGGGTGTCATTTTAAGTATCCTTTCGCAGAGAAATACGCTTATTTTTCCAAATAGAAAAACTTTTATCTCAATAATTTTCTATGGTATTTTTTAAAAAATATTCGATCAATTCGCACTTTAAATTTATGCTTAAATAAAAGTGTGAAATAAGTCATGCTTAGGCTGGGCATAAAAAAAACACTTTGAAGTATGTGTCTCTAGTAGTAAATACATCATGCCTGATGCATTATTAAAAATAATGGAGAGGCGTTTGTTAGATTTTAAAAATAAATAAAATACCGATAACTATTTAACAAACAAACAATAAAAATACCCATAAAAACACGATGTTTTTTTTTAACTATTAAAACGTCATATCTCACAAAACTATAAAATTTTAGCTGTTCTCCCGGCCAAATTATTACATTGAAGTTTCCATTTAAAATTAAAATGTCTGTTGTATCAAAATGTATCCAAAAAATTACAAACTTAAAACTTTAAAGGCTTATTAAATAATAAAATGCGCTAAGATTGTTGCTCGATTGATGTCAAGCAAGAATTACTCGTTTAGTTTCTACCTGCAATTGGAATGTTTTAGTTAGTTTGAATAGTATATTTTTTTAAGCTGCATAGCAGTTTGCTTAAGACATAAATCTACATGCCCATTCTCATGTCATACTCACAAGAGGTGGGATTTTTTGAAAACTCATTATACGGCGGTTTTTTTGTGGAGCAGAGGATAATTGAAGTAGCGAAATATTCATCTTCGGGTAACTTAAGCATTGGTACTGTTTCTAAGCTCACAGGTATCTCGGTACACACATTGCGAGCATGGGAAAAGCGTCATAGCGTTGTTAGCGTGGTGAGGTCAACAACAGGTCGTCGGCTATATCATCCAGATGACGTCTACCGCCTGCGCTTATTAAAGCGCCTAACAGTATCAGGCCATAGCATAGGTAATATCGCACCCCTTAATGATGAACAACTCGAAAAGATGTTTGACCTTGAGGATAAGTCGGAAAACCATGTAGCGAAAGTTGAGTCGGTGCAGGCAGTAGATGTTTGCATGTATGGAGAGCGGCCTCTTGGTAGCCTTAACCTCAAAAATACTCTCGAACAGTCGATTAATATTAGATTAGAAACTTCTGAAATCGGAGAATTGAGAGAAACTTTATCCGGTAAGAAGCGTTATTCTGTTGTAATGATTTTTGATACTGTGCAAAAGTCGCAATTGAAAATGCTCAGACAGCTGAAAGACAGTGAACCAAACCATCGTTACTTTCTTGTATTTAGTTTTGCTCAAAGAGAGATGATTGATGAATTGAATGCTATGGGCTTTTTCTTGCTGAGAGCACCCATAAGCTATGATCATTTATTTGAGCGTGTACTAGAACGATATCGTTCAGATAGACAAAGTGGCGTTAAAAGTAGTGCTGTTGAAAAATCTGTTGAAGAGATTCCACCGCATAAGTACACGCGGCGTCAGTTGGAAAAACTTTCTCAGACCCAAGCGTCTTCTGTAAACGATTGCGAGTATACAAATCAGATAGCAGAATTGATTCGTGCATTAACAGTATTTGAAAGTCATTGTCAGCACTGTGAAGCAGTCAATACTCAGGACTCAAGGTTACATAACGATGTATATAAGTTAACTGCTCAGGCGAGAGACTTGATGGAGCGTTCAATGTCGCTCGTGCTTAAGTCTGAGAACATTAACTTAGACCATGTTAATTCTGGAAGGTAAATGCTATAAATGCATTTATGGATGAGAAAGAAGAAAGCAAAACTCAATGTGATACTCTCTATTATGATGGGCAATGTCCACTCTGTAGTAGGGAAATTCAAAAGCTAGCATCATATCGCAAAGAAGATATAGTGCTTGTGGATATTAATGCTATGGATAGTGATGCTTCTCTTCCTAGTACATCTTTCCCTAGTAAGAGTGCTTTGATGGAAAACCTTCATCTGAAAACTGCTGAAGGCAAATGGATTAAAGGAATCGACGCGAATATTAGAGCTTGGCGCAATACACCATTTGAAAAATTTTGGTTGTTGTTGCGTCTGCCTATCATCTATCAGTGTGCATCCTGGTTCTATACTCGATGGGCCTCATGGCGGCTGAAAAATCAGCAGAAACGTCAATAACCAGCAGATAAAACTACATATCTAAAATCTCACCTACTGTAGTGAATAAGGTTGTGAAAGACCGCTGCTCGGCTGTTGAGATTGCGATACCCATGCTGTTGGTCGGCGGCAAATCGAATTGCTTCACCTTGTGCAAGTGGTTGCCATTTGTCTTCTAGCAATAGCTCCATTTCTCCTTCTACAACAATGACATGCTCTGTAACACCCGGTTCATGGGGCTCTGATATACGCTGATAATGCGGTAGTAGTGTAAGTTCTAACATCTCAAACCCGAAGCGCTGATCAAATGGAAACAATGGCGCTACCAGTACTTGATCGTCGCCAGGTTGTTGCTGAAGGTCTGCTGCATGCCTAAAGGATACTCCCCTAGCTTCCACTGGCGGTGGTTCTATAAAGGACGAAATAGATGAATTAAAGCCACCTGCTATTTTCCACAGTGTTGCCAAGGTCGGACTGGATTCCCCTCGCTCTATTTGGCCTAACATTGCTTTACTAACTCCCGTTGCTTCAGCAGTTTTATCTAAGCTCCATTTTTTTCCCTGACGAGCGGCTTTGAGCTGCTGAGCTAAATACTGATTCGAATTTTTCATTGGATAAGGACTTGAATGGCGCTGGTGAATTATGGTTGTACGTTATAGCGCACAGATGTTAGTCTGTCCACTTGTGCGCTATAGCGTACAGCTTAATACTACCAAGTAATACCTTTGAGTGACTCTCTTCAGGTGATATCAAATGCTCAAGTCCATTAGCATCGCGCATATTTCAACAGGTTTTGTAACGGTTGTTGTTGGTTATACCAGTTCAGCTGTCATTGTATTTCAAGCGGCAGCGGCAGCAGGAGCTTCTCCAGCAGAAATAAACTCATGGCTGCTCGCTTTAGGTATTGGCATGGGCCTATCATGTGTCGGCTTATCTCTTTACTTTCGCCATCCCATCGTTACTGCATGGTCCACACCTGGTGCTGCCCTGCTGATTACTAGCCTTGAGGGCTTATCTATTAATGAGGCTATCGGGGTTTTTATATTTTCTTCTTGTTTGATAACACTGTCAGGCATTACGGGCTGGTTTGAAAAGATTATGAATTTTCTGCCTCGTTCCATGGCTGCTGCCATGTTGGCGGGAGTGTTATTGAAGTTTGGTATGGATGTGTTTGTGGCAATGCAAACAGAGTTATTCCTAGTTGTCTGTATGCTACTAACGTATCTATTTACCCACAGATTTTTACCCCGATATACTATTCCGCTGGTTTTGGCCGTGGGCATGCTGATAACTTCTATAGCGGGCGTTTTGCACCTTAATGAGGTTAAACTAGCGTTATCTGCTCCAGTTTTTGTATATCCGCATTTTTCCTTTACAACTTTAATTAGCGTAGGTTTACCGCTATTTCTCATTACTATGGTGTCTCAAAATGCTCCGGGTATCGCTGTACTAAGAGCAAATGGCTATCAAACACCGGCGTCACCTCTTATCGCTAGCACAGGGTTTTTAGGCGTTATTCTTGCGCCGTTTGGAGGTTATGCCTTTAATTTGGCTGCTATCACTGCCGCGATTTGTATGGGGAAAGAAGCAGATGAAAACCCTGCCAGGCGTTACTTAGCTGCGGTTTGGGCAGGGATATTTTACTTATTATTAGGCGTGTTCGGTGCTACTGTCAGCGCTCTATTTAGCTCGTTTCCAAAAGAGTTAGTACTAGCGCTTGCGGGCTTAGCGTTGCTAGGTGTCATCAGCAACAGCCTAAAAAGCTTGCTGTCTGATGATAGTGAGCAAGAAGCAGCAGTAATTACGTTTCTAGTTACCGCTTCAGGTATTACTCTGGCTGGAATTGGTAGCGCTTTTTGGGGCTTAGTGATCGGTCTATTGGCTCTTTACACCAAGAAAATCAAAATTAGGGAAATACACTAGGGTTTGATAGCCCTTAGAGTTTATATTCAAACGCTAAGTCGCAGCGAGACACTATATTTTCTTCGTGATATTCAATAAAACCCGAGGCACGATATAGTGCTACTGCCTCAACAAGGGATGAGGCAGTTTGCAATTCCATTCGCTTGTAACCAAGAGCGCGAGCTTTGTCGATGGCGAAGGTTAGCAATTTCTTGCCGAGCCCAACACCGCGACTACTGGGGTAGGCAAACATTTTTCTCAGTTCACAGCTTTGGTCACTGAGCCGAATAACTCCGACAGATGCGACAACACTACCCTTCTGGTCTGTGGCAACAGCAAAATATCCATGGTCATTAAAATAATACTGATCAAAATCCTCTAAATCTTTATCTGTTGCCTCAGGGTCTGGCTGTAATCCGTATTCGATTAAAACGCTGTAAACCATAGCTTTTACAGCGTCACAGTCCTTGTTGTTTGCCTTTCTTAGTATGTATTCCATTTATTGATGCTTCTACTACTTATAGTGTGTGGAAAAACCTATCTGCGCGAGGAAGATAATAGTTATCATAGTTAAAGGATAAAATAACACTTTTTGAGCGACCGACAATTTCATTCCTAGGGACAAAGCCAATTACCCTTGAGTCTGCACTATTGTCTCGGTTATCTCCCAGTGCTAGATAACTATCTTCCGGCACGACCACAGGGGCGAATGTTGACAATTGAGAACCGTATTTTTTAACACGAACAAAATGCTCAATACCCATCAGGTTTTCCGATTTATCCTGTGTGTATGAATTTGATGAAATATCCTCATAGGCTAATTTTTCACCGTTTATAAAGAGCACATTATTCTTCAGCTCAATAGTATCTCCAGGAATACCGACTACGCGTTTAACCAGTCGCTTCTTGGAGACTTTTGAGTCAAAAATGATGATGTCCCCACGTTTTGGATCGGATCGTTTATAAAGAGAAATATGAGTGAAAGGAACACGGATATCGTAGGCCATTTTATTCACCACAATACGATCACCCTCCAATATCGTCGGCTTCATTGATCCGGTTGGGACGTGGTTGAAATCTGCAAAAGCGCTCCGAAATATCAACATTAGGGCAATAAAAAGGATGAAACCTTTGTTCTCATTCCATACTTTCAATAATGTTTTTTTCATGTTCTTTCCTAGTTAGTAAGCAATTATTTGATTGATCAAAGAATGTAGACAGGCTCAACCAAATATCTGTTCCCCAGAGAGTGCTACTGTGCGAAAGTTAGGAATGACGACGGCTGCTTTGCCCTTTACGGAACGGATGGATAAAATGCCCGCCTCCGCCAACTTTTGAGCAACAGAATCACGCATAAATATCTCGGCACAAGCTTTAGCCACACTCTCACCATCTTCATCTTGATAAATGTGCAGAGGTAGATCTTCTACTTCTTGTATTTGTCCTGGTCGCAATTGCCATCCTGTTTCGCTGTAGGCTTGTGCTAGGAGTAATGTTACTAAGTAGGCACTATTACCCCATAAGTAATAATTATGGGCGTTACTGATAGATAGTTCTTCGAAATCGAAGCTTTCTATGGGAGAGCTGCGTTTACCATAAGGCAGACGCAGTAAAAAGCGAGGTGCCGCCAAGGCAAGATGGCGACTACTAGCTTGTTGCCTGAGAGCTTGCCACTGCTCTACAAATGTCGCCTCAAGTGTGTGTTGCCAGTCTTCTGTATCTTCACGGCGATAAACACCTTCGCAACCTGCCAGTCGTTCGCTAGCGCTTGCTAAAGCAATACCTGAACAGGCTTGAGCCAAATGTGCAAAACCTGATGCTAGGCGAATATCTTCAGGTTTGTCGTTAATCTGTGCGTCAAATTGCAATATGGAAAATGGTGTGCTGCCGGGCACTTCATAAGCTGATACAAGTCTTTTATAAAGGCCTGTTGTTGTGATGTCGTCTGCTTCGGCCAAGTCTTGGCGCATTTCATCGCGGCTGATATCAATGATGAATAGTTTAAGATTACGATTCGTGTTTAGTCGACAAATGAGCATGTAGACACTGCGCCAGTTTGACTCTATTTCCTGGAACGCACTGGCATGCATGACTTTACGCAAGGTATCACTATTGGCTTGTGCTAGGGCTTCTTCCATTTCAGGTAATCGCGGATCACTTTTGGCCTCTACGTAAGGTGCCACAATATCCTTGATCATACGATCAATATTACCCTCCGGTGAATTTGCCAAATCAATAGCATGATTGCTTTGGCTAAGCACAGCTTCTAGCATGTTGTCAGGCATGGGGATGCCACTTACATCGCCTGCCTCTTCTTCACTTTTTTGTGCGTTTGAGCTTTGGGCTTTGAAACTTGCCCACTGTTGTATTTCTTCTGCGGCTTGTTGGAATTGATCGGGTTTACGCAGTTTATGGCGAAGCATTCGGAGCTTTTCAAATAAGGGTACACGTTCGAATAAATAGTCGGGATGTAAGTCGTCATATTCGCGAAAGTGAATGGGTTCGTCACAAATAGCTAATTGCAGTTTTACGCCAAAAGATGAAAACACTTCTTCAAAATTATCGCGATCAATTTCTATAGCCTTGCGCTTGCAAATTGTTTCCGTTTCTTTAATAGATCGGCTACCACGGCCACTGAAGTCACCGATTAAAGCAATGTGCATTGCTTTGCCATCTTTGCGTGGTTCAGCCGTTTTTTTAGATGAAGTGTCTTTTCCTGACATATCAAATAACACACCGCCAGTAGAAATACTTGCTCGAGACATACAATAACTTCCTATCTATATTTGTATTCGTTGGTTTTTAATCTTATTGTCTGCAATAACTTTAACTATTCGGACAACTATTTAGGGTTATCCCAGTTTAAGCCCTAGTCTAAATAAATATGAGACGTTTTGAAAATCCGTTGATGAGGTCCAATAATTGAACACGCAGAGTAACTCCCCTATACTGGCGCGCTTCTTAAAGACCCTACTCGCTTTACTTGCATTGGCGCTATGTGATTAGAATAGCCAGAACATGATCTCTGACTCTTTGTTTGTTGTTTGTGCTAGACCTAAAAGCGAGAACCTATTGTTTTTTCATTAAGGCTTCAGCTATGACCAAAGCTCCAGTTCAGATTATTATGGGCTCACGCTCTGATTGGCCAATTTTGAAAATGGCCCTTACGCCGCTAGATGAACTTCAAGTTTCTTATGAAGCTTCGGTTGTGTCAGCACATCGCACGCCAGATCGTCTCTACAAATTTTGCAAAGATTCGGAAAATAATGGCACTAAAGTCATTATTGCCGGTGCAGGGGGTGCTGCCCACTTAGCTGGAATGGCGGCAGCGATGACTTGGTTGCCAGTCATTGCTGTGCCAATTCCCAGTAAGTATCTCAAAGGCGTAGACAGCTTACTATCGATGGTACAAATGCCGAAAGGTGTTGCTGTTGCTACGCAGGCTATCGGTGAATCTGGCGCTTATAACGCAGGTTTAATTGCTAGTCAGATGCTGGCTTTGTCGGATACAGATTTAAGGGATCGTCTTATAGCATGGCGTAAAAAACAAACAGATTCTGTTGCTGAGGCGGTTGAATGAGCGTGAGAATTACGATGGTAGGCAGCGGTCAGCTAGCCCAAATGATGGCGCTGGCTGGAATCCCAATAGGCTATGAATTCAGTTTTTTAGTGGCACCCGGAGAAGATACTCGCTGCGTTGATAACTTAGGTCAGATCGTAGTGCTGGAAGACAATGAAAGCCCACAAAGTTTATTTGCGCGCCTTGGTGAACCGGATGTAATTACGGTTGAAAAAGAGCATGTGGATATTGAGCTGTTAACAAACCTTAATAAATTTTGCCCCGTTCACCCCAACCCGAATGCCTTAGAAAAGTTTAAAAATCGTCGCGACGAAAAATTATTTTTACAATCTCTTAATATTCCAATTGCGCCTTTTTACAGTGTGCATGACGAAGGTCAGTTAAAAAATGCTATTGCGACATTGGATAAACCCATCTTCTTAAAAAGTGAAGAAGAAGGCTATGACGGCTACAATCAGTATAAAATTACCGATGATAATGCCGAGGAAGTTAGGAATAAACTTAGTTTCCCCAGCCAGTGGGTAGCAGAATCATTTATTCCATTTCAACGTGAAATCTCTTTTCTTGCTGCACGAAGCAAAAGCGGTGATATCGTATTTTATCCACCAGTAGAAAATGCTCACCATAACGGCACACTTATTACATCCTTGGCGCCTGCGCCAAATGTTAGCGAAGAACAAGTGTCTACTGGTCAGACTTATCTGAAAAACATAGTTAACACTCTGGACTATGTTGGTTTGATTTGCATGGAATGTTTTGTTTGTGATGGCAAGATTCTAGTAAATGAAATTGCACCGCGAGTACATAACAGCGGACACTGGAGTGCAAAAGGTGCTTTAACTAGCCAATTCGAAAACCATATACGTGCAGTAACAGATTTGCCTCTTGGTTCAACTAAGTTAATTGGAATTAGTGGCATGCTTAATTTACTAGGAGTAACTTTAAGCGCCGAGCAGGCGAGTGCGGAATCTACCTTTTTGACACTCTATGGAAAGACTGTTCGTCCACGTAGGAAGTTAGGCCATGTCACCATAAATGGTGACGATTACAATGACATAAAATCTCAGCTTGAATCGTTGCGTAAATTAGCTTATCAAGAATAGCAATAAGTTAATTTGTAGTAGTTCTGTAGTGGCTTCATAAAAAAAGAAGCCACTGATGATTATTTATTTGCGCAACTGTTTAGCTAACTATTTATCTACCCTGCTCTGCTTTCGCTAATGGTGCAAAGCGCATAATTTTAAATTCGCCTTTATCCGCTCTTTTACCTTCGTTAAGAACGGGCGAGCGATGTAACTCGTTAACGGTAAAGTAAATATAACCGTCAGCACCTATTGCAAAACCATCAGCCCAAGAAATATCATCATGTTGAAATAAGGTTTGATACTTTCCCATTGCGTTGGTGACACCGATGGAATCATCAGTAATAGAAGTAATATAAACATTACCTGCACTATCGACGACTGAACCGTCTGAAATAGTTTTGTCGCCATAACGCTCCACTTTACTGTGCAACGATTTTTCTGACAATTTAGTATTTAGTAAGTCTTTGGTGTTTATACGGTACATACTGGTTGCCGACATAGGAGCAAAGTATAGCCACTCATTTTTTGCATCAATTGTTATTGGATTAACACCAATTTTTGCTGCTTGCCCACCTAATGTTACAAGTTTGTCATCGATTACCATATTGATATTTTCAGGTGTAGTGAACGGTGAATTATCTAATATACGCCGACTTTTACCGGACTCAATATCAACAATAATCAATGCGCCAGAGCTATCAGCAACATATATTTTATTGTGTTTTCTATCAATAGCGAGATCGTTTAAGAAACTATTTTTCGTGGTAGTGGGCGCTTGTAAAATAATAGTTTTAAAATGTTTCTCTCGTTTGATATCCCAGCCGACTATGCGTCCATTTCTTTTTTCTGTTTGTCCATCGAGCATCCATAATATTCCTTCTTGATCTGCCACAATTCCGAGTACATCCGCCAAGCCCGGGCCTTTTTCTTTCGGCGCGGAAGACCAAGTAATAGAGGGGTAAGGTTTTGTTGAACCATCTTTCAAGACTTCAAGTACGCGATATTTCGGTTCACCATAAAATGCGTGTACACTTAAAAATATTCGGCCTGTTGGAGAAATTGCAATATTCGCAGGTGGCGTATTTTGTGAAAATGTATGGATAGTTTCAAGTGTGGAGTAAGACTTATTATTGTCTTTAGCACTCGCTTCTGCAAAAGAATGTGCAAGTGCAAATATTGAGAGTGCATATAAAGTTTTTTTGAATTTTTTTAAAATCATAAGATTCAGTGTTTAAGTTAAATTAATTTAAAGGAGTTCGAATAGAGAAGCTCTAGTAGTATAAAATAATCGATTTAATTTTTGCTTTTATGATAACGAAGCTCTTCGTGAAGAAATAGCATTTTGCCTTTTCAATGTGTCTTCTTTTTCCATCTCTAATAAAGGGCCAGACTCCATACCTGTTAGCGGTGTTAAGTCATCTCGTTGTAGTCGTCCGTCGGCAACAAGAGATAGATAGCGGCAACAGCAAACTCTAAGAAAAGAAGTAAAATTTCCTAGATCATGTTTTGCATCCATAGCTTCGAGATACAACTTTGTAATTAACTGTGACACGGACAAATCATCTCTATCCGCTATTTCTCCAAGTGTCATCCAGAAAAAACTCTCTAAGCGTATCGAGGTTACTACACCATCAATACGCATAGATTTTGTGGAACATGTCCATAAACTGTCATCCGCGTCGACAAATAATCCGCACATAATTGATGTATTCTCCGATCCATTATTAGGCTTGTTCACACTAACTTAATAGCATATTAAATTGCTTTAAAAATTCTGGATGAGCTGGCCACGCAGGTGCGGTGACGAGAAAACCATCTGTTATCGCATCCTCCATGTCGAGGTCAATGTATTTGGCGCCCGCAGATCTCATTTCAGGAGCACAGGCAGGGTACGCCGATACTTTTAATCCCTCAATCACATTCGCGGCCGATAACATCTGGGGACCATGACAAATAGAGGCTACAGGCTTTTTCATATCAAAGAAGTGTTGCACCATAGCGATCACTTTGTCGTTAAGCCTTAGATACTCTGGTGACCGCCCACCAGGTACATACAAGGCATCGTAATTGCCCGGATCTATATCTGTAAACGTGGCGTTTAGTGTGAAATTATGACCACGCTTTTCAGTATAGGTTTGGTCGCCTTCGAAATCATGAATTGATGTCGCAATAGTTTGGCCTGCCTTCTTATCAGGGCAAACAGCGTGCACAGTATGCCCCATTGCGATTAGTGCTTGATATGGCACCATGTTTTCATAGTCTTCGACATAGTCACCGGTAATCATTAAAATTTTGCTCATCTCTATCCTCCTGCCTAGGGCCTGTTAGGTAAAGTAGAACATAAGTAATTTAACGACGGGTAGTAGGCGAATACTACACAAGTGTACAAGCTAAACTTCAATAGTAACTTTTCGATTGAGCTTTGCGTTGCCGCCGGCGAGTAGTGAAATAATACCGTTACTATTTGCCTCGACATCGACATATATTATGCTGGGGGAAGGTTTATCCATAAGATACCCTTGCTCTATAGAAAACTGCAGTTTTTGGCATTCTGTTTGGCTACTATGTAAGTAACATGCCAATGGCCCAGCGGCCATTCCAGTTGCTGATTCCTCTTGGATACCGTAGCGTGGTGCGAACATTCTAGCTGTCGCATCGCTGTGGTTGTTAAATGTTTCGGTAGAAAACACATAGTACCCAACTAGATCCAGTGTTTCAGAAATAGTATGAATTTTATCAAAGTTTGGTGTTATGTTCGCCAAATCTGCTTGGCTATTAAGCCCTAAAACAACGAACGAATTGCCCGTGTTAATTAGCTTCGGAGCAAACATAATATGTTGCTTATTTACTCCTAGTGAGTCGAGAATACTTATTTGCTTATCGTCTATATCGTAATATTTAGGTGCTGATTGTTCCATATAAGCGCGCCCTTCTTTAATAAGTATCCGACGATTTCCTTCTATGGTTTCTTTACTCGACCACCCTTCTTCGAGACTACCTATTTGTGAGAGGTAACTGAAGGTAGCTACGGTGGCATGTCCACAGTGAGCTATTTGACGTGTCGGAGTATAGAAATCTAGTTTGTAGCTAGCATTAGAAGATGAGGATACGAAAGCAGTTTCTGATAATCCTACTGTTCTTGCAATAGATAGCTTTTGATCGTGGTTTAAATGGTCGGCTTGTAAAACGATACCTGCTGGGTTGCCACCTTCGCCACTATGGGTAAATGCATTAACAATGATTGCCTCGACTTTCATGGTACTCTCCAAGTTCTCCGCTGTTGTACTTTGCCAGAGATCTTAACGAGTTAGAGTATGCTCTAAGTCAAGGGTTTTTTAGGCGCTTAATTTTCTGTTCTGTGACATCAATGTAATGCTTTATATCAGTTTCCTGGCGCTTTAGCTTGGAGAGGTGTAACTCAAGTATTGTCATCAAAGTACGATTTTCTTGCTGGTGATAGGCATGGGTATAGTCCTTTATTTTCTGTAAGGACATTCCTGAATTCTTTAAACATGCCACCCAGTTAATCAGTTCTAAATCATCGTTATTGTAGTTTCGGTGTCCACTGGTATCTTTACTGGGTGTTTGTAATAAATGAATTTTTTCATAGTAACGGATAGTGTGAGCACTGAGCCCTGACTTTTCACTTAACTCCTTGATTTTCATTTATTTTTACCTGCGCTCTATAAGTAGCGTCCAAATACGGTGTGAGCCTGTTCCACCACAATAGCATGGCGTCTTGCCAGCGCATGTCGATCATCGTCATAGCCGCCACCTATCACTGTTGCCACGGGAATATTGTTTTGTTGACATAGAGATAAGACGGTATGTTCTCGCTGCTTTATTCCCTCCAAGCTGATGTTGAGAAGCCCCAGTGGGTCACCCTTATAAACATCGACACCTGCGTCGTAGATGATAAGAGACGGTTGTAGTTGAGCAATAAGTTTACGTAATGTGGCTTCAACAATGTCAAGATACTCACGGTCTTCCATATGCTTAGGCAGAGCAATATCTAAGTCGCTGTTGGGCTTACGCACCGGGAAATTTTTCTCACAGTGTATTGAACAGGTAAAGACTTGTGGCTCGTTTTGTAAAATTGTCGCTGTGCCATCGCCTTGGTGAACATCGCAATCGAAAATAAGGATATTGCCAAGCTTACGCTTTTTTACCAGTGCTAATGAAGCTATTGCAAGGTCGTTAAGGACACAAAAGCCTGAGGCGAAGTCATGGTGAGCATGGTGAGTTCCTCCTGCCAAGTGACATGCGATACCATATTCCATTGCTAGCGAGGCACTTACCAGTGTGCCATTGGGCGAGATGAGCGTTCTTCGCTTTAGGCCTTCACTCCAAGGTAGACCCATACGGCGAATTTCCTTTTCAGTCTGGCTGTTGGTGATAAAGCGATTGAGATAATCTGGGCAGTGAGCCAACTCAATAATGTCTTGTTTTGCAGTTCCCGGTCGGTAAGTATTCTGGGCTTTTACTATACCGTTGGTTGTCAGATAGTCATGTAACAGTCGGAACTTCTCCATTGGGAAGCGGTGTCTATGACTAAAGCTATAGCTATAAGATGGGTGACTAACAATGGGTATCATAGGCCCTTAGGATCATCGATTTTTTTGTTTAGTGCCTGTAACCTTTTATTACCTGAAAACTTGTTTATATTGACCCCGAGTAGAGCTTGTTAAGTATGCTTGAAAAGCTTGCAGAAAAATTATACCGCTATTACCAGGAAGCCAAGGCATATATCATTTTTACCTTGGTGGTTTTTGGTATTGCCATGCTCCATAATCACTACGGCACTTGGGTCGATGGCCATGGACTATCCAATATCGTGTTGTTTCTACAGGTGTTCGGCGACGTTATTCTATTAGGTTTTTGTTTGTGTGTCTTATTTCTATGTTTTATATATGCATTTCACCCCGAGCTAAATGGTAAGCATCAGCACAACAATAAAAAGTTAATGCTTGCTTACTTCCTGAGTGCTATGTTCTCTATTAGCGCAGGTGTATTGTTATTAAAAGTGATTCTTAACTTCTAACATTTGAGCCAGCTGAGCCAAGCTTACTATTTACCGCCGTTAAAAGTTTTGCGCAGCCACCAGCGTGTACCTACAAGTAAAAAGCGCCAATCTTTAAAGAATTCTGGTGCATTCTTTTCGTAGTAGTGGCCGACAAACTGAAAGATCCAGCCAACCACAAAGAGCAGTAGTGAAAATTTCCAAAGGCTGGGTATTAGAAGAGAAAAAGGAAGTAACAGAATCGATGCAACTATCATTGGAATGCCGATAGTGTGGCACTTTCTATTGATTGGGTGCTTATGCCCTTCAGCATATTCGTGAACCCAATCATCCCAAGACTTTTCGCTGAAAAGTGCCATAGTTGTACCACCTTTAACCTTTTTGCCAAACAATTAACCTATTATTTGCCGGCATAGTGTTATCTTCAAGTAAATTTAAGCCAAATTTGCTTGCAAATGCATCCACTTCTTCGAAGTGCCGAATTGCTTGATGAGCACCTCTTTCAGCCAACCAAATATCAAATTGCCGATTACTATCGCTGGTGTATTCACCACCATAATTAAAGGGCCCATAAACAGCAAAAAGACCCTGTGGTGGAAGCATTTGGCCAACTTTTTGTACTGTCAGCTGAACTAGCTCCCAGGGCATAATGTGAAAAGTATTCGCGGTGTATGCTGCGTCACATGTTGTTGGCCAACCATCCTGCTGCACATCTAGTTCGATTACTGGCAATAGGTTTTCAAGGGGGAATTCTTGATGCCACATATGGATACCTGGCAAATTCTCCTGACGATCGCTGGCTTGCCACTCCAAATGAGAAAGCGCCTTGGCAAAGTGTACACTGTGCTGGCCTGTACCGGAGCCAATTTCTAAAACACGCTTTGTACTATTAAATATGCGCGTTAGTTGATCTAATATATGTTCTTTGTTTTTTTCACAAGCATTTGAAAACGGTTTTTCTTGCATAAGTATTGATCTTCTATAGGAAAGATAAAGATTTGCGATAGGCCTTATATTAAATGCTTCTGTAGACTTTAAAGTCGTCTATAGGTTCCTAGTTTGTTGACAGGCCTTAGCATGCTACCTTTTAAATAGCCTGCCAATTGTCTGTACAAGAAATGAATTACCTTGCAGTTGTTCGCCAATATAAGCAGAAGCTCTAGAGGCGCTCTCAGATACATATTTTAGAGCATCTCCAATTGTAGGAGGAGCTGTCCTTTCCTGCATACGATCTCGATATTCGTTTAACAAACGCACCATACCTTTATCATCGGCTTTGAAGGCTATGTCATATAATTCTTGGTACTGACTTGGATAAACTTTAACGCGTTCTGATGCTAAAAGTTCGCGGGCTATATTAATATTTTTATGAATTACTGCATACTTTATGGGAGAAAAACTCTCGCCTTCTTCAGAATTGTAGAATTCTTTATTTGGGTCAGGTACTTTTGCCGAACCTAGAAGTACCTTTAACATTTTACTTTTTTCATTGTTATTACTTCCAGTCAGTCGATGGAATATGGTAACGCCAGAGCTACTTTGCAGATCTGGAATAACATCAACTACTGGGGATTCAAGTAATACCTTTAATGCTTGGGTATGATGAGCTGTAGGGTTATGTTGCGTAATAAGAGTATTAACATATTGAGTTAGCATTGCTGGCTTCATTGCTTTTTCAGAGTGTACTAACGCCTCAATAATATCAAGATGACCAGAATTTGCAGCCATAATTAAAGGGTTATTCTTATCATCTGTAGGGTATTTTATCTTATCGGATTTTAACAAGAGCGCTACCGCTGCTTTATTTCCTCTCGCCGCAGCGTGAGTGATTGGTGTCATCCTTGCATTTACGTTCGTAGTTTTGTTGGTGTTATCTGCGCAGCCTTGATCACAAAGGTATTTGAGCATTTTTAAGCTAGTATTTTCTGCTGCAGTGTGTGCTGGTGTCTCACCTTTATCATTTGTGCCCAGAAGTTGTGGCCGCTTGATATTGGGAAATATTTTTTTAAATCTTTCCACATCATCTACTATTGCACAGTTATCGGCAAGGAGGTTTCGCTGTGACGGATTTCGAAGCATCTGTTCACGATCTTCTGCAGTCATAGCATCGTAGTGGTTTAGTAATAGCTTGGTAAGTTCCTTATTACTCGATTTTTTTGCCAGATGGAATAGCTCCATATATTGATCTGGCGAAACTTTAAGATCTTTAGCGGCCAATAGTTCTTTGACCATAACTACGTTATTTGCTCGCACAGCAAGTTTAATAGGTGAGAAAGACTCCTGATGACTCTCAGCATAATATTGTTGATTAATATTACCTATGACTTTTGGCGATGCTAATAAATCTTTAAATATTTCAATATGCGCCTTACTTTTTTTCCCCGCAAGCAAATGAAATAAATTGAAGTTGATTGGTGCTGAAAATCCTGGGTTATCAGTTACTGCCATCGGGATTTTCCTAATATTAGGTGAATCCAGTAATGTTTTAACCACTTTTACATGGTTATCAGAAATATCTGAGTTTTCGGTTATACCTATTAAATAATCTGTAATACCTTCTTTTTTATCTACTTTCTCTGAGTTGGCAATTTGCTTAACCATATCAAAATTACCAAAATGTGCTGCTAGATATAGAGGGTTGAGCTTGGGAGCGATAGGATATTCCACTTGTTCTGAATTTAGTAGCACTTCCATAGCTGCTAAATTATCTTCATAAGTTGCTTTTAAGATTGGAGATATTGCATGTGATATTACGACATCTCCATATTCGATATGTTCACTGTCCAAATTAGCACATCCTTGATTAGAAAGATGCTCAAGCATTTTCAAACTATTATTTTCAATTGCTGTATGTGCTGGTGTGGCGCCATTAAGTTCTTCAAAACCAAGGGATTTTGGGTCTTGAATATTTGGTAAAAATGCTTTGAACATCGCTACATCGTCCATGACTGCGCAGCTATCTGCAAACTTATTAGTTTTTGATACATCCAAAGCTAAGCGATTACCGTAACGAGCCATGATAACATCTTTCTGTGGATGAAAAAGTAAGTTACTAGGGTCTATTTCTATTCTTTTTCCTTCTAAACTTTCCAAGCCTGCTAATGCCGTTAGTGGAGCATTATTCTCTAGTAAAGCACGGAATACTTTTTCTTGGGTTTTGGCAGTATGGTCTAGTGCAGGTTTTTCTGTGCGAAGGTTTACGCCATCTTTCGCGATTGATCTTTCTAAATTAACTAATTTACCCAAACTATCTTCAATATTTTTTATCTTCTCACTTGCTAATTTATCATCTTGTAAAAGCAAACTTTCTAGTTGATCTAAGCCTTTAATAATTTCTCTGTACTCAGAATTTTCATTGTTTTTTACAATGCCACTTTTTTCTCCCAGCTGCTGAAGTATATTACCTAGTAAGATTATACTTCCACCTCTAAATTCATTACTTAATGAGTGTAAAAAATCAACGACTGCACTAGCTTTTTCTGCGAGTATTTCTGTAGGTTGACCTTCTCTTAAATCATTACTAATTTCGCTAGCGACTTTGTTTGGGTTAGCGAAAGCTATATTAAAAATTTCTTTATATTTAGCTTGATCTTCTTTTGTTTTTTTAATATCGCTACGAATATATTGCTTTTCTATAATTTCTTTATAATCTCGAGCTAGAGCGGAAAGATCGGCACCAATAAGATCGTCTTCATCATTAAATGAACATAGTTTATTATATACATATTTTCGAATATCGAAGTCTTTACCTGATTCTTTAGCGTCTTTTATAAGAGCTTTAAAAACGGAGGTTTTCTCTAGCTGTTCTTTAGGTTTGCCATCCAGATAAGCACTTTTTTCTAGATCTTCGTATTCATTAATATTGCGCTTTCCATCTCCAATAAATTTCTCAAGTATTCTGCTGACACTAGTCAGTTCACTTTCTGCAATAACCTTTAATTTGTTAGCAGTGCCCTGCTGTAAGCCACTAACAACTTGATAAATACTATGTGCTGGAAAGCTTTTCATTGGGGTTTTAGCAAAACTATCCTTTGCTTTAGCAAGAGTGTCTGGTAGGTAAGTAGAATTTTCTAGAGCAACAGGAATGTGGGTATGGATTCCCGAATACACACCTCTTGTCAATTTATGTGCCTGTATGCTACTGCTAATATACTCCGATACACTATCATTAATAATATCTCGGTTCGATGTCATCTGACCGAGAAGCTCATAGAGATCTTTATTGAGCGCAGGTACGCAATCCCCCATCGGGTCGCCTGGCCATATAGTTAAGTATTTTGCTTGTTCTTCTTTTGATTCCCTAGAAAGTAATGTGGCAAAGCTAGAAATGTTTTTTATTAACATTAAAATTGCATCAGACTCGACCTGGGATTCCAATTTTTTGCGTAACTTGCCTTCGTTGCCGTATATGTATTGTAATTCCTTTGGCAGAGTAATTTCTGGGGATCCCTTTGAGAAAACATCCAACAATTGATTAATATGACTTGTTAACTGTTGCTTTTCAATTTCGTTATTTGGAGCCTTTTTATGTAAACTCTTGTACAAGCTACTCCAATCTGTATTAAAAATTGGAAAGCGCTGCTGCATTGCTGAACCATCCAACTTATCCAGCCTTGCAATTTCTTTTTCTGCGTGTGCTAACAGACTCTTTTTGGCAATAGGGAAAAAAACATCGGAAATATTACAGCCTTTAATAATAGAAGAGTCTAATTTTGTAGACTTAGGCTTCTCTAACGGAGTATTTAAATGGGAAGCCGATTGAGACGAAGCGGCAGCGTTTAGCATTGTAATAGCTATCTCATTTAGTTTGAGTCAAAGTTCTTGAGAAACTGACTAACTTTAAAAATGCATTGTTAAAAGAAAAAACTGTCTAATACAGATAGGACTAATGTGCTATCTAAACTAAGACTTTGATTTAATTTTAGTGAGCATTCTTGCCTTAAGGTTCACGTGAATAGAGTTATAAGTAACCGTTATTGAAAGTGAACTAATAGATTTATAAAGTAACAAATGTACTTACCTAAGTAAGTTTACATAATTTGCTGGCGCAAATATGATTCAACGATATAATAGTCAAATAGTCTCAGGCCCAGGAACTCCTCAAAATTTTGAGCCTGTTCGACGTGTCAGAGAAGATAGCCAAACGGATGAACAGTTAAACTTCCATGCCTTACGCAATGCAGGTATAGATATCAGAAGTTATCCTAGAGAATTTATCGAATCGGAAGAGTTAACTGAAATATTAAGCAGTAAAAACTTACTTGTATTAGATGCCGATGATAAGGTTAATACAACGAGATTAAAGAAACTACTCAATGAATTAGCTGTCAAGTATAGCCATCAGCAACCATTAATTGCTGACACAAATTTTGACTATAAAACAGATGTAGTCGATATTTTAAAAAAAATACATAGTGTTCTTGAAGATAAAGTCAAGTTAAGTGCTACAGCTGAACTTAATAACCTTATCGTCGATATCGATATAAGTAGCAAAAATCAGTCGCGAATAGATGAAAAAACAGTTTTACAGTTGCAGTCACATTTGTCGGCCATCACTTCAGAGATAAAGCAAAGGGAAGATAAAGAACGGCTAAGAGAGCTTAGTGAAACATTAACTTTGCTATCCCAGCGTTTAGCTTCGCCGATCCTTGCTGAAAAAAAACAAAACCTAATCGATAGTATCACCTCTCATTTAAAAAATATCGACAAACCTGGCGGTAGTATAAACACTGAAGGAAGCATGGGGTTTCTTTTACCTCAAGCTATTATGGGATTATTTTTCTCATCAACAGCTTCTCATACTCAGTCGTTAAAGATGAATGATAGTCGTGAATTGTGGGATAGCAGCCAATACTCTATCGATATTTCAACAAATGCAGGCCTGCTAAAAACTGCTGAAGGACGGGCCGGTATTGGTGTCTCCCGAGAAAGCGCAGATGTTTATGAAAGTGTCGAAGACTTTTTAGATAAAAACATAGAGAGTTTTTTAAAGAAGCCCTTTTTTTCTCAATTAAGTAGTGAAGTGAGAAATGATGTTAAAAAGCTGATAGATCTTACAAAACAGGAAAATAAAATTATAGATCAACATGATCGATTAGAAGGAAAACTTACGCGTTTGGGAGTGTTGAGTGAGGGCGGTAAAATAGGGCTTGAAATTAAAGAGAGAAAACAAACTCATACAAGGCGAAGCCATAATTTAGAAGGGCATTTAGGTGTTTGGGCTTCTGGCTTACAAGAAAAAGTTTTTGCAGAAGCTCGTGTACAAATGCAAGGAAAGCTATATGAAGAACTCAATAGGAGTAAAATTATTACACAACTTGACACAAACCCCGAATACTTATCTCAAATGCAAACAAAGCATGGAATAGATAAGCTGGAAAATTTAACTGAGCAGTTACATCAAATTAATAGCATTCGAGATATTGAAGCACTACCTGAAACTCGGCATCAGTTAAAAAAATCGATATTGAATAATTTTTCAGAATTTCAGCAAACCCTAAGATCAATGAGATTACAAGCAAATATTACACAAGGTCAGGGAAATTGGTTAGAGAATTTTATTTCACATATTACGGGTAAGAAGGATAGCTCTTCATCCGATATGGGAGACACAATTAGAAAACTAGATCCCAAAGCGCTGGGTACTAATTTAGAAGCTTTGGCTGTGCGCCATGTCACTCTCACTAAGGCCTATCAACAAACCATGATCAGTGAGATAACCCAACCGAGACAAGGAAGTGAACAGTGGCAGCAGGAAAAACTATTTGCCGAGGCGTTAGGAGCCATGCATACATCGTTTGAGAGACCTAATATTAATCTAAATCAACATAACCAAGGTGTTCTAAGTACTGTTGCCAAAGTGACTATTCCACAAGTACAAACACAAGGCCAAATTGATTTGTCTTCTATTTTTGGGCCCGGAGCAAAAGTAAGTGCCAGTCATACATACTTTAATCATCCTAACCCAATAAAAGCTGGCAGGTCTGTTAACTATCGTTTTGAAGGGCTGGTATCGGTAAATCCTGAAAATCTCTCCCTAACATTATCGATGTTAGCAAATAGAGTACCTCAAGATGTGCTCTCTCAGATTAAAGATGTTTTTATTCAGTACCAATCCCATAACTTCGAGAAATCAATAAGTACGGATATACTTTTTACTAACGGCAAGCTCAGTTATATTAGGCCAATTGATAACGCCTCATTGGGTGTAAGGCTTGGCTTGGGTGATGCAGTTAATATTGGTCTCCAGCAAAGTCATTCTGCACCTCGTATGGAACGTATAGGAGATGATTCTTATAATTATCCACTATTGCAATTCGATGCTTTTAAGAATTATGGAGAGATAGAAAGCAATTCGCCAGATGGGAATGACTGGATCAAATTTTGTTCAAGTCACCCAGAGGAATTCTCCACATTGTTTAGAAAACAGATCGATGTTAACAGCTATCCTGCTGGAGAGATAAAGTCGATGCTAGAAGATAATCGAGAGTACTATAGCCCAGAAGAGACAGAAGCGATGGAAAGCGCCATAACAGCCTTCACACATAGTTGCGAACGTTTTTCTGCTCACGTGATTGCCAACGAAGATCTCCCCTCACACCCAGCTTTTAAAAGAGCACTTCACAACCTAAAGGATGTCTTTGAAATTTACCATGGCAATGTCGCTAGTAAGATGAATCAAGATGGCCAACAACTTCAAACCTAAGGGTGTTATCGACCTCGTGCTATCGCTTTTGAAAGCGGTTCAAATTGATCTGGCGAGTTGTTGGCAAACCTAAGAGTAATACGCATTGTTTTCGCATTAGGGTTGGGGTCACTCGCCTGTAGGCTGTGAACATAGACATTAAAATTGCCGATTGATTCGTCGGCACTGTTGGCAATGTCAGCTGCAGCTGTATCAAAAATATGAGGCATTTCTTCTTTTGATGTCCTTTGTATAAGGCCGTTAACGCCAGTGAGTGATAACTCACGTATCTTGCATTTTATTGAGTAGCTTTCAAAGTTAAGCTGAGCAGTACCATCAAAATTGCCGCTCTTATCGCTGGGTTTGCTCGCTTTGGGTTTGGCGGTGGCAGCCGGTAGGCCAAAACCTGCAGCACTCTTCACTTCGCGTTTTTTTTGTGTCTTTGCTTTAGCGGCTGCTCCACTTCCTCCAGTTAAGGCACCGAGTGACCCGCCACTATCGTGCGGATTAGAGGGCGGTTTCTTCATTACGCCGATGCGGGTTAGCTGTTTGACAATCCGCTTTTGTACCTCGTCTGGTGTAAATGGTTTTGCCAAAAAGTCATTGGCACCTGCTTTAACAGCAGCCTCTACTGATTTACGGTCACCGCCATCAGCCATTACGATGAAGGGGGTCTTGGCAAAGTTTTCTTGGCTGCGCACCCATGCTAAAAACTCGTCACCGGACATTTCAGGCATATCCCAACTGGAAATGATTAGCGTCATTTTATTGCCGTGCATTAAAGGCATGGCACGCTTGCCGTTGACAGCGTCGAACACTTCTACGTTCTTAAGAAATTGTCGTAAAACTCGCTTCAAAGAATCTCGTACAAAAGCCGCTTCATCTACCACTAAAACGCGTATTTTCATAAGTTATCTACCAACATCTTGCATTAATACTGGCAGATAACGGGATTCGAGTTATTGTTTACGAGTGAATACCCATTCGCTGGAAGACGATAGCTCTTCGCTATAACTATAGCCTTCCCAATCGAAACCTTTAATCTGCGCAACATCGGTGATCTTGTTCTTAATAATATAGGCGCTCATTAGCCCGCGTGCTTTTTTTGCGAAGAAACTAATGATTTTATACTTGTCATTTTTCCAGTCTCTAAATACTGGTGTGATGATTTCAGCGTTGAGAGCTGCGTTATTAACGGACTTGAAATATTCGTTGGAAGCTAAGTTAACAAGCTGATTTTGCTTAAGTTTTTTCAACTGCTTATTCAGTTGTTCTGTGATCAGATCCCCCCAGAATTGATAGAGATCCTTACCTCGATTATTTTCAAAACGTGTACCCATTTCCAGACGGTAAGGCTGCATCAAGTCAAGAGGTTTTAGTAAGCCGTAAAGCCCTGAGAGGATGCGCAAATGATCTTGTGCAAAGCTGATGTCCTCTTCGGAAAAATCATAGGCATCTAAGCCAACATAAACGTCTCCTTTGAAAGCAAACAGTGCTTGCCTTGCATTTGCCATACTAAAGGGAAGCTGCCACTGCTGATTGCGATCGAAATTAAGTTGTCCTAGTTTATCGCTTATGCCCATTAGTGCCGATAGCTCGTGGGGAGCAAGGGGCTTCAGCTGTTCTATAAGCTCTTGCGCGTCGGCAAGTAACGCAGCTTTGGTATGTTTCCTGGTCGGTAAGGCGGATTCATAATCGAGATTTTTGGCTGGGGATAGAACAATGAGCATATTGAATAATCGCTGTAGGTAAAAATATGGATAATATAGCGTGTTTGGACAATATTTTCAGAGACATTTCTTGCTTAATTCATGACATTTGTCAGCTGTTAAGGCCGTCCTCATCGAATATTATTCAAGATCCTAGAGTGAACTAAAGGGTGCTATATGATTGAAATTGGTGGTTTCGGTTCTAGCTCGGCTGGAAGGCGTTCCCAATCGCTTCACCTTGATGAAAGCTCTAAGGATAGCTATATAGATAAAATGCATGCAAAGGAGATTAGCTGGCTTTGCTTATTCCCGCTAATTTTCTCGTTATTTTATTTTATTCCTCTGCTATTTACCCCATATTCTCCTTATAACTACATTCTTGTATTTCTTGCTTATCCTCTGTTTGTTGTTTTGTATCTGCGCTGCCGACTGCAACACGAGTATGCCTTGGGATACATCTTTGCGATTTCCCTGCTGGCAATGGCAGTGTCGGTTATCCACGATGGCGCCTACACTTTTACATGGTATGCCGCTTACTGCGCAGGTTATTTGTTTACTGTTAAGCGCAGCTTGGTAATTATGCTCTACTTAGGCGGCAGCTTGTGGGCCTGTGCCCTGCTCTCCGATGTACCTATAGAGTATTTTTTAGCCTATAGAATTTTGCCTTTTGTTGGTCTCTACGTTTACGGGCATGTGAACCAGAAAATCCTCCGGCAAGAACGTATAAAGAGTGAAAAAAATCGCCAGATCAAACAGCTTGCTGCAATTGCCGAGCGAGAGCGCCTCGCTCGGGATATGCACGATATTCTCGGTCACAATCTTACAGCCATTAACTTAAAGGCGCAGTTGGCAGCAAAGTCGGGGCGTGTTGGCGATATTGATAAAGCATTGAAAGAAATAGAGGATGTGGCAAAGCTGGCCAGTAGTGCCCTTGGGGATATTCGAGAGGCGATCTCCCAATACAAACGCATGGGGTTTTATGAGCAACTAAGCTCTTTAGTTCAGCTACTGCACGATGCAGGTTTTAGTGTGCAACGCGAACTTATCAATATTAAATTGGATGCTCGGCAGGAATCCGGACTAATGCTAATTATTACCGAAGCTATTACCAATATACTGCGACATAGTGATGGCAATAAAGTAGCTATCTCGTTAAGTCCCCTCTCCTCAAATTCTAATGAACCGCAGTATAAGTTGAGTATTAAAGACAATGGTTCTGAGAGCGTATTTAGACCCGGTAATGGCATTACTGGCATTTATGACCGGGCGCAAGAAATTGGAGCTGATATCAATATCCAGCGGGCAAATGGATTCGGCATAGACGTAATATTTTGATGAAAATTCTACTTGTTGAAGATCAAGCGATGGTTCGTGGTGCCCTTAAAGCACTGCTGGCACTAGAAAAAGACATTGAGGTTGTCGCCGATTGTGAAAACGGTGTTCAAGCATTAAAGCTAATACCACAGCTTACAGTTGATATCGTGCTAACGGATATCGAAATGCCTGAAATGAATGGTATCGAGCTGTGTGAAAAGTTATCCACAGCATACCCCCATATTAAAAAGGTTATTGTCACAACCTTTGGCAAGGCAGGCTATATTAAACGCTCGATGGCTGCAGGCGTGTTAGGGTTTTTGCTAAAAGATGCTCCAAGTGAGCAGTTAGCCAGCGCGCTGAGAAAAGTAATGATGGGCAAGAAGGTGATCGATGCTGAACTTGCAGTATCCGCCTTAGGAGATCAAGATCCACTTTCAGACAAAGAACGAAAAGCGTTGAAATTGGCGTCAAATGGTAAGAAAACTCAAGAAATTGCAGCAATATTGTTTTTGTCTGAAGGCACAGTGCGCAATTATTTATCTGAAGCGATTGCCAAACTTAATGCCACCAACAGGATAGATGCCGCTCGCATCGCAGCGCAGAAAGGTTGGCTGTAAAAGATAAGGCTTAGTTAATAATTACCATCATAACTAAGTTACCAACGGAATACTTTGGCAGCGCCAGCATACCTCAAATGCTGCGTCGTTATCCTCATTACATTCATGGCAGCGCCATGTCTGCCTACTCTGCTGCTGATTAAATTGGTCAACGATGGGTTTTGCTCTTTGATATTGGCGCTCGGTCTCCACCCATAATTGTGGCCACAAATCCGTAGGTGCAAGTTCTCCTGCTGCGCCAGATAACATGTGGTTTCTCAATTCAACGCTAATGCCTTTACTTTCAAGGGCACTTTGAACGAGTCCTACAACAATCGAATTTTGATGCGTGTATATAAGTTTCATCATTGATGCCTATAAATGAAAACCTTGCGTTTTTGATGGCATAGTCAGCTATAAGTTGCATATGAAAGCGGATGCTTTGGTATTTTTACTAACATATCGATTGATTTTTGATCTTTTAGCTAGCGTTACCACTTTTCATATAGCCTATTTATTATTTGAGTATAAACAAGCTATGGCAAAAAATACCGGGAAATCAAGTTTGCTTCATGTATTCATGATAGGTTTATGATTTACCATAGAGCATATCTCTACATCTTAGTCATTTTAGGAGACAATAATTTGGATGACATAACTCTCGAGGGACTGAAAGCAGCGTATACGGCTTCGCCTTCCCCGCAGCTAGCGAAAATTATTTTGTTGGCTCTTATCAGCCGAGAAGAATATACAGAGCTGGATATTTATTTGGCTGAAGATGACTTGGGTTTAAGTTATGACGAGGCTGTGCAGGGGATGAATGCACTTAACACCTCTGCTACTAGCCAGCTTCTTGTCTCTTTCTTAAGGCATGTTGCGTCCGCTGATGTAGTGCGTTTTATAAGGGGTCTAGTTGACGGTGATGAAAAAGAAAAGGCCGCAGAACTTTATCAAGCGATGATAGAAAATACGCCTGACTTTCGCAGTGATGAATTAAGTGCTTTAACGGGAGTTGCTGAGCAGGCCGATACGCAAGCATCCAATTCTAAAAGCAACACAGACCAAAAGGTTACAAAACTACGCCTGGTCGAAAAAGTAGATATGGCAGATGTCACAGACCTGACACGCTATGTTCAAGCCACGACAACTTTCGCTGACGTAGTTGGATTGGATGAAATTAAGAAACAAATTAACAAAAAAATTATTCTTCCTTTTCAGAAACCGTCTTTATTTCAACGTTTTAAAAAACGAATCGGCGGTGGCGTATTATTATATGGGCCTCCTGGCTGCGGTAAGACGCTACTTGCCCGAGCCACGGCAGGTGAATGTGGCGCGGCTTTTTTTAATATTGAAATCTCCGATGTATTGGATATGTACATCGGTGAATCAGAACAAAAACTTCATGCAATTTTTGAAAAAGCTCGAGCCTCTACGCCAAGTGTTTTATTCTTTGACGAACTGGAAGCCTTGGCGGGTAAACGTGAACACACTCGTAATAGCTCCAGCAGTAACGTCATTAGTCAGTTTTTGACCGAGCTAGATGGCTTTTCGCAAAATAATAGCGGCGTTTTAGTACTAGCCTCTACTAATGTTCCATGGTCTATTGATCCGGCATTTTTACGTCCGGGCAGGTTTGATCGCATGTTTTTTGTACCTCCACCAGATAAAACTGCACGTGCGTCTATTTTGCAACATCATATGAAGGAGCGCCCACGCGACAACAGTATTGACTACACGACTTTAGCTGCTAAATGCAGTGGCTACTCCGGGGCAGACCTTGCTAACTTAGTGGAGATGGCCGCTGACGAGGCAATTGATGAATCCATCGTCGCCGGTTCAGATGTGGATATTCAGTTATCCCACTTTAAAGAAGCATTACAAGATAGCCGAGCTACCACTACCGAATGGCTGACTACCGCCCGCAATTATGCGCGTTATGCTAACGATGGTGGGCGTTATGATGATGTGCTCGCATTTTTAAAGAAGCATGGCAAATAAAATGAGCCAGTATCAAATAATCGATGAACCAAAAGTTAAGCCTCAACAACACCTGATTGTAAATCCTATTATAATTTTGTTGGTGGGAATATTGATGCCACTCGTATGGACACCACCATTTTATGGCCGCGTGTGGATTCCTCTTGTATGGATTGTCATTAATGGCTATTTATTGGGAAGCCCAACTTTTAAAAGTGAGGTTATTATCGCCATTTTAGGGGGTATTTTTTGGTTTGCTCTTCCTTACAGTATGGTGTTTATACTGATGACAATCGGTCAACATGAACTTGTTAATGTTGCTGTGCCCTATCTCCGTATCGCCAATAATGGCATATTCTTTTTAACTCTTTATCTCATCGTGTTTCGGCAATCTATTCCTTATGAGTTATTTTGTTATTTTAAAGATAAGGGGCAACGCTAATGGAAAACTATAAGTTGGACTTAGCTTGGCGTTATCACCAGCAAGGACAAGATGACCTCGCCATTGACCAGCTGCGAGATCTTTTGTCCCAAGATCCTCAACATGCAAGGGCTCACGGCCTATTGGCATCGTGTTTGTTGGCTCAATCGCGCTTACACGCGGCTGAATATGAAGTAAAAACAGCACTAGAAATAAATCCTACCGATGCGTATCTCTTTTTTGTACGAGCGCAAGTTGATTTACACCAGCGTCGTTTCAAACAAGCTTTGCAATACTGCGACGAGGCATTATCGTTATCCCCACAATTAGTATCGGTATATTTGCTTAAAAGCGAAGTGTACATGTTGCTCGATAAACGCGACCAAGCTTATGAAAATATTGTTCAAGCCGCTAGCTTAGAGCCAGATAATGAAGATGTAATTGTTGCCTATGGTGAATACCATCTTGCTATAGGAGATTATGAAAAAGCAGAGGGTTGTGCTAAAGATGCCTTAGCGATAGATGCTCAGGCAGAAGATGCTAATATTTTGATGGGTAAAATAAAACTGGCACAAGGTAACATTCCCGAAGCTGAATACCATGCAAAATTTGTTATTTCGCGAAACCCCAACTCTAGCGTTGCCTTAAATTTATTTAGCCATATAAAAATGCGCTCAAACTTTTTTCTCGGTTTATGGTGGCGAGCTAACAGTTGGATTACCACCTTGGGTAATACCAAAGCGGTAATGGTACTGATCGGCGCTTACCTATTATTTAACCTTCTTTCCCAAGTGTTAAACGACTTAGGACAGCCTGGCCTGGGCGAGCTTGTATCATACACATGGCTATTGTTGGTGGTATATTCCTGGGTAGGTGTTCCCATGTATTATCGCGCGCTGAAAAAAGAATTAGAGAAGTTTTCGTTTAATCCTGATTTTTAGATTTTATATTGTTTAAACCTGTTAGTATCTGTGGCGTTTTTCTATATGGTAATTTGTTAATATGGCTTTTATGTAACATGCTTTAAAAGCCTACACCGGTAGACCGTCCCAACCATCTGCTGCAAAGGTTTTAAAGCCCGTAATGTTCGCCTCTTCTAATGCTTTTTTTAAAGTATCATCAATAAATAGCTGAGTTGTCATATTAATGGGGGCAAATATCTTGGCGTCTGATGATACATTTTGCTTAACCGAAAGTTTGGAAATATTTTTAATCCGATCCGGGAAAAAAGCATTGAAGGCAACTTTTGATTTTTCCATGTCGATAAAGTCCACTAACTCTAAGCAGTTAAATATATAGTAGTCATCTGACACTGGGCGGTTTAGATGATCCCAAATTCTCACATTAAGAAATTCTTCATTTATGCCTTCAGCTTCGAATAACTCTTTTACTTTCTCGTGTATTACTACAACACCATCTAGGCAATCTAAAATATCGTAAAGCTTTAGCCTCTCTTCATAATTAGGATCAAAGCACATCACTGCATCGTCAATACCGGGATAACCAGCCTTTAGAGATTTACCTTTGCGATATTTATTTGCCTTGGGGCCATCAGCAGGAACAGTGGACAAAACCGCCCCATCTTCGAGCGAGTTCGCGAAAAATGACCAATATTTCATTGTTACATAGCCCTCTTTTATTTCAATGCGCCGTATTTATATTTTGTTCCCGATTTTGCTTGATACTTAAGTAACTCCCGTTCTTCTGCCTCTAATTCCATTGCTTCTTTTGTTACTTTGGCTGTTACAGATGCCTTTCCTATTTTAATTAATAATTTCCAAAGTTTATCTTCAAGCTGATTGCGATCTCTAAGTGAATTTGTTATCGCAACAGTAACCTGTGGATGATCTTCTCCAAGCTCATCTTCCGCATCTTGTAGATCCTGTTTTAGCGCTTTTAGTTCTTTTATAACCAATTTGGTATATTCGGCATGGTTGCTGGGATGCTGAATAAGATCGTGAACTGGTTGAAAAAAGTCCATATTATTAGCTGGCAAAGCAATTATATTATGACCATGGTTAATATCATAATCAGACATTAATAGCAGTTGATATTGTGTCGGTGTAAAAATCTCTTCTTTACTTCCTTTTTTTGTTTCCATTGTGGTAAATGCTTCGCCGGGTATCAGATGATGCGCTTCCCAATTATAGGGTTTGCTGCATCCGCCCGTGCGTCGTTTGCCATTTGCACTATCTGCTTTTTGTAGCACCGCTTTGTAGTTGAAGTTACATTCTACACTGCCTAGTTTGAAATAGTTCTCAAATAGCTCCAAAATTAATGGGCGGTGTGTTCCAAAGAGATGTTTGGCGTTAGCACTGATTGTCATATAAACATCTTTTCTATCGTTGTCTGTCTTTATGTAGTCGCTGAAATTGCCTTTGTAATCACCGTCCTTGTGAAGAACTGCTTTTAAATCAGCTGAGCTGGCGGTGTGCTTATCTTCAGTCGAACTGTCGTCTTTTTTATCTTTAGAGCTTTTTCGGCTTTTGGGCATTGTCCACTTGTTGGGAGTGGATGTTTCGAATAGGCTTTTTAGCACTAAACTTTTTGTGCGAGCTCCCCTGCCGTATTCCTGTACCCGGCGGCTTTTCACAGACATATTTTATCTCCTAAATATTTTCTTAAAGTCTGTTAATAAGTTTATATAGTATATCAAGGTGAGTTTTGGGTTGATACAGTCTAGCTGCAGCTGAAAGGACTTCTTAATCTAATGTTTTAGAGTTTTCCAAACACACCGAATAAAATTTACTATAGGGATCTAGCTTGTAATCACCAAAAGGCCCGCACTCGACGAATCCATATTTTTTGTACAAATTAATGGCCGGGCCAAAGAATTGATCGCTACCAGTTTCAAGGCTGAGAGTTTTATAACCTCTTTCTTTGGCTTCTTGCAAAATTGCCTGTAATATTTTTGAAGCTGCGCCTTTACGTAAAAAGGCATCATTAGTTTTCATCGACTTCAATTCACCTGCTGTCGGTGATATTTCTTTTAATGCACCACAGCCTGCCAATTCGCCGTTAATTCGGGCAGACCAAAATGTTATTGCCGAATCTTTCAACTTTTCTTGATCTAAAGCATGGATACTTTCTGCAGGAGAGTATTCCTGCATGTTTTGTAAGTGCTCATTTAAAAGTTGAGCGACTTTACCATCGCTCAAATCATCTAAAATAATTTTCATATTTATATTTCCCTAGAGCCACTTACTGGTTGGCTGCTCGACACATTTTTTACTTTCGTATGAATTACTATCTCTGTGAATCTTAATTGATTCGCAAGCGTGTACAGATAGTCGCAATTCGTCTGAGTCTAGCATGCGCTCGTATAGAACTGTCCAATATTTTTTATCTTGTGTACGTATAAGTATTTCTGTGACAGTGGAGTCTGGTAGGGCTTCATTCGTTCCGAATTTTACAGAGCGCTTATGTATAATCGCTCTTCTTACACACTCGATGCCATAGAGTACACTGCCTTGCCCTTTCGCACCTTGTAAGTCATGAAATCCACAATCAACAGCTTCAGGGCCTGCTAACCTTTCCACATTATCAACAACGCCGGTTATATCCCAACCACCTTCTGTAAAGGACATGAGGCTGGGGGTGCATGCTGTTAACAGTACAGTAAGTAATATCGCTACTAATACCTTCATATTATTCCTAATGCCTCTTGAATATTGAAAAAAGTGCCGCTAAAAAAGGTTAACATAGCAAACTCTTTGTCAACAGGTTTTAAGCTTTGCTTTGTGAAATATCTTTGCTTGAGTTTATTATAATTCGATGTTTGTTATTGATTATGACAACTGCTGCATAACCAAACCATCCCATTGTAGGGATTGCCCACATGCGCTGTATTAAACCGTTGTATGAAGATGGTATAAAACCAGCGTAAATTAACCAAAACATAAAAACATGTATAAGTGATAGTATTATTGAAAGCTCCTCGAATCTATTTGAGCTGAGCCTGCCCTTGAACTCCAGTGCGACACACACCGGAATAAGTATCATAAATATTGACAAGTTATATAACAGGTGCAAAGGGCTTTCCAACGTCCATATACCTGCACTTATCATACTAAAACCAAGCAGCATGATAGTTAGTGCTCCACTAGAAAATCTATACTTACTAGATGCGTAAATGCCTATACTAAAAACACACATAGATATTCCAATCAAAATATCTGCGGCTCGATGAGTAACAGAGTAGATAGGTGCCTCCAGTGCCACATGACTAATGCTTTTTGCCAAGACATCGAAGTTAGGTATTAAGAAACCAATACCAATATTAATAATGGATACCATCCAAATAAGATGCCCTTGGTACAAGCTCCAATACGTTGCTCTATTCATGATACTCCTTTGATTTACTGGAAGCATAAAAACTGGGAGAGTAGTGTCAGCTTTATACCTATTAAGTAATTTATTTATTAAGGCTTGTGCCATCTTTTTTTGATCACTTGCCTTACCTGAGCTCATACTGCGTTGAGATTCTATGAATACTATCTTGTATCTGCCTTCGCGTCTCTCTGTACTCCCCTCTGTACCCCCCCTCCTCGTCTTTAGCAATTCAACCTAGGTTTATATCTTTAAAGCGGATGTCTCTTCTTTTTAGGATATTTACCTGTGATGATGCTCTTAACTATCCATGAAGAACTCCTAACTATTTGATTTTATTAGATAAATTAAAAATAAGTGAAAAAATACCACAATAGTGTTGACCGATCGCTACAGACAGGCATATACTGTTTGTACTGATCGCTACAGACATGCTTAAGTTTGTTTGCGGTAAATAATATGAATCTGATTAACAACTTAAAATAGCGGAGAGTCCCCATGGTTGATTTCACTACTTATAAAATTGATACAGCTTCTGAAGAAGCGAAGCCACTTCTTAAAAGCGCAAAACAAGCTTTCGGCTTAGAGGCAAATTTGTTTGGCAAGATGGCTGAAGCGCCGGCCTTGCTAGAAGGTTATCTGACGTTAGCCAATATCTTTGATAAATCTAATCTTAGTGAGACTGAACGTCAGATTATTTTGATGACTAATAATCGTTTAAATGGTTGCACCTATTGTATGGCTGCCCATACTACAATCTCGCAAATGAAAAAAGTACCACAAGATGTTATTGATGCCTTACGTGCTGGAACAGCTATCGCCGATCCAAAGCTTGAAGCCTTACGAACTTTTGCCGTTACGGTAAATGAAACTCGCGGCTGGCCTAGTGATGAGCAAGTCTCTGCACTTATTGCTGCAGGCTACAGCCGTCAAACAGTTTTAGAAGTAATTTTAGGCACAAGCCTTAAGGTCATGTCTAACTACACCAACCACATTACTCATACTGATGTTGATGATGCATTTAAAGCAAATGTCTGGTCATCTGAAGATTCCACTGCTGCTTAAAAATTAGTGGAACGGTTCTCGGCTGTATTCTTGCTGTTGCGATTTTCTTAAAGAAAAGAATTAGGTCGGGTAGCCCCGGTAATGTTTTTTTAAAAAATAACCAAGGAAATAGTAATCATGTTACTCGATACCCCTACCTGTGATTTTGGTTGGAAGGCGCCCGACTTCACCCTTAGAGACCCGGACGGAAATAGTTATACCATGTCCGAGCAACTCGGTGACAAAGGTCTTTTAATCGCATTTATTTGCAACCATTGCCCTTACGTACAAGCTATTGCTGAACGCTTTTCTGAAGATGTGCGCGAACTGCAGGCCGAAGGTATTAATGTTCTGGCAGTTATGTCTAATGACTATCGTTATGTTGAGATAGACAGCCCTCCTTTTATGAAGAAGTTTGCTAAGCAACACAACTTTAGTTTTCCCTATTTAATTGATGAAACTCAGCAAGTTGGGCGCGCTTATAACGCCGTATGTACTCCGGATTTCTTCGGTTTTAACAAAGATGGTGAACTGCAATACCGTGGTCGTTTAGATGATGCTCGCATGGGCAATCCCGCCAATAGGAACAAGGAACTTGTTAACGCGATGAAACAAATTGCAAGTACCGGAAAAGGGCCAAGCCAACAAATACCGAGCATGGGTTGCTCAATTAAGTGGAGTTAAGAAAATGTCTAATATTGATCTTTATACATGGGTCACACCCAATGGTTGGAAGGTTTCAGCAACACTGGAAGAGCTAGGCTTAGATTACAACGTTAAGCCAATTGATATTACTAGCGGTATTCAAAAACAAGCGGAGTTTGTTTCTATTAATCCCAATGGTCGTATACCGGCCATTGTCGATCATGATGAAGATGGACTAACTATTTTTGAGTCCGGTGCAATCATGGTTTATCTCGCGGAAAAAACCGGAAAATTAATACCGACAGATATCAAAGGCCGTTTCAATGTTATGCAGTGGTTAATGTTTCAAATGGGCGGCGTTGGGCCTATGCAAGGACAAGCCAATGTTTTTTACCGTTATTTTCCGGAGAAAATTCCTGCTGCAATTGAACGTTATCAAAATGAGACTCGTCGACTATATGGCGTACTTAATTCACAGCTAGAGAAAAATGAATATTTGGCCGGTGATTATTCTATTGCGGATATTGCCAATTGGAGTTGGGTACGTGTGCACAACTTTGCAGGCGTCGACATTAGCCAATTTGAGCATGTTAAGCGTTGGCTTGATCAGTTAGAAGCCCGGCCAGCACTGGCCCGCGGCGCTGCTGTACCTCACCAAACAAACTTCAACAGCCCAGAAGAAGAATCTGAAGCTGTTGAGTCAACTAAAAACATGGTGTCTCGCTAACATCCAGTTTTCCGGAGAATGACCAATGAAATTATTTGATATGGCCGGTGCGCCTAACCCGCGACGTGTGCGTGTATTTCTCGCTGAAAAAGATATCGATATTGAAAAAGTTCAAATTGATATTATGAATGGTGAAAATCTTAAATCCGATTACTTAGCGATAAATCCACGTGGTGTATTGCCAACTTTGCAACTTGATGATGGCTCTATTGTAGATGAGGCGAGTGCTATTTGCCGATACTTTGAAGAAGTAAAACCCGAACCTCCACTTTATGGTGAAAGTGCTAAGTCAAAAGCTGTAATTGAATCGTGGGTTCGTCAAATCGAAGGTGACGCTTTTACCCCGACGGCTGACGTGCTTCGCAATACTAATCCTGCTTTCGAAAACCGTTCTATTCCTGGCACTAATAATACTGCACAGGTTCCTGCACTAGCTGAACGTGGCACTGACCGTGTACTAGCTTTTTATAAACGTCTCGATCGTCATTTAGCCGGTTCTAAATATATTGCATCTGATAGTTTTTCTGCCGCGGATATCACCGCCATGTGTGCCATTGATTTCGCTGAATTCGTGGGTATCGCTGTGCCGTCAGAATTAACTAGTCTTGCAGATTGGCGTGCACGTATGGCACTGCGCCCAAGTGCTCAAGCTTAACCCAATCGGCTAAATCACATGAAGTAAGCAGCACATTATTAGTTAAGGGCTCCATTCGAGCGAAGTTGAGACGTTTTAATAGGAGAGCATTATGGCACAAGTAATTGAGGCACTTTTAGTCACTAAAGGTCATCCATTTGAACGTGAACCTTTCTTCGAGACCATCGATGCAATAGAGAGTCCTACTGAAAACACTTTTATTAATTGGACTCATGTTGAGCACCCGGCAGCAGAAGCAGTGCTGACACAAGAGGGAGTAGCAATTTATGATGTGGTGGTCTTCTACGATATGCCTGGCGTGACCTTTACCAGACAAAATTCACCTTTCGCCATCTCTGAGCCAACGGAAAATTTCAAGAATAATTTCCGTACTCTGCTTGAGCAAGGCAAACCCATGATATTTATGCATCACGCTATTGCTAGCTGGCCCACATGGCCAGAATATGCTGATTGGATTGGTGGCCGGTTTCACTTCCTACCTGGCGAACTAAGGGGAGTGAAGTATCCAGGTTCTGGTTATCGTTTTCGAGTTCAACAAACCATTACAGTAGAAGACCCTGAGCACCCCATTGTGCAAGGCCTTGGTGAGAGCTTCCCCTATTGTGATGAAGCTTACATGATGCCGGTTTTTGAAGATGAGGTGCAACCTCTTCTACGCAGCGATTTTACTTTTACTGCTGACAAATTCCGCTATGGCGGTGTTGGTTTTCAACAGCACCCCGAAGGCTCAAATCTTGTTGGTTGGACGAAGAAAGCGCTCAATTCATCCATTGCTTATCTGCAATTTGGTCATGACCAAGTGGCCTATCGAAATCCTTACTACCGACGACTTTTTGCGAATGCTATTGTTTGGGCAGCAGCGCAAGGTCGAAATCTCGAAAACGCTGCGTAAGGGGGGAGGTTGCTCTATTTATACGGTGAAGGAGTATGAGTTAACAAAACCTAGACTCGCCCATGAACTTATGCATGTAATGCAGTATGAAAGATAAGGTTCATTTCAAAAAATACTGACACGCTACCTTACTTAAGTCGCTACCCATGGCTACAAAAATGCTCCTTTGGAAGTTGAAGCTTATAAAGCTAACGAAAAATACAAATAGCGAATAAAGGGGGGCACCTCCTTACGTTTTTAAGAATCTGTTCGCATTATTAATTCGCCAGGTTAATAGTTAAGTCAAAACTTCTTTTGGTGAAGAGCGGTAACGAATATGAGCGCTTTTGTGCTCAATATCTCTCCAATGGGTGATATCCAACTTAAATTCTACTACTGAGCTGGTAACCATCGGCTCAATATCATCACAGCTAAGGTATTCTGCGAGCAACTCTAGACCAGGATTGTGACCAATTAACCAAACGTAATTGTTTTTTTCATGCGTATCGAGGTACGTGAGAGCTTGTAAAAGATTTTCACTGCTTGCTTCATACAGTTCTTGCTGCAGGGATATCAGTGATAACGGCCAGCTATTTTCATTAATGTAAGCGAGTGCTGTGGCGTAAGTTCTTACGGCAGGGGAACACAGAATAATATCGGGAGGGTTGCCTCTGTAATGACGAGCCATTGCTGGCGCATTATCAAGCCCTCTCTTATTCAACGGCCGATAGATATCGTCAACATCATACTTCCAACTAGATTTTGCATGCCGACATAGCACTAGTTTTTTCATTCTTGAGGCCTCGTGAATAAATGAAAAATAACGTAAATGAAGATAAGACAGATATTAGTGTTGTTCTGCCTGTTGTATTTTCCATAACTGGGCATATTTGCCGTCAAGTCCTATCAGCGTTTTATGATCTCCCTGTTCTGCTACTTGTCCATTTTGTAGGACAATAATTTTATCAGCATCAACAATAGTAGATAGCCTATGCGCAATAACTAAACTCGTTTGGTCGCGGCTGATTTTATTGATGGATTGCAGAATACTTTTTTCCGATTTACTGTCCAGAGAAGAAGTTGCTTCGTCAAATATCATGAGCGGTGGATTTTTTAATATTGCGCGAGCGATTGATACTCGCTGTTTTTCTCCCCCTGAAAGTTTCAGCCCTCTTTCGCCTACGAGCGTCTGTAAGCCTTGTGGCAGTTGACGGATGAAATCATCTAAGTTCGCCAGACGAATAGCGCTGTCTATTTCTTCATCGCTGGCTGTGACATTCCCGTAGCGAATATTTTCCATAATTGTTGTGTTAAATAAAACCGTATCCTGTGGCACAACGCCAATAGATTTGCGCAATGAGTGTAGTGAAACCTCAGAGATATTTTGACCATCAATGCTAATCGTACCGGAATTGCAGTCGTAAAAACGAAACAGTAACTTAAACAGTGTAGACTTGCCTGCTCCGCTGCTGCCGACAATGGCGACTTTTTCACCAGGGTTAATACTAAAACTTATATCTTGTAGAATCTTTCTTTCTGGTGAATAGGCAAAAGATACATGACTAAACTCAACCTTGCCTTCTTTAATAAAGAGTTCTTGTGCATCTTTTTTGTCTTTAACTTTGGGCTGTTGATTTAGCAAACTAAACATATTTTCGATATTTGCCATCGAGCCTTTCATCTCCCGATAAACAAATCCTAAAAAGTTTAGTGGCATAAATACCTGGATCATAAAAGCATTAATAAGAACGAAATCTCCTAGGGTCATGTTTTGTTCGACCACATTATAGGCAGCCAGTATCATTGCACTGCTTACCGCTGCGGCTATGATAAATGCCTGGCCACCGTTGAGAAGGAAAAGAGAGAGCCGATTTTTTTGACGAGCATTTTCCCACGTGGCTAAATCGTGATCATAGCGTTCAGCTTCATATTCTTCATTCGTAAAATATTTCACTGTCTCGTAATTTAATAAACTATCCACTGAACGTGTACTTGTTTCTGATTCTGCATGATTTACTTGGCGCAAAAACTTTGTCCTAAGTTCTGTTACTAAAATAGAAAAAATTATGTATGTTGCTACGGCAATTAGTACGATCAATGCAAACCATACATTGTATTTAGTTAATAGCGCGATAGTGATAAAGCCTATTTCAAGCAGCGTTGGTACAATATTAAATACCATAAAACGTAGTAGGAAACTTATGCCATTAGTTCCACGTTCTATATCTCGCGATAGGCCTCCTGTTCTTCTGTTGAGATGAAAGTCTAGGTCTAATGAATGCAAATGGCGAAATATTTTTAAGCCGATCCTGCGCATCGCACGCTCTGTAACTCTACCAAAAATCGTATCTCTTAGTTCACCAAATAAAACACTTGAAAAGCGTGCTGCACCGTAAGCAACTAATAGTGCAATGGGAATCGCGATAGCGTCGGCAAAATCATTAGCTTGCTCTAAATCATCGACAATATATTTTAAGATAAATGGCAAACCTACACTTGCGACTTTTGCCATTATTAGACAAAACATCGCCAAAAGTATGCGACTTTTATATTCAAATAGGTATGGGCCAAGTGATGCTAAAGCACGCCAGTTTATTTCTTTGATTTCAACGTCTGTTCTTTGTCCGCGCATATCTTTAATAATGTCTGTTAGAAGTGAATAAATGACTATTGTTAGTAAGCCAAGCAATTAAGATACTATGGCGATGAGAATGAATTACGCCATCATTAAAGATCCATAGCATTGGTTATTTATACTCATCATAAACTTTTTTTGTATTAATCGCTTTTGTATAAATTTTGTCGCGAAATACTCTTGCATTCTAATGCTATTTAAACATCTAATGCGCGATGTTTATTGAGTGCCCCAAAAATAAACAAAACAATGGTTGCTCAATAATTAATAAATGCGTGCGCTGCAAAAATTTTAATTTTTAAACGTACTGGTAAGTCGATAGCGGTTCTCGGCTACTACTGCCCTTCCCGCTTTTTAAGTCTAATTTTAAAAACTAAATAAAAAATTTGGCCACGAAGCTTATGCTTGGTGGATAAGATTTAATAGCGAATAAAATATGTACTAATTAAGGAGTAATGAATGAGCAATATCAATATCAAACCAAAAAGGTTAGTGGTAGCTATAAGCACGGCTATTTTGTCGAGCCTGAGTGTTACCCCTGTTTTCGCACAAGGCGATGCAAATTTAGAAGAACTTGTAGTAGTCGGCTCTCGGGTTGCAGGTCGCTCGGCGGAAGACTTACCTGTACCAGTAGATACTTTATCTTCAGAAGCATTAGAACGCACAGGCCAAACGGAAGTGGGTCGAATGTTACAAGCTCTAGCTCCTTCTTTTAACTTTTCCAGCTCCAGTATTAGTGACGGTACCGATGCTTTAAGGCCTGCGACACTTAGAGGTTTAGGGCCAGACCAAACCCTGGTGCTTATTAATGGTAAGCGTCGTCATCAGGCATCGCTTATCCATATTAATACTTCTGTTGGGCGCGGCACTGCAGGAACTGACTTAAATGCAATACCTGCGGCAGCAATTGAGAGAATAGAAGTGTTGCGCGACGGAGCAGCCGCGCAATATGGATCCGACGCTATTGCTGGTGTGATCAATATCGTTCTGAAAACGGATGCCGAATACGGTCAGGTAGATGTTTCCTATGGTGAGTTTTCTGAGGGCGATGGTGAGACTACCAATGTCAATATTAATAAAGGCTTTGCTCTTGGCAGCGAAGGCTATTTTAACGCAAGTTTAAATTTTCGAGATCGTGGTAATACAAATCGCGCTGGTTTACATGGCTCATGTCAGTTTCCAGGGTGTGTCGATACCGATGGTGACGGTATTTTAGAACCTGGTGATCCCCGTGAAGTTACAGCCAATCGTAATACTTTTAGAATAGGTGATGCGGATTCTGAACAGGTCGCCTTTACTCTAAATGCCGCCTATAACGCGGGCCCTGGAGAAATCTATGGCTTTGTGACCTACTCCAACCGTGATAACCAGTCGGCAGCTTTCTTCCGCCATAATGCTAACAGTAACGGCAATCCTCCGTTGGCCGACGGCGACGCTGTGATTCCCGAAGGTTTTCTACCCAAAATCAATTCTCAAATCGATGATTTTTCCTACAACTTCGGTTATCGCGTGAATTTTGATGATGAGTCCTCGCTGGATATTTCCTATACCACAGGTAAAAATAGCATTGACTACGTTACCAGTGACACTATCAATGCATCATTTGCTAATGAGTTGCGTTTTGGTCGTGGTTTGAGCGACGCTGATATTCGAGCGCAAATTCCCCGTTCTGGTCGAGCCTATGGCTTGGAGCTGTCATTAAGTACTTTTAATGTAGACTTTGTACAAAACTACGGTGACCTCACAATAGCCATCGGTAGTGAAATTCGCACAGATGAATACAAAATCACTGCCGGTGAGCGTTATGGTTTCTTCGATTACGATACAACTATAGATCCTGCTACCAATAATCCGGTAAGTATTTATGATGACGGCAATCCAGCTAATGGTGATGAAGATGCAGCTGCAGGTTTGCAAGGTTTCGGCGGCATCGGGCCTGATTCAGAAGTGGATGAAACGCGAGACGTTTTTTCATTTTACATCGATGCTGAATATGAGATCAGTGATAATGCTCTAGTTAGTGCCGCTATTCGACACGATAACTACTCGGGTTTCGGCGATACCACCAACTATAAGTTAGCCGGTAGTGTTGGCCTTACCGATAGTCTGCGATTCCGTGCAGCGGCAAGTACAGGTTTCCGGGCACCTTCTATGCAACAGCTATTTTTCAATAACATCAGTACCCAGTTTGTTGATGATCCTAACAATATTGGCGGGCCTCAAATTGCTGTGCAGGTGGGCACCTTCCGTAATGACAGTGAGTTGGCCGGGGATATTGGTATTCCGCAGCTAAAAGAAGAAGAGTCTTTGAGCTTCAGTGCGGGCTTTGTACTAACACCATTGGATAACCTGACCATCACTTTGGATTACTATAATATTGATATCGAAGATCGTATCGTTATCAGTAATCGCTTAGGTTTTGGTCTGTCTGATAGTCTCACTTCTGCCTTATTGGCATCGGGCGCTGGTGCCGCTCAATTTTTCCTTAATGGGGCTGATACCGAAACGGATGGTTTTGACATTGTAGCAACCTATGGTTTGAGCCTGGGTGCTGGTGACCTCGACCTTACGCTATCTGGCAACTTCACTGAAACTGAAGTGACCGAGCTCTTTACCCCAGCCGGCAGCGGTTTATCCACTGTGGCTGTATCGGATGTATTTAGTGAACAGGATATTTCCATTATTGAGGAGTGGCAGCCAGAGGATAGAATCAGCTTCAGTGGTAACTATACCTTGGATCGCTTCAACGCTGTGTTGTCCTTGAATCGCTTTGGTGAATACAGTGTAACTGATGGAGGACGCCAAACCTATGGCGCTGAGATCGTTACCGACCTTAGACTAAACTACAATCTCACCGAAAGTTTCAGTATCAACGTGGGTGGTAATAACATCTTTGATGTAACACCCGACGAAAACACCATTGGTAATTCTCGCTCTGGCGCTATTGAGAACGGACCCGATGGCGATTTGATTGTTGATAGTAACGGTGTGTTTAGGTTTTCCCGCCGTGCGGCACCGTTTGGTTTCAATGGCGCCTACTATTATGCAGGTATGAGCTATAAGTTTTAAGTGGCTCAAAAATACCTGACATTAAGCTCGCTTCGGCGAGCTTTTTTATTGCTAGAGCCTTTTAATAGACATAAGTCTCTCACAGGTTTGTCACTGCAGGAGATATAGGTCTTTGCTTAAAATAACGCACACGATACACTTGCACACCACAAGCAAATAATAAGATACGCGACAAGCGAAATTCGAGGTTTGATTAATGACCGATCACAACGATGTTTCCCAGGGACTGACAAAAAGAATTCTAATTGCTATGGGTTTGGGTGCCGTAGTGGGGCTGATCTTTTTCAATCTACCTAATGAGGGTTTGTTAGGAAATATTAATAGCTTTTTACTAGGTGGAGTATTTGATCTAGTCGGTTCTGTTTTTATTGCCAGCTTAAAAATGCTGGTAGTGCCACTTGTCTTTGTCTCCCTGGTTTGTGGCGTATGTTCCATTGGCGGCAACAGCCGGATCGGCATGATTTCCGTCAAGACAATAGCCTTCTATCTTATCACTACTGCTGTCGCTATTAGTTTGGCGTTGGCGTTGGCTAACATTATTGACCCCGGCGTTGGTAATATTAATGTTGACCCTGCGAAGGCCTTCGAACCTAAAGAAAGCCCGAGTATTTGGGCGACCCTAAAAGATCTTGTCCCTACCAATATTGTCAGTGCCATGGCTGATGGCAAAATGCTACAGATTATTATATTCGCTATTCTGTTTGGTATTGGGCTATCTAAGGTGGGTGACGGAGCAAGGCAAGTAAGAAACTTTTTCACTGAGCTTGATAAAGTTGTTATGCAGATGGTTTTACTGCTGATGCGCCTGGCGCCCTATGGTGTTTTTTGTCTTATTGCTACCATGTTTGCTAAGAGTGGCTTAGCGAATATTGTACAGTTGGCAAAATATTTCACCAATGTATTGCTGGTGTTAATTATCCATATGTTCTTAAGTTACGGTACATTGTTGTGGCTTTTCACAGGCTTGAATCCAGTGACCTTCTTCAAGAAGATGAAAAATGTTTGGGTCTTTGGTTTTAGCACGGCTTCTAGTAATGCGACCTTACCTGTTACTTTGGAAAATGCTGAGAAAAATTTAGGGGTTAAAAATGAAATTGCCTCTTTTACTGTACCACTAGGTGCGACTATTAATATGGATGGCACTGCTATCATGCAAGGTGTCGCCACAGTTTTTATTTCTCAGTACTTTAATATTGATATTGGTTTTACTGGTTATATGATGGTGATTTTAACTGCGACACTGGCATCTATCGGAACTGCTGGTGTGCCAGGCGTCGGACTAATTATGTTGACTATGGTGTTGGCGCAAGTTGGTCTGCCTGCTGAAGGTATCGCTATTATTATTGGTGTAGATCGTATTCTTGATATGGCCAGAACAGCGGTCAATATTACTGGAGACTCTGCTGCCTCTATTATTGTTGCTAAAAGTGAAGATAAATTAGACATCGACACCTATAACAAGGTGTAGTCAACAAGTCGTAGCGTTCGACTCTTTTCCCTTCCTCAACGATCTAAAAATGATACATATACAATCTCAGCCTCAGCTGGCTGAAGTTGTATATGTAAAGTGTGAACAGGTGCTGCAATCTATTTTTCTTTCAAATATGATGAATTATGAGTAAGTTGCCAGCGCATCCTGCAGCGGTTAGTTGATTGTATTGTAATACTTATTGTAACTAGTGCGAGGCTTGTGATGAGCTTCGTCGATCACTTTTTCTTCTATCTTGAGCAATATCCCCTTCAAATGGTATGTCTCCTTTTCTCCTATCTGGTGTTTGTCTTTCTTCAAGTGCTTCTTCAAGTTGTTTAATAATAAATGGAGCTGTTTCTTCAGATTTTGCCATGACTATTTTTACCACATATCATCTTTGTTAACAGGATGAATCCTGATCCTGTAAATATTCACTTACCACTAACCAATTAGTTCACATCCAGCTAGACCTTAGATTCATCATGAATTATTTTCCACTATATTGACGAGTTTTTTATATGTATAAATCAAATATGAATCAATACCCTTACCTTATTAAGGCTTATACAGATATATCAGCATAGACCATTTTTTAATGGCGTATCTGTTTTTTTTGTGTCATTTTGTTAACGAATGAGTACGGCCATGTGTGAATAGGTTCAGATTCTTTGACAGCGTCAAATGATTGACTAAAATGCACCTCGAAATTTGATCAATATACAAGGTGACGTCATGCCCTCATTTGATATCGTGTCTGAAATAAATAATGAAGAAGTGCGCAATGCTGTTGAGAACTCCTCAAGAGAGCTAGACACTCGCTACGATTTTCGTGGTGTAGATGCTAGCTTCAAATGGACGAAAGATGAAACAACCCTATCGGCAGAAGCTGATTTTCAGCTTGAGCAGATGCTTGATATTTTGCGCAGTAAGCTAGTCAAACGCAACGTGGATGCCAACTGTCTTGAAACATCCGACCCCATTCACTCAGGTAAGACATTTAGCATCACTGTTACTTTTAAGCAGGGTATTGATCAGCCTTTATCTAAAAAAATTATCAAGCTCGTCAAAGATAGTAAGCTTAAAGTACAAACAGCAATTCAAGGTGAAAAAATCCGTGTTACAGGCAAAAAGCGCGACGACCTGCAAGCCGTTATGAGTCTGGTAAAAGAAGCTGGGCTTGGTCAGCCGTTTCAATTTAATAATTTTCGAGATTAATCATTGTGGAAGAGATACTAGAAGAGCTACGTGAGTTAAGTGAAGACGTCAGTGTTGCCCTTGAGCTGCCGACGGAAGATGATCTTGTACTTATTGAAGAAGAAATATTAATCTCCCTACCCCACGCATTGAGGGTATTTTTGTTAGAAGCCAGTGATATTATTTACGGCTCAATTGAACCTGTGACCGCCGCAGACCCTAGGTCACACACTCACTTACCCGAAGTGGCTGCTCAAGCATGGAGTATGGGAATGCCGCGGGAATACATTCCTATCGCTGAATATGACGGTGGTTATGCATGTATTGCCGAAGATGGCAAAGTGTCGTTTTGGTCATCTAATGGAATGTTGGAAAATAAATGGGACGATTTTTGGCTGTGGTGTCGCGACGTGTGGATGGCGCGCTAGTTCTGTGTGCATCTAGCAGTGTTATAATTATTTTACCTAAAAGCCCTTTGATGTTTATGTTTTAAGTTTATAAGGCATTTCAACAAAAAATGTAGAATGCTGTTTAGAATTATGGACATAATAAATTTTGCCATCGTGAGCATCCACAATGCTTTTGGTAATGGCTAAGCCTAAGCCGGTTTTTTTCTCTCCTCCTGTAGCTTTTGTACTTAATACAGAAAAAGCTTTAAAGAGCTGTTTTTGTTCTTGTTCTGAGATTCCAGGACCTGCATCTTGCATCGATACTCTGAAAAAATCTTTCTCATCACTCAACTTGAGAAAGATAGTGCTGTTTTGTTGAGAATACTTAATAGCATTGGTAATGATATTATCAAATACTTGTTTTATTTTTAGAGGATCTAGATCTGCTTCTGGACAGTCACTTATATCTCGCTCAACAGTAATGTTTTTTGAGCTAGCTTCCGCTTGATATAGCTCAAGTCGCTCAGTGAGTATTTTGGCTGGATCGACACATTGTATGTTGAGTTGAGGGACGCCGCTTTCAATAACGGTGATATCTAACAAGGTTTCCAATAATTCTAAGAGATCGCTACTGCTACTGAGAATCATATTTAACAGTTTTTCAGAACGTTCAGGTGAAGGCGAGCGCTTTAATAGGAATTCTGCTGCAGTTTTTATTGAGCCAAGGGGGCCGCGAATATCATGCGACGCTGCTCCTAAGAATTGGTTTTTTACTTTGTTCAGTTTGTCGAGTTCAAAATATGCATCGATACGTTCAATACCAGTATTAACTCGGCATAAGAACTCCTCAGGAATGAGGGGCTTGGAGACAAAATCACTAGCACCGGATTTAATAAATTTTGCGGAAAATTCTCTGCCTTCTTTATCTGAAATACCAATTATTTCCATGATGGCCCGTGGGCATGCTTCTCTCACGGTAGCTGCCAACTCCAAGCCACTCATATCGTCTAGGTTGTCATCTATAATAGCCAGATGAATATTTTCATTTTTCTTAAGAATATCTAAAGCACTTTTTGCGGTATCGACGCAATGGGTGATGAAGTTTTGCCTCTTTAAAAGAGAAACTATGGTATCGCATGATTCTTTATTATTATCGATAACCAATATCTCTGAGTTGCGGTTGACATAAATCCGCTTAATCATCCATACCACATGTTCAAGATTGTGAACACCGTTCTTATGTGCATAATCAGCGATGCCCTTTTGCCATAAGGTTTGGCTTAAGCTGTTGTCAGATGAACCTGTAAAAATAATTGAGGGAATATTGTAGTTAATGACCTGGTCAATGGCTTCCCCATTTGGTGCATCCGGTAGATGATAGTCGACAATGGCGACAAAATATTCCTGTGATTTATCCTTCAGAATCTCTTTTGTACACGCCATACTTTCAGCAATGTCACATTCAAAACCATGTGCTTGTACAATTAGGCTTTTTAATATTGAAGAAAAAGACTTGCTGTCCTCGACAATAAGTACTTTTTCAGTAAATGCGTTTTCCATAAAGATTGGAGTATCGTTGAAAGGTTGACTGACTTATTTGTTTCAAAGTTTGTTGAGTACTAATACCCTATACAAATAATAGGATAATATATTTCGCCTTTCTTGCGAATTTTACTAATTAATTATTATGAAATAAGCGGCACAAATTATGCTATACACGAATTACAATAAGTCTGGGTAAGATAGAAAGGGCTTTGCTTGGGTACCGTGATATGCTGCTAAACCATTGAATCTCTTGGTTTCGCTGGTAAGTAAGGGGGACTTTATAGTGGTAATGAGCCTATATTGATCTAAACGCTTATTACACTTGTGAATACATTTTTGTTTTTCTATAAATAATTAAATTTTTTACTACTAATAAAGCTTACATAAAGTAGAAGCTGATATGGCCTCTCATATTGCTATTTTTTGTTTTTCTCAATACTGGCGTCCTTTATAGCTATCACATTTGTTTTTAGAGTTTCTGAGTCTGTTAGCTCCACTTTAGCTATAGAGTCGATTCTAGGCTTTAGCTCTAAATCTATGGAGAAGTCCTTCAGATAAACACTGAGAGTACGATAACGTTCTGCCTCACTATCAACATAATTCGTAGATAAAACTTTTTGGTAATACGTCAAGTTTTGGTTGTTTAGCCAAGGTCTTTTAAATTCAAAATCAAGTTTTTTATAACCCAACTTTTTTGCTACTCGTTGAGAGGCATGATTATTTATGTCAATGGTACTAAATAGATGAGTGATGTCCTGCTTAGCAGCAAACTGATGCAATATTTCTAGGGCTTGCGTGGCATATCCCTTATTTTGATACTGGGATCCAACCCAGTAATAAAAACGCGCAGTATTTGTAGGGTTTTTTGTTGAATGTAATTCAACTTCTTGTCTATAGGTAGGCTTTAACGGTTTTTCAAGTACTATTAGGCCAACTAAACCATATTGGGGATCGATTATAGCCAGAGGTAATTTTTGACTGTTATACACATCTTCAATCCATTGGCGTGCTTGACTAAGTTTCGTGAGTACTTCAATACCCACCTGTTCTGCCAGCACTGTATCCCGTTGCTGTGCATAGAGGGCCTCAGCATGATGTTGGCCCAATAATGTTATATATATTTTGTTGGATCTACGATGACTTAACGTATTAAGTATTAATGTGTCGGATTTTAACAAAGCGTTACAGTGATTCTTCCACGCCATCAAGTTGATTAGTTGCTCCTCAATATTGAGGTTTTGTTTGTCCCATGGGATATTTCGGCTCTTAGATAAGCGGTGTTCCTCTTTGCGATAAGCCAAGGCTTTACGTAACTCACTTTCTGCTTGCTGGTATTGACCAAGTTGCCAGTGGGCAAGCCCGAGGTTGTAGTGGCTCGGGCTATGTGTGTTGTGGTAGCGAGTAGATTCTTGTAAGAGTGAGATTGCATACTGCCAGCGGTGCATTTTGGTAGCTAGAAGACCAAGGTCGTAAGCTAAATTATATTGTTCGCCGACAGGTAAATGATTTAGCCACAACTGATTTAAAGCCTTCTCCCAATTATCGTGTTCAGCTTTAGATAAACCCAGTAACTGTATATAGGGTAAAAACACATAAAATATGCTTGTATTCCAATGACTTAATCGTAGATATGTAAGCATTTGTTCTCGTGTAAGGCTACCTGCAATCTCTTCTAAAGAAGCAGTCAATTGATAAATATCATTGGAGTTAAAGTGGGCTAAGATCGACTGTGCCGTTATTTGTGTTTGCGGCCAGTGCTCCGAAGCACTATAAATTGCTGCTATTGTCGACAAACCTTCCTGACATTGACTTTGCCATGCTTTACCATTACTCATACGAATAACTTGACTCATTGCGTGATAATTAACTGGCTGAGAAAAACGTCCGTTCGCTTTGATATGTGGCTTTTGGGGTAAGTTGAAAGCTTGCAACTGACTTGAACCTCGATCAGCGCTGAGCAATAGCATCTCTTCACCATGTAGCTTTTTAAGTGAATCGAAGACATTAAGTGCATAACTTGGGAATAAAATACTGCAAGCAGGTAGTGTTTTAGCGTAATGTTGAACGAGTTCGGTCCATTTTTTTGACCACTTATTCGGTTCCTGAAATAATCGCTTTTGGTAGCTGAGGGTAAGCCTTGTGAAAGGGTTTTCAGCGTCTGAAAGATGATAGTTTTCCTTCGGTTGTAGTGATAGCCAACCTTCATATATTTCTTCTTTCTCAAGATAGAATAAATCTTGAGGTAACATATTTAAAAAATCATTAGCAATGATAATCGGTGGGAGTGTCAAGCTTCCGTATTCCAAACTAATATTTTTTTCCGTTAATTCTAGTATATGGTCTTTTTCTACATCATAGTTTGCAAAATCTAAACGCCCTTGCTTTATATAGCTTGAAAATTTTTCATGACGCCGCCAGCTGTCAATATTCTCACCTGTTGCATCAGTCATCACATAACATACTTGGTCACTCGGCTCGCGGATGGCATCGAACTGTTTAAAAAAATTAAATAGAAAGTGATAGGTAAATCTGCCTGTACCAGGATATAAATCGATAATATACAACGCTTGCTTTGTATATAAATTTTTGCTTTTTAAGTCTCGCCAAAATGCGATTGCTATCTCAGCATAATGACGAGCAATTTCTCCATGGCTGATATGTGCGTGTGTCCATGAATCTATGTTATCGTCGTTAAAACACGGTCTTTTCATCTTCCAAATAGGAGACTTTGAAAAGGGTAGATAGCTGTTTATTTGACCTGCAATTTTTTTATTCATGCCGGATTCTGTCTGTGATTAATTGTATTGTTACGCTGGTATTGATACTTGGTCAAAAAGATCTTAAAGAGGAAATTTTTTTGATATTTTTTTATCAACAAGTAGACTCTCAGTGCTCCCGTCAGCATTAAACTGGGTAATATTAAAAGAGTTGATGCTATCTTGTTGTGGAACCCAGAATTTTATTATGACTTTAAATATAGTTTTTCTTTCATGGAAATTGCAGGTTTGTAAGTAGGCAGGTAGAACACGAGCATCGTAATAGTGAACGTTTCTTTTCCAATTATGTGGATCATCGGTAAGTAAGCTATTTTTAAAATACAAGCCTAAATATTTTAGGCTTTTTTCTATCGATGTAAAAAAAACCATCCAGTCTTGAGTCAAACCTAGATCGCAGCACCATAGAAAAAATGGGTCCGTAGGTTTTATTCTAACAAGGTATAGCGCTGTATCCTTTTTCGTTTCCTCAAATAAGCAGTAGTAGTTACTGCCTGATGTGAGCAACATCGGATAAATCCTTTGATCTCTTGCGGTATTTAAAATCATGTACAAAAAAGCGTTATTCTCATATACACGTGAAAAAAGAGCATGTAATAAAGTAATTACCAAATTTCTATGTGGTTTTTGTATTTTCGAAGTATTTACCATTGAGTCAGCCTATAGCGTCTTCTCTTGCTCACTAGTTTCTATCGCCGTAGGAATATCAATAATAGGTGAATGGCTCTTGGCTGAGTGCAGAGTTCTCATATGATTATCTGTAAGGATGATAATCCTCTGATCAACCAATGCTGTTAAGATGGCGTCTATCTCATTGCAATCGTTATCATACAAGAAAAACTCACTGGTAATCGCTTCTATTTGCCTAGTCGATAGGCATAACTTATCAAGTAACTTAAGCGCTTGTCGTGTTGTTGCAAACTGACATGTAACACTATTAGTTTTAACTAATAAGGCCGTAGGGTCACGAAAGTGATACCAGCGGCTACTGCTGCTCTCCACACTGAACAACTCGTTGTATTCTGGGCTGAGAGTCTTAGGGTGCTGTAATTTGAAAATAGAAAGCTTGCCTTGAACAAGCTGGTCGGCGATGAAAATATCTGCCTCTAAATTTGGGTTTTGCTGGTGCCAGTCACTGTAGTCATTGCATTGGGCAGCAATAAACTGCCATTGATTACGTGATGTTGGCGACTCGCAGGAGAACAAGCTGCCCAAGAAGTAGTGTGCTACTGCATGATTGTAAAAATCCAGAGGCTCACAATAAGGTCGGCCGATATAGGTATGCGTGCAGACATAAGTGTCGCCGTTTAAAGATGTTAGTACATCGCTAATCATAGGGTGAGATCCATCGTCAGATTGGTGTAAATAACATGCTCAATCTCGGAAATCTGATCCTACTGGTTAAAACCCGGCGGGAGTATTACATTGCATTACAGACCCAAATTGACCTAAAGAAAGCACAAGAATTACCAAATTGAAAATGCTAAAGTGCTACAGACAGGTATTTAAGGTTAATACAAATGACACTTTTGCTACTCTATTTGACGATAGCTATTGGCATCTCATTTCTTTGTTCAATTCTCGAAGCGGTATTGCTCTCGGTTACACCTAGTTATGTGGAGAGAATTCAGGCGAATAGGCCTATGCTTGGGGCAAAACTAGCCAAAGTCAAAGAATGCCTGGATGAATCTCTTTCTAGTATCCTTATCTTGAATACTTTTGCTCACACAATGGGTGCTGCAGGAGTTGGTTCGCAAGCATTACAAGTTTTTGGTAAGGAGTGGGAAACGTTTATTGCCGTGTTGCTCACATTAGCCATTCTCTATTTTTCTGAAATTATACCCAAAACCTTAGGTGCCACTTTCTGGCGACAACTTGCGATTCCATCTGGTTATATCATCTCTTGGTTAGTTAAACTTGTGTATCCGCTAGTTTGGATTTCGACACGATTAACCAAGCTATTTAGTAAAAACAGGGGAGATGAAATTACTCGTGATGAAATTATTGCATTGGCATCTATCGGTCATAGAGATGGAATATTATTCTCGCAAGAAAATGAGTACCTTTCTAATCTACTGAGTTTGCATGATGTTAACACTGAGAAAATCTTCACGCCGCGCACAGTGGTGCATATGCTGAGCGAATCCACGACGATTACTGAAGCTTTGAATGAGCCAAAAACAAGGCAATTTACTCGCATACCCATCTTCGGAGGTGACAGAGATAATATTAAAGGTAAAGTCATCCTCGCCGAATTATTTGAGGCCGAGCGCGATGGTAAGGGTGATATGCCAATTGGTGATTTAGCCAAACCTGTTTTTCGTGTCTCAGAAAAATTGCCTGTGCAAAAGTTATTAGATTTATTTATTAAACAAAGAGCGCATCTATTCTTAGTGGAAGACGAATTCGGGCAGGCCGCCGGTGTCGTTACTCTTGAAGACGCAATTGAAACTATACTGGGCCGTGAAATAGTCGATGAGCGTGACACTGTTGAGGATATGCAAGCGCTAGCACGTGCTAAGTATCGTGACCGATTGCGGGAGGCAAAAGTCGACAATGATGATCACAAGCAAACACGTTAAATTGAGAATGATTTAACTTCAATACATTTGATTATTATGACGCTATTCCTGTTCTGAAAATTCTCCATACTGATAGGCAATAACGCCGAAAATTGGGTGTGTAATATTAAGCTCGAAAGTAAAGTGTTTATCGTCCAAAGCTGTTTGGCAGACTACAGCGGAAAATACATGTGGTAATGGGATATGCCTATTTAGGATACGCCAGAAAAATCCTACGCTACTAAAATATATACGGCCCTTATCTTCCGTTGTTTTGAGAGTCATACCAACGCCTCGGCCCAGTACTTCTATTAGGCCTGGGTCGTTTGTCAGGCACTTGGTGGAAGTCACCCGATTAACCTTATTGGGAAATTTGTATAGTCGTTCCCAAGTATAGCCACCGAGTTTAGGATTATGAAAAACGTTAACTACTGTTGGAACGTTGTTAGCGCTATAGAGGGCCAGAGGGGTTCCAAGTAAACGGCATAGCTGTGCTAGTATTTTCCCTATAGAAGATAGGTAGACCTTCTTCATATTGCCATAGTAAGTGGCGTTTTGGTCTTGAGAAAAACGTCGGCGAATAGCTGGATGAAGGCGCAGCCAGGCACCTTTTCCTAGCAAGTCTGCGTAATGTAGCGGTTGTATTTTGTTGGGGAGTTTATGCGCGGGTAGATCCTGAGTTGTCTGCCCACTTGCTACGTCTTTATCGACTCGATTTAGCTTACCTATCATCGTATTATTCCTTTAATTTCAGATATTTCTGTTAATACAGAAATTTAGAGTTAAAATTTTTAGTCTTTCTTTTTCTTTTGTGGAATCAACTTAGCGATTGTCGCGCCCATTTTCATCAATTTAGCTAATTTACCTTTAGGTAGCTGTTTTACTTGATCGAACCAGTCCGAAAGGTTGGTGACAAAGGCGAGCATGGTACTTATTTTCTCTTTAACTTCGCCCGGGGTTGCATCGCTACCCTCTTCCATCTCTAATACACACTGCCTGAGTAGAGTTAGTGTCGGCTCAATTTCGCGCTTTTTGCGTTCCTCAACAATGGTCAGTAGCATATCCCAAGTGTCGCCTTGCACGGTAAAATGATCTCGCCTGTCACCCAGGATGTGTTCGGTTCGTATCAAGCTCCAACTTTGCAATTCACGTATACTCGTACTTACGTTGGAACGTGCGACATTCAAGGTATTGGCGATAGTTTCAGCTGTCAGCGGCTCGGGCGCTAAATACAATAGTGCATGTATCTGAGCGACTGTTCGATTGACTCCCCAACGAGTACCCATTTCGCCCCAATGTAGGACGTAGCGTTGCATTAATGGTGTTAGTTGCATATCTGTATTTTTCAGTAATTTCTGTTTTTACAGAAATTACTGTATTAGTTGTGTGGCTAAATGTCAAGATATAAATGATAACGCTAGGCAGCAAAGTATTTGGGGTTTATTTAGAAGGCTCAGATTTTAATGGGTGAGCCTAATAGCGAGGAAAAATGACTGGCAGCCAAAATCTTATCTATTCTTTGTTATAAGTGAATATTGAGGCGAAGCATAATGAACAATGATCCCGAGCGACAAGATGAGATCTCGTGGGGATGGATACTATCTCCAATTGGGGCTCAATTTATGGCCATTCTTGCGCTAGCTAGTATTAATAGCGTCGGGATGGATGGTGCCGCGAGATCAACAGCTGTTGTTTTCTGGTTTTTGCCAATAATATGCTTTCTTGGTTACAAGAGTGTTCATGCATTGAGTATAACATCGTACTCTCGATTTAAAAAAGTGGCCTTCTTGTGTATTTGGTTAGTACCTTCTCTACCTTTAAGTCTAATGTCACTATTCGGAATTTTACTATTTTTGGAAATCGGCTTCGAAATATTATTTTAAAACCTTTATGGAATAATCGATTCAAATTTGAATGCTGTAGGCTGATAAAACTTTTTTACTGAAATTCTGCTTTCTTAAATGCCGTTCAATCATTTATTCATGTTATTTTTAATGTTTTGCATTAATCCTAGATACTTACACTTTTCTTTTGCTATAAAAATAAAAATGGCTTTTCTATGATCACAACTTTATTTAAAGCGCTTAATAAAAAGATGTTGAGCGACACTATTTTTGTTACAAGAATATAATTGGTAATAAAGTTACTGTTAGCGCTTTAAATTGTATTTGTAATATCTTTGATAATTTAAAAGTGTTTCATTAATCTAAAGTTAATAAAAGTGAAATACGAAATTAATTTTCAATAAGCCGAATCAGATAAAATGAGAATAGAGAAAATAAATTATTATCGTATTATTCATTTTTAAGTGTGCCTTCTTATTGTTAACTAGAAATTTTAACGAAAACTTTATCTCGACCTCTGAATATTTGTGATTTTGTTCTGGGATTGCAATTTTTCTATCAACTATCTTAGCAGCCTTGCTTTAGTAAATTAAAAAACAAATATTAAAAATATTCTGGTTTATTAAAAACATCACTTACCTAGGGCCTGTTAACACTAATTTAATAGCATCTGCTGGTGTGTTTTTTTTGTATTTTAGGCGCTGTGAGTGATATTTGGTTATTCCAAAAGGTCAAGCAGCAACGCAGAGTACTGGAAAAATAAGCGACGAACAACGACAAATGGTGTGTTGTAGGTGCGACAGGAGTAATTAAATTAGTGTTAACAAATCCTAGTAAATACTCCCACACTATCAATGATTAAAGGTTATTTGTAATGAAAACAAAGCAACAAGTAATAGGAATTCCTATGCCTATGAAATATATACGACGAGCTATTATTGCTTGTTCACTGGGCTTGTGTGCGAACATCGCTAATGCTGGAGAAGTAACAGGTACTTTGACTAAATGGCATCCGGTAACCGTAAGTTTTGATGGCCCTACTGCCAGCGAAACTGATACTAGCCCTAATCCATTTTTAGATTATCGCTTACAGGTAGTATTTACCGGACCAAGTGGGCAAAAATATACTGTACCAGGTTTCTTCGACGGTAATGGCAACGGGGATGGTAGTGGCAATGTGTGGCGCGTACGATTTTCTCCTGATCAAGAAGGTGCATGGAGCTATAATGCATCTTTAAGAAAGGGCGATAATGTTGCAGTTGATTTAAGCGATAATGCCGGTAGTGCAGAAAGTTTAAGTGGCGCTTCGGGCTCATTTAATGTAGCTGCCCTAGATAGAAATGCACCTGGTTTTTTAAAATGGGGCCGCTTAGAATACGTTAATAATCACTATTTAAAGTTTAAAGATGGTGATTATTGGATTAAAGGCGGTGTTGATAGCCCTGAAAACTTTCTAGGTTATATTGGCTTTGATAATACCGAAAACCAGCCTGGGGGTGCAGGGACGAGCGGTTTGCAAGATGGCATTCACCGCTACCCTACTCATGTTAATGATTGGAATCCTGGTGATCCAGACTTCACTAGTGCTGACAGCGGCTTCGATGGACGAGCTATTATCGGTGCGTTAAATTATTTAAGTACTGAGAATATAAACTCAATCTATTTTCTGCCCATGAACCTTGGTGGCGATGGCCGCGAAACCTATCCTTTTGTCGGCCCCAATAACAATAATTTTGATAAGACTCATTACGATATAAGTAAACTTAATCAATGGAATATTGTTCTTAATCACGCGCAAGAAAAAGGTCTGGCATTAAATGTTGTCTTAGCGGAAACAGAATCGGGTAATGAAAACTGGTTTGATGGAGGCAACTTAGGGGTACAACGTAAATTATATTATCGTGAATTAATTGCCCGTTTTGGATATCTAATGGCGATTAAATGGAACTTAAGTGAAGAAAATGATTTTTCCGATGCTAATTTACGTGCATTTGCTGATTATATTAGTGCTTTGGATTGGGCAAAACATCAGGTGACATTCCATATAAAACCCAACCAAATTAACGAATATAATCCCCATCTAGGCGATGCAAGATTTGATACGACTTCAATCCAGTACAACCCGGATCGTGCTAACGAGTACACGGAAACAATGCGTCAGCGTACGGCCAATAATGGTCGCCCACTTGTTATTGATCTCGATGAGAATAATCCGGCGGGTTCAGGTTTAACTGATAAAAATGCAGCTGATTTACGTAAGCGTGTACTTTACGATGTGTATTTTAGTGGAGGAAGTATTGAATGGTATTTTGGTTACCATAATCTACCGCTTGGCGGTGATATGCGTACCGAGGATTTCCGCACACGCGAAGATATGTATCGTTATATGTGGTATGCACGCGACTTTATGCAAAAGAACTTACCGTTCTGGGAAATGCAACCTAACGATGGCCTACTTAGTGGAGAAAGTGGTGCTTTCGGTGGCGGCCAAGTATTCTTCAAAGCCGGTGAAGTTTATGCTGTTTACTTACCAGACGCCAGCCCAAGCGGTACCTTAAGCCTTGCGCCTGGAAATTATACTAAGCGCTGGTACAACCCACGTACAGGCCAGTTTGTTGGCGCAGCAACGAATGTCAGTGGTGGCTCTGTTGCGCTTGGTAATCCGCCCAACTCATCTAATGAAGATTGGGTGGTTTTATTTACCGGTGATGGTGGCACTGGTGGCGATAATATTCCCCCAACGGCGAGTTTTACCGCACCTTTTGATGGTCAGAATTTAAGTGTTGGAGATAACCTAACCGTCGACGTGGATGCTAACGACGCAGACGGTAGTGTCAGCAATGTAAGGCTGTTTTTGAACGATGTTTTTGTGCGTCAGGAAAATATTACCCCATACTTATGGGGCGATAGAGATCAAGACGCAGCTTTAAAAAATCTTGCTGAAGGCACTTATACATTAAAAGCTGTTGTTACAGATAATGACAATGCTACCACTGAAGAAAGCATACAGTTTACGGTTGGTACCGTAGCTGAGCCTAAAACTTTAAACTTCAATGCCACCGATGACGCTTACTTACAATCAGGTAACAGACAAAACATCAATATTCTGCGCGTTGAAAATGGCCGCCGTGTTGCTTACCTGAAATTTAATATTGCAGGTGTGAGTGGAAATGTTAGCGATGTTAAATTGAATGTAAGTGTTGCCTCTGATCCTGGTAATGGCGTCATCAATGTTTACCGCGGTGTTGGCAACAACTGGAATGAAAATAACCTGAACGCTAGTAACGCTCCTACTAAAGGTGCCTTACTTGGCAGTTTAAGTGGTGCATGGAACGATGGCAGCCAATATAGTTTTGAGCTTGACTCATCCGTCGCCACTAATGGTGCTGTGTCACTTATTTTAGAAATGGAAAGCGGCGGTAACGATACTGCATTTAGCTCATCTGAAGGTTCTGTTTCACCAGAACTTGAAGTTACTTTTACTCCTTAGTTAGTCATATCAGCCCCAAGGATGGGGTATTTTTTACATGTATTTTCCTAATAAAAATACAATCATAATTCTTCTACGCAAAGATTCCCCTGCTGTCTACGACTTGTACTATAATAGTGCGAAAGCTAAATTATCGCTGTTTGGATAATCTAAAAGGGAAAATTTTTCGTTTCTGTTCACCTATCAGGAACAGGAAAGTTTTTAACTAAAAATAAAACTTTGCAACCCGCGTCTTTGCGCGCACTTAAAGTCCGCAAAGGCTACTACGACTACCAATTCCAGCACACCAAGCTCCATCTGCCCCGTAAATTTCCAGAACCCGTCCCGTGGGTACAAATCAAATGCTATTGGCTTAATCAAGCAGGCTGTATTATCATCACACCCCAAACTTCCCTCTGCTAGCTATCTAGGATATATTCTGCATTCTCGCTAACCCTTAGTAGGGGTGGTACAACGCTTCAAACACCTGAAAGCGAGTGCTTGAAGCGTTAGTATTTCCAAATGTCAACAGCAGGGCTGATTGCCTATGTGGCTACAGTGTTATCGGGCTTTTTAGCTTTGCTGCTAGCACTGGGTTTTAACCAACTACTCAAGCATCGAGCAAGGGCGTGCTAACGTGCGTGGTCTGGCTCGGCGCTAACTGAATAATGTTAATATGGAATTTTAAAATGAAAAAAGTATTTCTATTTGTTTTTCTTTTAGGCATGCACGGTATCGCACATGCGAGCATACAAACAAAAAAGGTCGTTCGTGTCGGTTGCCACACTCACAACAATACCTGTTTTGCATATGTAGAGGGGGCCATAACAAGTGATAGTAACTGTCCCTCTAACGACGGGTCTTTTCGGTGGAGTATTACCGCGCCGAATGGTGAGTCTGTATTGTCGATTATACTCGCGGCTCAAATGTCTGGCAAAAATGTGTCTTTTGGAGAAGCCGGGTGTTATGACAATTTCCCAACTTTTAATTATGCGTGGATAAATGAATGAGTTAACAAAGGTTTTAGATTTATAAATTAAGGACTAGCTACAAAATTATAAAAATTAAGTTTTTAATTGGTTTGGCATTTCTAGTTTCGAGCATTGGTTTAAGTGCAGCAAATGAGCATGATACGCTCGGAAATTTTGAAATCAAAGATATCAATATCTGGGATGATCGTATAGATGTGTATCTGGTGGATGGGCAACAGCATAAATGTTTGGGAGAGTTAAAAACAAGATTTTTAATTAGTCCAGATAAACAAGTGTATTTATCTGCCATGCCAATGGTTTTCGCGGTGAGTCAAAAAATTAACTTCGCTTACAATTGTGATCCGGATAATTAACCCTGGATAGTAGGTATACGAATAAAAGGTAAATATCACTACTAACAATGTTGTGCCACTCTTTATAGTGCATTTTATAGTACATTGTCCAAACCCCAAGGATGGGGTGTTCTTCAAATATACTCCCCCTAGGTTCATTTATTAATAAACTTTCTATTCAACAATATTGCTAGGCTTAAATTTATTTTTTAAGAAAAAATAATATTCGTTTTTTTTAATATTATAGTCAAAAACCTTCAATAATTTCTCCGAAATAAAAACTGTTTACATGGCATCTAATTATCTATCGATGTAATTCCTTGTAATATTGTAAGTAAAATAATCAGAGCACAATACCTCAGCCAAAAATCGATATTGATTAGGCACGATATAACAAAATTTCTATATTTAAACCAATAATGAAAAGGATCAAAAATGATTGGTATATTTCGTAATTGCATGATAGCCCTTTTTATACTTCTACTTTCCCAGTACAGCTTTAGTAAAAAATTAGAGGATTACGAATGGAAAGAAATTGTTGAAGGCAAGGGGTTGGATCACAACTTTGGTTCTAAAGAAGCCATTAGAATCGCTAAGAATGTCATACTTTATCAAGCGGATATAGGAGGATGGCCAAAAAATACAGATATGCACCTAAAATTATCTTCCGATAAAAAACGAGAAATTGAAAGAGAATATCGCGATTGTTCTCGCTGCACAATTGATAACAAAGCCATGAAACTGGAGCTGGAATACTTATCGAAAGTTTATCGGAGTGTGTCAGACGAAGATCTAAAATCTGATATTAAAGAATCATTTATCAACGGTGTGAAATACCTATTGAAAATGCAATATGATAATGGTGGCTTCCCACAAAGATACCCTAACAATGGTGGCTACTCCAGGCATATTACTTTTAACGACCATGCTATGGTAAATGCTTTGCAGATTTTAAAACATGTTTCACAACAAGATGATACCTACTCTATTACCGTTAGCGACACATTGGCTGAACAAGCAGGTATCGCTTTTGAAAAGGGGATACAGAATATATTGGATACACAATATATTCAAAATGGCCTATTAACCGTTTGGTGTGCGCAACATGATAAAGACACACTAGCGCCGGCAAAAGCTAGAAGCTATGAACTGCCGTCATTGAGTGGCGGTGAATCTAAAGGGATTATCACGTTACTTATGGGAATAGATAAGCCATCAAACGAAGTTAAAAATGCCATAAATTATGCCTCTCAATGGTATGCCGAAAATGTCATTGTGGATAAGAAACATGAGAGGTTTATAAATAGTAATGGTAAAGAGGATAAACGTCTAGTCGCCTCTCCTGGATCCCGCGATCTATGGGCAAGATTTTATACCTTAGATGACAACAGGCCTTTTTTTGCCGACAGAGATAGCAATATTTATTTTGACTATAGTGAAATGCCCTATGAACGACGAAACGGTTATTCATGGATTAATGACAACGGTCTTGAGGTTGAGGAACGATTTATGGAATGGTACGTGGATCATACACAAGTCATCGATATTGCTGCCGAAGAAGCCGATAATCGTAAAAATGTGGATATAGACAACGATCATTCGGGTTACACCGGCAATGGTTTCGTTAACTTTTCAGATCGAAGCTTTATCGAGTTTTTAAATGTGGAGGGTGGTGAAGGTGGCACATCGACTATCAGCTTACGTTGGGCGTTAGGCAAAGATAAAAGCCGCAAAGGTAAATTAATTGTCAATGGTAAATCTACTAACATCAAGGTATCTCCTACAGGTGATTGGACAACATGGCGCATGCAAGATTTTCAGGTTCAGCTTAAACCCGGAAAAACCAATACTCTGCGTATTGAGGCAACTGGAAATGATTTGGGTAACTTAGACTCGATACTGGTTGAAGTACCCGAAGGGAGATAGAACAGAGAAGCGTGTCATCATGCAGGTTGGTTCATGCTTGCAAGTACTCGGGCTATACCATTAGGTATAGCCTTCAAATAATAAGCACGGACTTCAACATCAGCGTTATATAAAACCGGTCGCTTTGGCGACCAAACGGATTCCGAGCCCGGTAACAACCAAAAGCACGATGCCACCAAAAATATTGGCAATGGGACCATTGGCATGTCTTCCTAAAAAAGTGCGATTATTCATTACGAAAAGTAAGAATCCCGCGATAATGGGTAATAGAAGACCATTTGCAAATTGTGCAGATATAATAATTGTTATCGGCTTGATGCCGGTAAGAGCGATTGTTGCTCCGATTAAAATCACGCTTAAGCTAATACCACGAAAAGCACGTGATTTGATGCCGCCTTTTAGCTGCATAATTTCTGACATAGCATAGGCGGTTGCCAGAGGAGCGGTGATGGCACTGCTGAGTCCGGCAGCGAGTAAGCCCATGCTCAGAACATATCTTGAATAAATGCCAAATGTGGGCTCTAGTTGTCTAGCCATATCTCCAGCGTTGGTGATTTTTAATCCCTCGCCAAAGATTGTTGCACTAGCGGTTGATACAATGAGAATCGCAATAAGCCCACCCACACCTATGGCTATCGTAGTATCTGTCCTTGCGCTTTTTAGTCCTTCCTCTCCTGACCATCGAGATTTCACGGCAGCTGCGTGGAGAAAAAGGTTGTAAGGAACAATCGTTGTACCAATAAGCGCGATGACTGTCATTAAGCTACCCGACGGAATCTGCGGAGTTGCGATAGCTTTGGCTATTGCAAAAAGATCTGGCTTTACTGTAATAAATGTAAAAATAAATGCGGCCGCCATCACTGAAACCAGTGCAATGAGCATGCGTTCAATGTGTTTGTATGTGCCTAGCCAAAGTAAAAGTGATGCACTTAAAGAAATAACAATGACAGCAATACTGTAGGTATAGGGGTGATCACCTACCACCGCTTCTACTCCAAGTGCAGCGCCGGAAAGGTTTCCGGCTTGATAGGCGGCGTTGCCCAGATATATTGCAACAATGATTAACGCAAAGAGCAGCCATTTCCAAAACGACTGAGCAAAAATAGTATTGAGTGCCTCTCCTAGCCCCATTTTTGCAATGGCACCAAGTCGAGCTGCCATTTCCTGTAAAACGATTGTTGCTACTGTTGCAAATACAAGCGCCCAGATTAAAGCATAGGCGAAGTTAGCACCTGCAAGGGTGCATGTGGTGACTGTGCCAGGCCCAATAAATGCGGCGGCGACAAGTGCGCCAGGACCAATATTTTTTAATTTTGATAACATAACATCTTTGTTTTAATAAATTATTTTTAACGTTGATCCACAATTGATGCTATTCCTTTAGCAAGCTACACCGCGCGTATATCTTTACTCTGTATCCCGTTCTTTAGGGGAACCGAAGCCACCTCCTGTGGGCGTACAAATAGTAACAACATCACCATTGCCTACTTTCACTTGAGTGCATCCACCTAGAGCTATAGTTTCCCCATTTTCTCTGACTAAGCTGTTTTCTCCCAAACGGCCTGTCTCTCCACCATATAGACCATAAGGTGCTACAACGCGATGTCCCGATAGAATTGAGCATTCCATATCTTCTAAAAAGCGAATAGAACGCCTAACACCATCTCCGGCATTCCATTGTCCTTTGCCTCCTGAATTTCGGTCTATACAAAATTCTTGTAACAACACTGGATATCGCTGCTCCATAATTTCTGGATCGGTTAGGCGTGTGTTGGTCATATGTGTATGCACTGCAGCCACACCATCGAACCCCTTTCCTGCCGGGCTGCCAGAGCAAATTGTCTCGTAGTACTGGTACTTTTCATTGCCAAATGTCAGATTATTCATGGTGCCCTGACTAGAGCCTAATGCCCCGATGGCGGCGAAAAGAGCGTTAGTTAATGCTTGGCTTGTTTCCACGTTACCCGCGACAACCGCAGCGGGTGGTCGAGGGTTGAGTAATGAGCCCTCGGGGACGATTGTTTTAATAGGTTTCATACAGCCCGCGTTTAGCGGTATGTCATCGTCAACTAAACACCTAAACACATAAAGTACTGCAGCGCGAGTAATTGCTTGCGGGGCATTAAAATTATTTTCTAATTGCTTGCCAGTGCCGGTGAAGTCTATTTCGGCTTCGCGCTTTTCTTTGTCGATATTTATAGTAACGACAATGCGCTCGCCAGAATCGAGCGTGTAAGTGAAATGACCATTATTAAGCCGTGAGATAACCTTACGCACAGCTTCTTCGGCATTGTCTTGAATATACTGCATATAAGCCGTTACGGTCTCCATACCATATTTTACCACCAGCTTACGTAACTCATCTGCGCCAGCTGTATTAGCTGCAGCCTGGGCCATTAAGTCGGCAATATTTTGATCAGGGTTTCGTGCAGGGTAGCGTGCATCGGTCAGTATTTTGCGGATATCTTCCGTAAGAAAGGTGTTGCGATCAATCAGTTTGTCACAGTCGAACATTATGCCTTCTTCGTATATGGTACGACCAGTAGGAGACATAGAACCAGGGGCAACTCCGCCGATATCTTCATGGTGCGCGCGGCTGGCAACAAAGAAAATAATGCATTTCTCGTCTTCGTCAAACACCGGAGAAATCACGGTTACGTCGGGTAGGTGAGAACCTCCATTGTAGGGGTTGTTGTGCACAAACGCGTCACCAGGACGGATATCGATATTATTATCAATTAATACTTTAACGCTTGAATCCATTGATCCTAAATGAACTGGAACATGGGGTGCGTTTGCCACAAGGTTACCCTGTGCATCAAAAATAGCGCATGAAAAATCTAAACGTTCTTTGACATTGACTGATTGCGAGGTATTTTGCAGCATAATCCCCATTTGCTGGGCGATTGACATATATAAGTTATTAAATACCTCCAGAGTTACTGGATCTAAATCTACCTTCGAGTTAATGCTGACATTTTTGGGCTCTTGATATTCCAATATCAGATGGCATCGATCAGACATTCTGCCAATCCAGTTTTGTTCAATCACTATAGTGCCTGTCGGCTCGATAACTATTGCCGGGCCATGCAATACGTGGCCATAGTCCAGGGATTCAATTTTATACACGGGAGTTTTATGCCACTTGCCTTTTGCATAGGTATTGCGGGTAGCTTCCACCGGAGGCTCCGTTGTGCTCTTTTCTATACGCTGCCCTTCTTGTTGGTTTTCTCGACCGCCATATGATTCCATAATGACTGTCTCAATTATTAGATCTTTTTCCGGGGCTATAAAGCCAAAGCGTTGCATATGGTGTGACTCGAAGGACTCACGCATATGTATAACATCGGTCAGCGCTATTTTGATGGTTGTGTCCGTCCCTTTGTAACGCACAAGAGCAAATGCATCGTGTTCGATCTCATGCTCAGAAACTCCTTGTTGAATAAGGTTTTCTGTATTTTGTCTGAGCATTTGCGCAGCGTAAGAATGTGACTGTGTCACCGCTTCAGGTATTAAGGTTTGTTCTACTACTTGCTGACGTTCTGTACGAATATCTGCTAAACCCATCCCGTATGCGGATAAAACTCCCGACAGGGGGTGTAATAAAACAGTTTTGATACCTAGGTGCTCTGCCACTAGACACGCATGTTGCCCGCCTGCACCGCCGAAACAATTTAGCGCATATTCTTTGACGTCGTAGCCGCGCGAAACGGATATTTGTTTAATCGCTTGGGCCATATGTTCAATTGCGATCTCAAGAAAACCTTCGGCAACGTCTTCTGCTGAGCGTCCATCACCGACTAACGCACTAATTTCATTGAACGCCGCTACGGTTGCGTTACGGTCTAGCGTTTGGTTTTGTTCTGGGCCAAATATTGCGGGGAAATATTCCGGTTGGATCTTGCCTAGGCAAACGTTGATATCTGTAACGGCGAGCTTTCCTCCTCGTCGATAGCACACCGGCCCTGGATTTGCTCCGGCTGAGTCGGGGCCTACACGGAAGCGGTCATCTTCATAGGTCAAAAGCGAGCCACCGCCAGCTGCGACAGTGTGAATATACATCATGGGTACACGCATGCGCACGCCAGCAACTTCTGTTTCATAGGTTCGCTCAAACTCGCCAGCATAATGGGACACATCGGTTGATGTTCCTCCCATATCAAAACCAATCATCTTATCAAAACCTGCGAGTTTTGAAGTATGTACTGCGCCGACAATTCCACCAGCGGGACCCGACAGGATGGAGTCGCGTCCTTGAAATTTATCTGCGTCCACTAAACCTCCAGATGACTGCATAAATAGCAATCGACCTTTGGCGTCATCTCCATTGTTGAGCGCGTCGGATATACGATCAACGTAGCGGCGCAGTATTGGAGTAAGGTAAGCATCAACGACTGTTGTTTCGCCCCTGGAAACTATTTTAGATAGAGGGCTTACTTCATGGCTAACAGAGATTTGTGTGAAACCTACTTGCTTCGCGATATCTGCCAGTAACTGTTCGTGTTGAGGATATTTATAGGCATGCATGAAAACTATGGCTATTGAGCGTAAACCCTGGTCGTAAGCGCTTTGCAGTGCTTTTCGGGCTAGGTCTTCATTTAATGCAAGTTCTACGCGGCCGTCTGGCAGTATACGTTCCGCAATTTCTATCACTTGATCATAAATGAGTTCTGGCTTTTTGATATTCATGGCGAAGGTATCAGGTCTTGCTTGATAACCGACTTCAAGAATATCTCCTAGACCTGCGGTGATTGCGAGAAGCGTAGGGTCGCCCTTTTTTTCTAGCAATGCATTAGTGGCAACAGTCGTCCCCATTTTGATCGACTTTACACGTTCAGAAGGGATTGGTGCATCCTTTTCTATCCCCAGAAATAAGCGTACGCCATGCAAAGCTGCATCGACATAAGCCTCGGGATTTTCTGATAATAGTTTTTTGGTTTTCAGCTCACCTTCCGGTGTTTTGGCGACAATGTCTGTAAAGGTTCCTCCCCTATCTATCCAAAACTGCCATAAGTCTGACTTGGATTTAGGTGTTACTAATTTCATAGGAAAACCTCAGTACTATGATTTGGACGGAGTTGGAAGGCAATTGTCTATTAGTAATATATTGCCAAAACGCAAATAAAATATCAACGTTTTATTTGTGTTTAGGCCGTTTTGATGATGCCTGATGGCTCCTATTTCTCGCTCGTGCATAGCCGGGGTGGTCGTGACACAATCTCAAAAATAATGGGAGTGTAAAAAAGCGGGGGGGCTCGCTCCCCCCGAAAGAAAGAATGATCTATTGAAAGGGGTTAGAACTTTGTACCTACTCTCACATAAACGCGGCGGCCACGGGGGTCGTGTGTACGGGAATCGTAGCTGCCGGAGATGTTTACGTGGGGAGGATCTTCATCGGTGATGTTTACGGCACCGATAGTCAGGGTTGTTTGCGAATCATCTCGTAGAAAATCACCGAGATCGATACTGTATTGAGCGTCGAAGGTAATAAATTCGTCAATGGTTGCGGTATCTCGTCCATCGTTTCTGTAACTATCCACATATCGTGCAAAGATATTCGCACTATGTGCACCTGAGTACCAGTTTAGCCCTAGGTTACCTCTCAGCTCTGGGGTGGGGTTGCCCACATTAGTACCATTGCGTGAACCGACACCATCAATTGTTACACCTCCTTGGGTGATGTCATAGGACAGGACGTAAGTTAAATCTAATGACGGAATAAAGGTTCCCACATCTGATTCGAAAGTGCCGTAAAGGGAAAGATCTATACCGTCAGTTTCAAGTTCATTGGCGTTAATAAATGCAACGTTCACTACTTGTATTAGACCCGCTTCATTACGCTGAATGCGCTCATCGAAATCATTTGGATCAATAAGACGCGCGGCGTTTTCCGCTGCAACAATAGATTGTGCGTTTTCCTTGGTAAGTACATCTTCGAATTCAAAGCGCCAGTAGTCAGCGCTTAGCTTAATGTTGTCGCTAAGGTTAAGTGTGGTACCAAAATTAAAGGCTGTTGACGTTTCTGGATCTAGGTTTGGGTCCCCATTGGCACGCTCGCCACCGAAGGTAGTAACATCGTCAGTAGGATCATTGGGCGTAAGATTAAAGTCGTCGGTAAAGTTGCTGAAGTTAGTTTGCACCCCTGAAGTTTGGAAAACAGATGGTGCTCTGAATGATGTACTAATTGATGAACGCAATGATATTCCTTCTGAGGGTCTCCAAAGAGCCGACAGTTTAGGGTCTGTTGTTGAACCGACACCATCGCCATAGTCTTCATGGCGCAGTGCAGCGCTCACTTCAAAGCTGTCGGTAAATGGCAGTAGGACTTCTGCAAAAACAGCGCTAACTTCCGTATCCCCTTCAAAGTTAGGGTTCCCAATCAAAAATCCCCAGCCGTCGTTAATAGATACGTGGTCGTAAACATATTTTAATGATTCTTGTCGGTGCTGAACGCCTAAAGCAAAGCCAGCTTCTCCGCCCGCGAGTTCGAACATTTCGCCTGAAATGACAAACTCTGCAACTTTTAATGTGGATTCAGCGTCGGCAAGATACTCACCAATAATATATTCGCGCAAGATTCCGTCAGGACTGACGACGTCGCCATTAGACAGGGTTGTTGATGCGAGTTGTTGAGTGTCAAATGGGTTGAATGTAAAACAACCTAGGTCGTTATTATTTCGTGCACCCGTTTCATTCGCTTGACAATTTCTGCCACCGAAGCCGTTCAATGCCCTTTGGTAATTGTCTACATTCACGTCTCTGAGGTTTATTGTAAGGTCGTTTTGACCGGCAACATATGAAAACTCCCAGCGTAAGCTATCAGAAAAATCGCCATCGGCTCCAATTGCAAAGCGGGTTGTGTGGTGATCATAAAAGTTGACTTCTGTCGGTTGGTTCGCACCATATGGTCGTCCAATAAGACGCAGCTCTTCCGGCGTTGATATGATGCGTGGATCAAAGTTAGGGTGGTCAGCGGGCACGGTTGTTGCGCTTAGCACAGGAAAGCTTGGTGATACTTCTCGGTCAATTGCGTTGCGAGCAAAACCTATTTCTGTCCAAACACGAGTGCTTTCGTCCCAATCCCAGGTTGCGCGTGCAAAACCCTGCAATCTTTGTTCGTTCGGCACTAGTGTAATTTGTGGACCAAAGTCAAATCGGCAGCGAGTACCATCCAGAATTCCCCCATCAGCTTCACAGTCTGGGTCTGCCACTACGCCCTGGCTGGTGACAAAATTCATCGGGTTTCCTGAGCCGCTATTACTATCACCGACTCGCATCCAGTCTACTTCATTGCCGACTAAGCTCGTGCGCTTAAGATAGCTTGCTGCTATTAACATGTGTCCAGATTCGCCAAAGTCTCCACCAACAGCCAGATCGAAATTGATGTCGCTTTGGTCGCCGTCAGAGGCTCTTTCGCGATATTCTGCTTGGAACTCCGCGCCTTGGAAATTATCTCGTGTGATAAAGTTAGCGACACCTGCTACAGCGTCGGAGCCGTAAACGGCCGAAGCACCGTCTTTAAGGATTTCCACTCGTTCAATTGCAAGCTTAGGTACAAGCGCTGCGGTATCCACAAAGCTCGCACCGTCATTGGTTTGAGCTGCCGATAGTACTTGGCGCTTACCATTAAGCAGTACTAGTGTAGCGGAAACACCTAAACCTCTAAGGTTGATATTGTTGGTGCCAGCGGTGAAGTTTTGGGTAAGGTTGTCTGCGTTATTCTGTGCGCCTGAGTTAATTGGTAGCAATTCCACCAAATCGCGAATGTCATTAGCGCCGTTTTTAGCAAAGTCTTCATTGCTGTACGACGATAGGGGAGTAGCAAAATCCTCTTGTTGTTTTCTACGAATGCGTGAGCCTGTAACAGTCACTTCCTCTATGTTCGCATCTGCACTGGGTGAGTTATCTTGTGCATTTGTATGCTGCGCATTTACTAGGGCAATAGCCATAGCTAACGAAGCGGAAATAGCCTTTGCAGAGCCCTTGGCATGTTGAGTAATTCGGCTTGAGCGCTTCATTTTCAGTTTTCCCCCCAAGGTAGCCATTGTCTCTTCAGTAGATTGGATCGATGGATTGGGAACGTAAACTCGCCAAAATCTATGTTTCAGCTCCCCAAAAGTAAAAGCGTTGTTGCTGATTTTCACTGTATTGCCCTCCCCAGGCGCTATTAAACGTAGTGCAGTTGCAATCTTGTGCCGAAGTGTTGATTTATTGTTCATGGTGGTCGGCTAATCGGCGATATAAATGACTTTTACGCCACCATTACAGCCTATACTCTTAATACATTAACAATTTGTCAATATAAAACTTATGTTTTTCAAGTGTGTTTTCGATTTTTTGTTGGTTTTGTGTCTTTGTGGTGCTAATTGTTATTACTCTCCCTGTTTTGGAGCGCGACTTTTGTAGTGGTTAAGAGGGAAAGCGATATGAGGAAAAGGTAGTAAAAAGATAGTAATAATTCAGGGTGATGGTGGTATATTTGACATCGATATATTAAAAAAATGTAGGTATAGTAACGACGTTTTATAGGTTATTTACCTTCTTTTAGGTGCTTTTATAATATGGATCAAAATAGAAAAATTGTATCGTCTCGTAACTTGGCAACAGAAGAGGGCTGGCCGTTGTCTGAGGTTGAGTTTGGCCTGACCATTTTTTATAACGCCTTTACAAAGTGGATGATCAGGTGTGCTGCCGCCGCAGGCCAGCAGGATCTTAATCCAATCGATGTTTTGGTTTTGCATAATATTCATTATCGAGATAATGAGCAGCGCCGCATAGATATCTGTTTTATGCTCAACATTGAAGATACTCACACGGTAAATTATTCCCTCAAGAGGCTGGCAAAACTTGGTTTAATTGTAGGCTCAAAGCGAGGTAAGGAGATGTATTATGCTACAACTCCTGCGGGCAAGGAGCTGTGTGATGAATACCGCGAAATCCGTGAGCATTGTTTAGTCTCGGGCTTGACGAATATAGAAAAAAACTCGGAAGAGCTTTCTTCTATTGCAGCAACTCTCAGATCACTGTCAGGTCTTTATGATCAAGCTGCTAGAGCTGCGGCTTCAATCTAAGTGTGACCGGCGCCGTGGTCGTTGTTTTAGTACTTGGGGCCGGCGTATAGATCTTTTATTCTCTTATGATGCACCGGGTTTCTGGTGCTAATTCATTTGGGGTTAGAACCAAAACGCTCACTTAATTAGGCCACATAAAAATATAGAATACCCTTTGACGTCTGGCGTCTAAGTCTCCTCAGCTGTCACATCTATTTCCCCAGTCAAGATACCCTCATAATTCCTCCATGCAAAGATTACCCCCATTCATGCTTTCAACCACCCTATTGAGGAATTGGTATTTGAATCTGCCCTTCTGGGGATGTTAAAAAAAGTCATTATTCAGGGCCGCAGTTCCATCTTAATTCTTAATAGAACCTGATCCATGCGCGGAGTGAATTATGATCCCATCCAATTTTACTTATCATGCGCCTTCTGATTTAGAGCAGGTGTTCTCACTATTCGATACCTATGGCAAGCAAGCAAAAGTTTTAGCTGGTGGCCACAGTTTATTGCCAATGATGAAATTCCGTTTTGCTGAGCCTAAGCAACTTATTGATTTGGCGGGTATTGATGCATTAAAGGGAGTTACCGTAAAGGATAAGGTTATTGATATTGGCGCTACCACGACAGAAACAAGCATTCTTAACCACCCAGAGTTAAAGAAGTTATGCCCTTTATTGGTGGAAGCTACGCGTCTAATAGCCGATCCTCAAGTAAGAAATCGCGGTACTATTGGTGGAGATATTGCCCACGGTGATCCGGGGAATGATCACCCCTCCGTCATGTTGGCCTTAGATGCCACCTTTCATTTGGCTTCTGCACAAGGTACTCGTTTGGTTAAGGCGGATAATTTTTTTCTCGGCACTTATCAAACCGCTCTGCAAGAAGGTGAATTACTAACTCGTATCAGTATCCCCCTTTCTGTGGCCTCGCGGCCTTTTGGCTTTCGCAAGTTAAAACGTAAAACCGGAGATTTCGCCACTGCGGCCTGTGCTCTGACCTTAGTTAAAGAAGGCAATCAATGTCGTGAAGTGCGCATTGCTTTGACTAATTTAGGGCCGAAATCTTTCCGTGCAGAGCAGGCAGAGTATCTGCTCAATTCCACCTCTATTTCTGAGGACAGCATTAACGCGGCTGTGCACCTTGCTATGCAAGCCTGTGAACCCGCTAAAGATCAGCGCGGTGATAGCCAATATAAAACTAACATGGCCGGTGAAATGTTAAGACGGGCACTCGACGATGCTATGGCTTAAAAGCCGATAAGGTGGCTCCCATGTCTCAAAAACCCATGTCCCAAAAACCTATGTCTCATAAAAAAATAAGCTTTAAGCTCAATGGCAAAACTGCTGAGGTAGAAGTAGAAGATCGAACGCTGCTGGTCCACGCAATTAGAGAAAAACTCAATATGACGGGTACGCATATTGGCTGTGACACTTCCCACTGTGGTGTTTGTACGGTTGATATTGATGGTGAGTCTGTTAAATCCTGCACGCTATTAGCGGTGCAAGCGGCAGGCAAAAATATCGTAACTGTGGAAGGCTTGGCCGATGATAAAGGCCTGCATGCGGTGCAGGCGGCTTTTATCCAAGAACACGGTTTACAGTGCGGTTTTTGCACTACAGGAATGATGATGCGGGCCTACCGATTTCTGCAGGAAAATCCCGAGCCAACGGAAGAGGAAATCCGCTGGGGCTTATCCGGTAACTTATGCCGTTGTACGGGTTATCAAAACATTATTAAAGCCGTAATGACGGCCAGTAAAAACCTAAAAGAAGTAGCGACAGCAGAATAATAAAAAGAAGGGCTCCTCATGAATACTCAAGCAGAAGCAAGTGAAGTGGTCGAGGAAAAAATAGACCCAGTAGCTAACAAAGTACAGGGGGTCGGTTGTGCCAGACGGCGCAAGGAAGATCCGAAGTTCGTGCAAGGCAAAGGGCAATATGTCGATGATATAAAACTGCCTGGCATGCTGTTTGTGGATATGGTTCGCAGCCCTTATGCCCACGCCAAAATTATCTCGATTAATAAAGAAAAAGCGCTCGCCCTGCCCGGCGTGCATGCGGTGCTGACTGCCGACGACTTAAAGCCTTTAAGCCTCCATTGGATGCCGACTTTGGCCGGTGATCAACAAGCGGTATTGGCGGATGAAAAAGTCCATTTTCAGTACCAAGAAGTGGCTGCTGTGGTGGCGGATGACCGCTATATAGCGGCAGATGCTTTGGAATTAGTGGAAGTAGAATACGAAATTCTTCCGCCTATGGTAGATCCTTACAAAGCCATGGATGCAGACGCGCCCATTGTTAGGCCCGATCTAGTTAGTGGTGATGGTGCTAGTGCTGACGGTATTGCAGGGCAAAGCCCACATCCTAATAAAATCTTTCAATGGGAGGTGGGTGATAAGCAAGATACCGATGATATTTTTTCTCGCGCTCCGGTGGTAGTAAAAGAAGATATGTACTATCCCAGGGTACACCCAACACCCTTGGAAACCTGTGGCAGTGTCGCGGCTTTTGATCCTGTTAAAGGTAATTTGACCGTTTATCTCACCTCCCAAGCGCCCCATGTTGTGCGCACGGTGGTGTCGTCCTTATCGGGTATTCCTGAGAGTAAAGTGCGCATTGTCTCTCCCGATATTGGTGGTGGTTTCGGTAATAAGGTGGGTATTTATCCTGGCTATGTGGTGTCGATTGTTGCCTCAATAGTGTTGGGTGTTCCAGTGAAGTTTGTGGAAAATCGCACAGAGCACTTGTCCACTACGGCTTGGGCACGGGACTACTTTATGAGTGGTGAAATTGCCGCCGATGAAAACGGCATAATTAAAGCTCTGCGAGTCAATGTGCTGGGTGATCACGGTGCGTTTAATTCACAAGCTCAGCCAACCAAATGGCCCGCGGGTTTTATGAGCATATGCACAGGCTCTTATCATGTACCCCAGGCCTACTTGAATGTGGTGGGTGTTTATACCAACAAAGCACCGGGCGGTGTCGCTTACCGCTGCTCTTTTCGCGTTACTGAAGCGGTCTATGTGATCGAGCGGACGATGGATTTACTCGCCAGAAAGATCGGCGTATCTCTGGCTGAAATTCGCATGAGAAATTTCGTTAAGCCTGAGCAATTCCCCTACGATACGCCCTTAGGTTGGCAGCTAGACAGTGGCAATTACCACTATGCTTTGCAAAAAGTAATGGACGCGGTTGACTATCCTGCCTTGCTAAAAGAACAAGCGGAAAAAAGGGCGCAGGGAGAGTTAATGGGGATTGGTGTCTGTACCTTTACGGAAATTGTTGGCGCTGGCCCTACCCGCAACTGCGACATTCTCGGTGTCGGCATGTTTGATAGTGCCGAGATTCGTATGCACCCCGACGGCAGTATTATGGCCAGAATGGGGACGATTACTCAGGGGCAAGGCCACGCTACCACCTACGCCCAGATTATTGCTACTGAGTTAGGTATCCATTCCGACGTAATCACAATCGAAGAAGGCGATACTGATACCGCCCCATATGGCCTGGGTACTTATGGTTCCCGCTCGACCCCGGTCGCCGGTGCTGCGGTGGCTAAGGCTTCCCGTATTATCCGCGACAAAGCTAAGAAAATTGCAGCCCATCTATTAGAAGTTTCCGCCGACGACCTAGAATGGCAAGGGGATAAGTTTGCGGTGAAGGGAGCCCCCGGCCTTGAAAAAACCATGGCCGAAATTGCCGCTGCTTCCTATAACACCCTGCCCGATGGTATGGAGCCGGGTTTAGAGGCTGTGTACTACTATGATCCGCCAAACTTTACCTATCCCTATGGTGCATATATCTGTGTAGTGGATATTGATAAAGGCACAGGGGAAACCAAAGTTAGACGTTTTTATGCCCTTGATGACTGCGGTACTCGCATTAACCCCATGATTATTGAAGGGCAAATCCATGGCGGGTTAACCGAAGGCTTTGCTGTGGCCTTTGGTCAAGAGCTACCCTTTGATAAAGATGGCAATATCTTGGGCAATACCTTTATGGATTACTTTGTGCCGACAGCAGTAGAGACTCCCCATTGGGAAACAGACCATACCATCACCCCTTCGCCTCATCATCCGATTGGTGCGAAAGGTGTGGCCGAGTCTCCTCATGTTGGCAGTATCCCCTGCTTTACTTCAGCGGTTAGTGATGCTTTTGCCCATCTAGGTGTCACCCATTTGGATATGCCCCATACGGCTCATCGTGTATGGCAACAAATTAATGCCTTGGGGCTGGCCGATTCACAGTTATCTGCTGCTGCTGAAGCCATGATAAAAAAGGTAAGTGCGGATTTTACTGAACACGCCAATGACGCGGCACCAGCAACGAATAGGGAGGCAATGCCCGAATCTATTGTTGAAGATGACAACGGCATGTTTGTGCACAAAGAATTCAGCGTTGCCGCCAGCGCCGACGATGGCTGGGTAATTCTCCAGGACATCGATCTATTAGCGGGTTGTTTCCCCGGAGGGCGTGTTACCGAAAGGCAGGATGAGAATAACTACCTTGCGGTTGTAGAGATAGCGGTTGGCCCCATCAGCATGTCCTTCAACGGCAAAATCACCATTGAAAATCAAGATCACCACCAGCGGATTTTGCAGATGACAGGCTCGGGGCAAGACTCTAAGGGTACCTCCTCAGCAGAGATGAAACTGACCGCACAGATTGTCGAAACCTCTCAAGGTTTTGACTTGATCGGCGATTCCACCTTCCAAGTGCGAGGCAAATTGGCGGCCTTTGGTAGCCGCATGATTGGGCAGATTGCAGATCAATTACTGGATCAGTTTGGTATCCGTTATCAAGATCATGTTCTAGCTCGTGGTGGTGATAGTGCTGAAGCGCAAGCCGCCCAAGAGCGCTTGCAACAGCAGCCACAAAAGATGAGTGGTATCGCCTTCGCGTTTTCCATCGTTATCAATATGATCAAGAAACTCTTCGGTGGCAAAAAATAATGATGGAAGCATCGGGTGGTACTGAGCAGGGCTTCAGCGAGAAAACTCTAGCGGATGGCCTTGCAGCCCAGGGATATCTAGCTTCGAAAAGTTTAAGCTTTAGCCTTTATCTAATGTACCGTCTTAACCGACCTTTATTGCTAGAAGGGGAAGCCGGTGTTGGTAAGACTTCCCTGGCCAAATGCCTCAGTGAAGTCTTGGCTACAAAGCTTATTCGTTTGCAGTGTCATGAAGGCTTGAACCTTAACCAGAGCGTTTACGAATGGAACTACCAGCGTCAACTACTCAGCATTAAATTGTTAGAAGGCCAGTCCGTCGACGCTATTGAAGATGCCATCTACAGCGAGAAATATCTGTTAGCAAGGCCGCTATTAGAGGCCATACGTCAACCCAAATCCCCTATTCTGCTCATCGATGAGATTGACCGGGCGGACGATGAATTTGAAGCTTTTCTCCTGGAAGTTTTAGGGGAATACCAGATTACCATTCCAGAGCTAGGCTCTATAAAGGCCAGCACTAAACCCTATGTGATTCTGACATCTAATGCGAGCCGTGAACTAAGTGATGCCTTACGCAGGCGCTGTTTATATCACTATATTGATTACCCGAGCGTTGAGGATGAATTACGGATCGTCCATTTGCAGTTACCCCATTTGGATAAAGCACTTACTGAGCAGCTAGTGCGCTTCGTGCAAAAGTTGCGGCGTATGCAATTACGCAAAGTACCAGGAATTGCCGAAACTCTAGACTGGGCTGAAGCATTGATGAATTTGGGTTTTCGCAGCCTCGATCAAGACCTATCTAGCCTCCATGATTCGCTAGTGTGTCTGCTGAAATATCAGGAAGATCGGGAAACGCTAGACTCTATTACCCTCAATAAAGTGGTGAGCACAGTAGTATGAGCGATCAACTTGACTTGCAGTTCGATCGTCATCAGCTAAGGGCTATGCAAGAAAAGTTGGTGATTTTTATTCGCCACCTGGCCGCCTATGGCTTTCAGGTGGATGTTAATTTACAAAAAATTGCCCAAACCTTGTTGGCGGAAAATAACTTCAACGATCGCTTCCATTTCCAAAATGCCCTGCGCACTTTACTCTGTAAGAACAAACAGCAGTGGCATAACTTTGATCAGATATATGCTGAGTTTTGGATGAACAAAGGCAAGGTAACAGGAGTGAAGCAAAGGTCTCAATCGAGTAAAGCCGCTGCCAAGATCATGTCCGAAGGTGATACGGATCAACTTGGTAAGCACGCTAGCCCTAAGGAGAAACAGGAGACCCAGGCTGGAGCTAGCCAAGCCATGTCTGACTTGGCCTCGGCTAAAGAACTGAATGAACACATCGACTTTGGTTTTTTAGAAGATGAAGGCATGCTCCAGCGTTTTACTGAAAGCTGCCACCAGTTAGCGCGATTGCTCGCCAAAAAATTGCGTAAACAAGTAAAAGCCCATGCAGGAGAGCAGATTGATTTGCGCCAAAGTATTCAGCATAACTTGAAACATAGCGGTGACTTATTTCAGCTGGTTTGGCGCAAGAAGCCCAAAATCCTTCCACGTTTTACTGTGCTGGTGGATGTCAGTCGGTCGATGTCCGGTTACAGTAATGCTTTTTTAGTTTTTTCACTGGCAATTATGCGCACTCTGCCAGATACCCGTGTGTTTATTTTCAATACTCGCCTGGTGGATATTTCCAGCGCCCTTAGAGAACATCAGTTGCACAAGGTAAAAACTCAGCTCGCTTTACTGAACACGACTTGGGGTGGTGGAACACGTATTGCCCACAGCATCGCCGAGCTGCAAAAACGCGGCGTGGCCAATAGTCGGGCTGGTAATCGGAGTATCCACCATTTTATTATTCACAGTGACGGACTTGATACCGACCCTGCGGCAGAATTGCAGCAGCGTTTAAAAGCCTTAAAAAAGCGCTATCGCAGTATTATTTGGCTATCGCCCTTAATGAAAGATAATGAATATCAGGTGGAAACTGCTGCGCTAAAAGGTGCTCTACCCTATATCGACCATCTACTTCCTGTTCATAATTTTCGTTGCCTTTATGATTTAACTGAGCTTATGGCACAAGCGCATAATCCAACTCATCAGGGGGTGGCTAATGTCGGTTAACAAGCAGATGTACCATCAGTTACTTGCGGCAGAAGAGCAGCAAACGCCATGTATTCTCGCTAATGTTATTAATACCGAAAACTCCACCTCTGCCAATATTGGGGATAAAGCCATTATTACCCCAGATGGAAACTTATCGGGCTGGATAGGAGGAGGATGTTGTCAGAGTGTTGTTAAAAAACTAGCGCCAAAAATATTGCAAGATAACAAAGCTATTACTATTCGAGTCTGCCCCGAACATGCTTTTGTTAGTTATATGCCCTGCTACCCTTCTCACTGTGCCAGTGAAGGGACAGTGGATATTTTCCTAGAACCAATTGCCAATGAGCAGGCAATATTGCTGTATGGCCAAACACCTGTGGCTGAGAGTATTGCCAAATACAGTGAAGATTTAGCCATGAGTTTTGCTTGGCAAAAGTCCCTGCCCTACCCTAATGAAAAACTCGGTGGACAATTTCGTGTTGCTATTATTGCCACTCAAGGTACAGGTGATATTGAGGCTATACAAAATGCTTTAAATTATGACCCTGAGCATGTATTACTGGTCGCCAGCAATAAGAAAGCTAAGGCACTTATCAAACGTTTACAGGAGATGGGAGCCAGTGAGCAAACGATACAAAAAATTAGCGCTCGGGCAGGTATTGATATTGGTGCTATTAGCCACTCAGAAATTGCCTTGTCTATTATGGCAAAAGTGGTCGAGCTTAAAAATCGAAGAATACAACAAAGCCTCGATACCAATATAAAACCTAAAAAGCCAGCAGTTTCTGTGACATCCTGTTGTAGTAAAGCCTAAGGCAAAAATGCTATGAAAAATGTCAGTGCCATTATTCTTGCTGCAGGCTTATCCCAACGAATGGGAGCGATAAATAAACTACTTATTCCTGTTCAGGGTAAACCTATGATACGCCATGTGGTAAGCAATTATAGCGGTGCAGGCATCGAACACATTACCGTTGTGGTTGGTCACCAGCACGCGCAAGTGCGCGAAGCATTGGCTGGTTTAGACCTTGATATTGTTTTTAATTCCAACTTCCAACAAGGCCAGCTCAGTTCTCTTCGCTGCGGTCTACAAGCTATTGCCAAGCATAATCTTTATATTGTGGTTGGGCTGGGCGATCAGCCCTTACTCACACCTGATGATCTCACCTACCTACATACCAAGTTTATCCAAACAGTGGTTGATGAAAATAAAGAAAAGACAATACTCGTTCCCTACCACCAAGGGCAAAGAGGCAATCCTATTTTTCTCACCACAGAACAAGCCATGAACGTTGATAGCGAAGGAGTGCACCTGGGCTGTCGCAAACTTATCGAAAAAAATCCCGATAAAGTTATCAAGCTAGAAGTCAATCATAAGCGCTATCATAGCGATATCGATACCATGGTTGATGCTACTCAAATCCTAGGTCAGTTCGACGTGCAATAACTGCCACCTTAATACCAGAATTCAACCTACAACTTACCTAGCAATTTGCATATGCAGGATTCAATAGGATTAAGATAAGAAGATGGTTCCATGTTGTTACAACTCCTTGTATTATTGCAGCGCGGAAAGTTAAATTATTACTACTTGGAGAAATAGTAAAGGGAAAGTTTCCGTCTAAGTACCCCTTCCAGGAGACCTTCCCTGTTTGCCCCTACTTGTCTCTCAAATTTATGTGGTTTGTGACTGTTCGCGACAAAATAAGTAACGACCTATATGCATATTAGGTTTCACTATTGTAGATAGAGGTAAATAATGAATTTAAGAAGTATTTTATTGTTGTTGATTTTTTTCCCTTTCAGTTTCGCAAATGCTGTAACAGAATGTGACAAAAAGATTCGAAACTATTTTATCGGTACATCGCAGTTGAACGAATCTGTTGCCCACTTATGGGTAAACTACGAAGAAGGTGGATCTGCGGCCGTGAGAACTGAAAGCGCAGCATTCGATTCAATGTTATCCACTGTTATTACAAGTATTGTTGCTGATAAAAAAGTAAGAGTTCGTTATCTTGCTGACAACGCTGACTGACAACAACACCACACGGATTGGGTTGGTCTTTGGATGTTTAAGTAAAATAAAATGTAACAAAATTAGGTATTAGTAGCCCGCATGGAAATAATTGCTCATCCATATAGATAAAAATAGAGGATATTAAATGAATAGATTAGTTAGGGTGGCGCTAACCATTGGATGTTTTTTTACTGCAATAGCCTGCTACGTTTTCGGTGTTCCCGTGGGGGGTATCGCATTTATTATTCTTGGAGTGATTTTTGAGGGGCTATTCTGGGTAGGTGTGTTTGGTAAAAAGAAAAAATTTCCTAGCTCAGAATCGAGATAGGATTAATACGTATATCTGTACAAAGTACCCAAAAGGCTTTACTTATTTAAGTATGTATTTTTACAGAATGTCTATAACATAGAAAATCAATCAGCTTCGTATATTAAAGATATTATGAGTACCTCCAAGAACAAGAGAGATTATAGTGCTGCTTTAAGCTCCCCTGAAGAGCGAGTTAATGTCTTTATTTTGCACTGGCATGATCAATGGTCTACTGCGCAAAAGAAAATGGGGGACAATGTTGATTTTGAATATTGGGGAAAACTTGTATCAGAGTTGGAAGTAGCGCATTTTATAAGTGGTAGCCGTTCGGATTCAAGAAATTCATTTGGGTCAAAAGCAGATCATGATCTCCAATGGGAAAAAATCACCGAATGCGATGTTCAAGGAGACTTAGCTCAAGTTTATACTGAAATGTATGACGAAGAATTGAATTCATTAAGTTACCATGCTTACGATCTGAAAAGAGATGAAAGTAGTGGCTGGTTAATATCAAGCATATTTACCTTGTTTTATCCTCCTAAAGAACCTGTTATAGACCGTAATAAGCATACTGATACATTAGCACTTAGCATGCAAAGTGCCCCTTTTATTGATCGACAAGAAAACTTAAATCTCAATGAAAATATTCTTTTTCAAAAAGATAGGCATATCAAACTTGCTAACCTAGAAGGTATTGCAAAATTGGAGGAAGTAGGAAGGTTTCGAGTTAGCTCAGGTATCTTGGGAATTTTAGATTTCGGATATGACATTTACGATTTTGAGCCTCTACATAAAAAAGTAAGTCCTGGTGAATACCCAGTAGAAACAGTCACAATTCATAACCGGGTTGCTGGAATTAGAGTAAAATTTTGTAAGGATGAAGTACCAGTAAAATGGTATGCAGCAAATACACCAAGTGGTAATGGTGTTTATGGGGTCGATGCAGGAAATCTTGCGATTTTTGATGTTGCTAACCTTCTGGATTGTAGCCGAATTGAAAAAGAAAGATTGTTTGGCGAATGGTGTCTTTCTGGTCAGCCGAAAGTGGTGTCCATGTCAGATCAGCACGATTGTGTAATTACAAGTAGTGGTTTTGGTGATGGTGCATATCCCGCTTTTTGGGGGGTGAATGAACAAGAACAAATCGTTTCCTTATACATCGACTTTTTGATCCTCGTTCAAGAAGATGAGGAAGGAACTTATATTTCAGTGTAAAATTGTGTGGCATTAATTACTTAACAAATGAGTTAGGGCACTCGCAAGCTGGCGCTTAATTATTATTTTCATATATTAAATTTCAGGTGTTCATCTAAATGAAAATTCCTTCTCTAGAAACGGAGCGTTTGTTGCTTCTCGCCCCAAGCCAAGACGCATTTTCCACCTATTTGAAATTTTATTCGAGTCAGCAAGCTTCTCACTTCTATGGCGGCCCACTTTCAGATGAGCAAATTTGGGCTAGGCTCAAAGCAGACCTAGGCTCCTGGTATTTGCTGGGATTTGGTGTGTGGGTGCTCAAAGAAAAAGAGACAAATAGTTTTGTTGGTACATGTGGATTTTGGAAAGGTAAGGGCTGGCCAACAGAACTAACGTGGTGGCTACTTCCCTGTGCACGTAGCAAAGGCTATGCTATTGAAGCATCCAAAGCTGCAATTGAATATGCCTACTCTGAGTTTAATTGGCATTACGTAGAAACGTATATGAATGATGAAAACCTACCCGCACGTAATCTTGTTACAAAGCTTGGTGGCGTAAAGAGTAATCGATGTAAATTCCCCGATGGCTTAGAGCGTGATATTTTTAGACTTCCGCGAAAAAATAGTGGAATCAAACCAATCGGACAAGAGATTGACAGTTAGCAGCGTTTTGTTTATTTTCGGACTTTGTTCGTTATTTTAACAGCTGATTAAAAATGGGGATTTAATTCTATGTTTGGAAAAAAAAATAATTTTTGGAGCAGTTTATTTTTGTGTGCAACACTGAGTTTGTCACTCAATGCTATAGCTGAAGAAAAGCCAAGTAAGCAGACGGTTATTGGATCTGGTGGGTTTTTACATAGTGTATATTTTTGGTTGAAAAAACCTAACAGTGAGCAAGATCGAAAGGCTTTCGAGAAGCATTTAACAACGTTTATCGATAATTCTAAATATGTTAAAAGCAAATTTATTGGCACTGCTGCGCCCAGTGAACGAGAAGTGGTTGATAGTTCATACACTTATGCATTGGTATTGACGTTTTCCAGCAAAGAAGATCAAGATAAATATCAGAAAGAGCCTGTCCACCTAAAATTTGTGAAAGATGCTCAGCATTTATGGAAAAAAGTTATTGTCTACGATGCGTACAATTCGCTGTAAGCTGTTATCTACACTAAAGTTATTACATTTAAAGGAAGATGATGAAGGCATTACTTTTTATATTAACGGTTACTTCACTGTATGGGTGCACGGCTACTCAGCAGAAAATGGATGGCTGTGAAATTCCGGAATTAAGTGGAAAGAGTTGTGTGAAACCGAATTATGCAAATATATCTCAACATCCTCTCGGAATATCAGCAAGCAATCCGATTAAAGCGGATGGTCCCCAGGGGCAAAGAGATTATTTAAAGCGATTGATCTGCCCTGACGGCCGTGCAGTCAAAAGTTTTTCGCGAGTGGGGAGTGTAGGTATTAGCCCATATGGATTCATGATGGACTTATATGATGTTAAATGTAAAAACAAAACTTATTCAGTCTACATAGATATGTACCATCCAGACTACATAGAAAATATACCAGTAGATGGTTTTACAATTAAACACTAACTATATGTAACAAGTTAAGTTGACTGGGCGCCGTAAGAGGCGCCACTGTTTATAACCTTACCCCTCCAATCGTATAACCGCCATCTATCGTTATATTCTGACCGCTAACGTAAACTGCGTCATCGGATAGTAACCATGCAACAGTTCCAGATACGTCTTCAGGTGTTCCATTGCGCTTTAAGGCGGCTTGATTCGCCAACTTTATTGATAAGTCTGGATCGAGAACTTCATCGGCCATTGGCGTTAAAATTATACCTGGGCTAATTGCGTTGACCCTTATGTTATGCTGACCTTGCTCCACAGCAAGAGTTGTCATCAAGCTCAATAGTGCCCCTTTGGTTGCTGCATAAGCGCCTGCTCCAGGCATAACTGCAGATGCCGTCCACGAAGCGTTTATCACAATGGCACCGGAGTCCATTACTGATAAAGATTGTTGTATTGTTGCCAGTGTTCCTTTTACGTTGGTGTTGACTACACTATCTACTTGGTTTTGTGTGACGTCTGATACGGGGCATAAATCCCCTAATACGCCGGCATTTGCAAATACGCCATGCAGTTTGCCAAATGACTTTTTGATGCGCTGCATTGACTTAGCCAGCGACGCTATATCTGTTATGTCGCAAGGCAAAATCATACAGCTCCCCCCAAGTGATTCAATCCGTGATGCAAGCTGTTGTAAGGGTTCTTCTCTTCGTCCTAATAGCGCTAATTGAGCACCCTCTCTCGCTAGCCTTAGTGCTGTAGCCTTGCCCATACCCGTACCAGCACCGGTGATAAGAATACTCTTATTACAAAATCGTGAATTGATCATAATACCTTCAATAATAAGTTACTGAACAAGTATGATAATTAACTTCTTTGAGTTTATAATTAGTGAATTTCTTTAATTACTTTAAAGTATTACTATCAAATGGATCTTTTTCAGTCAATGAAAGCCTTTGTCACGACTGTAGAAGCCGGTTCTATGAGTTCGGCGGCAGCGCAGCTGAAATTAACTCCGGCTATGGTTGGTCAGCATATTGCTGCTTTAGAAGCTAGGCTTGGTACCCGCATACTTAACAGGACAACGCGTCGGCAGAGTTTAACGGACTTCGGCAAAAACTATTTTGAGCAATGTAAGGACATACTCGAACGAGTGGCTATTACTGAAATGGAGGCGGAAGCGCAATCGAGTGAAGCGCAAGGTGTATTGAACATTACGGCACCGGTCACCTTTGCGACAACAATGTTGATGCCAGCATTAAAGCGATATCGGCAGTTATCACCTTTAGTCAAACTGCAGCTTATGTTGACTGATCAGAATCTGGATATCGTTGAAGAAGGTATCGATATTGCGTTTCGAATTGGGCCTATCCCAGATAGTCGTATCATTCAACGAATCCTAATGCCTTATAAAATGGTGGTCTGTGCTGCGCCCGAATATTTAGCCAAACATGGCACACCTATTCACCCTACAAATCTTAAAGAACATGAGGTGATAAGCTTTACCAAAACTGCTGATACACCACTAAAATTTTATAACGATGAAAATATAGTAGAGCATAAAGCTCAAAGTATGATTACCGTGAACAATGGTTATGCTTTGCTTAGTGCCGCTAAATCTGGGTTAGGTATCATTATTCAGCCCGAAATACTTCTTAAAAAAGATCTTGAATCTGGTACTTTGCTTAGAGTGTTATCTGATTGGCATTTGGGTGAACGACAATTATCTATGATATATTATCGGTATAAAAATATGACGCCTAAAGTCAGAAGTTTTATAAACTTTGTGATAAAAGAATTTCGTCAATGAGAGATGTAATATTCTAATAAGTAAAGCTTTGTTTATAGTACGTTATACCTCTAGGAGATACAGAAAGTGATTTCACATTTAACACTTGGAACGAACAACCTCGATTTAGCTATACAATACTATGACAGAGTTCTAGCTCTGCTTAGTGCTAAACAGATTGCTAAAACCGATAGCGTTGTATTTTACGAATTCCCAGAATCAAGCACCAAACTTGCGATAACTAAACCTCACAATAATGATGTAGCTACTTTTGGCAATGGCACCATGCTCGCATTAAAAGTAGATAGCGATCGCCTTGTCAAAGATATATATGAGCTTGCGCTTAGCCTAAATTCAAAATGCGAAGGCGAACCTGGTCCTAGAAATAACGGCGCCTACTTTGCCGCATATTTCCGTGATTTAGACGGTAACAAAATAGCAGTTTTTCATAGAGGCAAAGGTGCAAATACATGATAAAGTGCTGAGTGCGTGATCTTTAAAAGAAAAACCCTGTGTCCTTTTATAATTATGATGTAGTATTTTATCCATTAGCTTTATAAAACCCAAGCGTGAGAAATTAATGATCGAAAATATATTTAAAATTTCACATGATGTCAGGTATGTCGCTATCTATCAAAATGGAAAATTAGAAAAAAAATCAAAGGAAAATACAGACGGTGCGAGCAGCTCTGAATCGGATAAGTACGAAGAGTTAATTGTTAATCCAGTAATGCTTACAGCAGCTTCACAAAGAGGTAATCTTGATTGTGGTGGTTTAGATTATCTGTTAATCAAATATGGCAATTTCTTCCAATATGTCTTTCAGATTCCTTCAGGGCACGTTTCCGTATGCATCGATAAAGACTCTGACCCTATTGCTATAGGAAAAAAAGTTAGAGACTTGTTTAAGTAATTAAGAGTAAACAGCTAGGCTAGGCTCGTTGCCAAGATGGCTTATAGCTGAGTCAAAACAAGAAACTGAAGTTATAGCGGAAAATGAAATTTAAGTAGAGCAGTCTGTATTCGGTTTATAGATTATTAACGTAACTATCCCAGTTTGTTACATGGTCGAAGGTACTACCGAAGCAGGTTAAATTTGTGCCGCTAAAAATACGTATGACATAGAACAATCCCAAAGGAACTAAAAAATCGAATATAAGAGAGAAATTGAAAGGATTATTCGTGTAGATCATGCTGGAGAGTTAGGTGCTATTAATATTTATAAAGCTCAATTATTTGTCGCTAAGTTTTTTTATAAAGATATCGTTCTAGAATTAGAAGAAATGCTATCTCATGAAAATCAGCATTTCGAAATTTTTGATAGCTTACTTAAAAAACGTGCTACGCGATCTTGCTATGCCTTGTGGTTTTGGGTATCTAGTGGTTGTATACTTGGTTTTTTTACCGCGATACTAGGGCGTAATGCTATATGGGTTTGCACTAATGCCATTGAATCTACAGTGTTGCACCATTTAGAATGGCAACTAAAATTTTTGAAAGAACACGATGAAGAAACATATAATGCGGTACTTAGTATCAGAGCTGATGAAGAACGCCACCAAAGTATAGGTGAGAGTCTTGGTAAAAATTCTTTAATCTACAAGCCAATCTTTGGCTTAGTTAAGAGCTCAACTAAAATTGCCATATGGCTGTCAACAAAACTATAAGTATGTACTATTTATTAAGTTTGTAAGTCTTCTATATTAGAATGTCATAAGGGGCACTCTGCGCAAAATTTTTTAATGTGCCAAATAACAAGGAGGAGTGCTTATATGCCTCTCGTTGAATAGCTGGAGAATTGGCAGGCGGTATATTCAGAATGTTGTGGCATTTTGTTGTGGAAGTTTTTTTCCAATATGCTGTAAAGCTTCCAGGATATCTAATTCTGAAAAAAGTATTTAAATCCGATGCTCAAATCGATAGTTGGAGAGCTGGTTTTACGGGCCTTATTTTTTGGTTGGCAATAGTTTATATAGCATACTTTATTTAATGATATTTTTAATTATATGCAGAGTAAGATGACACTCTATGTCGAGTGTGTTCGTGCTCCTACTACTGTCTGATTAGTTGTGAAAAACATAGGCAGTTTGTAGAAAAGGTTGCAAATTTTTGATGCTAAACGGATACTGTGTGGCGACTTCCCTCACTGGGTTAAACTGAATATGACTATTGTGAATCTACAATAGTCATATAATTTTCATCCATTAAAAATAAATGTTTAAAAGTGAGTAAGAGAGGCCTCGTTGGAAACTCTTCAATATAAACTACAACAATTTGATCCGGGCATTGTTTGGCTTGATCAGGAAAATAAAGTTACTGCTATGAATGCAGTGGCTATCGATATCCTTGGTAGTTTAAAAGAGCAGCCTCTAGGTAAAAATATCATCAATTTTCATCCTTTCAAAAGCCAAGAAAAGGTTCAAATGCTTTTGAAAGAGTCACAGTGCCCAATGGATTCACCGCCTCCTGTATCGATGATGATCAATGCTATCGATCGGCTTTTGATGATTAAAGTTAGTAAAATGTACGGTGAGAAAGTGGCGATAGGCACGTGTATGGTTTTTTATGATCTCACTGATGTGGCTTCGGGAATTCCCGAAACATCGAAGGCTGCTAGCGAGCCTTTACTTATTAAAAAGCTGCCAGTTTATAAAAATAACAGTATTCTTTTAGTGGATTTAGAAGATGTGATTTATATTAAAGCGGAAGGACATTACTGTTCCCTGCATACAGATAGTGGTGAGTACTTGTGTAATTTGTCATTATCGGATTTGGGCAATACGTTATTTATTAATAGCTTTAAGCGTGTCCATCGTAGCTTTATTGTTGACCTTGATAAAGTATGTGAAATTGTTAAAAAAGACAAAGGCTTATCATTAAATATGAGTACTGAAAAAGAGATATCTATTCCTGTGGGGGGGAGCTATCATTTTTTGATTAAGCAACATTTTAATTTAGGCTAAAGTGTTACGTAAGCAAATAGAGCTTGTAAACATGCTCGATAGAGATTTAACAATTCAGCGCGCAATAAGATCAAGCCAGCCTTCTTCTACTTTATCTTCGCGATTAGGACAAGTGCCTCAGTGCAGAGTAATCAATAAGATGTTCTCTGTGCTTCTGTGGTAATCACTGCCAATACAGTGATGCTAGCCAACAATCATCATGTAAATGGTAATTTCATAACTAAACTCCTTATTAGGGTAAAGAGTTAAATAGTTCGATTGGTTTTCTGTTCTGACTAGAATCGAGTCTCGTGCGTTACCCCAGGCTCTGATATAGGATATGGTCACTACTTAAGGTAAGCTGAATATAGCGACATAGTGTGTGTCCTGCAGGTAGTTTCATTCTGCGTATTCCTGCCGAGTTTACTTCAATTGCCGGATAGTTAGCCGAAATGGTGTTTTCCGATACCTGCAAGTAACACTTGTACTGCTCGGACATTTGTTGAATATGGCATAAAAGTTAGCTGGTGAGTCCTGAACTAGTGCTGAAATGACTTCTTGTATGGCAATAGCTAGTTTAAATAAGTGACAGTATGAGACTTAGTCGGGGTTGTTAAGATTTGGAGGTAATTTTTGTAGTGATAATTGCCCCAAAGGGATATAGATGACTGATAATACTGATTGGCCCAGGATTTACCGTAAACAGAACCAAAGCCATACTATTTGTTATATTATCTTTAAATCTATACGTCCAGAATCGCTTTATTGCAGTATCTGCCAATGACTGAATCTATATTAATTCCAGGCTACACCATACATAACCTATTAGGTAAGGGGGGCATGGCGACAGTGTATCTCGCCATTCAGGAATCCCTAAACCGGCGGGTTGCAATAAAAGTGCTTTCAGACTTCAGTGATCCCAGCGCTAAAGATCGGTTTTTCTCTGAGGCCCACACTATTGCCGCTTTAAGCCACCCTAGAATTGTTACCATCTATGATGTTTCACACTTGGAAGATGGCCGCCCATTTATATCGATGGAGTACTTAGTTGGCGGTGACTTAAATCAGCTAAAAATAGAGAAAGTTGACGAGCGCTACGCTTTAAATTTGATAAGGCAAGTTGCTGAAGGCTTAAGTATTGTCCACCAAAATGACATTATTCATCGAGATATAAAGCCGGCGAATATTCTTTTTCGTGAAGATGGCTCTGTAGCGTTGTCAGATTTTGGTATCGCAAAAAACTTATCTATCGATACCGACCTCACGCAAGCAGGTAGCTCCGTGGGAAGCCCATCTTATAGTAGCCCCGAGCAAATATGTGGCAGACATTTGGATCAGCGATCCGACATTTACAGTTTAGGCGTTGTTCTTTTAGAGTTGTTCGTAGGTGAAAACCCGTTTAAAGGAAATAATTTTGCTGCGACTGCAATAAACCACACAGAGAAACCAATTGTTGAAAACGCACCTGTTGAGAAGAAATACCAAGCTCTTCTTAAAAAAATGTTGGCCAAACAAGCAGATCAACGTTTCAGCACAGTCGATGAGTTAATAGCCGCTATTGATGCTCTTTTAAATGAAAGTCCGGGTGATAATGATGCAACTATGATTCGGTCTGCTTTTTTCCCAAGTGTCGATATCGAGGGCATTGTACTGAGAATAAAGCAATATAAAAAAGCGTTTATATTTGGTTTCGGTGGGGCGGTATTGTTGTTATTGGTTTACTTAGTCACTTATGAAAGTGAGACCGAACGGGAAATAAAGTTATTGCTGGATAAGGCTGAGCAAAGTTTGTCTGAAGATCGTTTGATACAGCCAGAATTCGACAATGCTCGCTATTATTTCAACCAAATCCTCACGTTGGAGGCTGACAGTGAGGAAGCGCTAGAAGGCCTGAATGATGTGGATGAGCGTTTGGTAAAACGTTATATCCAACTGGCTGCAGAGCGCTTTGAAAAAACTCAATTAAATCGGCCTAAGGGCGACAACGCTATTTATTACTACAAGTTAGTGCTAGCAATAGAGCCAGAAAATGGAGTAGCGCTCAAGGGGCTTGATAGTGTGGTTGAGAAATATACTGAGTTGGCAACTCAGGCTTTTAATAGAAAAGAATATAGACAAGGCCTGAGGCATGTAACGATTGGACTTGAGTTGTCGCCTGAGCACCCTGAGCTACTTGAGCTGAGGGATAAATACAAGAATAAGAGAAACCCTATAAAGAGGTTGTTTGATAAGGTATTAAAATAGTCACCGACCTCAACAATCCTTAGTCTCGACTTAATTTAGTTAACGGTCTCTTGCGCTTTCATTGAAATAACTTCCGGGTGCTTTTTCTGAATCGCAGGGCTACTTTGGTCACCAACATAAACGGGAATACCAAACACGCGGGAACTATTTTGACCTGCATGACTTATCTGTGCGTGAAACATAATGTGATACTGCCCTGCTTCATTACTACTTACATCAAGTGAAATCTTAGGTTGTCCAGAGTTTAAATCAAATTTCCATTCGTTAGTTGAAGCATCGGCAGTAATACCCGGTTTAGGTTTGTGTGTGAGTACCAACTCTCCTGTTAGGGGGTGTATTAAATGAGATTTCGACGGTTTTCTGTGAGTATGGATCTAGCGTAATCGATTGAGGCTGGGCCAGTCTAATTGCTGCGCCGGGTTTTTGATAATGCTGGTGGGCGTGTTTAACATCGGCAAAAGTATCAAATCCCGTGAAGACAAATGCGGTAAGTAAGGGTAAAAGGTGTAATTTCTTCATCAGATATTCTCTTAATTTATACTCAGGTCAAAGCACGAAAGACCACCTGGGTTTGAGCCAAAAGTCATATTATTCAAGTCAAACAACTCGATAAGATAGTCGCCAGCGTCGAGCTGTACGTCATCTCGGCTCTCGATATCTACTACTGAGCTGTCCAGCTCTAAAATTTGACTGCCGTTTCTATAAATACGCATATTGGGGTTGGTATTTATCCGCCCTCTCGTCTTTTCTGCTCGGATAGTATAGTCGTCGTTTTGGCTGATATTCAGTCTGACAAGGCGTCTGACACCTATACCATTAAAGACCTGAGGGACTTTATCGCTGCATAAGTTCACTTTGGCGCCGACACTTAGTTCATGATACACCGGTAAACTAATAGATTGGCCACCATTATTGGTTTCTCCAATGCCGAAGGGCCCTGTGCCGAAAATATCGTTGGCTTCCATCAGATCATCGATAGCGCCTGCATCATTGATCGGCAGGCGATTTTTCAACGCATCCGTAAATGAATATATATTCGTTACAGCTGTCCCTCTGCGGTATTCGTCGGAGCGCATTGCTTGATATATCGGTGTAAAGCCCAAGCTAATGTTGTCGCTGCTGTCGCTATCACTATCATATATATCATAGACAATTTGGCTGACAGAATTCTCGCTATACCAGCCAAGATTGGCAATGGTATTATTCTCAAGTGAGTAACGAAAACCCGAAGCTTGAGCTTTGCGCATAGAATCTTGATAAGTTGTAGAGCTAGATGCCATTGCTGCAAAGGCGTTAGACCAGCCTTCACTGAAGGCAACGCGAGAGTCTAATTGATCCCGGCGAGAATGCCTGCCACCTTCACTATCGAGTCGAAATAGTGTGCGCTCTAAATAGTGGCCAAATTCATGTTGAATGACGGAACGGTCGTACTCGTCAGTATCATTATCTTCATGCCCCAAAATAAATATATTAGTGCCATCAAATTTTGAGGTACCGATTCTGCCGCTGGCAGCATTTTGCGAGACCACCGCAATATTGTTGACACTCCAGCGCATCTCCAACGCAGGAAGGGAAACATTGGAATCTGCGGTCTGTACTAACTTTACTGCCTGGTACACGGAGTCGAGGATGGCAAAAGGTGCTGCCGCCCGCTCGTTACCATAACCTGATCCGGTCCAACCCGAGGCAGCGTGGAGGTCTCGATTCGAATTGCTGTTACCGCTATTTCTTAGTTCGCCATCAAGCACATATAAGGCGTTGCCTCGAGTATTATCGGTAACACTGATATTGGCAAATTGGCTATCAAATTGAGCCAGGACACGCACACGTACTTCTGCATTAGCAGGGACTTCGGCCTGATAGTTACCGTCAGCATCGGTACTGCTACCATCTAAAGTATTACCGTCTGAATCAAGTAGCTGAATCCTAGCCGAGGGGACTGGACGTCTTGAGGTGTTATTGTAATCTAAGGCTCCGCCGCTTGTATGAGGAACAAAGTCATAAGTGACTTTGCCTTGGATCGTCACAGTCTGTGAGTTATTACTATTGCTGCTCTCACTTCCACCGCCGCCACAAGCGACGACAAATATTGCTGGTAGAACACAAAGTGCTGCTGCGAACTTCATTAAATGTACTCTTGGATACGAGGTGATGTGTTGGCTAGGAGGAATAACACTAATAGGTTGGTCAAACAAGTGCTAGGTATAAGTTGGCAAAAGTCGGAGATGGAAGGAGATAAATAGAAGCGACAGTATTTGCTCATAAACGAAAACACGTTATAAATAGTTCTGCCTAGGGCCTGTTAACACACACTCATTTATGCCTGTATAGATACAGGTAATTAGAGCAATGCACGAACATAAGGATATGTAAGGCAGGGCGAAGCATAGCTGCAAGGACGTAGCGTATTAGAACAAAGCAGGAGCATTTGTCGAGGTAGCCAGAGCCGAGGAGCAATTGCCGAGAATAACTAAACGGCGTTTGTATTGCCTAGCTACTCGAAAAAATGCTTACCAGCAGGTGTAGCTTAATTAGTCTTAACAGGCTCTAAACTTAAATATCGATGCCAAATTTCCGACTTTGTTAGTTCTAAATGCGCCAATATGACTGTTCGATTCCGTCATTTGCTCTAACATTATCTATGATCCTGCTTGGGCAAAGTAGAATAAAATTTTGCTATCTCAGCTGGAACAATTATTTCGACAGATCACGCAACAAAGCGGGCATAATAGTTGATACTCGAAGGCATACTCCCTATAATCGCCTTCGCCTGACCGACGGCTAAATATCATGCAAGCTGAAAAGGGTGTATAAGGTAAAAAACATTGTTTCTTTTGCAGTAAAACTTACATAGTAAAACTTAAGAGAAACATGTTGAATTAAGCGAAGTATTTGCGTTTTAGCAATAGTGTCTTTTAAAAGCCTTCTCTAATGTAGTTTATTGAGAATTATTAAGCAGGCTCAAACTTTGGTTTAGGTCTTGATCTTATCGGCTGATTTGTAAGCCAGCTATTCTAAATAAGTAAGATAGATGCGCAGTTTATGAAGCTCAATTCATTATAAAGTAGCGCAAAGAACGTTACTAAAATATAGGTTAAGGGTGATCTGATCGTGACATCCCCCGTTTGGTATAGCGCAAAATATCAACTGTCTTTGTTGACTCTAGTGGGTTCTTTACTAGCAATAAATGATGTCGGTATAGCTTATTCTTTTGTTCTGGGGAGTTTAATCTACATTATTCCAAACCTTTACTTTGTCCACTATGCATTTCGCTACAGTGGTGCTGAGTACGCGCCATTAATAGCACGGTCTTTTAGTTCTGGAGAATCGGGAAAACTCGTATTAGCAGCATTGGGTTTCATTTTGGTTTATCGCTTTGTTAAACCAATACATAGCCCTGCTCTATTTGTGGGTTTTAGTTTTATGATCGTATTACAGTGGTTTGTTGCGGCAAAAATCGTAAAGATGCGCAGCCAGCCAAAATCAAATTAAAAGAAATAGGTTTGACGGTACACTATGGCAAGTGAAAGCGGCGAAGCACTAACCACTACCGGATATATACAGCACCATTTGCAAAATATGACATACGGTAAATTGTCTGCAGGTGCAAAACATTGTGATGGATCAGTTGTTGAGAATGATGTATGGACACTTGCTCATTGCTCTGAAGAAGCAGCGCAAATGGGCTTTAATGCTTTTCACTTAGATACACTCGGCTGGAGTGTGGTGTTAGGTTTAATTTTCAGCTTTGTTTTTTATCGCGTTGCTAAAAATGCGACGACAGACAAACCTACCGGCATACAGAGCTTTGTCGAGTTGATTGTTGACTTTGTCAACACTACGTCACAAGAATTATTTCACTACAAAAGCCGCCTAGTCGGCCCATTAGGGCTAACGATTTTCTGTTGGGTGTTCCTGATGAACCTAATGGATCTAGTTCCTGTTGATTGGCTACCTCATGCTGCAGCTGTCGTCAGTGGTGATTCCCATATATTTTTTAAAGTGGTACCAACAACCGATCCCAATGCAACCATTGGTATGTCGTTTACTGTTTTCGGCATGATGATCTTCTTTAGCTGCCGTGAAAAAGGCGTGTGGGGCTTTATTAAAGAGCTTACTTGTCACCCGTTCTTTGCACCTAAGGAAAAGTGGTATCTCAATATTCTTCTCATCCCTATTAACACTGTTCTTGAAACCATAGCGCTAGTAGCGAAGCCTGTATCTCTAGGTCTACGTCTGTTCGGCAATATGTATGCAGGTGAGGTAATCTTTATTCTGATTGCTATTCTGTTTAGTTTAGGCTTGGTGTTTGGCGTGATGGGAGGCATTTTGCAATGGGCATGGGCGGTGTTCCACATCCTCGTGATTACCTTGCAAGCGTTTATTTTTATGGTGTTAACCATCGTATATATGGGAATGGCATTCGATTCTCACGACGAACAACATTAAGAATTTTTCATTTTACATTTTAACTTTATTTATTTTTTTATATTTCAATAGGAGTAAACATGGAACAAGCAATCGTTTATATGGCGGCAGCTATTCTTATCGGTCTGGCAGCTCTTGGTACTGCATTCGGCTTCGGCGCTTTAGGTGGCAAGCTTCTTGAGTCTTCTGCGCGTCAACCAGAGCAAGCACCTGCACTGCAAGGTAAAATGTTTCTTATGGCTGGCCTGTTAGATGCGGTTCCAATGATCGGTGTTGGTATTGGTATGTACTTGATCTTCGCTGTAGCGCCTGGTCTGTAAGAACACCCATCTAAAACACATTTGAATTCGTGAGGTGTTGGTGTGAATCTTAATTTAACACTTATCGGTCAATCTCTGACCTTTTTGGTGTTCGTTTTTTTCTGCATGAAGTTTGTATGGCCTGCTCTTTTAGGAGTAATGGAAGAGAGAGAAAAGCGTATCGCTGATGGTCTTCAAGCTGCTGACAATGCAGACAAAGACCTGAAACTTGCCAAAAAGAAAGCGGCCGAATTATTAAAAGAAGCGAAAGATCAAGCAGCGACTATTGTTGAGCAAGCCAACAAGCGTGCGACGCAAATCGTTGAAGAAGCGAAAGATGCAGCAACAGCAGAAGCAGACCGTGTTAAAGCACAGGCGGAAGCTGAAGTTGAGCGCTCTGTCAGTCAAGCACGCGAAGAATTGCGTGGCAAAGTGGCTGTACTTGCGTTGAGCGGTGCTGAAAAAATTCTTGGTGCTTCTGTCGATGCAAGTGCGCACAACGCAATGCTCGAAAAACTTGCCGCAGATCTTTAAGCGAGGGCTAAATGGCAGAACTAATTACTCTCGCTCGACCTTATGCTAAAGCTGCGTTTGAATATGCGCGAGCAGCTAAAGACCTGCAAGGTTGGCAAACAGCTTTGGCTCAAGCAGCGTCAGTCTCAATGGATGCCAGCGTGAAAGCCATGTTGTCTTCGCCGAATCTGACAAGCACAGATAAAGGCCTTAAGTTTGGCGAAGTTTGCGGTGATGTGCTTAACCAACAACAGGTTAATTTTATTAACGTGTTAGCGGTTAACAATCGACTGGGGTTACTTGCCCAAGTTTATGAATTATTCGCGTTATACAAAGCCAATCAAGAAAAGACAGTCGACGTCGAGATTCAAACGGCGTTTGAGATTTCTTCCGATCTTGAGCAAAAACTTGCGACAACCTTAAAAGCGAAATTAGACCGTGACGTTGAGTTAAAAACCACCATAGACGAAAGTCTTATCGGCGGTGCATTAATTCGTGCGGGCGATACCGTTATCGACGGATCTGCACGCGGTCGTTTGGCTAAGCTTGCCGAAGCAATGAATGCCTAACCAAACTGGCCCAAAGCGCTAGTAGTAGAAGACATTTGTTCACGTGCGTTTGTCTGTTTTTAAAAACAATGCACTTTTATTGTGTCCTGACTGTATAGCAGACACGCATTTGACCAGAACTCGATTTAAAGTTTAAGGAATTACAGTATGCAACAGCTGAATCCTTCTGAAATTAGTGAAGTAATAAAACAGCGTATCGACAATTTGTCGGTGACAACTGAAGCACAAAATGAAGGTACAGTCGTTTCCGTAACTGACGGTATCATTCGTGTGCATGGTCTTGCCGAAGTAATGTACGGTGAGATGATTGAATTTGAAGGCGGTGTTTATGGTATCGCTTTGAACCTTGAGCGCGACTCCGTTGGTGCGGTAGTACTTGGTGATTACCAAGGTGTTGCTGAAGGACAAACCTGTAAATGTACTGGCCGTATCTTGGAAGTTCCTGTTGGCCCAGAACTTCAGGGTCGTGTTGTCGATGCCTTGGGTAACCCTATCGACGGTAAAGGCCCAATCGAAACAAAAATGACTGATGCCCTTGAGAAAATTGCTCCTGGGGTAATCGCTCGTCAATCTGTTGACCAGCCTGTTCAAATTGGTCTTAAAGCAGTGGATACCATGGTACCTATTGGTCGCGGTCAACGTGAGCTTATTATTGGTGACCGTCAAACAGGTAAAACTGCGGTTGCTGTGGATGCCATCATCAACCAAAAAGGTACGGGTATTAAATGTATCTATGTTGCCATCGGTCAGAAAGCATCGTCTGTGGCAGCGGTTGTGCGCAAATTGGAAGAGCACGGCGCAATGGAACACACCATTGTTGTTGCTGCGACAGCTTCTGACCCAGCATCTATGCAGTTCTTGGCGCCTTTCGCCGGTTGTACCATGGGTGAGTACTTCCGTGATCGCGGTGAAGATGCTCTGATCATCTATGATGATTTGACTAAACAAGCATGGGCTTATCGCCAGATTTCATTGTTGTTAAGAAGACCTCCCGGTCGTGAGGCTTACCCTGGTGACGTTTTCTATTTGCATTCACGTTTACTAGAGCGTGCTGCTCGTGTAAATGCCGAATACGTTGAAAAATTCACTGATGGCAAGGTTAAAGGTCAAACCGGTTCCTTAACTGCACTGCCTATCATTGAAACTCAAGCAGGTGACGTATCTGCCTTCGTACCTACTAACGTAATTTCGATTACAGATGGTCAGATCTTCCTTGAGACAGATCTTTTCAACGCGGGTATTCGTCCTGCGATGAACGCGGGTATCTCGGTATCTCGTGTAGGTGGCTCGGCTCAGACTAAGATCATTAAGAAGCTTTCCGGTGGAATTCGTACAGCACTTGCTCAATATCGTGAATTGGCAGCTTTCTCACAGTTTGCTTCTGATCTTGACGATGCCACAAAAGCACAGCTTGAACATGGTGAGCGCGTAACCGAGTTGATGAAGCAGAAGCAGTACACTCCGCAAAGTATTGCCGAAATGGCAGTTGTAGTTTATGCGGCAGATAAAGGCTACTTGAAAGATATCGACGTTGCTAAAATCGGTGACTTCGAAGCTGCGTTGCTTTCATTCATGAACAGTGTAAAAGCTGAATTGATGGAAAGCATCAATAGCACCGGTAATTTCAATGACGATATCGCTAATGGAATTAAATCTGCTCTTGATGAATTTAAGTCTACTCAGACTTGGTAAGTATCAAGGTTTTTCAGCATAAAAATTCCTAGTAAGTAAGGCTGCAAAAGTAGAAAAGAGTTATGGCTAGCGGAAAAGAAATACGTACCAAAATTGGTAGCATTAAAAATACGCAAAAAATTACCAGCGCGATGGAGATGGTTGCCGCTAGTAAAATGCGTAAGGCACAAGACCGAATGGAACTTGGTAAGCCTTATGCCCAGCGTATTCGCGCCGTAGTCGGACATATTGCTGCCGGTAATCCTGAATACAAGCACGTATATTTAACTGATCGTGAAGTAAAACGCGTTGGTTATATTGTGGTATCGACTGACCGCGGTCTGTGTGGTGGTTTAAATATCAATGCGTTTAAATCTGTTATTTCACACAGTAAAGAATGGGCAGACAAAAAAGTCGATGTCGATTTATGCATGATCGGTGCTAAGGGTGCTTCTTTCTTTAACAGCGTAGGTGGCAATATCGTTGCAAGTGTGCGGGATATTGGTGAGACACCTGTACTGACGGATCTTATCGGCAGTGTCAAAGTTATGTTGGATGGTTTTGTTGACGGTAAACTCGATCGCCTTTACTTGGTGAGCAATGAGTTTGTTAATACGATGACGCAAAGTCCTGTTATCCAGCAGTTGTTGCCTTTGAAAGCTGACGATAATGAAAAACTGAAAAAGCATTCATGGGATTACTTGTACGAGCCTGATGCTAATTCCCTACTCGACGGTTTAATGATGCGTTATATCGAGTCTCAAGTGTATCAAGCTGTAGTGGAAAATGGCGCATGTGAGCAGGCAGCCCGGATGATTGCTATGAAAAGTGCCACCGATAATGCAGGTGATTTAATTGGTGACCTGCAATTGGCATATAACAAGGCGCGTCAAGCGGCAATTACTCAAGAGTTGTCAGAAATCGTCGGCGGTGCGGCAGCGGTTTAATAGCCTTTTAGGCTTTACCGCAATTTGGATTTAACAGGATAGATTCAGCATTTTGGCTTTAATACTATCCCGACAAAAGTTTTTAGATTTTTAAATATTAAGTATACGAGGAAGCGAGCATGAGTAGCGGACGTATCGTACAAATTATCGGCGCGGTTATTGACGTGGAATTTCCACGTGATTCTGTGCCAAAGGTATACGACGCATTAACGGTAGCCGGAAAAGGGCTTACGCTGGAGGTGCAACAACAATTGGGCGATGGTGTTGTTCGTGCAATTGCAATGGGTGGTTCGGAAGGTATCAGCCGTGGTCTTGAAGTTGAGAACACCAGCGCACCTGTTTCTGTGCCAGTAGGTAAAGAGACATTGGGCCGTATCATGGACGTTCTTGGCAACCCGATCGACGAATGTGGTCCGATCGGCGAGCAAGAGCGCGCATCGATTCACCGTAAAGCACCTTCCTACGACGAGTTATCAGCAAGTTCTGAACTGCTAGAAACTGGTATTAAAGTTATCGACTTGATCTGCCCATTTGCTAAAGGTGGTAAAGTTGGATTGTTCGGTGGTGCCGGTGTTGGTAAAACTGTGAACATGATGGAATTGATTAACAACATCGCAACTGAGCACAGTGGTCTTTCTGTATTTGCTGGTGTTGGTGAGCGTACTCGTGAGGGTAATGACTTCTATCACGAGATGCAGGAAGCTGGCGTTGTTAACGTTGAGAAGTTTACCGAGTCTAAAGTGGCAATGGTATATGGCCAGATGAATGAGCCACCGGGTAACCGTCTGCGTGTTGCTTTGACAGGCTTGACCATGGCTGAAAAATTCCGTGATGAAGGTCGTGACGTTCTTTTGTTTGTCGACAATATTTATCGTTATACACTAGCGGGAACCGAAGTATCAGCACTGTTAGGTCGTATGCCTTCTGCGGTGGGTTATCAGCCTACGCTTGCTGAAGAAATGGGTGTACTACAAGAGCGTATTACATCAACTAAGACTGGCTCCATTACTTCTATTCAAGCGGTATATGTACCTGCGGATGACTTGACCGACCCATCTCCAGCAACCACCTTTGCTCACTTGGATTCAACGGTTGTATTGAGTCGTGATATTGCTGCTAAAGGTATCTATCCTGCGATTGACCCGCTGGATTCTACTTCTCGTCAGCTTGATCCATTAATTATTGGCCAAGAGCATTATGAGACTGCTCGTGGTGTGCAATCTGTATTGCAACGTTATAAAGAGTTGAAGGATATTATTGCTATCTTGGGTATGGACGAGCTTTCTGAAGAAGATAAGCTAACGGTAAACCGAGCGCGTAAGATCGAAAGATTCTTATCACAGCCATTTAATGTTGCTAAAGTATTTACTGGTCAAGACGGTAAGATCGTACCATTAAAAGAAACTATTGCCAGCTTCAAAGGCTTACTTGCCGGTGACTATGACGACCTGCCAGAACAAGCATTCTATATGGTAGGTGGCATTGACGAAGCTATCGAGAAAGCCAAAAAACTCGCTGAAAAAGCAGCTTAAGTAAATTAATCTGCGACCCATATAAAAAATCAGGATGCTTTTTTATATGGGAAACCAAAAAGAAATAGGCAAAAAACATTATGGCATTAACAGTACATTGCGACATCGTAAGTGCCGAGCAGGAAATATTTTCTGGCTTAGTTGAGCTAGTGGTAGCTTCTGCTACTGAAGGTGAAGTTGGTATTGCATACGGACACGCACCTTTTCTTTCCGGTTTGAATCCAGGCCCTGTAAGGGTTAAAAAGCAAAACGGCGAAGAAGAAGTGTATTATGTGTCTGGCGGTTATCTCGAAGTTCAGCCCTATGCTGTAACTGTGTTGGCTGATACAGCTTTGCGCGAAGGTGATATGGACGAAGAAGCCGCTACCAAAGCAATGCAAGAAGCTGAGCAAGCGTTGAAAGATTCATCAGAAGGTATGGATTATTCACGAGCTGCTGCACAACTTGCAGAAGCTGCGGCGCAGCTACGTACACTAAGAGCGATTCGAAAGAATCTAAAATAGCCGGTGTGCTTACATGTTAAAAATTCAAAAGGTAGCTTAGGCTGCCTTTTGTTGTTTATGGATATGTAAATTTTAAAATTCACAATTTTTAAATATGGTAGGACTAATGTTAGATGTTGTCATTCTTGCGGCCGGGAAAGGCACGCGCATGTGTTCAAATAAACCTAAAGTATTACACACCATTGCAGGAAAGCCCTTTTTACAGCATGTAGTTGATCGTTCCCGTGAGCTGGATGCCGACAATATTCATATTGTCGTAGGACATGGTGCAGATTCAGTTCGCGCTGAAATTGGTAGTGAAAATATTTCTTATGTGCAACAGACTGAGCAATTAGGCACCGGACATGCTGTGAAACAGGCGCTTCCCCAGCTACAAGCAGACTCCACCGTATTAATTTTATATGGCGATGTTCCTTTAATAAAAAGCGAAACACTGAAAAATCTTGTATCTCAAGTGGGTGAAAAGTCTTTGGGTTTGCTAACGGTAAATCTCGATAACCCCAGCGGCTATGGACGTATCATTCGCGATCAAGACGGCAGTGTTGTTAGCATTATTGAACATAAAGATGCGAATTTAGAACAACAAAAAGTCAAAGAAGTTAATACTGGTGTGATGGCGGTTAGAAGCCAAGATTTACAACGCTGGTTGCCGCAATTAAATAATAATAATGTACAAAAAGAATACTTACTACCCGATATCATCGCAATGGCCAAAGCCGAAGGTATGAGTATTGAAACGGCACAGCCCGCTGAAGAAAGTGAGGTACTCGGAGTTAACAATCGTTTGCAGCAAGCAGAACTAGAACGTATTTACCAAGTTAATATGGCTAAGGACTTACTTGCCCAAGGACTAACGCTACTAGACCCTGCTCGCTTTGATTGTCGTGGCACACTTAAAGTTGGCAAAGATTGCTTGGTTGATATTAATTGCGTTTTTGAAGGCGATGTCACCTTAGGAGACAATGTTAAAATTGGCCCTAATTGTCATATTAGCGATGCTGTCATCGGTGATGACGTTGAAATTAAATCACATACTGTTATTGAAAATGCACAGGTTGGAAATAATGCAACCGTGGGGCCTTTTGCCCGTTTACGGCCTCAAGCAGAGTTAAACGAAGGTGCTAAAATTGGCAACTTTGTCGAGATTAAAAAAGCAGTAATAGGTAAAGGTAGTAAGGTTAGTCACCTTAGCTACATCGGTGATGCAGAAATTGGCAGCGACGTAAACATTGGTGCCGGCACAATTACTTGTAATTACGATGGTGTTAATAAGTTTAAAACCAAAATAAGTGATGGTGTTTTTGTTGGTTCTAACACTGCTCTGGTTGCACCTATAAACCTGGGTGAAAATGTTACTGTAGGTGCAGGCTCAGTAGTAACAGTTGATGTAAAAGATAATGATCTTGCTGTTGCGCGTACCCGCCAAAGAAATATTAGCGGCTGGAAAAGACCTGTAAAAAAATAAAATTAATATTGCGACATTAGTTCTTTATAATACGAAAAGCTAATGTCGTGATAGCACTCTAGTAAGCAATTTTACTAAGATAGTAGTCAAAGCTTTTGATCGCCATCTTAAACTTTATAGTTTAAATCTGTAGGCTCTAAAAATAATTCCATATCTTTCTATTTGATTATCGATGTCCTCGAGCTTCTTACACAGTAATCGTTTGAGTCCTCTTTTGTTTTGATCTAAGATAATGATTTAACAGCAGAAAGCATTTTTTTAGCACTAGTAAACCTAAGATGATAATGATCAGGGCTTGGGTCATTATTGTAATGAAGAGACTCGTCATGGTCGGGATCACTAGTATTTACGATAGTAGCCCCTACTCCCATCATCTTTGTAGCTAGACTACGATCAGTAGTGGTAAGAATATGTTTGTTTTCACTATTAGAAGAATAAATTTTATCTCTATATAGTCTACCTACTCTGGTACTGGGAGGTGTATCTGCCCCCCTTATAATAAAAGAGCCATTATGTGTTTTGTTCATCGCCATAAAATATAATTCCTACTTTTCGTTATTAGATAAAGCAAGCCGGACAACGAGCTCAAATTACGTAATATTTTCTATGTATCGATATTCCTTAGTAGATAAAATACCTGTGTTGTTCAGTATGACAAGGTTTTGTATAAGGTAATACTCGTCGGAAATTTATCTTCCGGAAAATAAATGTGATTTATGGCTTCCGGCAATTACTCTCCAAAATTGTATTTTATTAATAGTATTCAATATCTGATGCCAGGATGAGTAACTTTATCGAATTGAAAAACAACTATAAATGACAAATGCGTTTTCTTCATAACTTATCTCTGAAATAGCATAATCTCGATTAGGTTCACGTGTTAACGTAAATAGGCGCAGATGAAAAACGGCGTGCTATAACACAAACTTACAATCACTAACTTGCCTTACCAGTAAAGTTTTTGGCTGATCTTGGTGCAACTAAAAATATATAGCATTGGGAGTCCTATCGTGAAAAGAAATATCAAAAATACGAAGTGTTTTTTCAAGTTTCATAAATTAAGTTTAGCTGTCTCTACTTTAATATTTGCTAGTGTAGGTTTTCATTTTTCTGTCGATGCACAGGAAAAAGTAGAAGGAAAAAATAACCTTGAAAACAACTCAAAGTATATTAATACTTTGGGTTCGCAAGCTTTAATTAATGCCGATGGAACATATCAAATACGTATCGACGGCGATAAATTAAGTCGACCTAGAAAAACGGATAAGCTTATTCACCTACGTCGATCTGCTGCTTTTGATCCACTAGTTCCAAATAAACTTCTAGTGCAGCAAACTCTTAATAGTCAGGTGCCAGAGATTTATTCTCGCGATGCTAATAATATAATCGATGCATATATCGTGCAATTTCACACGCAAGCACTGCCTAGTTATCAGAAATTGCTTACAGAGTTAGGTGTAGAAATTGTCAGTGCTCTCCCCCCTAATGCAGTTATCGCTTTGATGAATGGTAAAACAAAAGCGGCAATTAGCAATATGGATTTTGTACGCGCTACTGCCGATTACCTGCCGAGTTACAAATTACAAGAAGGTTTGGAAAATGTTATTGCTTCGGATAGCGGCAAAGCCCAGCTTTATTCCATAATGAGCGTGAGTAAAAAACACCGCTCCGAACTTGTTAAATATACGCAATCTATCGGCGGTATTATTTTAAAAGATGATTTTACAAATGCTTATGTCACAAGCCTCGAGGCAAAAAATGCGTCTAGTAGTAGATTTTCTGCGACTTTGACGCCGGCCCAATTATTAAAAGTCAGTAAAAGAGCCGAGACATTATTTATTGATTTGCGCGGCGAAGAAGGAGAAGATTTAGATCAAGTCCGTGAACGAGAAGAATTTAATTACGTTGAACAAATAGCTGGCTATTGTGGTGAGGGTGTTGGGGTTGAAGTATATGATCGAGGTTATCGCCTCTCCCATCAAGAATTAACTAATCAAAATATTTTGGTGCGCAGTCCTGCAGCTTCTGGATCCGGAGGCCTAAATCACGGTACTGAGATTGCCGGTATTCTATATGCCGAAGGCATTAATATGAGTCCAGGGTTATTGAGTTGTGCTTCTCGCCCTATTGTCTTTTCTCGTTTTAGTGGTTTTCCCGGTAATAACCAGCCAACAGAATCCCAGCTACGTGGCCATCTGGCTGAGTTAGTCGACCCGAATGGGCCCTATCGTGCAGTGCTCCAAACGAGCAGTACAGACTATTCGCGTACGACGGAATACACCACGTGGTCGGCTGAATACGATGAAGTATTATTTGAGTTAGATCTTGTTAAATTGCAGTCACAAAGTAATGCCGGTAACCGCGACTCTCGCCCTGCGGCCTGGTCTAAAAATGTGGTATCTGTAGGTGGCTTTGACACTGAAGGTACCGTTGATCGCAGCGATGATAATTGGGGTCGCGCAAGTATTGGTCCTGCTGCAGATAATCGTATCAAACCTGACTTAGCAGGCCAGTATGGTGGTATCCGAACGATCGATGATGGTAGTAACACTGCCTATGGTGATTTTGGTGGCACCAGCGGAGCCACACCAACTGTGGCTGGTGCATTTGGCATTATGTTTGAGATGTGGGCCGACGGTGTTTTTGATGGTGGGCCTGGCAAAAGACGAGATGTTTTTGATACACGTCCCCATGCTGCAACAGCAAAAGCACTCATGATTCACAGTGCCTATCGATACGATTTTACTGGTGGAGACTCTGCTAATATGAGCCGAGTTCATCAAGGTTGGGGAGCTCCCGATTTAAGAAACCTATACGACACTGCAAGGGATAATAGTTGGCGTTTGCCTATCTTGGTAGATGAAGGTGATATTGTTACACCAGGAGGAAGCAATAGTTACTCAATGACTATGAATGGCAATGCCACTCTAAAAGCTACCATGGTCTATCGCGATCTGCGAGGCAACCCTGCTGCGGCTGTTCATAGAATTAATGACTTAAGTTTAAAAGTTACTAGCCCTTCCGGTACGGTGTACTGGGGGAATAATGGTTTACGCAACGGTAATCAGTCAACACCTGGTGGTAGCTCCAATACTATTGATACGGTAGAAAATGTATTTGTGCAAAGAGCACAAGCAGGCACTTGGACAATTGAGGTGCTCGGTGATGACATTATTATGGATGGGCACACTGCGACTTCAGCTCTCGATGCGGTATACGCCTTAGTAGCCACTGGTGGTTCCTCTGGCCCCACACCTTCTGTTACTCCTACTCCCACAGTAACACCGACGCCAACGCCTACTTGTACAGTGCAACAAGGCTTTGAATCCGGTAGCGGTGGTTGGAGTAATTCAAGTGCTTCTAGCTGCTCCACTGGTAGTTATGTTGTTGCATCACCCACTGAAGAAAGTAGTGGAGGTGTCACTACACAAGTAGGCAATGCCAATAGCGGTGCTAATGCTTTCTTCACCGCTACTAATACATCGGCAGGTTCTAATGATGTGGATCTTGGCAACTGTATCGCATCTTCACCTACCTACAGTGTCAACAGTAATTCTACTCTGTCTGTCGCTTACTTCCATGGTCAGCGTGATAATGGCGATGATGCAAGTGGTGATTTTTTCCGATTAGAAGTGTCCACTGACGGCGGTAACACCTTTTCTAATTTGGTGAGCAATGGTGACAGTAGGTCAAATGCTGCATGGAATACAGTTACTACCGCGATTCCTGCTGGTTCTAGTGTGGTGATGCGTATTCAATGTTCTGATGGATCTAATGCTGGTGATATTGTCGAATGTGGTATCGATGATGTAAATATTTGTCCCAATTAATTCTTTCTAACACCTCTGTTAGTAATATTTGCGAGCCTTTTGGCTCGCTTTTTTTTGGTGTAGTGCTGGCTACTAATTTATTGGAATAATAAGCTCAAGACTCTGTTGCTTTTGCAACCTCTTCTATTACTTTTTCGGTGTTTTCATTTAGATAAGCAGCATATTTGCTAACACCTTGATAAATATCGCTTATTCCTGCTTCAAATCCTTTTTCTTCTAGCATATAGTCAAAATACTCTGACTGTTTACCTGAAAAAATTTCTGAATGTTGGCAGGTCCGATGTTGTGTATGTTCTTTTCTATCGCCTTTATTAATCTCGCTCAGTACACTTTCAGCAATATCTGAGGCGACGCCTTGAGAAAATTTGTGAAGCAATGTGTGCAATACCATTTGATTTCTATCGTGCAGCGATCGCTCGGTAATTCCGGAAGTTATTTGAGTCATATTTATAGATTGCTTGTGAAGCTGCACTTCTATCGCTTGTTCTGACTGGTTGATAAATGCTGGCTGGAAGACTATTTGGCCCTCTAACGTAGATACTTCAGTTAATACTTTACTAAGCGAGGGGCTTTCGGCTTGGATATCCGGGTTTTTAACTAAATAATCTCCAAGCATCCGCACTAAATTTTTACCTTGAAATTTTCCACTGCCTAAATTTAGGTGGGCACCTTGAATCCCAACGAGTTGCTTATCTTTGTAGTAGCTGCTTCCTTTTAATGTTTGAATACCTGCACCTCCGATATGAAAAACCCCATGTATACCTAGTAGTTTCTCAACAGCATAAACTATCGTGGGGTATGTCATATGAATTTTTGTAGTATTGACTATACGATTTTGAAAGTTAAAAAATTGATCTGCCTCTGAGTATGACGTTATTACAGGCGAATTAGGATTTATAGATGTTTCTGTTACGTTTTTGAAGCGCCTAGGTGAAATTCTTCGTTGTTTTATAGTTTTTATGTGTGGTTGTTTCTGAGACACTAGAATGCCAATACTATTAGGGATAACTCCGCCTGCTTTGGTAATGCCCATCTGTTTTTCTTCCTTAAATTTGTTGTCGAAACTTCACACAATTATAGAGACTAAACTAAGGTAGAAAACTTTTTTCTGGTAATTTTAATAGTTATTTTTTTACTATAATATTTAACTCGTATTAATGACTGAGGTGCGAACTCAAAAGTTTTCACATGTGTCGCTTTTATTCTTTAGTCGTCGCATTAAACAACTGACGACGGCATAGAAAATCAGAAGTAAAACGATAAACTTTTCTATAGTTGTTACATAAAAAACCAGTAGCTCACTAATATTGCAGTAGTAATGCCAACAATGTCAGCAAATAAACCGCAGGTTGCTGCGTGGCGAATGCGTTTTATACCAACAGCGCCAAAGTAAACCGCAATGACATAAAAGGTTGTTTCTGTACTACCTTGTATCGTTGCTGCAACTTGTGCTGGGAAAGAGTCTACGCCGTGAGTATTAATGGTTTCTATCATCATGGCTCGTGCACCAGAACCGCTTAATGGTTGCATCAATGCAGTGGGTAGCGCATCAACAAAAGCGGTATCGACATTTATTCCCTCCAGTAACCAACGTATACCACTAAGTAAGTAGTCTAGCATTCCACTTGCACGTAACACACCAATGGCTACAAGCATGGCGAGTAGGTAAGGTAAAATTGAGATCGCCACTGAAAATCCTTCTTTAGCGCCGTCGATAAAACTCTCGTAAACATTTATTTTCCTTATAGTCGCTACTACGATAAAAAGAATAATAATGCTAAATAAAAGAGTGTTGGCGATAAATGATGATGTTTGTGATAGCTGCTCAGGAGGGAGGCGAGATAAGTAGCTAATTAATATAAATAAAAACAGCCCCATGCCCGTAAAATAAACTGCCACTACACGGTCAAATATTTTTAATCCTTGCACCCATACAACCATAAGGAGGCCAAGTAAGGTTGAAGCACTTGTTGCTAACAATATAGGCAAAAATACGGCCGCAGGATCATTTGAACCTAATTGCGCGCGATACATCAAAATAGTGATAGGAAAAATTGTCACTGACGATGTATTTAATACCAAAAAAAGAATTTGCGGGTTAGATGCGGTATCTTTTTCTGCATTTATTTCTTGTAAGCTCTGCATAGCTTTTAAGCCAATAGGCGTGGCTGCATTATCTAGCCCCATCATGTTGGCTGCCAAATTCATAGAGATGTGGCCTAAGGCAGGATGGCCAGCAGGAACATCTGGCATTAAGCGTCTGAAGAGTGGCGCCAACAATTTTGCCAGCTGCTCAACTAGGCCTGCTTGTTCAGCGACTTTTAACATGCCCATCCAGAAAGATAAAATCCCCACTAACCCCAAAGCAATATCGAATGATAATTTTGACATATCAAACATGGAGGTAACTAAATGGGTGAATACTTCTTTATCTCCATTAAAAAAATATTGCCCTAGGCCGGATAAAAATGCACAAATAAAAAATGTCAGCCAAATCCAGTTGAGCATAAGATTATTGTCTCTTCTTGTAATTACTCATTATGACTATTGATATAGATAAGCTTTAATTTCATTAGCTAATACTCTTACCTTATGGGATAAATATTGGCGATGAGTAAATATAAGGTTAATGGGAAGTGGTGGCGGTAAATAAGACTCTAACACACTGTACAGGCGATCCGTTTTAATAAACGACTCCACTGCGAAGTCTGGTACATAACAAAAGCCAACATGGTGTTTGGCAAGGTTCGCAGCAGCAGCAGCGCCATTTGCGGTGATTAATGGTGATAACTTTACTTTTAAGGGGGAGTTGTTTTCATAAAATAGCCACTGCCTTCCCTGATTGCTATTGGTATCATGGATACAAGGGAGCTCGCTTAACTCTTGAGGATGCTGAGGCGATTTTATCCTATCCAGCGCTTGCGCGCTTGCACAACAACACATATTCACTTCACCGACTTTGATTGCAATGAGAGTAGAATCCGGCAGGTGGCCAATGCGAATGGCTGCATCGAAACCTTCTTCAACAAGGTCAACATAGCGATCAGTGAGAACAATATCTAAATTAAGTTGTGGGTGCTGCGTCATCATTTTAGCAAGCACAGGGATTAGTTTTTGTTCGCCATAAGTTGTGGGTGCTGAAATTCGTAGTCTACCCACCAACTCTGTTTCCCTTTGCTTCAGGCTGGCTTCAAGACTGGTTATATTGTCGATAATTTGCTTACTCTGCAGATAATATGTTTTACCTGCTTGTGTGAAGTGAAGACTCCTGGTTGAGCGAGTGATCAATCGGGTTTCCAGCAAATCCTCCAGGCGGGTGATATGAGTGCTCACCAGTGCCTTGGTTTTGCCTAGTATTCTTGCCGCCTTAGTCATCGAACCTTGCTCGTAGACAGCAATATAGGCCCGCATCATGTTGAGCTTATCCACAATTATCTAATACTGTTTAATATTATTTAACAATGAGTTAACTAAAATGATTATTGTTTAATTATTAACTAAAAGCAATACTTCTCCTTCTTGCCTTAAACAAATCGGAGAATACTTATGAATGCACAGACACGCCACGCAGCGGCGTTACTGCGTATATCACTTGGTCTTGTTTATCTTTCTCATGGACTTCTTAAACTCATTGTCTTTACACCTGCCGGCACAGCAGGCTTTTTTGAATCACTGGGTCTGCCCTACTTTTTGGCCCATTTTACAATATGGTTTGAAATCCTCGGTGGACTTGCACTGATACTGGGATTTAAAAGTACTCTTGTGGCAATAACGCTATTGCCGATACTTGTGGGGTCAATCTTATGGGTTCACGGTGCCAATGGCTGGGGTTTCAATAATGCGGGCGGTGGGTGGGAGTATCCAGCCTTTTTAATGGCTACTTCTCTCGCTGTTGCCCTACTTGGTAATGGTGCTTTTGCTGTTGAGTCGCTCAAGCCATTGCGATCAATATCACCAGCAAGTGCATAACTCTATGCTGCAGTTATTGATATGCTTTTACGGTTGGGCGTTATAGTGGCTTAGTTAGTAAGCCACTGATAACTTACTGCCGGCAGCGTTACACCGTTCCAGCAGACGTCTGATTGATTAAAGTTGCAAACTAACTTTCGAGTACCGCGTTGACTCACTCTCACACCGTCAGGCAGGTGCATATAGTCAAGCTCGGCTTTCTGTAAATTATGCACCAGCACTTTTTCTATCAGCTCCAAACTTAACGCGCCAACAACGGTGACTAAGCCATTCTGGTTTACTGCCGCCTGGCCGTCTAGTGGCCCGCCCTGATAACACCAAATGGGAGCGCCTGTTGTCGGTGCGTAGCCTTCACACCAGAGACTTGCCTCAATAGTAGAGCTGCTATTGTGCTCTTTAATGGTTTGCTTCAGTGTAGGTCGCAGAGAATCAAAGTTGGTTAGCTGACAGCCCACCAACGCCTCGATCTTCTCAAATTGCCCCTGTTCAGCTACCCGCCCGCTTTCATTACGAAACGCGGTTCGAGGACCAAATACAAATAATCCCTTATGATATTTATTCAACGCTTCGGCGATCTCATCGGTCATCAAGGTTAACGCAGGGGCAACCACCAATTTATATTGCTTATCTGCCAACTGCCTTGGATGAATAATATCCACATCGACTCCCAATTTACGTAGAGCAGAATAAAACATCGTAAACTGGAGCCAATAGCTTAGATCCTTATTATGAGGTTGCTGATCGTAGGCCCATAAACTGTCGTAATCATGTAAAACGGCGACTTTTGCTTCGACAGGGGCTAATGGAAAATTAGACGGATCTAATTCTGCTACCTCATGAAAGCCTCTATCAGGTTTACCGTTTTGATGTAACAGACCGGAGTGCATAATTTCTTGAGCCATATGACATGCTCGCCATCGAAAATACATCAAAACATCTGCGCCGTGAGACCAAGCTTGTGCACTCCACAACTTCACTGCACCATCGGCAGGGAGCGGGTTGTATTGAGCCCAGTTTGCGTGGCCGCATTGCTGTTCCATTACCCAAAAACCAGTACCGCCCTTTAAGCCGCGATATAGATCATGGTGTAAGCTGACAAGATCGGGGTGGCCTGTACGAGCATAGCTCGACTTCACTTCCTCAGACTCCCAGGTGGCAAAAAACTCCAACATGCCGACGGGGTAGCTGTCCCATGCAACAAAATCCAACTTTTCACAGAGACGATACAGATCACTTTCGGCCGAAAATGTTACAAAGTTATGGGTAATAAAGCGTCCTGGAGACAATGCGCGTAACACATCGATTTGCAATATCTGAAACTGTTCAATCATAGCCGAACAAAAACGTTTGAAATCCAGTACCTGGGAGGGATTAGCTTGCCGAACGGCGGTCAGGTTAGGAGGTTCAATTTGATCCCACTCGTTGTAGGTTTGACTCCAGAAACTTGTTCCCCAAGCCTCATTCAAATTGTCTAAAGAACCATACTTTGTTCTTAGCCAGGCGGGAAACTCCGCAGCACTAGCGCCGCCATATGAGCATCCGGTTCCTTCATGGCCAAGTTCGTTATCTGTTTGCCAGCCAATCACCGCCGGGTGTTGACCGTACCTCTGTGCCATCGCAGTGACAATACGTACACATTCCTTACGATAAATCGGGCTGGCGTGATCGTAGTGTCGCCGAGAACCAAATTTTTTAATCCTTCCTTGTTCATCTACCGGCAGGATTTCCGGATATTTCTGTATTAACCAAGCGGGAGGTGTTGCAGTAGGCGTGCACAATACAATTTTTAATCCTTGATCCGCGTAAATATTGATCGCCTCATCCAGCCATTGCCAATCGAACTTACCCTCGACAGGTTCAAGTTTGGTCCATGAAAATTCCGCCAGACGAACAATCGCCAGACCGATTTGTTTTTGCTGTTCACTGTGTTTGGGCCAGTCTTCAGCAGGAACATGTTCAGGGTAGTCACAAACGCCAAGAGTCAGATGGTCAGAAGAAAATGTATTCATGGTCTGATTGATTTTTGAATAGAATAAATATGGGTGCCGACATTAATCATATAATAATACGAAATCAAGCATTATTACGCCAATAAGTTAAGAGACAAGAAGCAGCGGAAGACTTCAAAGTAAGCCTTATTTATGTAATGAGACTATCTACCAGCCTTGTCGAGATGTTTGCAGTTTTTAATTATAGACAAGAAAAGGTACTAGCATTAAGTCAGATTATAGTATGCAATTTGCAGCAAAGTCGGCATCAGCCAATGCCCGAGGCACAGTCGTCCCGAGCTATTGGAGGAATTGTTGAGTATTGTTTATAGTACCCTGTCAAAAGGCCATAGCCTAATAGATCGTTACTAAAGTGCTAAAATGATTTTCCCAAATACATTTCTACTACGCAATTTATTTAACCCCAGCTCAAAATTGTCGATGGATACCACATCATCAATGACAGGTAGTAGTTTATCTTTGGACATCATTAATAAAGACTGCTCAACATTTTTGATAGCACTACCAAAAGAAGCAATAATTCTGATTTGTTTATTGTAAAGATGTAATAAGTTTGTTTCTGCAGTTACACCGCTAGTTGAACCACAAGTAACCAATCGTCCAGCCATTTTTAAAGATAATAAGCTACCTGACCAAGTAGACGGGCCAATATGTTCAAATACAACATCGACGCCGTCTTTCTTGGTGTATTTTCTTACTTCCCGCTCAAATCGTTTCTCTTTGTAGTTAATGACAAAATCTGCCCCTAAATTATAAGCTTTTTGCTCTTTCTCCTTGCTACCTACCGTTGTAATAACAGTAGCACCTAAATGCTTCGCCATTAATATCGCAGTAGAACCAACACCACTTCCTCCGGCATGAACCAAAATAGTTTCACCCTTGAGTAATTTCGCATTGTCCATCAACATATGGTGAACTGTTGCAAATGTTATTGGTGCGCATACTGCGGATTGATTGTCGAGATCGTCAGGAACTGGGATAACTAAATTAGCGGGAACGACGACCGTTTCGGATGCGAATCCGTCCAAATTAAAACCATAGATGCCCGCATTTTGAGTACATAGATTTTCTTTGCCTTTGAGGCACATATCACAATGGCCACATGCCTTAGCAGAATAAATGACAACACGTTTATTAAGTAACGCGCTATCTACATTGTCACCAAGGGATACAATAGTCCCTGCTGCTTCAGCGCCCACAACTATGGGCAGTTGCCGTTGTGCAAAGGCCATTCCCCTGTAAGAAAATAAATCTAAGTGGTTCAGTGCAATATGTGAAATTTTAACCTTTACTGTGTTTTTTGAGGGTACTTGTTCTTCAATATCATCCCACTGTAGAGCCTCATTTTTATGTAATCTTAACGCTTTCATAAACATTACCTATGTTGAAGACAGGCACTGAGGCCGCCATCGGCAGTGATACTCGCCCCGCTAATATATGACGATTTTTCACTAATAAGAAACGAAGCAATTTGCGCGATTTCTTCTGGTTGGCCATATCTTTTTTGAGGGATGTTATGACAAATAGTCTTTTTATACTGATCAAACTTTTTCAACATAGCTGTTTCTATATAACCCGGTTTAATAATGTTTGCGCGGAGCCCTTTTCTGCCGTATTCCGCAACCAACGATTTTACGAACGCTTCAAGCCCTGCTTTAGAAGACGCGTAAACAGCATTACCTTGATTTGGAGTATCACTCGTAATGGAACCTATAGCCACAATACTGCCGGCCTTTTGTCGAGACATGTTTCTGATAATCGTTTTAGTGATTAACATAAATGAAATAAGATTGACATTCATAAGTTGAGTAATATGATCGGCATCGAGCAGCGCGACCACCTGATCGTAAGTCATACCCGCATTATGAATAAAACCAGAGAATCTGTGACTTTCAATTGAAGCTAAAAAGTTATTTATCTGAGATAGGTCAGAGAGATCTACTTGATGCGCAGAGATTTGATTATTTCCTGTATTGGCTAACTCAGCGAGTAGCGTTTGAGCTTCTTCAGATGAACGATTGTGAGTAAATACTATGTCATAGCCTTCGCTAAATAACTCTCTTACTATTGCTTTACCAATGCCGGAAGCGCCCCCTGTTATCAATACTTTTGATGTAGTTTTATTCATGTACCTTTCCCAATACCAAACTAACATTCTGTCCCCCAAATCCGAAAGAATTCGAAAGAATATTATTAATGGAAATGTTTTCGAGTAATTTAGAAGCTAAATTAACATCATCAAACTCACATTCATCCATTACATTAATAGTTGGCACAATGGTTTGATGTTTAATCATTAATGCAGAAATAGCTGCCTCAATAGCACCTGCTGCACTTAAGGTATGGCCTATCATCGATTTATTAGAGGTTGTGAAGTAACTATCCGAATTGTTCTTAAATAATCTGGATATGCCCAAGGATTCCATTTTGTCATTTTCGGGTGTACTAGTACCATGAGCATTAATGACTTGGATATCTGAAGGTTTAAGATTGGCATCAGCTAAAGCATGCTTCATACACTGCAAAATAACATCACCGCTAGGATTACTCCGAGTTCGGTGAAAATTATCTGTAGCATTAGCGCAACCTTTAATTGAGGCGTATATATTAGCGCCTCTAGTTGCAGCGACATCACTGTCTTCAAGGATGATTGCGGCAGCCCCTTCACCAATAACAAAGCCATCTCTCGATTTGCTAAACGGTCTAGATGCACGACTCGGGTCGTCATTACGAGTTGATAAAGCGGATAGTAGCGTAAACCTCATAATGCCTTCTGGATTTACGGTAGAATCAGAGCCGACTACCATAGCACGACTAATTTCACCTCGGCGTATAGCTTCGTGTGCCAGCTCTATTGCACTAGCCCCAGAAGCACAGGCGGTTGTCACCAATACAGGGGAGCGTTTTATACCAAAGGTTTCGCATATTTTTTTTCCGATGCGTAAGTTCTGTTGTGTTTTAACTAAATCACAAGGCTGTTGCTGACTAAATTTGTAAACATCATTTAAGTCTTTACTATTCAGTTGTTTGCTATTGAAACATTTAGCTAAATCAATACGCTGCTGCCAGGAAATTTCTCCTGCGGGCACAGCTAAAAACAGTCGATCAATGGGTTTTTCTTCACTTAAATTTGAATCGGCAAGTGCCTCCATAGCCACTTGCATAGCCATACGCTCCAATAATGAGTGATCACTGTCATGGTCAAAACCTTTTACAACACCTGCAAACTTCGTTTTTTGACCTTCAGTCTCAAATCGATCAATAAGACCAATTTTAGCTGCCCCATTTTTCAGTTGGCGCCAGTTTTCATCAACATCATTACCTAAACACGTGATTAATCCTAAACCGCTAATAACAGGATCTGATTTAATCATTGTAAGCCTTCCTCAAACTAATTAGCGACGCACACTGATCATCAGTACGTGAATAAATAAGTACTTTGTCAAGATCATCAATACGATGTTTTTCAATGCCCGACTCAGTAGTAGATAGACACTGCTTAGATGCTAAAGACCATGTGCCGAATATAATATCTGTAAATGGCGCCGCTTCGAAGCAAGATCCTCTCAGTGTTTGTGAGCAAAGAGAATATTTATTCATTGAATGATCAGTATTTAAATTTTGAAAATCTAAATCTCCGATTATATATGTATCCTTTATATCCGAACAACTATTAGGAAATTGATCAGACAATAACTGATGAGTAATTTTAGTTGAGTAATCAGTTCGTTCTTCTACGTTAATTTCAGCTAATAAGTTCGCACTTCTAGATTTAGCATGTCGTTCTGATTCGAGGACTAGAAAAGCACCGCTTGAACCAAGAATCATTTTGTTATTTATATCAACATCATGCACACTCGCTAGCTTATTCGCAGCACCATAGTAGGTGTGCAAGAATTTTTGATTAGCATTGAATGCGCCTCCTACTAAAATAAGATCCTCCTGGCCATTTTTGATTTTTTGAATGCTCACTTCTAATGCATCAACAGCGGCTGACTCTTCCCCCATAAATGTCAGGCTAGATCCAGTAACACCATGCACAATAGAAATATTGGCCGCATATAAATTAGGAAGCTGGGTTAGAAATAACGAGGGCCTTAACTTCGATAGGATAGTATTGTAATTCAATATTTCGTTATTATTTCCACCGATCTCACTGCACTTTTCTATAATGGACTCATCAATTTCATCGCTCCTTTCACCACTGCCGCTAGCAATCATAATAGCTGTTTTCTTTAATAGAGGTTGATTTTCTATTAAACCAGCACTATCTAATGCCTTTCCAGCAGCAAAACACGCTAAGCGCTGCCCCTCTCCTAAGCTTCTTAACTCACTTTTTTTTTTGAGATAACACAATAAATTATATTCAGGAAAGGCCTTTACCAAAAATGGATAAAAGCTCTCCTGATCAGTATTCATCAGCGATGGTTTTTTAATGTCCTCTAAGCCCACAAATTGAGTTATTGAATCTGCTGCACTATTAACAGTGCCTACACCTGTCACAAAGACCCTATTACCAGTATTCATATATTTACCTACGAGTATTTTCGTTGATACGGCTCATTACGAGACTTTTCAGATGTTGTTTCATTTTCTCATTTGGAAAAGGCATTTCTCTTAGTCTGAATTTTGCTTCGATACATTTCTTATCTTTCACATAAATAGCTCCAGAATACGCACTATATCCAGAGCCTTGCTGAGTACACTGACACTGAATAGTCAACTCATCACCAGGCAGTACGAACTCCCTAAACCTGGCTTTATCAATACTAGAAAACAAAGCTACTTGCTTAAAATCACAAGTTAATAGAGATAAATGCCCCGCTGCTTGAGCAATAGTTTCAGTAAGTAAAGCTCCAGGAATAACAGCAAAGTCTCGAAAATGGTAATCAAAAATAGTCGACTCAGTTGGCGCTACTGAATAACAACAAATCACTTGCCTTTTGCAATCGAACTCAACAATGTGTTGAATCATTTGAAAAGTTTCAAAATTCACTATGCAGCTTCCGCAACTAACTCTTCTATATTAGCAATGAGATTCTTGATAACAAAAAAATCTGCTACTGATTTTTGATTACTATTTATTTGTTCTATCCAGGATTCGGTAGGTAATTTAATATTAAATGATTTATCAATTTCATAAGTAATATCTAAAAAATCAATACTATCCACACCCAAATCCGATATAACATTCACCTCCGGCTGTAGCTCTTCGCCATCGATATCGCACACTTCATCAAAAATTTCTTTAAGTCTAGGTAAAATTTCGGTACTCATTGTTTTCTCCTAAAATAAATATTAGTTTCGGTCAAAATTAGCAATCCAATAATCAATCGTATTTTCTAACAGAACTTTTGCATCGATAGATTTATATTCATCATTAAGCAAACCCAGCATTTTAGTATTATCAAACCTTGGATGAGTTTTAAAATAGTTTGCATAAGCTTCCATAATCGTTCTGTCAATTGCATTAACAAGATTGGTGTATTTCGCTAAAAAGCGTAATAGCCACCAATATACTGAGGTATTTAACCCCACCATCTTAATGCCAAATTTAGTATTAAATGACTTCACTGAAACCTTGCCAGTCAGTTCTTTCCCCAACCCGGCTGTCGCATGAAAAATATCACCACTCTCTAGCTGATCGACTTTTTTCAGTGCACTAATGACACATTCAGCAACATAATCTACCGAAACCATATCAAAAAATATCTTTCGAGGTAGCGGTATAGGTGTTGGATATTTCTTACTATTTTTTCGCATGATAGAGAATAAAGGTATAACAACACCGCTGCGATTACATTCGCCCTTATCGGAACCAATAATAATTGAAGGTCTTACGATGACAGTTTTAATTTTATCTTTGTCCTTTAGCAAACGCTTTTCTGCCTGCCACTTTGATCGCTCATAATTATTTTTAAAACCAGACTCAGGCTTTGCGTGCTCATGTTCATTAATCACACCATTAGCGTGACCTACACAATAAGCAGTACTGACATGAATAATATTGACTTTCCTATCACTTTGTTTATCAATCTCAATCGCTAGCTGCTTTAAACGCTCTACAGGTTCAACATTAATTTTTCGCAATTCATCAACCGGAGCGGAAAATTTAGTAGATGCAGCACAATGCACAATATCAGTAATTGTGTTCTGTAGATGGCTATAAATCTCGTGATCGAGACCAAATTTTTCTTTTGTTATATCACCGGCGACAACCTCAACATTCGATAAATGGCTGAGATCAATTTTATTCACTTTCTCAATCTTTTTTTTAGCGCCTTTTATGCCAGCAGTAGACCTAACTAAGCAGAATAATTTAAGCGATTCATCATTCATCAATCGCTTAAGCACTCTACTGCCCAGAAAACCTGTTGAACCGGTTAAAAAAATAACTTGTTTTTTCATTGTGACCACTCATTATTGACAATCTTGGAAAAGACTTCAGAAAAGTAACTTGGCGATTCAAATGCCGCAAAATGCCCCAAAGCTGGAATAGTTTTAACAATATCAGACAACTTATTATCGTTTAATAACTCACCATTTGATAATTTGACACCATCAATATCATTTTCTGCATTAACAATAATACTATTTCCAGGATCTACCTTATCGCTTAATAAAGGAGTAAAATTAAGATCTATCAAATACCTTAAAAAGGTTTTCAATTTTTTTTCATCCAGTAAAAGATTTTCCATTTCTTCTTGAAAATCTTCATGACATCTATTCATCGCAATATGTCTTATCGCATGCAATGATTTTCCGCTGCCAATTCTTCGATCAATTAAATTTTTAAACATCTGTGCTTTGAGATCGACTTTTTGATCAAAAACAGAAGACAAGTAAATTGCCTTTAATGGCGGAGCATGAACAAGATTTAAGGCTTTGCTCATTGGTAAGCAACCACTACAGTAGCCCAACAAAAGGTAGTTTTTTAAATCATTATGATTTATAACTGCCGCCAAGTCTTCAGAGTAATGATCTGACACGCTTTTATCATCATCTTCTAAATCATCGCCATACCAAGTGTCTCTATTATTAACAAGAAATATTTTAAATTTATTTTTATTTAATTGTATAAACGGTTCCCAAAAACTTGGGTGTATTCCCATTGCATTCGATATGACAAGCGGTTTTCCTTGCCCTGCTAAAAAATAAGAAACCTTTCTCCCTTCTAAAGAAAAAGTTTCCAAGTTCATTGTAGAATTCATAGTCATATTATCTAACATGATAGCGGAGCACTAATATTAGGATTATTGTAATCCATTATCCTTTGACTAAAAGCTGATCGTTCTATTGTTTTCTGAAACGGAATAGAATTCTTAGTCCCTGAAAGAACATCATAAAAATGCTGAATTTGATTCAGATAATAATTCTCAGGTTCGAGAAAAAATCTCTCTCTACCTTTGTTTGAGTATAATTCAATCACTAGCTTTTGGTTGCCATAACAAGGTCTAGAGAAATTCCTTATTTTCAATTTGCCGTTATCAAAAATAAACTCATGTATGGCCTTATAATTTTCCTGATAAGAAGATAAAAATGAAGATTTGAAGTTCGAATCATACTCCACTGTTATCTCAAAAGTATTACAGTAAATATCACCGTCAGGACTAGTAGTATTGAGGCTTTTAATAATATCAATTTTACCTTCTTTAATTCCTTTAAATTTTTGTAAAGGCTGCATCCAGTAGGGGTAGTTATCGAAATAACATCCTCCACCTCTCTGATCGCTATACCGGTAAGAGCCCTCATAGCTAGGAGCAGGCAAGTTAAAGGTGAATGTTGTATTGAATTCATTTAAAGAGCCAAGCTCATATTCTTCTACAAGCTCCAATGTTTTAGTTTGCCAAGGATGGTGCTGCATCATAATGGCCTCTAATACATAGAGGTTTTTTTTATTAGCAAGCGATTTTTGAATACTTTCGGCCTCATTTAAATTTAATGTAATAGGCTTTTCAACCAATACGTGCTTATCATTTTTTATTGCTTCTAAAACCCAATATGTATGCAAATTGGTAGCACAAGCAACATATACGACATCAACATCAGGATCAGATATAACATCATCATAGCTTGCGTAATGTTTAGGAATACCAAACTCTTCTGCTAATAACTTGCTTCTATCACCATCATTAGAACCTATAGCATAAGGCTTTATGTTTTTAACAAACTGGCAAGGCTGAATGATTGCTTGGGGTACAACTAAACCTGTACCAAGAATTCCAATATTCATTAGTCACCTATGTTTTAGTTGATAGTTCCGTATGATATCTAGCACAACCAGTGCATATAGAATACATATTTCGTTTTAAGTGATTTCGAATATCCTTTGCCTTGGAACCATTCCATATATCCATAAAGTTATTTTTATAAACATTACCAATAGTATTGTCGTAAAAAGTGTGGCATAGAGTTACATCACCATTTGCTGCTACTTCAGCATATTTCCAAGGTAATGGACAAAAGGTTTTGCTATCGGAAATCTTATCCCACTGTGCCGAAAAGTAATTATGAATATTCTCTACAGAATAGTCTTTTGGAGATGTCATAAATCTTTTACCTTTCGATAAATAAAATGACTTAACCTCTTCTATCTGACAGCTAATTTTTTTATAGTCTAATTTATCGAAATCAGATTTTTTACGAACCAAACCTTTAGCAAAGGCTGCACCATTAGATTGTTGGAATTTATCTTTCAGTAAAATATCGTAATCTTTCCATTCATCTTCCAAAACAAAATTTTGAAATTCAATACTAATATTATCTATAACATTACTATCAAGTTTATTTATAAAGAGATCAGCAATAACATCCTGGTTAAGCTCGGTAACAATAAATGTGATACCAATTTCCGGTTTTTTCAAACCTCTCTGTTTTTTAAGCATACTTAGTGTTCTAATCCCTCTTAATACTTTTCTGTAAACACCTTTTCCTCTTTGCTGATCATTTGCCTCTTCAGTACCATCCAGTGAAACCCACAAGCGATCGGGCTGATAATTAATTAGTTTTTCAGCATGCGCTTCTAATGTGGTTCCGTTAGTGTCCATATAGATTTCCCCATTCCTACTTTTAACTAGGGAAATAATGTCCCAGATATTCTTATACAGTAGGGGTTCACCACCAAATAAACCGACATATGGATTAAAATCTTTAACATCTTCAAGGGTTTTATAGATAATTTCGGGATCCAGTTTTAAAATCTCTTTTGGTGATTTATCTAAGTAAATACCCGATGTTCCCCATTGATAGCACATATGACATCGTAGGTTACAATTTTCAGTTAGTTGAAAAACTAACCACCTAGGAACGGTACCGAATTGATTATTATTTTCCATTTAAATACAACTGTATGCACTTTGAACAGATTGGAGTTAGCCCTTTATACATAATTGAACGTAGTTTTTGATATTTTTCGCCACGCCAAATATCTAACGCATTTTCGGTATTAAGGTCACCTAATTTGAATTCTGGGAAAAGCTTACAAGAACTCACGGAGCCATCCGCTAAAATATCAAGCCTATTACTAACGGCATGACAAGTTCTTCTATTTTGTCCCGGGGTCTCAGTGCCCATTAAAAACCCCATAGATTCTTCTTTTCCTAAGTCAGGTCTGAAGCGTATTCTTGTTTTCCAAGTACGAGCATTTAGTTTTGCAACCTGCTCGTCCAATATAGCTTTTGATTCCTCACTAATCCTATGAGTATAAGAATGCCAACTCGCTTTTACACCGTTTTGACCAAACGTAGGATTTAACCACATAAAGTTTTCTTTGAAATATTCATCCATATGTTCGGCAACATCAGTTGGAATAAACCATGGAAAGCAGTAATAAATAGCATCGACTCCCATGTTTTCTGCCATGACAGCTAAATCAAACAATTCACCAACATTGTCATCATTTAAAACTAGGTTAATATTAATGTTGCCTTTGTATTTTTTACGCTGTTTAAGCACAATAAATGGCATAATATTATCCCATACCTTCAAGAAGGTCCCCTTACCTCTTATTTCGTCGTGACTCTCTCTTAGGCCATCAACACTTATCAATAAGTTAGGGTGTTCAGGTAAGTCAACAATAGATTGGAAGTTATCATTGAGTTTTAAAGCATTAGTACAAATGACACTTGGTCTTGGGTCATCCATCATATATTCACATAGCTTATCCCATTTAGAATAAACGAGTGGCTCCCCTCCCCAAAAATAAAGCCTCGACTTTACCGATTTTGTTACTTTTAGAGTATCGATGACAACGTCAATATCAATTTCTTTTCTCTGAATTTCCTTTTCATAGTTATGAAAGAATCCCTTGTCATTCCATTGAAAACAATGACCACAGCGCAAATTACACTGGTAAGTGAGCTGCATACCAATTTCTTGTGGATAGGGAGTCGCGAATGACGGATTAATTTTTCTGGCTCTATCTGACTGAGCAGATAGCCGCATAGATTCTTTTACCCATTTAAATGACTCTCGGTCTAAAACCACATTATTTTCTGGTCTCATGCTATGATTCTCATCAAGTTTTTAATTGATCTAGTTGTTTTATAAGTTTGAATATTTTTTGACATCTTCAACAAGGAATCGTCTGGAAATCCCTGATTCTTCCACTCATCATACTCCATACCAAAACCCATTTTTTTCCAAAGTTGAGCATTGGCCTCTTCGTGGTCACCAAATCGATCCAGAAATAAAATAGGTGTATTTGCTGAGAATGAGTCGATTAGTGTTCCTCCACCGGGTTTACTAACGATGGCTTTACTTTTTTTAACAAGCTCATATAAATCTGAAATTTTTTGATAGCTATTAGAAATTTTAGGAGCATTTTCTGATACTGGTATTAATCTAGGAAAACAAATATCAAAGCTATTAAAGTGACTTCCTGGCCTCCAAGAAGGATCTTGACATAAATATTCGGTATTACTTCCAGTTTTTATGTCGTCCTCGAAATAAGTTAAGCAATAAATATGTTTATCCAGTTGGTCTAAGTCTTTAATTGTTTTTTGATAAGTACCAATACCCCAACCCCCTCCATGCACAATAATACTATTGCTCTTTTCTTCCAGATATTCATCGGATTTAATGTTAATAAAATAGTTTACTTCTTCCCTGTCAATAGAAAATAATTCATACCTGGAAACAGGGAATTTGGGAGACTCTGATTTCCAAGATTGAGCTTCAATCGCATCTAAAATAATTGTATTACATGAGAATTTTTTTTGTTTATAAAAATAGTTTAATACTGGTGTCCAAAAACCAGAAAAAACTAAAAATTTATTAATCCCTGATTTATACCATAGTCCAAGCAAATCATTTGTTATGCTTTGATCAACTTTGCTACTATTATTTTGAACAGATATCTTCTGCCCCATTAACGCTATTTTAAAATTTGAGTGGTATAGTTTTTTGACTTCTTGTATATTTTTTTGAAGATTTTCACCATACAAATCTTCGTATACAAAGAAAAACACATTGCTTTCACCATATTCATCTACTAACTGGTGATATAGTGTCAATGCTGGCACATAAACACCCAAAGTTGTAGCAGAAGCTAATATTGCTATCCTATGGTTACTTGTCATATTTATCTCAATCGAAAACTTCTATTTTGGCATTCAACAAGCATTCTTTTAATTTTTTAAATAACTGCTCAATGTTTTTTGAGCATAAATACATATATATTCTGCCTGTATAGAACTGCTTATTTCTGTCAGAGCTATATTTATTAATTTCTAGTGTGTTACATGAAATTATAGCAACACCCTCGTTACCAACTTTTGATAACAATAATCTGCTGTTATCTAGTATTTCCATAATGCAATTAAACCCGAAGTTTAAATTTAATTTAATATTAAGCCCAATCATTTGGCCAAATAAATCATCTCTCAATAATTTTTCCCCTAAATGATAATTCAATAAACTCATAGATTTACGGCAATTGATTTCAACAATAGGCATTAGTGTGTTATCGGCTAACATCATTGAATCTACACAAACATCTCCAAAATACCCATCATTAAATAAAGCCTGAGCTATTTTATTTATGACAGAATAGTATCCTTTAGATTCGAGTAAGGCTTTACTTTCTGAATCCATCTCTTTGCTTCCTAAGTAAGAGAATTGACTGTTTAGTAGCGTATTAGTCGAAATAACAGTAAGATCTCCATTTTTTTCAATTCTAAATTGACAACAAAAATCATATTTCTTATCAAGCAAGGGCTCTATCAAGAAAAATGTTTTTTTGCCATTTTTTTCTTGTTTTTTTAAATGTCGACAAAGGGCATTCAACATAACAGGAGAATCAACTAAAAGATTACCTTTTCCTGAAACACCAAAAAAATCTTTAACTAAAAATTTATTTTTTAATAGGAGTTGGTCGCCTTCCTTTAGTAGCTGGTCAGCAGAATATACAATGCAACCTATATTGTTATTTGCATTTATCTTTGACCTAAGTTCATAGGAATACTTTTTAGAGTTTACCTCTTGTACTATCTTAAAGTCTGGTATATGAGCGACTAAATCTAAGCTTTTATTAAATTTTTCAGTACCTGGTAATATACAAAACGGATCAAGGCTATAGTTTTTACCTGATAGCTCAGCTTTAAGATCTTGATCAATAGCAGCAATTTCAAATATATCTTGTTGATAAAGTTCCTGACTTATTTCTTCTGTATCTACCAAGTGTCGAGTATTGAAAAAAAAACCTAATTTTTTTAGATATTCTTGTAAGTCTCTTGAAAAAGGTAAAAGTGTTAACAAAAGATCATTAGAAGATGAAGTAAATACCCATTGAAGCTCATCCATCGCTAATACTGAATTATTGGCACTGGATTTAGAAAAACTAGGCAATAGTGTCTGATTCGGAGCATTTAAAAAACGTTCAAAATCAAATGCTCCTATTTGGACTTTCATTTATATTGACACTCGGATCTAAATTATATTAACAACGGTAGGCGTACTACCTTCTAAGTAAGCTACTAATTTCGATAGAGACGATAAATATTCATATTGAAAGCTATCAAAATCAACTTCCATATCAAATTCTTCTTCAATTTTAAACATCAACGATACAACATCTAATGATCCCAATCCTATATCATCTAAAAGGTTGGCTTCGTCATCAATATTATTAACATCAATCTTTTTTATTTCTGCAATAATTGCTTTTAGTTTTTCTTTCATTTTGATTAGGCCGATTAATCTAAAAATTGTTCACAATAAAAAATAAAAAGTAGAAAACATAAAATTAAAAGCTACCCTTTATTTTATGTTTGATCTTCGTATCTGGCTTTTTTATTAGAAGCGATTGATTAATTTAGGGTTATTTCACTAAATTAATACTCATATTTAAGTGTGAGAGTATTACAAGAATTTGAAGATTTATACTTATCAAAGTCATTAACGTGTTTTTGTCTAAATGGCGTCAATAACTAAAGTGTTCGTAAATGAAAAATAAATATATAAAAGATACCAGGTATCATAAAAAAGTAAGCCATAGCGTTAGCACTGGAACAGGGTTATATCCCATAAATAACCTACCGAACCAACAACTTAATTCTCTAGTAATTATAGAAATGTGGATACTTTCACTGATAGAGAAACTATTTAAGATTTATTTTAATTTGAAGTTATAACTCTATTTTGAGACCTAAACGTCGAGTTATTGGATATTATTGGTAAGACCGCATTGGTTCGAATAACAAGTTTTTCTGTAAAGAGTATATGAGCCATTTTACTTATGGCGATAAAAAGGAATATAAATTCTGGGAATACAAAGTGATGATTATGCTCTAGCTATGAAAAAATTTATTAAACAAAATTCTTATGACTCTTATCCAAGTGCGAAGATAGCAGTCTATTAGACAATGGTGAGTGGTAATTTCATAGTTTTTAATGAAACTATAGGCTTATTTAATTCCCTAAGATTTTCCTTTGTAATCAATGCTAGTGATTTCGCCCCACTGAATATTCAGTGGGTTTCAAATCATAGCAACTAAAGATACTGCAAGCCCTTTATAATTTTAAAGGCATCCACCATAGTTTAAAGGCGTTGCCTTATTTGGCTAAAGACAGTCTCAGAATAGTTGCTATGTTTTACTTGTCGAACACATGTTAACTACTGGCTCCAGTGTTAACTGTTTTGGGTACTATCTCCACCTATTCTTGACTGATTGACCAGTGCTTGCATAAGCTGGGGATTACCGCTCACTGATTGATTCTGTAATTGCGACATCATGCTAGAATTATGCATGAATGTACTTAAAAGGCTCGGATCTTTGACCAGCATTTCCATAAGCTGAGGATTTTGCGTTAATTGCAACAGATTATTGATTTGCTGATTCTTGTTGCCTGCCATCATTGGATTCTGCTGTCTTATTGAATTCTGCTTGGCAGCTTGCATTGATTTATAGATTTCTTTTTTTCCCATTAGGGCACCTGCAATAGCACGCCCCATTTGTCCAAGAGCTTTATCGCCACCTAGTTTGTTTACAAGTTTTTCTGGTATAAGCCCTTTCTCCATAAAGCCCTGTAGCTGGCCTGTGACAGATTTACTAACCTGATCATGTACGTCATCTATTTTTGTCAATATACTTGCTAAATCATCTTTAGAAAACTGTTCTGGAGAGAGTATATATAACATTAAGTCTTTTTTGAGATCCTTAAGACTCTCCTTAGTTTCTGATTTAATTTGTGATCTAGCCTCTATGAGGGAGCTAGCAAACTTTTCAAATCTGCCTTTTTTACTCCCTCCTTCATCTGCAGTCGTTTCGGAATCCGAAGCCAGCTCCTTAATTCCTGAATTTAAGTTAGGTAGATTCTTTTCTAGGAATTTACCAATTCCTTTTGTGAGTCTACTCAGTAGACCTTTCTTTTTGGTAGATTGGGCTTCGTTTGGTTCTTGTGTTGCAGATGTCTCTGTTGCTTGTGTTTCTTCTGTCGCTGCGGTATCACTTACAACTGGTGTCGGCTGAATGTTTGATGCTGTTGGTGGTGCAGTTTCTGCAGGCGTATCTACCTTAGCATTCTTGGCAGCAGGTGAGTCGGTGATCTGACTGTCATATTCTCTAGGGCGTTTTGAACCCGTTAGCTGAGTAGTAGGTGTTTCATCCTGGGGCGGTCTGGTAATCGCGTCAGGGTTTTCAGAAATGGGAGGCCCAGCTTCGCGCCCCATTGCTGTATTAGGCTTTTTGGTAGCAGGTGAATCAGTGATCTGACTGTCATCTTCTCTAAGGCGTTTTGAACCCGTTAGCTGAGTAGAAGGTGTTTCGTCCTGGGCTGGTCGAGTTGTGGCGCTGGGATTTTCTGAAATGGGAGGCCCATCTTGCCTGCGTCCTGCAGGTTGAGTATCCTCAGAAGCAGAAGGGCTCTCGGTGCTTGAAGCAGAGGTATCAGCCAATACGCTTAAACGCGTTGCAAATTTGGCCGCTCCTTCCGCTGCTTTGTCTGCAAAGCTAGAGGCTTTGTCCGCAAATTTTGCAGCTTGCGCAGTGCTTCTTGCAACTTTCAGCATAATATCTGATGTGGACGGATCGTCCGGATGACTGAGAGACGCAGTTTTTACATTTGCTATTGTTACTCTATCTGCTGCTTGTGCAACTTTACCTGAAGCCTCAGAAGCTTTTGCTGCTAAGCTTGCAACGTTCATCATCATATTAGCTGCCGCATTACCCATCATAGGGGCTTTGGAACTTGCTTGTTTGAAAAGCTTACTAGCGGTGCTGCCGGCACTCCTAAGCATGTGTTGCACCGATTGCATATTAACTTGAGAAGAAACCGAAGCTACCATAGCTGGATATTACCTTTAGTTATTAGTTTATATAAAATGATGTTTATCGAATTGTTTTTTTCTTTTTTTTTGCCCTCACCTGGTGAGGCTAACAATTTCACTTGGGATATCTATAACCTTAAGTAGTGTTTTCGTCCGAATAGTTCTTTTTTATTGTAATCTACTTTCGCTTTTCCAAAGTATCTTTCGATATGAAAGTTTTTGTCTTGTATAAAACAATTTGAATTATGGCAAAGCGCTTTACACAAGTAAGAATAGACGAATTAGTCAGGCTTTTAGGTGAGAAAGGTGGACTGAGTGTTGATTTTCTCACACAACACTTCGAAACTTCAGACGTTACGATTCGAAAGGGTTTGGCTGAGCTTGAAGCCAATGGTTTGCTGACGATGACTATAATCTATTGAATATAGATTTATCCGTTATCATTTTATCTTTGTCTAGTTTGTTGCGTCGAAGTATTACTCTTTCTATAACGCAACTGGCTGTATTATAGGACTCAGCACTTGGATGTTTAGAAATCCACTTCCTATCCGCAAATAATTTCATTAATTCATCTAATGTTATGGTTTGACCTTCAAATGAAAACGTCGTGTCTTTCTCTGATTCAAAAAGTTCTTTTAAGGTTTCAACTCTGCTTTCGTTCCAGTATCTATTAGGAGTATCTGCACTTCCTTTGAGTTGTTTTTTTATTATTCGCTCATTCAATACAGAGTTATTATGGCCATTTTCAACTAACTCAAGGTCTAATCCCATCAGCATATCTTCGCCGCCTGTAATCATGTATGCAGGATAAATCCCGTCGCTTAAGCGTCCTCGGAATGGAGATTCGATAGAGACGAATTGCTGTGCCGGTGAGTTAAAGTCTGAGGCCGTTGGGGCTTCTAATTCGCTAAAAGGACTTGGTACTTCCTGCCTTGTTGGATAGCCTACACCATATCCAGCGATTACTTTTTTTCCATCATTATGAATGCGGCTAATGTTTGATTTGATTTCTGGTCTTGTATGTCTGGTTCCTTCTGTCTGAACAACATCTTGATCCATCATTAAAACCCTATCTGGCTTATATGGCAGAGAGTCCGCAAAAGATAATGCAGCAGCGCGAGAAGCGCCAAAACCTGTTAGTTTACCTCCATCCCATCCAACCAAGTGCAAGTTCTTATTCTGAGTCATAAGAGTATTCAGTTCAGAATGGTAAGTTTCATAATCCTCTTTATGAACCATAATATATACTGGCTCTCCTCGCATATTCTTTGGGTGAAATGCCAAACTATAATTACGGCTCATTTCATTAGCTAATTTCTTAGCACTCCCCCCACTAATAACTATTGCTGGTGTGTTTTTTTTATGGTATCGACCTTCAATATCATTGGGGTCTCTTATAAAGGAAAGCCAACTAGATCCATTTTTACCATTTGAAGCAAGCGTTCTGGATATGCTAATTCTATTCTCCTCCACTTTCTGCATAGCTTCGAGTTGTTTAGGGTCTTTACTAACTTTTACTGGGGAGTATTTACGAGAAGGTCTAGTGTCTTTATCCAACCACGATGCTGAAACCTTTATTTCTATAGGGGTGAGACTGCAAGGCATAGCCTTGACAGACTGTATTTTCTGAGCGAGAGCATTTCTCCCGTCTACGTGTTTTGTGCCTGTATCGCTAGCCTGTATTAATGATGGAGAAGAGTTAGATCTGACTAAATTCAAGGGTCTCATATATTACATGCCAAATTCGTTTTCTATGTAGAAAAGCCCACGACACTTCCAATGTCTAGCGCTATAGAATAATCCCGATATTGGTTGTAGCCTTTTCCATTACAGGCGAAATTTAGCGCTTGCCTCTTTAAAGGGCTTGCTAGCTGCGCTGCGGAAACTCTTAAGCGATTGCATCTTAACTTGAGAGTAAACCTAAGCGACTATAGCTAGATACTGATTTTCATTAAAAATTAGTGTGAAAATGGTGATGATGGGTTTTCCCCCGATCTTCCCGCACTTTCCATGTCCTTAAGTAGTATTTTTTTTGGATTAGTTCTTTCTTATTGTAATCTCCTTTCGTTTTGCTAGAATATCTTTCGATATGAAAGTTTTTGGCTTATAGAAAACGATTTGAATTATGGCAAAGCGCTTTACACAAGTAAGAAGAGGCGGAATAGTCACGCTTTTAGGTGAGAAAGGTGAATTAAGTGTTGATTTTCTCGCACAACACTTCGAAACTTCAGAAGTTACGATTCGAAAGGACTTGGCCGAGCTTGAAGCCAATGGGTTGCTTTTACGCCGTCATGGTGGCGCTATTCCCATCCCTACAGAGATGGTAGGAGCCACTGTCCACAGGGATAACAATGAGCGTAAGCAAGCGCTTGCAGCGGCTGCAGCCGAGCTAATCCGCGACCACAACCGAATTATTATTGATAGTGGCACCACCACCGCCGCTCTTCTCCCTTTGCTACAGAATAAAAATGGTTTGGTGGTGATGACGAATTCTTTGGATGTGGCCAATAAGCTGCGCGAACTCGAAAATGAGCCGACTATTCTAATGACTGGCGGTACTTGGGATGCTCGTTCAGAGTCATTCCAAGGGCAGATTGCTGAACAAATACTTACCGCCTATGACTTTGATCAGCTGTTTATTGGGGCAGATGGTATCGACGTTCAGCGTGGTACGACTACCTATAACGAGTTATACAACCTCAGTCGCGTTATGGCTGACGTTGCCCGCGAAGTTGTGGTTATGGCCGAATCTGGAAAAATTAATCGCAAAATTCATAATCTTGAGCTGCCTTGGTCATCGGTAGATGTACTGGTGACCGATAGTGATATCACTGCTCATGATAGAAATAGTATTGAATCCCATAGTGTAAAAGTGATTAGTGCACCTTATGGGCAGTAAACGAATTTAAAATTTAGGAGTATCAATATGTGTGGAATTGTAGCCGGTGTCAGCCAGCGAAATGTTGTCAAAATTTTATTAGAGGGTTTGCGCCGCTTAGAATATCGTGGTTATGATTCCGCTGGTATTGCTACCATCGATCAAGAAAAAAATTTACTGGTTAACAAAGCGGTTGGCAAGGTTCAAGAATTGACGAGCCTTATAGAAGCCAAGCCTATGCCAGGTAAAACAGGTATTGCTCATACTCGTTGGGCAACCCATGGCGCGCCAAGCGAAAGCAATGCACATCCTCATGTTTCCGGCAGCATTTCTGTTGTTCATAATGGCATTATTGAAAACTATAAAGAGCTGCGAGACGAGCTTGAAGAAGCTGGTTATACATTTAATTCTGACACTGATTCAGAAACCATTGCCCATCTTTTGCATTTAATCTACAGCGAAAATTGTGATCTTTTTGAATCTCTAAAACTGACCATCGCCCGCTTAAAAGGGGCTTATGGCTTGTGTGTCATGTCGACCGATGACCCAAGTGTTATATTGGGCGCGCGCAGTGGCAGTCCCCTTGTTGTAGGCTTAGGCATTGAAGAAAACTTTTTGGCTTCAGATCAACTGGCTCTGCGTCAGGTAACGGATAAATTTATTTATCTAGAAGAAGGAGATATTGCCCGTATAAAAGAAGACAGCGTGGAGCTATTTGACAGCGAGTATCAGCCTGTTGAAAGAGAGCAAGTGGCCATTACTGATATCGTCGACCCCACCGATAAAGCGGGCTATCGCCACTATATGCAAAAAGAAATTCATGAACAGCCCAAAGCGATTGCCAATACATTGGAAGGGCGTCTAAGTGATAACGGTGTTATTGCAGAGTTTCTTGGAGCTAACGCGAAAGATGTACTACCTAAGATAGAGAACGTACAAATTGTTGCCTGTGGTACGAGTTATCACGCAGGCCTTATCGCTAAATATTTTATTGAAGAGTGGGCAAATATTCCTTGCCTAGTTGATATCGCATCTGAATATCGTTATCGCAAGGTGATCACACCTAATAATGCCTTACTTATTTCTATTAGCCAATCAGGGGAGACGGCTGATACTTTAGCGGCGCTGCGAAAGGCTAAGGATTCTGGTTATCTTTCTTCACTGACAATTTGTAATGTCCCTAGTAGTTCGCTGGTACGTGAGTCTGAATTTGCGTTAATGACCAAAGCTGGTTCAGAAATTGGGGTTGCTTCTACTAAAGCGTTTACAACTCAAATTGTTGCCTTGCAAATACTGTCACTTATCCTTGGACGCAATAATGGTTTGAGCGAGGAAAAAGAACAGGCGCTTATCTCAGAATTAAGGACTTTGCCTGAATTATGTAAAGAAGTTCTTGCACTAGATGAACAAATAGAAAAAATTAGTGAACAATTTGTAGAAAAACACCACTCACTATTTTTAGGCCGTGGTGTGCAATATCCTGTTGCACTTGAAGGCGCATTGAAACTCAAAGAAATTTCCTACATTCATGCTGAGGCCTATCCAGCTGGAGAACTAAAACACGGCCCCCTTGCCTTGGTTGACAGTGATATGCCGGTTATTACTGTCGCACCAAATAATGAGTTACTGGAAAAATTAAAATCTAATTTAGAAGAAGTACAAGCCCGAGGGGGGAAACTTTATGTTTTTGCCGATAGAAATAGTGGCTTTACTGAAGATGAAAACACCGTTGTTTTCAGCCTACCCCACGTTCCTGCAAGTTTAGAAGCGATCGTCTATACCCTACCCTTACAAATGCTGTCCTACCATGTTGCTGTAATGCGCGGCACTGATGTGGATCAGCCTCGTAATTTGGCTAAATCGGTGACAGTTGAGTAAGACTTAGAGCATCCAGATAAAAGATGCTAATAATTGATAGATGCTCCATTAAAAAAGCTAACAACAAGGAAATTTTTAACCCTGGAGTATAATATTAATGGTTGTAAGTAAAGATTATTAAAAATGATCATCATGACGCTTTAATGATATATTTTCAATGACTTCATCAACTTGGTTTATATGACGCGAGTTATATTCGCTTTTTAGCTAAGATCATGTGAAATGAGCCTTATATTCTATACTGGCTCATTATTTCCATAAAAAATACTTTTCACTTTGAATAAGATAATAACTAACCCTTATAAAGGGTTAGTTATTATCTTATTTGTATAAAGAAAGCGTAATTTTGTTTATTTAGTTGTGCAGTGCTGCCCCCTATTATTTACACATATCGTTTTTCCTATTCTTTATTAATTAATTCAAGGTTAAACAATCCTGTTTAAGCATGTCAGCTCAAAACTGCTATATGTTTGCCTAAAACTCCGATTTTGCTTCTGGTGCGTTGCCCAAAAGTAAGGGATATATTAAATTCGGATTAAATATTCTGAGGCTTAGAATGATCAAAGATTTACTTGAACAAAAAATAACTAAGGAAGGCGTGAATCAAACAAGTATAGATGAAGTGATACTTGTTAAATTAACAGCTCCAGTTGCTAAGACTAGTGCTGTATTACCGCCGGGTTTGTGTATGGTAGGCCAAGGAGAAAAATATATTTATATAGGCGAACAACAGTATATATACAATAAAGATCGCTGCCTTTTGGGAACAGTTAAACTGCCAATATACGCCGAGTTAAAAAAAGCAAGCGTAGGTGCGCCATACCTAGGGATGGCCATACTTCTAAATGCTTCTGTCATTAGCCAACTATTAATTGAATATGACCAATTTGATAAAGAAATTGATACTAAAGTTGATGGACTTATAACCACTATTGATGCTTCTGAAGAGCTCTATGAACTGGTTGCTCAACTATTGGGTATTTTGGGTAACCCTATGGATGAAAAAATATTAGGCGCTCAGTACCTTCGCGAAATATATTATTTTCTACTTAAAAGTACAGCGGGCACGTACATGCGAAATTGTGCTCTTCAGCATGCTAGAGCACACAAGCTAGCACCTGTCCTACATTATCTTGAGAATAACTTACTTGAAGATATAACAATTGAAGATCTCGTTGGCCGTTTTGGAATGAGTGAGTCAAGCCTACATGATAACTTTAAAAAAACAACAACACTTCCGCCGATGCAGTACGTTAAGAGGCTCAAGCTTAATAATGCACACCAGCTGCTAATGTTTGGAGAATCAGTTAATCATGCGGCGAGTAAATCCGGTTATAAGAGCGTGACACAGTTTAGTCGAGAATATAAAAGGCACTTTGGTCGGTCGCCAAGTGATTTGAGACGGGAGCTGGATAACCATAATTAGTAGAGCCTATTCGTTATTGAAATATTTTGACGTTGTTTTGTATCCACATTATGTAGTTTTGTGTAGTGATCACCGAAACAGCTTTATCTATCATTATGCCATTATCTTTTTACATAATTAAATCTAGGAATAAATATATGAATATTAAAAAAGTAACGTTTAAATCATTTGGCGTAGATTTGGTTGGTGATTTATACCTCCCGCAAGGTTTTGATGAGAACAAAAAATACAAAGCCATCGTTGGCGCTAGTCCGTTTCCACAGGTTAAAGAGCAAGTTCTAGCTACCTATGGACCAGAAATGGCCGACAGGGGTTTCGTATTCTTAGGGTTTGATTATCTGGGAATGGGAGACTCACCGGCATTACCAGGAGAGTTTAAACAATCTAGATATATGTTTAGACTTTTGGAAAATACATGGGATGCCGTTTCCTATTTGGGAACACTTCCTTTTGTAGAAGAAATTTATGGACTAGGTGTTTGTCAGGGAGGTTCAATCATAGCCTCGGCATCAGTGACAGATCACAGAATTAAGAAAATAGCGACAGTTTCAGGAATGATGGCAGCTGATGCCTTCCAATGGGCTGATAAAGCTATGGCGAACCAACTGATTGCGGCTGCAAATGCTTCAAAACAGGCTATATATGAAACAGGAGAACCAGATTATGTTGCTCCTTTTGGACTTGATGATGAACAATCAAGAGAGGAACATATTGCAGCAGTAGGGTCTCCAATGGCTGGCGAATCTTATGACTATTATGGCAGAGATGGAATTAAAGGTCCTAAAACCGTTGAAAACTATACTAATATGCATATTGGCGACCAAGCAATGCAATCGCTTATTTCTATTGGGGAAGCTTATGCAGACAAGATTGTGCAGCCTTCTCTGATTATTTACAGTAAAACTGCCTTTACTGCTATCTGCTCAACGGCATTTATTGAAAAGCTTACAAATGAACATAAAGTGATAGCTTTAGAAGAGTTTGGCCATGTAGATTTCTATCACAAACCAGAGGCTGTAAAAATATCAGCGGATGCAGTGGCAGAATTCTTTAATAAATAATTAGTAACGTTAGTGATGGTGGAAAATTGCTAGCAGCCAGCGATAAGCTGGCCTAGCATACATTCAAGCTCAGCACTCTGGAGTATAACTAGGAGCAGAACTGTGACTCAAAAGAAACATATTTCTAACTTGCATGAATTTCATGGGCTGTTCAACCTGCCTGCTCCTGAGCATCCATTATTTTCTATCTCTCATATCGAGACGGATACTACAAATCCGATTAATTGCCCGGATGTTCCACTCGTGTTGAGCACTGACTTTTATTCAATTAGCCTGAAACAGATCATCGAAGGTGAGATTCACTATGGGCGAACAAAATATGATTTTAAAAATGGAAGCTTAATTTGTATAGCTCCTCGTCAAGAGGTTGTAACAAAAGACGTGAAGACCAAAAGTAGCGCTAGAACAATACTAATACACGAAGATTTTCTACGTGGGACAAATGTTCAGTCCGCCTTTGAAGAAGCGACCTATTTTACCTATGCGGTAAATGAAGCCCTACATTTATCACCGAGTGAAGAAACATTACTCAAAACTATTTTCGACACCCTTGAACAAGAATACCGACTTAATCACGATGCCTTTAGTAAGGATATTATGATCTCACAACTCAAAACCTTATTGACGTACGCGGAGCGCTTTTATCAACGTCAGTTTCAGCAACGAATGGAGAGTCATGAGTCGACATTAAAACAACGTTTTTCTGCAGCTTTAAAAAACACGCTTTCTGACCAAATTCCTAGTGTTGAAAAAATCGCTTCTGAGCTAAATGTTACGGCTCGCTACTTGAGTGATGCTTTAAAAGTTGAGACAGGCCACACAGCACTAGAAAATATTCATCTCTACCAAATTGAACGAGCCAAAAACATGCTGCTTGGTTCCGATGATTCAGTCTCTGTTATCGCCTATGCTTTGGGATTTGAATATCCGCAATATTTCTCTCGTTTGTTTAAGAAAAAGGTTGGAATGACACCGTCAGAATTTCGTGAGCAAACTCGTCATTAGAACAGTTGCAGTGCACTAGGCACAATATGAGTCGTGGTAAAGGAGAATGTATTAAGGGGAATCCCTTCCCTCTGAGTGAAAGCTACCTTGAGCATTCTGTAAATAAATTACTCGGGTTTGCCAATAGTACCCTCGCGTCTCGGATCAACTCCACCTACAAGGCTGCCATCGGGTTTGCGCACGGCCATGCTTAGGCCCGAATTTTCGCCTCTTGAGCCATCTACATTATAACCCGCCTTTTTAAACGCTTGGACCAGATCTTCAGAGCCAGTATTTGCTTCAATTCTGACAATATCGCCGCGCGCCACTACATTCGGGAGTGCTACTGCTTGCTGGGGGGTGAGTCCCCAATCGAGAACTCCAACGATGGATTTAGCGGTATAGGCAATAATATTACTACCCCCTGGGGAGCCGGTTGCCATTAAAAATTCGCGGTTTTCGTCAAGGATAATTGTTGGCGACATTGAGGATCGAGGTCTCTTTCCTGGATGTACCGCATTGGCTATAGGAAGGCCCTTTTCATCTTGATACCTAAACGAGAAATCCGTTAACTGGTTGTTTAAAAACATACCGCCGACCATACGTGAGGAACCAAAGATACTCTCTACTGTTGTCGTCATCGATACAGCATCTCCGTTTTTATCCACGACAACGAAATGGCTAGTACCTGCGACATCATTTGTTGCATCTTTACCGATTAAACTCGCTTGCTTGTTGCTACTAAACTTCCATGGATTGCCAACCTCAATAGCAACGGGTGCCTGTGAGCTCAACTTCTTAGCACGTTCCGCGATGTAATCCGAGTTTAAAAGGCCATCGATAGGAACATTAGAAAATTCAGGGTCGGCAATAAAATGATCTCTATCGGCATAAGCAAGTCGCTGTGCATTGATAAAGTGTTGCCAATTTGCGCTGCTATTGTTTTTATTTTGCTCGGGGAAAGGGTTTTTATCGAGCAAAGACATGATTGTACTCACTGCAATCCAAGAAGAAGGCGGTGGCGGGCCACACACTAACATTTCACGATAGGGCGAACACAATGCTTCAAGCTTTTGGGGCTTGTATGAGCTGAGGTCTTCAAGTGTCATTGCGCCGGCGCGTGGCGTTCTCGCTACTTCTGCTACTATCTTTTCTGCGATTGAACCTTTGTAAAAAGCTGATGGGTCTGCAGAGATGATGTCTAATGCTTCAGCATAATCAGGGTTCTTCAAAATGTGGCCGACTGGAAGAGGCTCACCATCAATATGGAAATAGTTATATGCCTCCATTGGCCCTTCTTCTGGGGTTGATGGGATCAGACGACCGTAACGTTTTAGTATGTTGTGAAGGCGGGGCGATACGGAAAAACCATTTGTTGCCAACGCCTTCGCATAACCAAAAAGTGACTTCCAAGAGTGTTTTCCAAAATCATTATGCGCCATTTCTAACATGGCAATAGCACTCGGAACGCCTACGGATAACCCACTGTTTTTAGCATCCAAATAAGAGAAAGGAGTACCGTCGTCTTTTAAGAACATATCTTTGGTAGCACTTTTGGGTGCGCGTTCTCTGCCATCATAGACCGTTAAATTTTTTTCAGAGGCATCATAGTGCATCATAAAAGCACCACCTGCTAATCCAGAACTCTGAGGTTCGACAAGGCTAAGAACCGACTGAATGGCAATAGCCGCATCAACCGCGGAACCACCCGCTTCAATGATTTCTTTACCTGCATTGGTTGCGTGCGGATTCGCTGTGACAACAATATAACCACTTGAATCGGACGCGCTGGCGTCAGTGACATTATGATTGCTGGGGGCATTATTCTTCTGGCAACCAGATGAAAAAATAAAAACGGAAACTAATACAGTAAAAGGAATATATAAAGATTTCATCTAGCTCTCCTCTGTTGCCACGAATTGATGAAGCGCGCTATGCCAGTAAAGTGGCATCCGACTATAGCAATATGTTCGAGTTGTTTGTGCAAAATTATCCCCCTTTATTTAAATGACCGAGATCAATTTCAGTGGTTTCTTTAGACGTGTCAAGAACCATTAGCGTCTCTGTTTTAACGACTGCTTTAAGGGGTTTCACAGATGTGTTTATGAACTCTTGAAGGGCAACAGTATTCTTAACTCGAACTTTCAGTAGGTAGGAATGAGGGCCGCTAATATGATGGATCTCTTGAACCTCTGGGCACTCGGTTAATGCACAGGTTGCCTCATACTCTCCTTCATAGCTCATATCTACAAAAATAAATACCAGAAGTTCAACGCCAAAAGCACTGGGGTTTAAAACGCCGCGCCACTGTGTAATTGCGCCAATTGACTTTAGTTTGCGAACGCGTTCATTAGCCGAAGACACAGATATTCCGACGTGGTTGGCAATTTCGGCACTTGATGCCTTGCCATCAGCCTGAATAATGTTGGCGATTTGTTTATCAATGTCATTCATGGTCGTTAATATACCTGTGTATCGCCTAAAATCAATAAAAAATACGAGATAATGACCATGATGTGTATAATTTATGGAAAAAATTATATTAGTAAGGAAATATTACAATGTGGATGCTATGGGATTTCGTCTTAGCTATTGTTTCAAAATTATGGTTGCAAACGATGTATACCGTAAAGTAGCAAAGAGGTTAGTCTGCCGGGTTACTGCTGGGATTCGTTGTTCTTAGTACTAGTGCTATGCTGAAGTCTTTCTTAAGAGCTGGAGAACAGAATGGTTACTATTTGTTTCTCAAGATATGGTTTTCTAGCATGGCAAACCTATCTTGTCCCCAATAATGTTGATCTTCGTATCGAATACACGGTACACCCCAACATCCCATAGCAAACATTTCATCGAGGTTTTTCTGCACTCGTAGCTTCCATTGATCATTGTTCAGTTTCATTTTGGCAATAGACCAATCTAAGCCACACCTTGTCACTATTTCTTTCATTCCCTTGTCCGTTTCTGCGCGTATTCCTTGGGCATTAACGCCTCTGGCAAAACTTAGTAAGAACGCATTAAGTAGATTTTTTGAGTCGGCGTAATCAATGAGTGCGTAACAACGCTCAACGGCTTTACCAAGAGGGTCGGCAACAAATCCATAAGGAATTCCTAGCTTTCGTGCCTCTCTTTTTGTATCCAAAAAAATGTACATTTTCTTGGTATGCGGCACATTCATGCCACGCATCATCATGGGCATTACCGGTTTAATTTCGAGAGGTAGGTGGTAGTGTTGCGCCATTGTCACAGCTTTTTCTATCGCTATGTACGAATAAGGACTTCTGGCCGACCAAAATAGTGTTAAGGGTGTATTGGGCTCAGTAGTTTCGCTGTTATTAAATTGGGTCTTACAAAAATTCTTATATGTTTTGTCAAAATATATTTTCTCATCTGGCTGCTTGGCCAGGCCCATCTGAAGTAAGCGTTCTTCTAGGTGGTCAAGCCTGTCTATTGCCCAATACCATTCGCCGTCAAAACTTATCATAGCGCCTTGATAATGACCTGTTTTACTCAATAGCTCAAAGTTATTTGATAGCTTGTTTTGTCGCTCTGATATTCCCTCAAGAATTTTCTCTGGTACGTTGCCATTAAACCAAAACTGCTCAAGCAGATGTCTTGCTTGCGTAATAAATGATTCGTCATTTTTCAAAGCAACAAGGTAATACGACAAGGTCTCGGTATCTGTCTGGTTTACATGAGGCACCTCTTCGGGAAAGTCGAGGCTATATAGCTGGGCAAGTTGATGTGCATCGTAAGTCGCATAAGCCCTTAACATGTCGAGTCTTGGATACATCTGCTCGTCAAGATCGTTGATCACGTGAAAGCGCATGGCAATAGAGAAACGAGCCTGAATAGATGGTAGGGCTTGAAGTAGTAGGTAGCTATATGGATCATCAGGCTTAATAAATATGTTAATCACATACGCTTGGCCACTGAGTTTGGCACGTAAATTAAACAGCGAACGTTTAGCTTTGAGTAAAGCGTCACTTGAAATAGTGCGTGCCACATAGGGCATGAGCGATTTTTTCATTTCAATACAATCAAGATAGTTTCGCCAAGGATTTCCCAGTGTAATACTTTTTGTATACAGAAAAAGTGTGTATGGGGACATATTGTGGTCATATTTGGCCAGTTAAGTTATGTTATGCCTTAGCGGTAATCAACTAATGCAAAGCATATGAGGAAACCCAAGTGACAGCGTCAGAGTCTTCTGAAGATGAAGCTATCTTACCTATATTTTTCCCTAGTGTTTTATATCGCGTACTTTGTAAAAAAGGGATTCTTTCTGAGCAACTACTTAAGTCTACTGATCTTACGTCTGACAGCTTTTTGGATGAAAATCTACGAATTAGCTTCAACGAGCATAAACAGTTTATTCTCAATGCGATACAAGTCACTGGCAATTCTCATTTAGGATGGTGGTTTGGGCAACAATTAAATGTAAGTTCGTTAGGCCTATTGGGGTATGCTGCGATGAGCTGCGACTCAGTGGAGGAAGCCCTGCAAACCATTGCTAAATATTTTAAGCTACGTGCGCCCTTGTATAGCCTCAAATTACTCACTTCTATCGATACACCGTACGCCTCTTTGAAAGACAAAAGTGCCTTGCAAATTGATAGCAACATTGACTTTGCAGAAATAGAGTATTTTTTGTTGAGTAGTGCATTAAGTGGCGCTGCCAATTTGTTGAGTTACTATTGCAGCAAAGGGGGTACTGGTGAAGGGAATGAAAGCCAAGACAATATAGTCGAACGTGTTGAGCTAACCGTTCCCCAGCCTGAGGATTGGGAAGTTGTGTATAGTGCTATGAGTTGCACTGTAGTGTTTGGGGCTTTATATAATCGTCTAGTTTTTTCATCCGATGTGCTAAAAAAAGAAAGCGTTGCGGCCGATCCAGCCACAAAAAATGCCATTAACGCCCTATGTAAAAAACAATTATCTGAATTAGAAAGACAACACATTTTGGCGGTAAAAGTCCGACAATTTATCCTACAACAAGAAGGAAAATTTCCTTCTTTAGACGAAGCTGCAGCCCACTTTTTTATGTCGCCAAGAACACTTAGACGTGAATTGCAGAAAGAACACACTACTTATCAGACCTTGCTCGATAAAGTACGCGAGAATATTGCTATCAAGTATTTAACCACTACTAATAAACCTATCAATCAAATTGCATATGATGTGGGTTTTGCTGACAAATCAAATTTTGGCCGCGCATTTAAACGATGGACAGGTAAGCGGCCCAGTGATTTTAGGGTTTAGAATTTTTTAGATTTAGATGAATACAGTTTTTAAGATGCTTTACATCTCTAGTTTACAATCACTTAGCGGCAATGCGGTGCAGGTAAGAATATAGTTATTTTGTTTTTCTGCAGAAGTTAGGCCGTCATCGCAAAGCATACGAATATCACCTGATAATTTCCGTGTTTTACATTCCCCACAAGTACCACTGCGGCAACTAAAACTCACATCCATACCGTGTTGTTCTGCCACATCGAGAATAGATTTAGCAGGGATGCTTTCTGCTTTGATATTGGATCGAGTAAAATGAATATTGAACTGGCCGATATCTGAGAATGCATCCATATCTAAAGCCTTACTAAAATGTTCAAGATGTAATTTTCGCTTCGCTAAGCCGAGATGCTGAAGTTTGTCTTGAATCTGCTGCATAAATAGATTTGGCCCACACATGTATACATGACGCCTTGTTAAATCGGGTACCCACCGCTTTAGCAATGTCATCGATAATCTTCCCAGAGCGATATCATTTTCATCATTTATATTGATAGGGATATTATTCTCTCTAGTGTAGTTAATACAAACTCGAAGGTTACTGTACTTACTAGCTAGATCATATAAGGTTTGCCTGAATATACAGTCGTTTCTGGTGCGCATCGAATAAATTAGAATAACATTCGTTTCAAATTGCTGATCAACGATCCACTTAGCCATAGATATCAGAGGTGTAATGCCGCTGCCAGCTCCAATTAATAAAAGTTTCTTTGGCGGTAACGGTGCACCATGGGGTGGTAAAGTGAATGTACCCAGAGGCCCTTTCATCTCAACTGTATCGCCAACGGCTAAATGGTCAATCATCCAATTGGAAACTAATCCTCCTGGTTCGCGTTTGACAGTAATTTCAATAAAGTCTTTCTGATTCGGCGATGCAGAAAAAGAATAGGAACGGGTAATAGCTTTACCTCTAATAACAAAAGTAAAATTGCCAAACTGTCCAGGCTTAAAAGAAAATGCTCTTGTGTTATTTTTTACGAAACGAAATGATACACTATCGTGAGTTTGAGGTAATTTTTCTACTAGGCGCAGTGAGTAGGATTGAATTTGCTCTGGTATGTTTTCAGATATAGTTTGCTCATCAGGTAAAACAACACCCATTTCTTTGGCTTTTTTGCGATATATCTTGCTCAGAATCTGAGTTAAGCGTTGCTGGGGAACACCATACAGCAATGCCAGACTCAATACTCCCACCTGTTTTTTGGTTTTATGAGCTAAAGCGGACATTAGTGGTGTGTGTTCTCGCTTGATTTTGGTGGTATTCCAAACGCTTGTGGAACTAAGTGATGCTGTAGGTTTATCTATTTTGATGGATAAGCTATAAGGCAGACAATCAAAAACCTTGGACAGTAATGCTGGCTTATCTGATCTGACATGTGCGCCTGCGCTAAGTGGTCTTTTTAATGCAGATAGCCCTATTAACTCGGCGCAGGTGATCAAGTTGCAAAGCTCAACATAATCAATAAAACTTTGATTCCAAATCGTATTATTAGATATTTTTACTCGTTGCAATTTTTGCTTTAACACTGCGACCTTTTTAATACCTTGTTTAATCTTATCGCCAGTGCGCGTAGGGCCAAGGTATTCCCAAGCGACTTTTTGTAATTGAATAGTAAGTTCGCTAGCAGATGAAGGATACTTAGCACCGAGCAATGAGGTATATTGCCTCAACGCAGCATGGGTTTTTTGTTGCCACACTTTGTGATCTATTGTTTGCGTGTTAGCAATCCAAGCGGCTTGGTTGCCAGCGCGCAATCCGAATATGACATTTTCGGCTAACGATGTTGAACCCAGGCGGTTGCCACCATGTAAGCCGCCTAATACCTGACCTGCAGCTAATAATCCTTTTATATCTCTTTGGCTTATTGCTTCTCCTTGTTCATTAACCCTTATCCCTCCCATACAATAATGAGCACATGGTTTTACCTCCCAAGGTTCTTGTAATAGAGATGCCTTCACTCCTTGTGCAGCCCTAATGTTCTTTACAAATGCATGGCCAACAGTGCTAAACAAGCGATAAAACATTGCTCCGCTTGGTCCCTCTACATTACGAGTTAAATCCAGGTAGCATCCCCCCTTATCTGTACCCTTCCCCTGTGCTATCGCCTGCGCCATAGCAGCAGCTACTTCAGCACGATTTCGACGCATGATGCCTTTCATTAAAATATTGCCATTGCGGTCGCGTAAAACTCCCAAAGGGCCTGCACTGGCCGGCTCGCCCACCACCAAGCCTTCAAAAGATTTAGGCCCCACTAGTGCAAAGGGAATAAATTGGACTTGTTCCATATCGACCAATTCGCAGCCTAGCCTTGCTGCCATTGCATAGCCGTCGCCCGTGTTACCGCGCATAGTATCTGTGTTTGGGAAGTAGAGAGTACTGAGTCCTCCGCACGCTAGCACAACCGAAGGGGCTTTTATTCGCCATATTTCGCCACTGACAGCGTGATAAATCAAACACCCGATAACTTGTTTAGTATTAGTTTTACCTTGCTCATCGGTTATCACTTCTAAACACCAAGCGTCTTCAAGTAGGCTAATAGCGTTTTCGTTTTGTAACAGCGCTTGCCAAACGGAATGGCCATAATCTAGCCCACCGTTAGGATGAATAATTGAGCGCGGCCTATTGTGACCACCAAGTTCAGCGTGAGATCTTTTGTTGTCATTGTTATGACTACGGTTGGCTTTTAACCCCCACTTCTCGAGCCACTTGTAGGCTTTTTTTGAGTCTTTAGCGAAGGCTTGAACTAACTGAGGATCGCCTATATCGCTACCTTCAACTCGCATATTGGTAGACAGGTTACTTTCGCTGTCTTTATTTTCCCCCACATTTCTGACTGTAACGATGCCCTCAGAAATCTTGCTATCACTGCATATCAAAGGATCTTTGCTGACAACAAGTACATTCGCACCTTGTTGAACGGCAGCACTAGCTGCTGCGCCTCCAGCTCCGCCGCTACCGATGATCACCACATCGAATGTTTTATCTTTGATTTTAAACATGGCAATACACCTCAGCCTTTACTGTTATTTTCAAACAATTAAAACCGGCTATTCTTAGCTGCGGCAAGGGCTAAAAGTGGCCCAATCACTTCGCTTGTTAAGCTAATACCCACTTGGCATTTACAGCCATCACAATCCAAACAACTATCTAAGCCTAGCTCGATCGTATTCTCGACTAATTGGTTTTTATTCTTGTCACTGTATTGCTCAGCTAATGTTGCCTGTCTAATTTTTAACAAGGTATAAGGATTACCGTATTTCAACTCTTCAGCCGTTTGTTTATTTTCTGGGTCACTTTTTTGGGAAAAATTATTTTTAGAAATATTATTACGTTCATACATCGGACAATCTGACAAGCAGCTATAACATTCAATGCAACGATTAAGACTAATTTCTTCAGGAGACGGTGAGCGTTGAGATACAGCTGGTGTTGGGGGGATAGTATTTTGCAGTTGCCGGTTCACCTGGCTGCGTGTGACTATTAAATCACGAATATGAGGTAGCGTACTTAATGGGCTTAACACATCGCCCTCATCTACTCGACAACGGCAAGCAAGTCTTGGATTGCCGTTTACCTCGATAGTACAAACACCACACAACTCATTTCGACAACCATAACGAAAAGCTAGTTCAGGCATAGCAGAAGCTTTTGCTTGAATTAGCACATCCAATGCCATCGGACGCTTTTCTTCATTTTGCTGATATTCATATCCACACGGTTGTTGGTGGAGTGCGTCACCTGAGACTATGGTTATCTTCATAGAATATACCTAAACCAAAAACGAATAGTGGCTGTTAGGTATATTCTATTGGGCTACGCGATGACGGCGAGTGTTAGTAAGGACATTTAGTGGTGATATCTGGCCTATTTTATTATTGCTATAGATAACTCAACCAAGGCTTACGGTATTTTTCCTTGTGTTTGTAGCTAGAAAATAGTTTGGATGGGTAATAAAGCATCAGTGTCAGAACTATTGCGCCAACCCATATTTGCCAAACACCACTTAGGCCAAAGCGTTCTCCATGAGTGGGGCCGAAAAATAGATAAAGAACCCAATATGCTACAAGCAAAGTATAAAGGTGCACCAGATATGCAAACATGGGTACTGAGCCATAAACTTTAAGAATCTTTAAAAAAAAGTTTTGGCTGCGTAAGGAATCAAACCAAGCTAATAAAAATAGGCCAGTGCTCAGTGTAATCAATAGATAGTCCAGCGAAGGCGGATACTTTGAAAAGTTAAGAAATGACCTTACAGTATCGATAACAGTATCTTGGACACTCCAGGGCAATGTCTCACCATAAATATTAAATCCGCGCAGTATGAGCAAGGTAAGTAAGCAGATAACCCCAGTTATAATTAAAGTCTTACGCCTACTAGCAACTGTAATTTTTTCTTCAAATAATGGCCCTGTAAAGTATCCCAGTAGAATCACCCCTATCCAGGGGAGTACGGGATAAGATGCTCTGATCGTTAACCCACCTACTTCACCGATATTATTTTGATCGTGAAGAATTGACCATAAAGTATAACCGAATTCATCGGGCGCAAACTCAATTGGTGTCAACGCGTTATGCCCAAATACAATTGCCAAGCCAATACTGCCTATGAGCCAATAATTTAAATGGCACACAAGAGATAAGCAGATCATACTAACACCAATTGCCCACAGTACCTGAAGCCAAATTGTAGTAGCAATTGTGTCGATCCAAAGCAGATAGTAAAAGACAACTTCAATAAAAATAAGCACCATTCCACGCTTGAATAAAAAACTTGTGGGAGAACGATAATTACCATTAGCTGGATGTGCATATAACCAGGCAGAGATGCCGGCAAGGAATATAAAAATTGGTGCACAAAGGTGGGTAATATAGCGGGTAAAATACAGTTCGGGTGCTACCGTATCATGTATCGGATCACCGGTTGATGTGTGCATAAAAAAACGTTCGCGCACGTGATCAAGCATCATGATAAGAATAACCAAGCCGCGCAAGAGATCTATTGAGGCTAATCTTAACGCATTAATAGGTTTGCCTTCAGTGTCGTTCGACTGTTTTATAGATGTACTAACCGACATTGTATTCCTGCATCTTAAAGTGACAATTTAAATTGACAGTGAAAGGCTATGGTTCATAGCCATAGCCTTCGCTTTTCAATAGTACTTAAATCTTAAATGCTGCGGTAAAACGGAAACGTCTTGGTGCTCCTGGTTCAACCCAGATATCAGCAAAAGAGTTTGTATAGAATTCCTCATCGAATAGATTGTCTATATCCACTCGAAGAGTAATATCCCGAGAGGCCTCTAACTCTGCAAATGCTCTTACGGTTGTGTAACTTGGTAAGAAAAAGTCAGACGCAGTTTGACCTAAGCGCTCATCAACGTAAAGAACACCTGCGCCAACTTTTGCAGGTACACCCAATGATGTAAAGCCCTTGCTTAATTGCACACTTAACTGATTCTCAGGAACGTTAATAAGAGGGTCACCTGCTTCGATGGTGGCACCAAAGTTTGCATCGGGGTTCGCGTTAGTATATTCCGCATCGATAAAGGCATAGGAAAACCAGAACTCTACATTGCCAGGGAATTGAGCATTGATATCAAGTTCTATGCCGCGACTCTCTGCTTCTCCAGCTGGTCTTAAGAAGAAACCATCAGAGGCCTCAGGACGATCATCGAAAACTAGAATATTACTTTGTTGGATATCGAAAAGTGACAGCGTAGCGACGCCGGATACACTATCAAAAAACCCTTGTAAATCAGTTTTGATACCGATTTCTGAAGACTCTGACTTATTGGGGTCGAAGGCATTACCCGCGAAATCTGAGCCAGTTAATTGCCTAAAGCCTTCGCCATAGGTGGCATAGACACTGGTATTTTCATTCACCAAATAAACGGCTCCCACTTGAGGAGAGAAACGGGAATCTGATTGGGAGGTGGTTGTTACTGGGGTTGCCCGGCGGTTGTCGATATCTTGGCTAAAGTCATCAAAACGTCCGCCTAAGCGGATTTGAAATTGTTCAGTGATATCTATCTGGTCTTGAATGTAAATACCCCATGCTTTTTGCACTTCTAAGCGATCAGTATTAGGGCCTAACTCAAGCAGCGGGACAGCCCCATATACAGGATCAAGAATATCTAATACAAGATACTGATCGAGGTCGAGTTGATCTAAGGTTGCGCCGTCAGGGATTGACGGTGGACGGCCACGTAGAATAATTTGATCATTCTCGAAACGATCGAGATCTGCACCAACAATAAGACGATGCTCAAGAGTACCGGTGCTAAATTCACCCGAAAGCTCTGCACGCACAACTGCATATTCTGTATCAAAGTCCCTAAAGCGCCTAAATCTAGAAAGTGTGCGGCCATCTAAAAATAGGGTTTGACGCCCCTCGAAATTGGGTTCTGAAGCAAAACCAACAAACGTGGTATCCCTTAAACCGAGCCCAGTAAGAAGGGTCCAATTATCCCAAAGCTCATGCTCTACTTCCAACTGATGTCCCATTACTTCAGTTTCAATATCACCATCGCCAGGTTCACCAATAAAGTTTTCTATTGGCATGATGCCAAGTTCGCCATTTAAAGAAACGACACCACGGTCAAAAGGCAATTCTTGCCGGGTAAATTCCAGCTCATAGTTAACAGTGGTACTATCTGAAGCTTCCCATGCAATCGATGGGTAAAAGCCAACGCGCTTAGTTTCTACTGTTCTTCTGAAACTTTCTGCGTCATCAAAAAAGCCTACTAAGCGCACACCGACATTTTCATCTTCGCCAAGTACCGTTTGAGCATCAGTTTCAAAGCGCAGTTGCTCCCAACTACCAACGGTAGTTCGAATTTCTCCACCCTTTTCAAATTCGGGGCGCTTTGTCACAAGGTTTACTGCACCACCAGGCTCACCCCGGCCGAAAAGCGCTGCCTTAGGCCCCTTTAAAACTTCAACTCTTTCAATACCTACCAAGTCTCTTGGGCCACCAAATCCGCGGCCAGCGTTAAATCCATTAACTAAAAAACCACTGGGTAAATTTTCATCACCGGCAAACCCTCGAATTGCGAAACTATTCCACAGCCCTCCGAAGTTATTTTGGCGCGCCACAGTAGCGGATAAATCAAGCGCTTCACTGAGGTTGAGTACACCGGCATCTTTTATTAATTCAAGATCAATTTCCTGAGATGCTGCTGGCACCTCCTTATATTCAAAAGCACCTTGGTAGGCTTGACGTGTTCCGATCACTGAAACTGTTTCAACTTCCTTTGTATCGTCATCTGCAAGGCTCAATGCACTAGGCAGCATTGACGATATACCAATTAAATATGGGGCGAAAAAGCGCATGGATTGATTCCTATTCCTAGAATAAAAAGGCTTAAAGATTTAGAGGTGGCGCACTATAACACGAATCATTCTCATTTACACTTGGCTGTGTTTGTTTTATCAATATTTTTATTCGCTTCTAGGTGGGTAACTTTGTATCTATGAACAATAGACCTATTGCTTGCTTGAAATAGGTGCTTAAGCGGCATTGAATTTATTACCTCGCAGCTTAAATTGGTAGGGAACATTTTCTTAATGCACTATGAAATTGCACAGTGCTTTACAATTACTAATACCTATACCTAAGAGAAAAGGCATACTTAAACTAAGACGCCTAGGTCAGCTAAGATTTGTTAATAAATTTATCCTATTAAATATCAAAGCGGTAACTTATTTTTCTTTTGCCTCCTTATTTAGTTGGTTTAACCAGTTTGGCAATTTTCCGAGTCGTAATTCTAATTGAGCCTCGTATAGAGACTCCGGGTTAACATCTCTTCCGTAAGAATCATTGCGCGCTAATTGAGGGTCGATGAAATTTGCTCGAGCGCCATGCCAGCCTATCATCTTAATCTCTAAAAAGCGGCTGTATATACTATCTGTACGCCACCAGTCTCTGGTTATGCCGTCGTTATTCCCAAGATCTTTAAAATTCCAGAAAACTAAATCGTGCATATGATTTGGCTGTGATTTATCAGAACCGCCATGACCACCACTTGCCCCACTAAAGCCACCATCAATGCGATCAAAAAGAGTGGCATGGGGAAAGCTGGCGTGAGAGTCAAAAGTCGTTTCTTTTGGCCAACTACTGCGATGGAAAACCGTGGCGGCCGCTCTTGATGCAACACCAAAAGCGTGGTGCATGCCCGTATCAATTTTGTCGTGAGAGTGGGTGACAAGAACACCGTAACTATTTTGAACAAGAATTGATTGATGTCCTCTATTACCTTCTTCAAGAGAGTTTATGACACTAAAGGAGTGGCTTGCATTGATACTGAGTGTTTGATTCCAGTCTTTAAAACGAATGTCTTTTAACCACGAATTCTCATATTTGTTGATACGAATTGCTGTCCAAGCGCTATCATGAATAATACTTTTATGGTGTTGAAATTTTTCTTTCCAATTACCAACGAAGGCTATGTTTTCAATGCCAAAATTATTGCCTAATGTTATTTTTCTTAGCTCCCAATTATAGTCCTTGCTAATATTCATAGCTAAAGGCATTGTGAGAGTAATAGTATTACCACTAATACTTTTAATTTTATGAAACTCTCGTGAAAACTCACCTTCTTTAAACTCAGTCCAATTGTCTTCTACTTTGTAAGGTTGTAGTGCATCATCAGTTGCCGCTTTAGGGTCTTTCAAATTAATAATAATATTGTCGTCTGCCCGCAAGGCGCTTGCGTTGGCTACCGTAATATGGAAATCACCTATTTTCGCATTCCTCGTGATATTCGTTATTTTATTTCCCGAAGAGCTTGAAGTAGAACCATTGATTGAAATCATTGGTGGCGTCGTCCACATTTTCTCTGGTGTTCTACTCAAAAGGTGTTCGCGAAAAAATAGTTCTGTACCACCAACACCTGAACCTTCCCCGCGTAAAATTAATTTGGAGCCGTTAATGTTAATTAGAGAATCATAAATATCATCTTGCTCACTCAATAAGTAGCGACCTTTGGGAAAAAAAACAATAGCACCGTCGGCTTTCTGAGCCGCTGCTATCGTATCTTTGATACTGGCTAAGTCATCTTTGTTATCGTTTGGTTTTGCTCCGAAGTCCGTAACATCGAACTGTTGCCAGGACGGGTTTGGAATTGCTTCTTCGCCTTGTTTAAAACCTGCATAAGAAAAATCAGGAAAAGGTAATTGCTCGCCACTATTTTTGGCTCTGACAAATTGCTTCCAAGCTTCTATAGAAGTTCTAGCAACGGGTGGGGGTGAAGTTGTGCTCGTAGGAGTTGGACTCGGTTGTGCACTCGGTGTAGGAGTGGTTACCGGTGAAACCGTGGGCAATGGTGCGATACTCGGCTCGGGTATTGCCGAGGGCTGAGGCACTGTCGGCGTTGCTGTTGGGCTTGGATTTTCTCCACTTAGCAGAGAAGAGCTATCGCTCGAACCACCTCCGCAGCCAACAAGAAATAAAGCCAATGTTCCGAGTAGTTTAAATTTTAGATAGTCTCTCATTATAACCTTGCCGCGATATAAGCTTTTAGAGACCTATCATATACACTAGTTAACAAAGTAACTGTGTGCTACTTCGATATACACTTCCTATTTGGTACTTTAAAATCAGTGATAAAATCGATTCGATAGAATTAAGCCCTTTAAATTTTTATATCTAGAACTCATCTTCGATTGGTGCCAGAGCTGTTTCAGGTTTTATATCTCTAGCTTTTAGAAAGTTAATAATCGGTCCCAAAGATAGACTAGTATCAGATCCTTTTATGTATACGGCAAAGACTTCTTGTTTAACTTCTAAACAGTCCGAAACTTGGAATAGATTCTGATCATCCAAATAGGATTGTACTAAGGCCCTAGGTAAGTAAGCTGCCCCTCTGTGGCTTAGTATAAATTCCAAAGCGATCCGACTCTGTGCTGTATGTAAAATAGGAGCTACCGGTTCAGTAAATAGTCGTGCTTGCTGAATATTAAATGCAGTACCCCAATCAACAAACACATAACCCAGGTTAGGTATGTCTTCAATCTGCTTTCCAGCATGGTTACACACCATAATAAGCTCAAGGTCGCCTATTACTTCAGCTTCAAAGTCGTTGTTTGCCGGTGGATCTAATGTCGCGAAAATATCTACTCTGCCTCCTAATAATGAGCGCACCAAGTGTTGAGAATTATTAATTTCTGTTCGCATGTATAGATTGGGAAATTTTATGGCCAGCTTTGGCAGTAAAGATTGCAAAAACGTATCCCATAAGTTTGAAGTACCGCCGAGAGATAGTTGCGCGTTCTTTTTGGTCGGAACCCCTACTTCCTGAACTGCTAATTGCCAAGAAGCTAATAGGCTCTCGGCATGCGGAAGTAAGCGCTCCCCTGCCGTTGTTAGCAGGATATTGTTGCGTTGTCGGGTAAAAACTGGCACTCCTATCATTGCTTCCAGCTGTTTGATTCTTGAACTAACTGCAGATTGAGTCAAATATAGATTCTCTGCAGAGTGGCCAAAATGTCGCGTTTTAGCAACTTCAAGAAAAGTTCTTAAAAGATCAGTATTCATTTATCAACACTTCGATCAAAAATTTTTATCAATAACTACAAAAATCTATCATTTTACCGAAGCGAGAATCAAGAAAATAATATATAGCAGTTTAGTTCGGCGATAAGAGATATTGATTAAAATGCAAAGTTTAAGCTCATTTTTCACCAATAAAAAGTTTTATGCCAAGGATCACTTCCCCTATGGTTTATCCCGTTGTGGCGAGTTCAACCAGGACCAAGCGAAACTCCTAGAAGAGTACGGTAGCGCTTATCGAGAACTACATTTAGGTGAGCGACAGCCTGTGAATGATGAGGAACGAAATTTTGTTTTGGTTTGTAATGGTGAGAGGCTACCAAAAACTAAGCACGAAATGGTTTGGATATATTACTGCCATAAGATTAAAGAACGAAATACAGGAGAATCATTTTCTGGCAAACCTCAACTGCAGGATTTTGGTACTACGGTATCTTCCGATGATGAAGAGTGGTAAGTACTGGCATGAAAATTTGTTTTTTAATGTACCCATGGGAACGTATCGAGCCTGAAACAGATAGCACTCTGCGGTTGATCCACGAAGCTGCTTTAAGGGGTTTAACTGTGGTACTCACCACGCCAAATAATCTGACTATTAGAGAAAGTGTGGCTTATGCATTTTGTAATGTTTTAAAAAAAACCACCAAGGTCAGTACTAACATTCCATCTTTCTATAAATCGGCGGAATTTAAACGGTGTAAGTTACCGATGGGAGGATTCGATGTCATTATTATGCGTGCGAATCCACCGTTGGATACCACTGCACTAAATTTTCTTGACTCTGTGCGCAACGACGTATTCATTATGAATGATATCGATGGTTTACGTATTGCAAATAACAAACTCTATCCTGCTTCATTCAGTGGAGATGCAGCGCGTTTTATTCCCGTGACTCATGTATCGAAGAGTCAAGACTACCTGGAGCAAGTTTTAGAAGAGTCGCCCACGGAAAAAATGATTATGAAACCCCTGAATGGTTTTGGTGGGCAAGGGGTTATTGTCGTCGAAAAAAGTGCTCAGCAAAATTTTCGATCACTTTTAGATTTTTACATTGGCGGTGATCAAGAAAACTATGTGATTTTGCAAGAATATGTTGAAGGTGCGAATTATGGTGATATTAGAATTTTGATGCTCAATGGCGAGCCCATTGGAGCAATGCGTCGTGTCCCATCTGAAAAGGATATTCGCTCAAATATTCATGCCGGTGGTAAAGAAGTCAAACACGTTATCACGAAAGATGAGAAACGTCTGTGCAAGGCAATTGGCGCGCAACTAGTGAGAGATGGTTTATATCTTGTTGGACTGGATGTGATTAACGGAAAACTTATCGAAGTCAATGTGTTAAGCCCCGGAGGAATCACTCGGATAAACAAACTGAACCGAACTAGGCTGCAAAAACATATCATAGATTTTATCGAAAATGTCGTGTCTGCTCGTGAATTAGTAATTGAGCGCAAGAATTCTTTTCGCAAGGTAATTGAAGATGCTGAAGCTATCTGAGCAGGATATTATCCAGCGAATCAAATCCGGGGATCAGTTTGAATGTGAGCTTTTAGATGGAAGCTTTAGTATAAAAATTGAATCCTATACTCCTGTGATATGTACTGCTATTCACGCAGGACATAAATTAAGAAGTAATTTGATTTCCAAGTGTGCTTTGTCTGAAACAGAAAGGCTTTATGAGGAAGATCCGTTTACCGACCAACTAATTCAAGCCATGCCTATTACTTTGATTGCCCGTGACTCTCGTTACGAGTACGACTTAAATCGACCTATTGCAAATTGCATCTATTCTAAGGCTTGGGGGAAAACGGTTTGGCAAAAAAGGTTATCTGGTAGAGAAAGGAAAGAAAGCACAAATAAACATCAGACATTTTATAGGGTTTTAGACGCTTTAGTAGAAAAAGTTGAAAAGTTATTCCGAGCTGCATTAGTTTTTGATATACACTCGTATAATCACCTTCGCCGAGAAGATGCTTCGCCAACATTTAATCTTGGGACTGAGCAAATAGATTTAGATCGTTGGAAAAGTGTTATTGGGTTATCACTAGCTAAATTATTAGATATTAGTTTACCTAATATGCCTACTCTTGCTTGTGAAAACGCTGTTTTTTATGGTCGAGGTTATATGATTTCTCATATTAACAGCCGTTTCCAGAATACTCTTGTTTTGCCTCTTGAAGTAAAGAAAGTTTTTATGGACGAGCTAAGCGGAGAGATTTATCCTCTCGTCATGCAGTCACTTAATCAGCAATTTAAAGGGTGTTTAGTTGAAATTTCCGCGTTTTTTTCCCGTCGCTATACTTCCAAAAAAAGGGCAAGAAAATCCGATATCCTTGCAGAGAAAATGGATTCTGCTGTTATCAAAGTCGACCGTGCGCTGTACCAATTAGCAAAAGGGCTGGAAACACTTTTCTATATCAATCCAATTAATATTCCTAATGAGAGAAAGTCTTTCTTAAGGTGTAATGGTAATTACCAGCCACAATTCAGATATCGGCAGCTGAATATTGATCCGTATCAGTTTAGGGAACAGCTTTACCGTTTACCGGTAGAATCTATTAGAGATCCTAGCATTCAGTCTCTCTATCGTGATGTGATTGATTCTTTAAGCGAAAAGATTGGATTATTGGTTAAAGCGGGCAGACCAGGGTTTTTATACGAATCGTTAAAATACTATGGCGAGCCAGACCAAACCGATGAGCAAAATGCACGTTTCTTGCTACACGCTAGTGGTCTAGATGCTGCTAATGAAAAATTGTTGACAGCTGAAGAGTTGCAAAAACAGATGAAGGTTGCTGCATCCAAATGGAAAATGCCTTGTAAAATAGAAACAAGTAGCAAACTTGTTGCAGCAGCAATGGTTTCAAATAGTCGTAAGTCGCTGATGATTGCCAAAGATCTTAATATTTCATCTATAGAAGCTAGAGCTCTCGTTCATCATGAGCTTGGTGTGCATATGGCAACAACTCTCAATGCTAGTTCACAGCGTTTAAAAGTATTTTCATTGGGTCTACCAGGAAATACTCTCACTCAGGAAGGGTTGGCGATATTAAACGAGTACCTCTCAGGAAATATGAGCCTGAACAGGCTACATGGCTTGGCTCTTCGCGTGCTCGCGGTCAGGCAAATGCTTGATCACAATGATTTCAGGCGTACTTTTAGTTACTTAGTGGAAGAGCATCATCTAACTCAAGAAGATGCATTCAAACTTGCTGTAAGAGTGCACCGAGGAGGTGGGTTTACCAAAGATTATCTATATCTTAACGGTGTTAGCAAAGCGCTAGAACTGTATAAAAACCAAAGTATCAAGAATCTTTACGTAGGTAAAACCGGATTTGATTACTTACCTACTATTAATGAAATGGTTGAACGTCAACTAGTGGTTGCGCCTATTTATTATCCCCATTATCTAGATGCTCCTGCAGAAGTATCACCGATTCTCGAATATTTAGTCAGTTGTATTCGCCCTTCTATTGGTTACGATAAAAATAATTATAATGGTCAAAATCAAGTAGCTGCTTAGTGCTTGTTAATATACAGGTGTACAGATACCTTATTATTTTTCTGCACTTTCTTTTTCGCGCTTTCTCGTATCACTCCCTATCGAAGTAACGGCATTCATCATGGGCAAGTTAAGTTAATACTGGTAAAAAATATCATATTATTACGCTCAAGGCGCTGTGGTAGTATTTTGAATGTTGTCACTTATTTCTATACTTTTTGCCAATGCCTTCTATTAAAATTTTCGCCAATTATTAAAGACTGGTGACGTATTTTTTTAACCCACAGTAAAAACCAACTTCTTATCGTGCACTTCAATGGTGTCTTGATGATGAAAGAAAAATATGGTGGTGGGAGTCATTGTCAGTACCTGCTAAAACTATTAGTTACGACGATGAGGATGGTCTAGAGATTATTGGCTTGGTTATCCCTAATAATCTCGAAGTTATATTATTTGTGGCTGATGACGAATCTCGGCCCTGGCCTGAATACTATTTGCCAGCCATCATGCTTTGAGAAGCGTGTTAAATGGAAAGAGTAATATCTAAATTACTCGAAACTAACTTTAGTCATACCATCTGAAGCGAGTGGGAAGAATACAGCAACAGAAGAAATAATCATAATGAGAAGCTGAATCATACCAGGATCAGTAAAGAACGCTGTTACAATTAGTCCAATCCACCCAAACAAATGTAATACTTGAAATACCCAGCCGTAAAAACCTTCTTTTAAATCTTGTCTAGACTGCGATGCATTAGCAGAACCTGACTCACTATCATTCAATATTAGCGATATCCCAAATAGAGCTAAGACAGAAAACTTTCTTGGATATTTTTGAGAAAAAACAATTGAAATAATTAAAGAAAAAGGAACGAAAATAATTAATGATGGTAAAGTAGTGACGTTATTTATCAAACAAACATATACAAGCAAGGTTGCTATGAAAAAAAAGAATGCCCCTACTAAAGCAGCCATTCGTGTAAGCAAGCTTTTCATTATAACTCCTGATTTAAATACTAGGTACGGGTAAAGCTAGGATACAAGTGTGGGCAAGGTTGAGTCATTCCAAGCTTTAGATAAACACCTCACCGAGGTGCCAAACTTTATACAACATAAAGCTACGACGCTAAGAAGGGGTTCTCTTTTTTATGCAAAAATACTCATATACTTCTTCAAATAACCTACTTATAGGATGAGCAATTAACCGTCGAACAATATATGTATTATTTTGCGTTACCACTTTACACTTGCCTTAAGTATGTTCCTAGAATGTCAAATGAATTTGGGTTTTAGTTTAGAAGTAGGTTCCGAGGTTTTGGATGATTATCACAGAAGTATCTTTCCTGCACTGTAAGTGGGTCATTATGTAGTAATTGTAAATTTTTTCTCGGGGCTGCAGGGCTTATAGATGGCAGACAGGTAATAACACATTGGCAGCAAGCTGAAGAACTTGCAGAATGCTTTCCCAAAGCGGAAGTGATAGCAGATTCCATTTATATACAAGATGGTCCGCTCTATACTTCTGCGGGAGTGACAGCTGGTATCGATTTGGCACTTAAAATGATCGAAGATGACCATGGTCGCAACTTATCTATACAAATTGCACGAAAACTCTTAGTATTTTTGCGCCGCCCCGGTGGCCAATCTCAGTTTAGTGCTCATCTGGCTGCCCAGATCGCCACAGAAGATAGAATACAAGAGTTGCAGCATTGGATTCTCGATCATGTGGATGAAGATTTGACGCTCAATGCATTAGGTAATCGAGTCGGTATGAGTGTGAGAAATCTAAGCCGTGTATTCTTAAAAGAGACTGGTGAGACCCCTGCTGATTTTGTAGAGCAAGCCAGAGTTGATGCTGCCCGACGGTTGTTGGAAGAGAATGATTTACCACTACAACGTATAGCATCGCACAGTGGCTTTTCTAATCCAGATATTATACGCCGTGCTTTCATGCGCCGAATTCATATTAGCCCTAACGAATATCGCAAGCGTTTTCGTGCTTAGCCCCTTGGTATACCTCTAGCTATTAGTTTTGCTTGCATCAGCAGTATGTCCGAAATATAAGATCAGAAAAATTACGCAGCACATGATTATTTAGTAATGTACGAGTCGCTACCTTTGATTTTTCAAATTGTATAGTAAAAGCAGTATTCTACTTGGCTAGTAACAGATATATTGCCATGATCTTTCTCAGCAAGTTCTTTTGTTAGAGTTCAGCCAATGCCATAACTTTTGAGAAGCCCATAATTTTGTTTCCTAAATCAAGGCATAAAGATTTTATCCAAATTTACTTCCTCAATACCTACATGCTTAAAGCAATCCATTTTCATTTCTAGTCTTTTTCAGTTACTTGGTAGATATTGTGATGAAAGAGGCCGCTGCTACAACTACCCTGAGAAAGAGTAAGACCCGTATATAGTTAATATCTGTCCACCCTAGTGTAAGCATTGCACAGTGTTGTTTCACAAATGTAATGCTAAGAATGTAACGTGTTATTTTTTAAGGTGCTATAGAGTAAGAGGTTACAGGTAGGTTGAATAGAATGGATTTGGTTAAGGTTATATTAATATGGAGCAAAACTTCACTCTCTTCCTATTGTTTTTATTGGATGCATAATTGCTCTAATAAGTCCTCTTTCATATATGTAAAATCGTTAAACCTTCTAGGTCATTCCAAGGAATATTAAGATGAAGTTTATTTTGTTTATTTTGGGGCTATTATTGTCTTATAGTGCCCATGCGGGTTGGGTAGATAGTATTGGAAAAGTTGAGGATATTGTTACTTACGCACATGCAGAAACAATATTAGTTAAGTTGTCTATACCTGGTATTAATGTTCCGAAATGTTCAGATAAAGATTATTTTGCGATTAGCTCAGGCATGTCTCCAGAAGGTCGGGCACGTATGTATTCAATGTTGCTGTCTGCTCAAGCGACAGGGCGTGAAGTTGCCGTAGCAGTATTAGATACTGGCGATTGTGAATCGTGGTTTTCGGCACAAGATATCTATCGTCGTATAGCACGCATACAGTAAACCTTTGTATTTTTAAAAAGATATTTATTCAATTAATACTTGGGTTTAGCACTCACTTAATACCTTAATGTTTAGCTCAAGTATTGTTAACTATTACTACTTTTAATTTATTTCTATCGTTACTTAATATTAATAGCTAATAACAATTACTCTCATTCTTAATGCCGTATATTAAAGGTACTTGCTGACCATATTTTAAAAGCAATATTAAGTGTCAAAAGCTATTTTTTTCTTATCTAAAAGCATATTTAGATTCACTTCCCTTTGAACACAGTTAAATAATATTCTACGATTATATTGGCCTGCTAATACTAATAAAAATACTTTTAGCTGATAATGAGATCTTGCATCCATATGGCTCTAAATAGTTCTAAACAAAACGTCTAAATTAATTAAACATATTTTAAATAACTTTGTCCTTTGTTTTGCTAACTTTTAATAAGGAAAAACTTATGTCGTTCAAGTGTCTGTCGTTGAAACATAGTTGCTTAATTGTTATTTCCGCCTCGCTAGCTTTTGTTCTTGGTTGCTCTAGTGAACAAAAAGGCAAAGCTATTGAACAAGGTAGTGAGGTTACCGGAGCTTTCCCTAATGTTGTTAATTTAGATCAGAGCTGGACTACTGATACTCAGCAAGCTTTTTATTTTACCTCTCAGGGTTCACGTATTCTGCCTTATAAATGGTTCTTGTATTTAGAAAAAGCAGGCTCCGAAATGCTTTTTCGAGATAATAAACATATTTCTCAGCTGCGTTATTTACCTGAGAATAAAACAACCTGGAATCCAGATGGTTTAGCGGTTGGTTTTGTTAAAGACGTAGATAAAAAGACAAAACAAGAGTGGATGGGGTTTAACTGTGCAGCATGCCACACAGCCCAAATAGAATATAAAGGCATTAATATCCGCATCGATGGTGGACCGACATTAGGCGATTTTGAAGAATTTAATAAGGTTCTCGTCAAAGCTATGAATGAGACATATCAGTCTGAAGAAAAGTTTGATCGTTTTGCCGAAAATGTATTAGAAAAAGGTTATAGCGCAAATGACAAAGTGATACTTAGACGAGCACTTCTAGAACAAACAGAAATATTAGCTGAGCGTAATCAAGCGAATCATCCAGATCCTAAACAGCCAGCTTATGGCTATGGACGTGTTGATGCTATAGGGGCTATCTTTAACCAGATACTTTCAAAATCGAATGACATGCCGAATAATGCTCGTGCATCTGATGCCCCTGTCAGTTATCCATTTCTTTGGGGCACACATCAATCAGATGTCGTACAGTGGACGGGATTTGCTCCTAACGGCCCTGATAGTGTGGGTGCATTAATTCGTAATGGTGGTGAAGTATTAGGTGTTTACGGACAACTCACTATACCGGACGATAAATCTGTTAAGCATTACCAATCATCTATTCAGATTGAAAATCTTGGTAAGCTTGAAGAATGGGTCGCCGAGTTACGATCTCCAATGTGGCCATCTGAATATTTGCCAGCGATCGATGCTGTACGTGCAGCTGAAGGTGAAAAGCACTATGCCAAATATTGTGTCAACTGCCATCAGCTAATAAAACGGTCAGATGAAGGGGAAAAATATACCGCTGTACTAACGCCTCAATCTGAAGTAGGGACAGACCCACAAGAAATTATTAATATGTTAGAAATAAGAGAGGCTGGCAAGTATGCCCAAAGGAAGGAGTTTGTTTTAGCTGGGGATGTTATCCCAGAAAATACTAATGGTTTAGCACCTTTAGTGAATGCTGTTGTTGGTTCATTATTAGAACACCCTATTGATACTCTTGAAGCGGCGATAACGGAATATAAAGGTGGGGAAGCAGCTAAGCAAGCGAGCGACGGTATCGATGAAAACCTCGACCATCATCCACGTAACATTTTTAAGCAAAAGCTTACAGTATTTAAAAATAAATATAAGAAAACACCTGACGTATCTAGTGACAAGGAAACTTCCTCTACTCCTTCAGGTATTGATGCTTTCAAAGTTTACAAAGCAAGGCCTTTAAACGGAATCTGGGCGACTGCACCTTATTTACATAATGGCTCCGTACCCAGCCTATATGAGTTACTGTTGCCATCAGATAAAAGGTCTAAGGTATTTTATCTGGGAAGTAGAGAATTTGATCCTGTGAATGTCGGTTATATTTCAACATCGACTTTAGATGATGCACCGGTCTTCCGCTATGATACTAGCCTAAAGGGTAACTCCAATGAAGGACATGAATATGGAGTGGTTGAGCTAACAAATATTGAAAAGAAAGAGCTACTTGAGTATTTAAAAACATTATAGATGTGATGCAAATATTTTATAAGCTAATAATATTTACCTTAAGCAATCGATGACTTTTTTTACATCATCTTCAGTATTGTAAATATGGGGCGATAAACGAATACTTCGATCTCTTATGTCATGGTGAATATTTTCGGTGTTTAGTTTTGCTGAAAGGTCATCGCATTTGTCGTCGAGCTTAAGTATTATCGTCCCTCCTCTTTGATTTGGTTCTAGCAAATCATTAAGCCAGCGCTCATCGAGGGCGTCGATCCAAAGCTGTGTTAACTTTTGATTATGTTTGTTGATTTTTTCTATGCCATATTCACATAATTCAGTTATGGAATTATTGGCAATTACGTAGGGTGCGACAGATGGTGTTCCACCCCAGAAACGCAGTGCATCATCTGCATAGCGGAACTCGTAAATATCAAACTCAAACGGGTTTTCATGGGAAAACCATCCTACATCTACCGGCTTACATTGATTGATAATATTGGGGTTGACCCATAAAAAGCCTGCACCTGGCCCACCACAAAGCCACTTAACACATGAACCGATCACAAAATCGGCATCCCATTTTTCTATGCTTATAGGTAAAATCCCCGCCGATTGTGCAATATCAACTATAGTGATGACATTTAATGATTTAGCAATGTCAATAATTTCCTGGACGGGTAGACGTTCCCCTGTGTTCGAGTGTACGTGGGTAATCAGTACCATATCCACATCATCACGTAATGCTTTTTCCCACAAGTCAAGATTTTGGACATCTTGATCGTGTTGAATAAATTGGCACTGGCTTCCGGCTTTGCTAAATACGTAGGCAAGAGATGGGAAGGCTGCCTCAGTGAGTAATACATGGGATTGGGTTTTTCGAAATGGTAAACCGTAAAGTAATTTTACCAGACCGCTAGAGAGATTCGTTTGCGGACAGAAACTTGTATATGTTCCTCCAAGGAGCTGGCTTAAACTTTTCCTGAAATTGTCGATATCTTTCAGCCAAGTATCCCAGACTTGATGTGGAGTATTTTTCCATGGTGCTAGAAAGTGATCTTCAAAATACGTGGGTGTACTATTTGGCATTAATCCAACTGAATGACTAAGAAGGTAAGAGCCATCAGGAACTTTAAACTGGGATTTGATCATTGCTCTTCCCTTTTATTTTTTATTAGTATTAATTGCTGTGCGTAAGCGTTCAAGATCCGCATAACGGCTGGGTATATCATCGCGTTTAGCAGCGATACGAAGGTCTTTTAAGTTATTTAATGAGCGTAGTAGTACATCTAGTGGCGGGCCGCTGGCAGTAATCTTTTCTAGATACTGCTGATCTATATCTTCAGATGGTTTGGTAATATATTTTTCTACCAATTGATGGTGGTGTTGGGAGGCTGCTTCACCGTGAGCATGGCAGACATTTAAAAACTCCTGAACGACTTTTGTAAACCAAGGCTTAGCTTGAGACCTGGGTATTTCTTCAAGTAACTGGTCAAGCAGGCTTTTACGACGCATACAGTCTCGTAAACGGGCCTGATCCTCGGGCATCATAAATAAGAATTTATCTACAAGTAATTGCGAATAATGAGGACTTTCTGGCTGACATAGTCCTAGTAGAACATCTAACTCGTTGATACCAGCAAAATCTCCGGCGTTGGCACCACGATATTCCTGTTGCCCCACTTTATAAGGTTTGTAATAAGGTCGCACATTATAAAAAAAGCGGTCCACATCAAGTCTGCTAAATAGCTCATTATTGTTTTCAATAACATTTTCGATAGCCTGTGTTGCCGCTGCAAGCAGATCGCAGGCGACGGGATGTGAAATGCCAATGGGCAGAATACGCACCAGGGAATCTGCCGCGCGTTTATAAGCAAAAATACCCCGAGTGTTATATTCTAAAAAAAATGCTTCTGCTTGCAGAGATGTAAATGCTTTATAAACACCATGCTGAGCGAAATTGTGGGTAGTTAGATGGCTAGTGGCAAAACGAGGTGTAACTCCTAGAGAGGCGCCAAGTTGCAGTGCCAATGCTGAAGCATTTTTAGATTGCTCGGATTCTGATATTTCATGACGTCTGCAAGCGCCCATATAAAGGCCCACATTACCAAGCAGATCAAAACCTGCATCGAAACCCTCATCGGTATTACCTTCTCTTAGTAAGGCCTGGATATAGTGTTGCCCCTCGTTAACTAATTGTTGTTTTAAGTCATTGCCAATATCAATGGTATTCGCTTTATTTTCTTGAGCAAAATATAATTCTTCTAAAGCAGTATTTATTTCAATAAATCCTGTTCTAATCCAATTATCGAAAGCATATGCATTGGGAGTCATAAAGTTGATTTCCATATGTTAGAGGACGATTAGAATTGCTAATAGAATTAAGGATATCACATATATTCACCACTAAATTATATGATTGACGACAGTGGATATGATAGAAACTAACAACCTAAATTAGTGGGATTAGACTATGGGTTCTAATCCTTTAGTGTTTATTCAGTTCTGATACATGTGCAACTAGTTGCTGTCCCACTTTCATATTTTTTACTGAGCCTGAAGTATCTGCAGTAGCATTAATCACTAAAATAACATTTTTTATTTTAATGAGGTCTTCATTAAATACTTCCGCTTGCTACAGACAAACGTTTTGACCAACTTGCCACTTTCTCTATTTCTTTAGAACTTTTCGCGAGAAGGCCTAATATAGTTTGTGTCTGATTGTGTAATATTTCGATCTGCTCAATTATAGGGCCAATTTGTATTTTAATCTCTTTTGATAAATGCTCTGCATCCAACATGCTTCTTGCACGAATTCTACTCTCCTTTTCTATGCCTTGTTTACATTACTATCATTAGTAAAAGCCCTATAAAAAATGCACACATAGGTAAAAGATAAGTAAAAAAGGGTAATCAATTGGAAATGGATGTCGCCAAATGCTACGTTATATTGGTTAATATAGGCTGATAGTGAGTCTACAATGGCTGAAGTTCATAGATCCTAGAGTTGAGCTCTAGTGAGTGGCGTGAATAATAGTAACTATCTATAGGGTAATGTAAATTCTAGTGCTATTTGCTGAGAAAGGGGGTTATAAAAAGCGAAATCAACACAGGTGTCGTTTTATCAAGAATAATAGACCTGTTAGATACCTTTGATAAGTTGAAAAAGAAGTGAAATATCTCACTAACTAGTATAATAGTGAGATATTTTTTATCATATTAGCTATTAGCTCGCCAGGTTAATAGTTTAGAAAAAGTCATGGTTATGAGGAAGTAAAATATGAGTTTCAATGTATATCTTTCGGGCGAGATACATACAAATTGGAGAGAGGAAATTATCAAAGGTTGTGAGGGACATGACTTTTCATTTTTTTCAGCTGTTACAAATCATGAAGCGAGTGATGCTGCAGGTGATTTATTGGGCCATGAAGAGAAAAGTTTTTGGCGTGATCACAAATCTGCAAAGGTGAATGCAATTAGAATTAAAACACTAATTGAGAAATCTGATATAGCGATTATACGTTTTGGCGATAAATACAAACAGTGGAATGCTGCTTTTGATGCAGGTTATTGTGCTGCACTGGGGAAACCTTATATCACCCTTCATAGTGAAGATATTATTCATCCTTTAAAAGAGGTTGATGCAGCAGCTTTTGCATGGGCAACGACAACAGAACAAGTTGTAGAAATGTTGAACTACGTTGTTAGTCAAAGATAAATATTATGCTTGCATAGAGTACGATGACAAAATTAAACGCCAGTAATACTTGAAGCATTACTTACTTACTACCCCTAAGGTTTTGATATTGTCGCTATGTGCATAACATTACATGCCATTTGAGAGGGGAGCTATGTATATCAAAAGTCTTGGTATATGCTGTGTGTTTACGCTGGTCGGGAGTGATATACAGCACGCGAGTACGCCTTATATAAGGCGCACTCGCCCTTAACCTGAGGTCGGAGTCCAATAATTAGAACTGGACTTTAGGTAATATTGCAAAAGCGCGTTACGATATAAGCCCAACTGACTGCTCTCGCCCAACCATCAATGTCATTGAAAATACTGATAATAAAGATGACTAACGATTGAAATTAGAAGGTGATAACGATATGAATAACCTTGTAACCCTGACCAAACATAACTCTATCGCACTAATTGCCGTAAATTCTCCACCGGTCAATGCCCTTTCTCAGCAAGTGAGAAGTGAGTTAATTGAATGTTTTACTGCAGCGCAAAAAGATGATGATGTGGCAGGCATTATACTTCATTGCCAAGGAAGAACGTTTATTGCTGGTGCGGATATTACCGAATTTGGTAAACCTCCTCTGTCCCCTGATTTAAATGCTGTTATTTCCACAATTGAAGGCAATGGTAAGCCTGTTTTGGCTGCGCTTCACGGCACTGCTCTTGGTGGTGGTTTCGAGGTTGCAATGGCGTGTGATTACCGGTTAGCAGAACGCTCGGCTAAAGTTGGTTTACCAGAAGTGCTATTGGGGCTTATTCCTGGTGCCGGAGGAACTCAGCGTCTACCCCGTTTGGTCGGCGCAATTCCAGCCCTTGATATTATGGTATCTGGCAAACCAATATCAGCGTCAAAAGCCGAGGCTATCGGTGCTGTAGATAAAGTTGTTGATGATGAGCTTGTCGCCGCTGCTATTGCTTATATGGAAAGGTTACTGGCAGATAATGCTCCACTTAGACCTGTGAGAAATATGTCTGCTGAACATGTTAGCGAAGATAGCTTTAGCGAGTATCGTCGGTCAATCGCTAAACAGGCACGAGGTTATTTTGCCCCCGAACGAATTATTCAAGCGGTACAGGCTGCCGTTAGTTCTAGTTTTGATGATGGCCTTGCAAAAGAAAGAGAGCTCTTTATTGAGTGCTTAAAATCACCAGAATCTGAGGCTTTGCGCCATTTATTTTTCTCTGAGCGCCAAGCTGCGAAGATACCTGATATTAATGCGGATACGCCAACGCGAACAATAAAACAAGTTGCGGTTGTAGGGGCTGGTACCATGGGTGGTGGTATTGCCATGAATTTTATTCAAATAGGTATCCCTGTTCGAATTGTTGACATTAGTCATGAAGCAATTGAACGTGGCCTTGCCACAATTCGTAAAAATTATGAGAGAGCACTGAGCAAAGGTAAAATGACGGAAGCTGATATTGAAAAGCTTATGTCCTTGCTTATTCCCACTATAAATTATTCCGATTTATCAGAAGTAGATCTCGTTATAGAAGCCGCCTTTGAAAACATGCAGATCAAAAAAGAAATCTTTCGTAAGCTTGATGGGGTATGTAAACAGGGTGCTATGTTGGCGACTAATACGTCAACACTCGATGTCGATGAGATTGCCGCAGTGACTCAGCGTCCAGCTGATGTTTTGGGGTTACATTTTTTTAGTCCTGCCAATGTTATGCGTTTATTGGAGGTTGTTCGTGGTGAACATACTGCTCTTGACGTACTTGCAACAGCAATGAAGCTCAGTAAAAAAATTAACAAGATAGGCGTTATGAGTGGCGTTTGTTTTGGTTTTATTGGTAACCGAATGCTACATGGCTACGGTAGAGAAGCAGGTTTAATGTTATTGGAAGGAGCAACGCCTGAGCAAATTGATAAGTTAGTCTATGATTTTGGTTTTCCTATGGGGCCATTTGCCGTGTCCGACCTGGCCGGTAACGACGTTGGGGCTAAAGTTCGTGAAGAACGAGCTAAAGATGGCTTCGCATCTAAAGACGAGAGAGATAATCTTATTAGTGACAAACTATATCAACTTGGGCGCTTTGGCCAAAAAACCGCTGCTGGATTTTACAACTATGAAGACGGAGCACGCACTCCTCAACCCTCACCTGAAGTAAAGGCTCTAATAGCAGTCGAAGCTCAACGTCTAGGCATAGAACAGCGTGAAATTGATACAGAAGAAATAATTACTCGCTGTATTTATCCTCTTATTAATGAGGGCGCACGTATTTTGGAAGAAGGTATTGCCTTGCGAGCAAGTGATATTGATTTGGTTTGGATTAATGGCTATGGCTTTCCTCCCTACCGTGGCGGGCCAATGTTTTATGCAGATCAGATAGGCCTGAGAAAGGTTTACGATACCATTTGCCGCTATCGAGATACTTTTGGAAATGAGTTTGGTTACTGGGAGCCTGCACCATTGCTTGAAAAGCTTGCGCTTGAAGGTAAGAGCTTTGCGGAATATAAAAAATAAAAAATTTTATTCAAGGACGAATAAACTTCAAAATATTCAAATCGCTATTTGAATTTATCTAGATATGTTAGATAGATTAAAAAGTATATTAATCTGCCCTCCTCAAAAAAATATGGTTGTATTGAATTACATGATTCGTGTTCTTCGGTGTGTATGCTTTAAATCTTCTTAGTCAAAACGATATTTTTGTCACTTGTTTTAGCTTAAAATTAATATTTTGTTAAAATTTTATATCGACGTCTAAAATAGTTTAAAAAAAAATTTGTAGCTATAGAATAAAAAATTATTGTATATGAAGCAATATTTTTACCATAGATATAAAAGCCCTTTAATTGCTTAATATTTATCGAACGTCATTTATAAAATAAAAAATACTCGTTCGGCTAGTCCTTTAGATAATCTAACAAGCTTAGTTCGTCATAATTTAAAACTATGGCTTTTTTAATTCATTATTCCTTCCTATAAGGCGTAAATATGAAAAAAATATTTCCTTTAGTCTCCTTAATTTCTTTAGCAAGTGTTGCCGCTATAGCGGATACAGCTTCTACAGGTATGCGAGAAAATATTACTGGAATGGAGATAGCTGCAGAAATGTCGCCTGGCGCAAATTTATGGAATACGCTAGATGCTCACGGTTGTAATTTTGGCTTAGGTGATGAGGGTTGTTGGGGTAACCCTATTACCACCTTAGAAATGATCAGCGACATCAGTGATAGAGGTTTTAAAACGCTTAGAATCCCTGTGACCTGGTATAACCATATGGGGCCTGGGCCAGATTTCGTCATCGATAGTGCATGGCTAGATAGGGTTGAAGAAGTTGCCAATTATGCTTTTACTAACGATATGTACGTTATTATCAATATCCACCATGATGACTATAAACCGGGAGAGGATAAAGGCAAATGGTTAAGCCCTCTAGTGGAGAGAAAAGAACAAACAATCGACCAGCTTGAAAAAGTATGGACTCAAATTGCAGAAAGATTCAAGGATTACGGTGATTATCTAATATTTGAAACGATGAATGAACCTCGTGCTGTTGACACACCTCAGCAGTGGAGCGGTGGAACACCTGAGCATCGCGCCGTCATTAATCAATTAAACCTTGCTGCAGTTAACGCTATAAGAGCCACAGGAGGAAACAATGCCTCTAGATTTATAATGACGCCACAGTACGGTGCCCACGGTGGCGCTGCAATATCAGATTTGGTTATTCCTAATAATGATGAGAGAATTATTGTCTCTATCCATAACTATCATCCATTTCCATTTACTCTCCAATCGATTAAAGATGGAGGCACTGATGAGTGGGGTTCCACGCCGGAAAAAGCACAGTTAATTGATTCTCTGAAAGTGTATCACGAGGCTTTTACTAGTAAAGGGCAAGCTGTTGTGCTGGGAGAATGGGGTGCGGCAAACAAAGATAATATAGAGGCACGAGTAAAATACTATGAAGTATTTTCTGCGGCTTCTAAAGCTTTTGATATTACCCCTATTGCCTGGATTTACTCCTATCAAAGAAGATCGCGTACTTGGAACTTTCCAGCTTTAGAGGATGCGATTATGAATCCTCCGATGGATGCTCTAGAGTTGGAGCGAATCACAATTCCAGGCAAGGTCGAAGCGGAAAGTTATTATAGACAGTTAGGCATAAACACAGAGCAGACGGAAGATGTTGGAGGTGGATCGGTTGTCGGCTTTATTGAGAATGGAGACTATGTTGAATTTGATGTAGCTGTGGCAGAAACAGCGGATTATAAATTTAACTTTAGAGTTTCTAGTGCAGGTGCCGGCGGTAAAATTGCTATTGTTGCTGATGATATTAAACTAGCTGAAGCCACGGTGCCTTTTACTGGGGACTGGCAAGTATTTACTAATGTGGATGTGTCGGCACATCTTAATTCAGGAAAACAGACACTGCGCTTGGTATTTAGTGGGCCTGATGGGTTTTTGTTCAACCTTAATTGGCTAGATATTTCACAGATTGGTAACTCTCCAACAAATACACCGACGCCTACCGCCACCCCTGCACCTACATTTACACCTACCCCTGAGCCCACACCTCTACCAGTGCCCAAAGTAACTTGCGAGCATGTTGTTTTAAACTCTTGGGGAACCACTTTTCAGGGAGCTATTAAGCTTCACAACAACAGTGACGAGCCCGTTTCTGGCTGGACTGTTAACTGGAGTTATTCAGATAGCACTGAAATAACATCTAGTTGGAACGCAAATATAACAGGCAGTTATACAGCTACGGATCTTGGTTGGAATAGTACGATAAATCCTGGATCAACTGTGGAGTTTGGTTTTATTGCAAATGGAGATGCGAATGTATCAGATGTTACAGGGGATGTTTGTCATTAACTCTTAGCGTCAAATAAGTTGTTCCCAATTGGTATAAGAGGGGTGAGCAAATGCTCACTCCTCTTTTTTTATCCGAAATTAAAGCGCCTTAATCATGCAGGGATGAGCTGTTTATTAAACCTACTATTTAGCTTGTGCATTAAAAAATTAAGTGATAATGTACATTACATGTAATATATAAAAATTACATGTAATCGGAAAACCAACTCATTTTAGCGCTTAAGAAGCTTAAGGGGAAAAGGAGAGAGTAGTATGGAGATTATTAAAGTGGCAGCTGGAGTTGCTGTAGGAGTTTTGGTATTTGGCGTTGTCGGCAACATTGCTCTTGCCTTTCTTTCAGGCTTTGGTCTGATGGTATATCTATTAAGTAAATAGACTCTGGTGACAGTAAGCTGAACGTATTTTAGACTCTGTTCATGCTGATTGTGACCTAATGTCGTATGGCATGTTATTGACCACAGCATCTTTCACGGGATACTTTGCGATTGATCTGGTGATTGCTTTAGGTGCTGTGAATTAAATTAAAATCTCAATGGCTGATAGACGTATCTTTAGCGATACTTGCCCCTTGCGCATATGAGTTTTCCAAAGGTTTTTCTTACAGTTAGGGTACAATTAATAAGTGCAGATCCACCGCCAGAAAAACTGTAATCGAATACCATATAAATAGTATTATCTTTGACCTGAACGTCTTCTACAAAGACGCCTTCTGAATTCTCAAATATAAGCCTTTCCTTGGGTAATTGAATAGAAGAAATAGATCTCTGTTCGAGAACTTTAAAGCCTGGTAAGCTCATTCTTTCTAGCTCCAGTTTTGGAGAAATTTCCATATTGTGCTTAATCACTCTTATCAAGTCGTCGCCTATACGATGAGTTTCAACAGCATCAATAGATACTGGAATATAAGGAGTGCTTGTGCTGCTTGTCTGCGCACAGGCTAAAAATGAAAGCACACAACAAAACACAAGCAAGAACTTATACATATACAATATTGCCCATTACGAAAGGAACTTAACACGCCGACTAAATCGATCTGCAGGCACGTCTGGCCAGTTCTTTTGATCGATAATCTCTTTCTTGAAGTCCAATAAGTTATTATCTGCAATAGATTTTTGAATTTTCCTACGTGCCAAAGGAGTATAATCGCCACGGAATTTTAAATCGACTGCTATATCTCTAATTTTGTTGTTGAGTTTATGCCAATCTGTTTTACCGTAAATTTTAACCACGTCAGCTTTTTCACTAATACGTTTTACCTCGCTAGCCTCAAAGTCGTAACTAATTTTAAAAAGCGCTTTTTGTGCAGTGTTAGATATCTGGAAATCTAGTAAGTCATTATCAATAATAAATTGAGTTGCTGTAGCACCCGATAGCCCTGCTGCTTCCTTAAGAATGTTAATTATTTCTGAATCTATAGCAGCTTTGGTCATATCAGCTTGAATTGTGTTTTGGGTTTTTCGACGTAAGTCATACCCTCTACCAATTGTTAAACCTGAGGCAGAAGATGGAACATGGAGCTTACGGCTGTGAAAACGGCCGCCTTCTGTACCTTCTGAATCCCAGGTTACTTGACCGAAATCTGGTTTTGTTATGTCCAAAGGCTTAAAAGTGTTTTCCAAAACTTCATTGAGTTTCTTTATTGTTTTGCCGTTCGGGCTGATAAGCGAATCCGGGTTCGACAGTCTGACGTAGTCTTTTTGAAACACTGCTATCGCAGCTTCAAGAGCTTCTGAATTCTCTTCGGAGATATCAAAGCTACTCTTTTGTTGTGCACGTAAATACACATTAATTAATGCATATACTTTTTTAACATCTATAGCTTGATTCTTAGCTTTTTTGCCAACAGAACTATTTATTTTAATTTCACCCATCAGGCTTGTACTCCATTAAAAGAATGATTGATAAACTAAAACTAGACTAATTCTATGTGAAAAATTGTTTTAAGTAAGGAAAAAGATTAAATAATTATGTGATATATGGCAAGTATTACAAGAGTGAAGGGAATAATTACTCGTTTATGTTAAATGTCGTGGAAAATGCTTTAATGTTCCAGAGTTAATATAATTTTTCGAGATTAAGAATTTTGGTGTGTCTCCATATAATATAAAGTGTGACATAAACAAAAATGAAAAATTCTTGCTGGATGTATATAGAAATAAAGATATTTTAAAGAATAAATGATGTGAAAAATAGTATAGCAACAATATTTGCCTTGGGTTGAGTCAATGATTCTAAAAAACACAAGAGCTTGGTGTCATGATAGCAGTGTGCATAAGTATTATTTCTATATTGGCAGTGTTACTTGGATTAATTGCTGCAACAATTGGTGGTTCATTTAAACTACAGGATAAGGAAGTTCTTCTCCCTCTATCATTCTTTTTAATAGCAATTTTTGGCCTAATACTAGGTTTTTCTAGTAAAACATTGAAAAATGAATAAAGCTCATCTGCGCTTTGAGCTTGAGAAAGTAGAAAGATTATAACTTGAGTGATTTACCTTTGGCGAGTTGAAAAAAACTACATGACGTTCAAAAGGAATGGCACTAGGCCAAAAATAAATTATATGAAGCGGTATCTGGGGCATTGGGTAGTTTTATGTTGCAAGATACCGATGATGAAAAAGAACTAGTAACTAATGTTACGGCGAGTGTTGGAGTCAAACACTTGATACAAATCATCAAGTGGCAAAGAGATTCCGCTAGCCATAGAAATATCATTAGAATCAAACAGACATTTATTCCGAAGTTAGCCTACCTAGTTAAACTATAAATGGGTTGAACTATAAATAGGTAGGCTAAACTATACATAGCCCATGACGATCTCTAGTGCCTCAAGCAGTAGCGCTTCCTTCTCAGATTTCTTCTTTTTTAACAACTGAGCCGTTATTTGAATCTATTTTTTGTTTATAAAATGTCCGTTATGCTTTCTTTGTATTCAATATTTGAGCGATTATAGCACTTTTGGAAAAAGTCATTCCCCAAATTGCGTATTTATCATCAATGACGACCTCCGTACATTAGGTGCCATACAAAATAAGAATAAGTGGAGAAACGCCGTGAAGCCTATATTCAAGGTCGCTATCGTCTGTGCCTGTCTGGCATTTTTTTCAAATATAAGTTCTGCTGCTGATAAGGTATATCGCTGGCGTTTGGCCGAGACCTGGGGGCCTAACTTTCCGCTGTTTGGTGATGCCACCAAAAATATGGCAGAAATGGTAAAAGAAATGTCTGGTGGTCGTTTGTTAATTAGAATTGATTCTGCTAACAGACATAAATCAGCTTTGGGAATTTTTGATTTCGTTAAAAATGGCCAATATCAAATGGGTCATTCTGCATCCTATTATTGGAAAGGCAAAGATATTCATACATTATTTTTCACTACCCTCCCCTTTGGCATGACGACTCCAGAGCAATACGCTTGGTTTTACCATGGTGGTGGTATGGAACTAATGAAAGAAGTTTATGACAAGTATGGCATTCTTTCATTTCCCGGCGGAAACACTGGCAATCAAATGGGAGGCTGGTTTCGTAAAGAAATTAATAGTCTAGAAGATCTCAAAGGTTTAAAAATGCGCATTCCTGGATTTGCTGGTGAAGTATTAGCAAAACTAGGTGCCAAGCCAACAAATATTCCCTCTGGCGAACTTTATACTGCGTTAGAAAGGAAGACTATCGATGCTCTTGAGTGGGTTGGTCCATCTCTCGATTTGCGCATGGGTTTTCATAAGATTGCACCATATTATTATACCGGGTGGCATGAGCCTGCAACAGAAATGCAGTTTATGGTAAATAAAAAAGCATTTGATAGCCTACCAGAAGACTTACAAAAAATTCTTACTATTGCAATGCGTACGGCGGCCTATGACATGTATGTACAGGCTATGCATATGAGTGCTACTAACTTGGCTGAGCTACAAAAAAATTACCCAAACGTAAAACTAAAAACTTTTCCTAAACCTGTTATGGAAGCGATACGCAAAGCAAACGATGAGTTGCTAACTCAGTTTGCTAATGACGATCCTATGTCAAAACGTATTCTCGATTCTATCCACCAGTACGGGGAAGAAGTTCGCGCTTGGACCAATTTTTCTGATCGAGCCTATCTCGATAGTTTTGACCCCGTATCTTCTCCTGACGAATAGTTTCCAACATCTAATTTTTTACTCCCCTAAAATCCTTAAATAACAGCGTAAAGCCTTAAATGGAGTTGCGCTGTAGCTTAGATTTAATTTGGCTAGAAATAATATGCAACTGATAATTACTCCTTTAAATAAGGTAATTGATTTCGTCGGAGCGCTGTGTGGCATTTTGATGTTTTTGATGTTACTTAATGTTTTTTACGATGTATTAGCGAGATACGTTTTCAATGATGTAAGTATTGGCATGCAGGAACTAGAGTGGCACTTTTTTTCCGCTATGTTTATGTTCGGTATTGGTTATACCCTTAAGGAAGATGGGCATGTGAGGGTCGACGTTTTTTATGATCAAATGCCAGTTAAAGTACAAGCTTGTATTAATATACTTGGATCTTTATTTCTAGCTTTGCCAGCATCTGTGTTGGTTTTATATTTTGGTATCGACTATACCTATGAATCTTATGAAATGGGTGAAGGTAGTGCTGACCCTGGTGGCTTGCCTAATCGTTGGATTATTCGTTCAGTAATTCCTATTTCTTCAGCTTTTGTTGTTCTTTGTTTGCTGCAGGTTGTATTAACCCAAATCCAATTATTGTTGGGTAAGGTTAACCATTCAGAGAAGGATGCTTAATAATGATTGGAATTGTATTGTTCGTTGTTGCATTGTTAATGCTTTTTCTTGGTTATTCTGTGGCATATACCTTTGCCGGTGTTTCTGTGCTAGTCGGCGTGACGATGTTAGGCATGGATCTATTCTCTTTTATGCCCTATCGAATTATGAGCATAATGGAAAATACAACCTTAATGGCAATTCCCATGTTTATTTTTATGGGGGTTGTACTGCAAAAGTCTGGCTTAGCAGAACGTATGTTGGAGTCATCTGCTAAATTATTTGGTGGTATTTCCGGTGGTGTTGCGATTTCTACCGTTGTAGTTGGTGCTTTACTTGCTGCTTCCACTGGAGTTGTAGGAGCAAGTGTCGTTGCCATGGGAGTTATCTCTCTGCCAGTAATGCTAAAAAACAACTATCATCAGCCGACTGCGGCAGGCGTTATCTGTGCATCAGGCACTCTGGGGCAGATAATTCCACCATCCATCATTTTGATAATCTTAGGTGATGTTATGGGGATATCCGTAGGTGATTTATTCAAAGCTGCGGTGTTGCCTGGTGTTTTACTGATTGTCTGCTATATTTTATATATTTTATTACTTGGTAAAGCAAAACCTCACTACTGTCCTCCTATTGTTCAAAATGAAGATCGTTCCGAGCTAATAATACAAGCTATTAAAGATGTGGTACCTCCACTTATCCTAATAGTCGCAGTATTGGGATCTATTTTCGGCGGTATAGCAACGCCCACCGAGTCATCCTCCATTGGTTCTATGGGAGCTATTTTACTATCTACCTTATACGGTGGATTCTCTTTTAAAAAGATAAAAGATTCTACACTTGAAACTGTAAAAGTTACCTCGATGATATTTGCTGTATTATTAGGTGCCACAGCTTTTTCAATGGTATTTAGTTACTCCGGCAGTGATTACTTAGTGGAAGAATTTATTTTAGGATTACCTGGAGAAAAATGGACTTTTATTCTACTCTCTATGGTTGCCATTTTAATTTTAGGATTTTTTATAGACTTTATTGAAATTGCTTTTCTTGTTGTACCAATTCTGACCCCTATCGCACTATCTTTAAATATCGACATGGTTTGGTTTGCAATTCTAATTGCAATGAATTTGCAATCTTCTTTTTTAACCCCTCCATTCGGCTTTAGTTTATTTTATCTCAAAGGTGTTGCGCCAAAATCGATGAAGACGACTACTATATATAAAGGTGTTATACCTTTCATCATTATACAAATAGTTGTGCTTGCATTAGTTGTTTTATTTCCGAAATACCTAATTGTATTTTAGTTGTTAAATATCGATGAGGCATAAAAAAATATTTATTAGAGGATACCTTTATTATGAGGTTTTTTGCTGAAGCTGTGCGGACGGATAATAACACGATTGGGCTGAAGTCTTACTCGATCAAACTATACTAATAAAAAACGGAAGGCATCATGAAAAATATATTATCCATTTCTTTTCTGGTTTGTGTTATTGCCAGTCTTAATCCTTTTCAATTTGCTTCAGCAGTTGAAATATTGAATGTCGAAACAGAAACAGGAACGACGAAAGTTTCTATTGGTGGCTATGCTAAAGTAGATTTGCGTCATGTAAACGGTGATATTGCCCATCAAGATTATTGGGTAGCGAATTTCCCCGGTGGTCGTCCTATTGAGACTTCTCATACCGAGTTCAATGTCAGAGAATCCCGTTTTAATATAAAAGTTACTCATGGTGAAGTTTCAGGTTTAGTAGAGGTCGACTATTATGGTGGTGGCGGTAACGAAGTGGTAAGTAATTCATCTAACCCTCGTTTACGTCATTTTTATATTAACTATAAAAACTGGATGGTAGGTCAAAACTGGTCGACTTTCATGTCCTTAGCTGCTTTGCCTGAAGCTTTAGATTTTGGTGGGCCACACGTGGGTGAAGTCTTTGTTCGTCAAACGCAGGTTCGTTACACTGCTGGCCCCTGGCAATTTGCTATCGAAAACCCTGAAACAAGTGGTGATGGTGATACAGGTGTTCCACTGAGTGCTGTTGGTTTGTCTGGTGAACAAGCAGATCCAGATGAAGCGACACCAGACCTTATTGGCCGATACAATATGAAAGGCAAATGGGGCGAACTCTCTTTTAGCTTATTGGCTCGTATTATTGACCAAGGTGGATTAGATGAAACGGTTGTTGCAGGCAATATTGCCGGGCGCATTTATGTCTTTGAAAAGGATGATATTCGCTTTCAGGTGAGTGCAGGTGATCCAGGTCGTTACGTTGCGGCCGGCTTGACTCCAGATGTTGTCACTAATCCTGAAACCGATGAATTAGAGGTGGAGTCGACAGTGGCTTACACCCTTGCATATCGTCACTTTTGGGCACCAGGGCTGCGTAGTACAGCGTTTTATGGCACTGCTGAAACAGATATTCTCGAACGAGATAGAGCTCACTGGGGAGTTAATTTAATTAACGCTATCACCAACAGACTTGACGTAGGAGCCGAGGTGGGTAACTACTCGATCAGTGATGAAGGCATTGATGATATCGATTCAAATTATTTTCAAATCTCAACTATGTTCAAGTTTTAGAAAATTTTGAAGTCAAATAATTTTCGTACAGCCCCCTAAATAAAAAGAAAGAATATTTTCAGTAAAAATACTCTTTCTTTTTATCGTAAGCTAAACGTAAATGTTCCACCAACAGTTTGAGCTTTTGATCAGGCTGTCGGCTGCGAGGATACACTGCATAGATACCTATATGTTTGGCCGAATGCTCGGTCAGTATGGAAACTAATTTGTTATTAATAAGATCTTCATGTACTAAAGCTCGGGGCAGGTAAGCAATGCCAAAATCGCATAGAGCAGCCTGTCTGAGTGAGTCCAAGTTATTGGTGTGAAAACGTCCGTGCACTTGGATTTGATATTCTTGCTCGCTATTCTTGAATAACCAATGATCGGGTCCAGAGCCTTCGTATTTATAAATTAGGCAGTGGTGGTTGACTAAGTCGGAAGGGTCTTGTGGGTGGCCTTGTGCACGCAGGTAATTAGGACTTGCGCAAACTATCCAGTCAGAGTCTATTAAACGTCGAGCGACGAAACTAGAATCTTCAAGATAGGCTGTACGAATAGCGAGATCGAAACCCTCTTCTATCATGTCGACAAAACGATTTTCTATAAATAGCTCTACATTAACTTGGGGATATTGCTGGCAAAACTGTGCGATGGCCTGACTTAATACCAAGCGTCCAGATACAGCTGGCATGGTAATCTTAATTTTTCCGTGAATAGCATTACCATAGCTTGCAACCGCATCTTCGGCATCTTGTAAGGCCAGTTTTGCCAAGCGCGCTTTGCCGTATAAGGCTTTTCCTGCATCGGTCAGATTGAGTTTACGGGTAGTACGATAAAGTAACTGGGTATTCATGGCTTGTTCTAAACGGCTAATCCTTTTGCTTACCACAGAGTTAGTGAGTTCCAGTTGTTCAGCGACAGCGGAGAAAGATCCGTTTTCTACTACTCTTGCGAATAAAACAATATCGTCTGCTTTAACCATGGCCTTGATGTCCAAATAGTATTATGTCAAAAAAGGAAATAAATATTATCTTTTAAGATGATATATCAATAATTAGCTAGAAGGTACAGTAACTACCTGTTCAGAAACGTGTATAGCGCGCGATTTTGGCTTCATTAATAAAAATACGATTTTATTGGTATATAAAATAAAGAGCTTTAAGTCGTCGGTTTTATGTATTACATCCTTGTTGTGCAACTAGTGTCTGTTTTTGACCTATCGTTAAGCAGTGCTAGTTATATAATTGTAATGCTGAATTAAACTATCGATTTTTGTTTTATCACAGCTTTTTTAATAATTATAGGTGCAATCCATGGCTGCAAATTGGTCTGATTTTTTAGATGCTCTGCGTAAAGATCTAAGTAGTGAGCATATTATTGAAGACTTAACTCGGCGACGTGCCATGGGGGTGGATGCGAGCTTTTACAGTTTGGTTCCTAAGCTGGTGTTGCAGCTTGACGATATTTATCAAGTGCAATATGCGGTAAAAATGTGCTATCGATTTTCTATACCTCTGACTTTTCGTGCGGCAGGGACTAGCCTGTCTGGGCAAGCCATTTCTGACTCTGTTCTACTTACTTTATCTAACAAATGGCGCGGGCACGAAATCCTAGATAATGGTGATCGTATTCGTTTACAACCAGGTGTTATTGGTGCAGATGCAAACCGCTATCTCGCGCCTTTTAACCGTAAAATAGGCCCTGATCCTGCATCAATAAACGCTTGTAAAATAGGTGGCATAGTCGCTAACAATGCGTCGGGAATGTGCTGTGGTGTTGCTAACAATAGTTATCACACTCTTCATTCCATGGAAGTTATGTTGGCTGACGGCACTATTCTTAAGAGTGATGACGAAAATAGTATTAGAGCTTTTAGAGAATCCCACAAAAAAATACTAGATGGATTAGAAGAGCTTGCGCGAACAATTAAAAATGACAGCCACCTAGAAGAGCTGATTAGACACAAATACAGAATTAAAAATACGACAGGTTACGCGCTCAACTCCCTTATTGATTTTAATGACCCCATGGATATCCTAATTCATCTAATGGTTGGGTCTGAAGGTACCTTAGGTTTCATTTCTGAAATCACCTATAACACCGTTGTTGAGCATCAACATAAAGCGAGTGGTTTGTATCTTTTTGCGACTGCGGAGCAGGCCTGTAAAATTGTTGGCGCTTTAAGTGGGCTGAATGTGGATGCTGTAGAGTTGATGGATCAGCGAGCATTAGATTCTGTAAAAGGTAAGCCGGGCTTGCCCGATAGTTTTTGCGATAATAATGATAGTTGTACTGCGTTGCTCATTGAAACACGTGCGGTTAACGAGGGCGAGCTATTCAACCAGATGGATGAAATTGTTAGCTTATTGGATGCTAATCAACCTCTACAGAAAATTGCCATGACAAGCGATCCGCAAGTGAGCGCAGAATTGTGGGCCATAAGGAAGGCGACATTTCCAGCTGTTGGTGCGGTTAGGCCTGTGGGTAGCACCGTTATTATTGAAGATATTGCATTCCCATTGGATAAGTTAGCCGATGGTCTCAATCGCTTACATCAACTATTTGATGAATATAGCTATCACGATGCCATTATTTTTGGGCATGCCCTAGCTGGCAACCTGCATTTTGTATTTACTCAGTCATTTGATGAAGAACAAGAAGTACAACGCTACCATGCGTTTATGCAAGCGGTTGCACATCTAGTGGCTGTGGAATTTGAAGGCTCTTTGAAGGCTGAACATGGCACCGGACGCAATATGGCTCCCTTTGTTGAGTTGGAGTGGGGAAGTAAGGCCTATGATCTTATGTGGCGTGTTAAAGAACTTCTTGATCCAAAGAAAATTTTGAATCCCGGAGTTATTCTCAATAACAATCAGGAAGCCCATATTCAAGATTTAAAAAGTTTGCCGAAAGCAAATTCTATTGTTGATGCTTGCACCGAGTGTGGTTTTTGTGAGCCAGTATGCCCGTCAAAAAACCTGAGCTTTACACCTAGGCAGCGTATTGCAATATGGCGTCGTATCAATGATTTACGCAGTAAAAAAGATGACTCCAATGCACTGGAGTTAAGGGAGTTGAATGAACTAGAAAAACAATATGACTATCTTGGTATCGATACATGTGCAGCTACTGGGCTCTGCGCAGAGCGCTGTCCTATAGGGATTAATACAGGTGATCTTGTGCGTGAGCTGCGTGCCGAGCGACGAGGTAAAATGGGTGAAATCATCGCGTCTTCTAGCGCAGAACATTTTTCAGGCTTAACCAAAGCCGTTGCCGGAGGGCTTACTCTATCCTCATCCTTGAGTAAGGTGATAGGCAGTAAGGCGACAGATATCGCAGGAAAAGCACTGCATTACGGCTCAGGCAAAGCAATGCCGTTGTGGTATAGCGAGTGGCCGACTCGGGCGAAAAAATATGCAACAAATGGCAATGCGCAGGATAACTTGGAAAAACTAATTTACTTTCCCAGTTGTGCAAGTCGCAATATGGGGCCTGCGGCCAACTCAGCTGAAGATCGAAGCCAACTTGAAGTAACATCGGCGGTATTTGCAAAGGCGGGGTATCAATTAATCTTACCTGAAAACATCGCTGGCCTTTGTTGCGGTATGCCTTATAACAGTAAGGGCTTTGCACAAAACGCCGAAAAAAAAGGCAAGGAGTTGCTTAATGCCTTAGATGTTGTGAGTGAGCAGGGAAAAATTGCCATTATATTTGATACCAGTCCCTGTAAGTTACAGCTCCAAGAATGGAGCCATCAACTACCCATATATGAGATCAATGAGTTTGTAGCGCAATTCGTTTTAGCGCGCTTAGACATTCAACCTATTGATGAACCCATAGCATTGCATATTACCTGTAGCAGCCAAAAAATGCAGTTGGCGCCTTATTTACGTCAAATTGCTCACAGTTGTTCGACGCAGGTGATTGAGCCGGAAGACACTGCTTGCTGCGGTTTTGCGGGGGATAAAGGTATGTTTGTGCCAGAACTTAACGCCAGTGCCCTGCAAAACTTAAAGCAGCAATTACCCAATAACTGTACAAAAGGCTACAGTAATAGCCGTACCTGTGAAATTGGCTTATCCCATCACAGTGGCATTGAATATCAATCGCTCATGTATTTGCTCGATCGCGTGGCAAGTGCAGCAATTTGAATACGCCATCATTGATCATACGATTTCTTCAACTATTCTAGAGCCTGTTAACAGGCTCTAACTTTATTTGTATCACCGATTCTGTATTATTATTAATCCGGCGGCAGTATATGTCGGCTTAATAGCGGTGCATTGATACACCGCCGCATGTCGATAGACTCGCAAGATTCCCTTAAAGTTAAGCTGTTTCGCGCAACGGCGCTGTATTTTAAGGGACGAGGGCTAAATATATTAGGATGATATATTTAGCCGCCAGGTTAATAGCTTAATAGTAATGATGATTGCGCGGTAAGTGAAAAAGGTGATTTGATGGAGTCTAGCAGTATTAACTGGGACTATCCCGAGCCATTTTTATTAGATGTTAGTGTTGATGCATCTCATATTGACGGCTTAAAGCATGTTAACAATGCAGTGTATGTTAGTTGGTGTGAAGATGCAGGATGGGCACATTCTATTGAGTTAGGATTGGGCATTGATGATTATCATAATTTAAATCGTGCAATGGCTATCCGCCACAGTGAGTTTGACTACCTTCAAGCGGGCTACCTCAATGATCAATTATTAGTAGCTACTTGGCTCACGGCAAGTGATGGTAAGTTAGCAATGGAGCGGCGTTTTCAACTGCTACGCAAAAGTGATGGCGCCACGCTCTTAAGAGCGCGTTGGGACTTAGTCTGTATTGAAATTACTAGTGGCCGGCCAAAAAGAATGCCTGAAGATTTTAAACGTATATATGGGGCTGCTGTTATTGACCTGTAATAGATTGAAGATTACCTAATAGAAAAACATAGGCTATTACCTGACAGACTTTCAGTACATCCTTGTACTGAAGTGTTATCTTTATTACCGCTTTATTCGTTAATAGCTATATTATTTTATATTAAAGTGATTATTTCTGTTGTTGTAATCTAAATGGCTGGTTTTGATTTTCTTCCCTTTAAATACTTCTTCAAAAAAAGATGCTGCATTTTCATTTGTGATTGTAGGCTTTATCCAAAGCCTGTGTTTGTCTTCTGCTACATCTAATTGGCCGAAGTTAAAATAACTAATAGTTTTAGAGTTTAGGTTTCTGAGTGTGTTGCCTAAACGATCTGGGTTAATAATATCTGAAGCATCCAGTACGTTGTCGGTTTCATTGATTGTTACCATTACACGAGAGTTCATTGTCATATGATCAGCCCATTTCTCGTGGCCTTGACTATTAACATCAGCTTGATGCAATAGAATATTATTTAAAAATGATGTCTGATTATTAAATCCAGTACTTGAAACAAAGGACTGCAGTAAAAAATTACCAAGACTATGAATAACCATTGACTTGATATTGCTTACTCTACCCACATCGGTAAAATATTCGTGAAACTTGTCAAAAAAACGTTCAAGGGCAACAGTAGATCTTCTCGCATTTTGAACGGCTCGTTTATATTCTCTTATTCTCCAATACCACGCTTGTGGGCCTGGATTGGATGGCCATGAAAAAGCGATGACATTAACACCATAAGACTCTATTTCCTCACACTTGTTCATATTTTTAGTCAGCGATTGATTGAATCCATGTATAAAGATGCAGCAAGGTTTATCATCATTTTCAATCTCTTGTATAACTTTAAGCGATGGTAGCGCCTCAGCTTCATGTTCAGAGTAAAAAGAAAGCTTCGGTCGAGCACTTGGGATATATTTAGCGACTCTTATGTTGTCGTTGCCCTCTGTGTTAAAACTGTCACCTAACCAGCTTTCATTGTTTATAACGTTTCTATTTGAGAATACAAAAATCATATCGCACCTCTATTATCAATAAGCTATTTTGATTTTATAGTGTGCTCGCTGGCTATTTTATCCCACTCCACTTTTTGCGCCTCGCTTCAAGTGCTTACTTTTGGCAGTTACCGCTATTGAGAGCGAACAGAAGTGATCAAATTGTTGTTAATAGGCTCTAGCATTTACTACCATTTCCCTACTTGATGCTTATTCTGTTAAAGTCATTCGATAATATCCATAACTCTGCCAACAAGCTTTAGTGAATGCTCATATGATCAGTACCCTAGACTATGATAAATCTCTATTAAAAAAACTGATTGCACTTAAATGTGTGACTTTAGTTATTTCTGTTTTGATCGTGGTATCCGTTTATTTTTCCTTCGATATGGATTTACCCTATACCTCACTAGTTATTACACTTTTTGCTGGTTTTATTGTTTTGTTTCTTTGGGCGGCCCGTATTTCATTTACATTTCCGGTGACAGAGTTGGAAATATTTCTCTTGTTGGTTTCGGATATCATCATATTATTGTTTTTAATCGAGCACTCAGGAGGTAATGCTAACCCTTTTACTTCTTCTATGTTGGTGCCCTTAGCTCTCGCGGCCGCGTTGCTGAGAAAAACGTATAGCCTAACGGTGGTGATTCTAACGGTGGCTATTTACGCCTATTGGAATTTCGGCGGCGAAGAAAGTCATATGGAACATATGGATCATTCTAACTTTTCACTGCATTTATATGGCATGTGGATTAATTTTTTGATCAGTGCCTTCATCTTATTTATTTTTGTTACCTATGCTATGGACTCTGTTCGTAATCGTGAAGCAGAGCTACAAGAGGCACGCGAAAAAATTCTGCGAGATGAGCAATTGGTGGCAATTGCAACTGTTGCCGCGACCACTGCTCACGCGTTGGGAACGCCTTTGTCCACTATGTCTATATTGCTTGAGAACTGGGAAGAAGACGCGCAAGTAGATAAAAGTGAGGCGACAATGTTTAGGGAGCAATTATCGATTTGTAAAAATCATTTAAGCACTATTGGTAGCGCCACGAAAAGTGTTTCGTCAAACCAACAGATTACATCCACAGTGGAAGCTTTCTATGTAGACCTCCGCGACCATTTTCACATTTTGAGGCCTACAGATAACCTAACTTTTTCTCTCGGTGAAGGGTGCCGTTCTTGTGAGATCAAACAGAATCGATTTCTGTTACTTGCCGTCGCTAATTTAATCGATAATGCCCTAGAGTCTGGCTGCCAAAAAACATGTGTTGAGTTTGAGTTATTTGAAGATAAATTGGCAATTATCATCACTGATGATGGCGAGGGCCTAAGCCAGCAGCTGCGTGACAAACTGGGTAAACGCTTTATTTCGTCTAGCAAGAATGGCTGGGGCTTGGGTGTGTATTTGTCTAATTCTACGATCGAGCGTTTCGGTGGTCAGATCAGTATGTTAGATCATGCTGCTGGTGGTACAATTACCACCGTTGAGATTCCCTTCCATAAACCTGATAACACACCCGGAAATATAGCTTAGTGAGCAGTTCAAACGTTAGTAAATGTGATAGTGAGCAATTGGCAAAAAATATATTACTTGTCGAAGACGACGAGACACTCGGCCATGTCACCAAGCTGGCGTTGGAGAAGAAGGGCTATAGTGTCAGTCATGTTAAAACTGTCCTTGATGCTCAGAATACGTTACACAAAGCTCCCTATGGGCTGGCGATCCTTGACCTTAAACTTGAAGATGAGACTTCACTTGATTTGCTACCCATACTTAAACGCCACAATGAGCATATCAAAGTACTTGTACTCACTGCTTATGCGAGCATTGCTACAGCGGTAGAAGCGGTTAAGCGTGGCGCACATAACTACCTGCCAAAGCCTGCAACTGTGCAGGAAATTCTTGCTGCATTAGAAGAACAGGAGGTTGCAGATTCTAATAAGCAAGAAGATATGTCTATAATTTCAACTAAACGTTTAGAATGGGAGCATATTCAACGCTCCCTTTTGAGAAATGATGGTAATGTTTCGGCCACAGCTCGTGAGCTAAATATGCATCGGCGAACATTGCAACGAAAGTTACAAAAATATCCAGTGAAAGAATAACTTGCTGCGTTTGCTTTCTATCATCTCTTTTTCTTTGTTGGGAATCTTCTCTTGCGCTTAGATCAACTTGTCGTGCAAAAAGGTCTTGCCGACTCTCGCACTCAAAGTCAAAAATTGATCAGTGATGGCCTAGTGTCGGTCAACATTGCCGGTCAGTGGCAGTGTCTGACAAAAGCTTCAACCAAAGTTGATGAAACATGTGAGCTACGTGTTGCCCAGAGTGCCGAGCAAACTTTTGTTTCCCGTGCCGGTCTTAAGCTCAATGGTGCTTTGCAAAAAACAGGGGTGCGCCCCCTGGATAAAACAGCACTTGATGTGGGGCAATCTACCGGTGGCTTTAGTGACTGCCTACTGCAAGCGGGTGCGAAAAAAGTCATTGGTGTCGATGTTGGTCATAATCAACTATCCTCTAAGTTAAAGGGTGATACTCGTGTCATCAGCTTAGAGGGCGTCAATGCTCGTCGTTTAAGCGCCGATATATTTGAGCCATACCTATCGCCAGTGGTGTTTGACTTGGTGGTGATGGATGTTTCGTTTATTTCTCAGACACTTATATTGCCTCGACTGGTACCTCTGATAGCGCCTGAAGGTAATCTTATAAGCTTGATTAAGCCGCAATTTGAAGTCGGTCCTAGTGGCATTGGTAAAAATGGAATAGTTAGAAATACTGCACTATACAAGCAAGTTGAAAGTAATTTGCGTGCCAAGGCAGAGGAATTGGGCTTATCAGTAATCAAATACTTTGAAAGCGCTATACAAGGTGGCGATGGCAACCGAGAATTTTTTATGTGGGCGGTTCGCAGTGGTAACAAGCTCTAATTAATCACGTAATTATCAATTTGCGTTGGCGCCTTTAGTATTTTGTTGTCATGCCAGTAGATACAAAGTATAAAAATGTCGTATAAATACAACTAATAAAAATAAATATATTTATAAATGGATATTTAGGGAGTGTGAAGGATAAACGGTTGAATGCTGAATAAGCTGGATGGCGAAATAGATAGGTATTTTCATGGTAATGGTGTGTACAAATAATGTTCGATCGTTAAGCCGGGCTCTCAATATCTTCTTTTTATCTTTTATCATTCAAGCCTGTGGTGGCGGAGGCGGTGGCTCACTTGTCGATCCTACCCCTACCCCTGGTGCATCTGCTCCTACACCAACCCCAGCAATCACCGGAACACCAATACCAAACCCCACTGGCGATTTTACTATCTCAGGTAATATAACGTTCGATATGATCCCGCATTTGAGTAACGGAGGACTGGACTATAACAACATCAACGTTAGTCCAATTCGAGGTGCGACTGTGCAACTGCTTAATAGCGACAATACTGTTGTCGCCCAGACTTCCTCCGATGCGATGGGCAACTATTCTTTGGGTGTGACCATGAACACTAATGTTCGTGTGAGGGTTCTTGCCGCCTTACAAAGGTTCGGATCTGGGCCCTCGTGGGATTTTCGAGTAACCGATAATACTCAAGGAAATGCACTCTATGCGATGGATGGCGGATTGCAATCTAGTGGCACCTCAGGTTCGACGCGAAATCTCCATGCTAGTTCGGGTTGGGATGGTGCTAGTTATAGTGGTGAAAGAGTGTCGGCACCATTTGCGATTTTAGATGCTGTCTACGAAGCCGTACAAACTGTGTTAGACGTTGCCCCCCAGACCGATTTCGTTGCCTCTGAATTGCGCTGGAGTGTCAATAACATTGCTGTGTCTGGTAACTTAGAGCAAGGTCTGATAGGTACCTCTTTTTACAGCACTAATCTCAATAGTATGTATATTTTGGGGGATGAGAATAATGACACCGACGAGCATGATAAAAGTGTGATTCAACATGAGTGGGGACACTACCTGGAGGATAATTTATCCCGCTCTGATAGTATTGGTGGTATGCATACCTTCAACGACAGCCTCGATATGCGCTTAGTATTTGGTGAAGGTTTTGCTAATGCTTTTTCTGGTATTGTGAGTAATCAGGAATTTTATTCAGATTCTCGTGGTAACAGTCAGCAGCTCGGCTTTAGATTCTCTCTTGAAGAAAATACCTTTAACAATAACCCTAACGCTCCTCCGGGCTGGTTCAATGAGAATTCAATTGGCAAAATAGTTTTTGATTTGGCCGACGCCAATGACGACGGTGTAGACTCTCTATCGCTGGGCTTTGGGCCAATTTATCAAGCTTTGAGCTCTTCGGAATATATTAATAACTCTGCTTTGACGTCTATTTATTTATTTATCGAGACTCTAAAAAGTAATTCAGACGCAAATGTGCAGGCGGCAATCGATACCTTAGTTCAAAATGAACAAATTTTTGGCACGGATCGCTATGGTACCAATGAAACCAATGATGGGCCTGGTGTTATGTCGCTAGTGCTGCCTATATACAGCGTATTGACCGTTGGTAGCACAATTAACGTGTGTACTAATAATCGGCAAAATGAATTTAACGGTGTCGATGTAAGACGCTTTATTCGAGTGGAAATCCCATCAGCAGGCATCTATCGGTTCAGTGCTGAAACAACCGTTGGCACGGGCAATCGTAATCCTACTATGCGCCTTATACGCAACGGTAACTTTGTTGGTATTTTCAACAATTCTACTTCATCTTCAGAAGCGGGTAATGTAAGCCTGAGTGCAGGTGAACATATTATTGAAGTGTTTGATGAGCTAAATGTTGACGGTGATGATGGCGGCGGCTCGGCCTGCTTTGATATAAGAGTTGCCAATGCTTAATAAAATGTCTAATAAATAGGCACTGCCATTATGTTATTGAACATGACGATAAAAAGCCGGAAATTTTTGCAAGGAAAATGAAATAAAAAAACTGTCAATTTATACAGGCACGTTTGCTACAATGGGCCTATGGATGTTTCAGAACTTATCAACGACTTAAACGATGCGCAACGTCAAGCCGTATGCGCTTCTCCTTCTAACCAATTGGTTCTCGCTGGTGCTGGCAGCGGTAAGACCCGTGTATTGGTGCATCGCATTGCCTGGTTAATTCAAGTGGAGGGTTACTCTCCTCACGAAATTATGGCGGTTACCTTTACCAATAAATCTGCTCGCGAAATGCGTGAGCGTTTGAGCAATATTATTGAAGGCGGCTCAAATCTTGGTACTGGTAACTTGCGGGGTATGTGGGTAGGTACCTTCCACGGTATTGCTCACCGCCTACTAAAGGCCCATTGGAAAGAAGCTAATCTACCTCAGAACTTTCAAATCCTTGATAGTGATGACCAACTTCGGCTTATTAAACGTATTTATCAGGCGCTTAATTTGGATGAGGGACGTTGGCCTTTTAAACAGGCACAGTGGTTTATCAATGCGCAGAAGGATGAAGGAATTCGCCCACAATATATCCAAGAGGGACACGACCCTTTTACCGCCACTATGAAAATGGTGTACAGCGCTTATGAAGAAGCGTGTGAGCGCGGTGGTATGGTAGATTTTGCCGAACTCCTGTTTCGCTCTCACGAGCTCTGGCTTAAAAATCAAGATTTACTCGAACACTATCAAAACCGCTTTAAGTTTTTATTAGTGGACGAATTTCAGGATACCAATACCGTGCAATATGCTTGGCTGCGTGTGCTAGCGGGCAAGCGTTGCCGAGTAACAGCCGTGGGTGATGACGACCAGTCCATTTACGGTTGGCGTGGTGCCAAGATAGAGAATATTCAACAGTTTGAAAAAGATTTTGATCATGTAGAAGTCACCCGCCTCGAGCAAAACTATCGCTCTACTGCTTCCATCTTAAATGCTGCTAACGCAGTGATTGCCAATAACTTTGGGCGTATGGGTAAATCCCTCTGGACTGCTGGAGAAGACGGCGAGCCGATAGACCTCTACTGTGCGTTTAACGAACAAGATGAAGCCCGTTATATTGTTGGTCGTATCAAAAACTGGCTAGATTCCGGTAATAAACTCAGTGATGCTGCTATTTTGTACCGCTCTAATGCTCAGTCACGGGTACTGGAAGAAGATCTTCTTAGAGAAAACATTCCTTACCGAATTTACGGTGGCGTACGCTTTTATGAGCGCTTGGAAATCCGTAATGCACTGGCGTACTTACGTATTATTCTCAGCCGTAATGACGACGCTGCCTTTGAGCGTATTGTTAATACGCCAACCCGAGGCATTGGCAATAAGACCTTAGAAACAGTTCGCCTATTTGCCCGTGAGCAAGGCTCTTCCCTATATGACGCTGCTATTGCTGCAGTTAAAAACTCTGTATTTACCGCGCGCGCGGGTAATGCGCTACAGGGCTTTTTTGATCTTATTGATCAACTGGAAAAAGATATTGTTGATATGTCATTGCCGGAAGCTGTAGATCACGTTATGCACCACAGTGGCTTATTTGAATTTCATAAAATGGAAAAGGGTGAAAGAGGACAAGCGCGAGCCGAAAACTTACAAGAATTAGTTAATGCCTGCCGTGGTTTTCAAGCGGAAGACGATAATATTAGCCCAATGCAAGAATTCCTTGATACTGCAGCCCTTGATGCTGGTGATGGTCAGGCTGATGAATTTGATGATGCTGTGCAAATGATGACTCTACACAGTGCTAAAGGCTTGGAGTTTCCTTTGGTGTTTCTGGCCGGGGTCGAAGAAAATTTATTTCCTCACAAAATGTCTAAAGAAGACCCAGAACGTTTAGAGGAAGAACGGCGCTTGTGTTATGTAGGCATTACTCGCGCCATGGAAAAACTTGTTATCTCTTACGCTGAAAGCCGGCGTATGCACGGCGATGAGCGCTTCAATACAGTATCGCGTTTTGTTAGGGAAATTCCAAAAGAGCTAGTGCAAGAGGTTCGTATTAAATCGACCATCTCGCGTCCAACAAACTATGGTCAAAGCTCATTGCAGGAAGACCCCAGTGATGAATATCCCGGTATGGCACTTGGTCAAAGTGTCAATCATGGCATTTTTGGCGAAGGTGTTATTTTACAGTTTGAAGGTCAGGGCCCCAGTGCCCGTGTGCAGGTTAACTTTGGCGAAAGCGGTATTAAATGGTTGGTGCTGAAATATGCCAAGCTGGAAGCGTTGGGCTGACTTTTGTACTCCGTTCAGTATCTTCGAATTTTTTATTTACATAAAAATAATGCTCAATAGGCTACAAGCAATTACCATAACTATACTGCTAGATGCAATGTAACTCGTTTACAGTTTACCTTAAGCCTATTAACTCGCTGGTTTAATAGATAGTATTGTGTATTCATATACGGGTGGGTAGCTTAGCTCTGAGTGCTTAACTACTCTGTGTCATTATTAATAATAAAGATAAATGAAAATGCAAACACGCTATACCCCTTGGTGGATGCCCACCGTTATTGTGCTTCTTATTGCTGCGTGCGCAATTTTATTTGCGTTGCTAGTTTTCAAATCGGCAAGTACTCATACATCCTCAGGAAATACTGTTAGTGAGGCATCAAATCAGCAGACTTTTCGTTGGAAGCTGGTCACCACATGGCCCAAACGATTCCCCGGTTTAGGCCTGGCGCCAGAGAATTTTGCCGAGCTAGTGCGGGATATGAGTAATGGGCGTTTAGTGGTTGAAGTCCATGGGGCAAATGAAATTGTTCCCGCACTCGGTGTTTTTGGTGCCGTATCCTCGGGTAGTGTGGAAATGGGCCATGGCGCTGCCTACTACTGGAAGGGGAAAATTCTTGCTGCGCCCTTTTTTACATCTGTCCCCTTCGGTATGAACGTGCAAGAATTTAATGGTTGGCTGCATTATGGTGGTGGCATGGCGCTGTGGCGTGAAATATACGAGCCTTTCAATTTGGTGCCCTTTGCTGGTGGTAATACGGGGGTGCAAATGGGGGGCTGGTTTAATAAAGAGATTCGCTCCATTGAGGATTTACGCGGCCTAAAAATGCGTATACCAGGCCTGGGTGGCGAAGTGTTTAGCAAAGCGGGTGGTGTTGCTGTCAATATTCCTGGAGGTGAGCTGTACACCTCTTTGCAATCGGGTGTTATCGATGCCACTGAGTGGGTAGGGCCATATAATGACTTGGCTTTTGGCTTTCATGAAATTGCCAAATATTACTATTACCCTGGTTGGCACGAGCCAGGCCCAATGCTTGAATTCATCGTTAATAAAGATGCTTATGCATCGTTGCCAGAAGATTTACAAAAAATAGTGGAGGTTGCGACCAGGGCTGTTAATCAAGATATGCTCGACGAGTATACGGCTCGCAACAATGGTGCGCTAGATGAGTTGGTGAACACTCACAACGTGGAGGTGCGCCAGTTCCCGGAAGATGTATTGACACATTTAGAGAAGCTCGCCTGGGAGTTGTATGCTCAGCTAGCTCAGGAAGATCCCGTTTTTAATAAGGTATATACCTCCTACAAAAACTATATGAAGGGCGCTTTGCTTTACCATCGTATTAGTGAAGATGCCTATTATCGTGTGCGCAATAGCCCACCCGATTAGAGCACCGCAAATAATAAAATATTCAGGCTAGAGTCTGTTGTGGTTAGCAAGCCCTAAGCCTTAATCGAACCGTTGATAAAGATGGCTCAAGATTCCTTTGACAATAAGGTGAAAATGGGTGACGCTACCGCCAATTTTGCAACGGTAGCGATCTGTGACCATTTATTCGTCATTTGTATCGTGAAATAGATAAATATCAGCTTTGTTATAGCGGAATACTCTATTATGATCAAAAATCCCCTTGCTGAGTTATTTGGCAAATCTCCAATAAAGCCTCTGCAAGAGCATATGGAAGTTTCGGCATCTGCTGCCGATGAATTAGAGCTTTTTTTTAAAACCGTTATCAAAGGCGATTGGGAAAAAGCCGACGCGATATATAATAATATTCGCAATATTGAAAACAATGCAGATGATCTCAAAAAAGACTTGCGCCTGCACCTACCCAAAAATCTATTTTTACCTGTGCCCAGGAGTGATCTCCTCGATCTATTGACTAAGCAGGACAAAATTGCCAATACGGCAAAAGATATTGCAGGTTTGGCTCTTGGCAGAAAAATGCGCTTTCCCGAAAGTATGCAGCCTCTGCTACTTGAATTCCTTTCTATTTGTATCGCCAATGTTCATCAGGCTCTTAAGGCTATCGAAGAGCTAGATTCCCTACTTGAATCTGGCTTTAGCGGCCATGAACTGGAGCTGGTTGAACGCTTAGTAGATGAACTCAATGCACTAGAACGTAAAGCTGATGAGTACGAAGTATCTATACGTGCACAACTTTATGACTTAGAGAGCAGCTTACCTCCTGTTGATGTGATGTTTATTTATCGCATTATTGAGTCGATAGGAGATCTTGCTGATCGATCGCAAAAAGTCGGCAGTCGTTTACTGGTATTACTCGCACGCTAACAAGCACTTTATAGATAATCTTTTACACATCTTATCAGGATAATTTATGTCTGTATTAGCCGACTATGGCACAATTTTAATTGTTATGGCCTGTCTTTTTGGCTTGTTTATGGCTTGGGGAGTGGGCGCCAACGATGTCGCAAATGCCATGGGTACATCTGTTGGTTCTGGAGCTCTTACTATCCGCCAGGCAATTTTTATTGCCATGATCTTCGAATTTCTAGGCGCCTACCTTGCTGGCGGTGAAGTTACTTCTACTATACGCAAAGGGATTATTGATCCCGCTTTAATGGCGGATACGCCGGAGTATTTAGTCTATGGAATGCTCGCTGCACTGCTTGCAGCGGGAACCTGGTTATTAGTAGCAAGTATTATGGGGTGGCCGGTGTCCACTACCCACTCCATTGTCGGCGCTATTGTGGGTTTTGCTGCCGTAGGCATCTCTATGGACGCTGTCGAATGGGCTAAAGTGGGCAAGATCGTCGCCAGTTGGGTAGTCTCGCCAGTGTTGGCGGGCTCTATATCTTTTGGCCTTTTTATCAGTGTACAAAAGTTGATCTTCGATACTGATGCACCTCTTGAGAATGCCAAGCGCTATATTCCCTTTTATATGTTTAGTGTGGGCTTTCTAATTGCCATGGTAACCATGTTAAAGGGACTTAAACATGTACTTAAGGATGCTCATATCAACATAGGTTTTTTTGAGTCTGGAATTATTGCCGTTGTTATTGGCTGCGTGGTTGCCGGTGTTGGCATTGCTTTACTGCGCCGAGTCAAAATGGAAGATGAGTCGGCAGTTGCCAACAAGTTCGATAACGTTGAAAAAGTATTCGCCATCTTAATGATTTTCACTGCCTGTGCTATGGCATTTGCACACGGATCCAATGATGTTGCTAACGCTGTTGGCCCTCTGGCTGCTGTCGTCGGTATTGTAAAGTCAGGTGCTGTAGCTTCAAAAACTACAATGCCAGCTTGGATTTTATTGGTAGGTGGTATCGGTATTGTTGTGGGTCTTGCCACCTATGGCTTTAAAGTAATGGCCACTATCGGCAAGAAGATAACCGAACTTACCCCAAGCCGAGGGTTTGCTGCAGAACTAGGAGCGGCTGCCACAGTGGTGTTAGCTTCTGGTTTCGGTTTGCCGATTTCCACAACTCACACTCTTGTGGGAGCTGTGCTCGGTGTTGGTTTGGCCCGAGGCATAGGAGCTTTGAACCTTAAAGTTATCGGCTCAATCTTCCTATCCTGGCTCGTCACCCTCCCTGCTGGTGCAGGCCTAGCTATTGTCTTCTTTTTTGTTTTGAAAGGTATTTTTAGTTAATTTAGCTAGGGTCAATAGGTCCTTGTATGTCTCTAACTAGTGTCCTTTTGGTTTTGATGTATTTCCTGTTGGATCTGGTGGGAAAATATTTCCAAGATCATTGCCAAAGGTGACGCCAGTTAGAGAATGCTTTTCGACAAGCTCTTTAAACTCCTGATCACAGTAAACGCCCATATAATTATCAAATTCAGTTTTAAAAATATGGCAACCCTCTAATTTATCCTCGTGAAAAAATAAAGATTGGATATCGCCAACGTTATTTTTTATGCTCAACTTCTTATTAAGTCCTGCTGAATCCTCAGCTAATATTAATGGATTAAAGATAAAGCCATTTTTGTTATTGCCATAGTTCACAGATAAAAGTTCACCTTTATTTTCAAGTATAGGACTTAAAATTTCTGCAGCCTCAGAACTTAGAAAGAGACGGCCAAAATTATGATGAATATCAGGAATAGGTTTGTTGTTCCTGTTACTTATTACGTCAACAAATGATACGTTCAACGGTTTCCAAACTTGCTTTAAACTTATTGGCGTTGGGTCAGCCTGTATAAGGTAATTGTCACCAAGCTTTTGGTCGATTTCGTCATCATCAAACACGAGTGATAAAAAACTATATTCGTCAGAATGTATAACATATAGCATTAGAATGCTCCGTGCTTAGTATGAGCGGATAACATTATTTCAGGTGGATACGAACCGCTTTGTAGCGCAAAAGCTGATCGGACTAATGCTAAATCCAAATCTCTTGTCGTCTTGATTGTTGCCAAGTTAATTTTAGTAGAAAGCCATCGATAGTACTGAAAGCGATGTATTCTGCTATGTGGTACAGCGTTATTCAATCGTCCCGGCATTTTTCGTACCGCCTCTGTGTTTTTTGGTAGCCAACAACCATTAACAAAATCATCTATGCGACGCCCTCGCTTTGCCATTACAAGTCGTAGTACTGCTGCTTTGGCATGTCCCCCTGATATCATAGCATGGGCGTGACATAGTGGATGTGGCCTTGGGTCACCCATAGCTGCCATATATTGCCCTAGCAGTGCAGAATCATGTTGCTCTGCCTTTAATTCTGCTATTGACATACTAGCAGCACCGTCTCTATACAGCTCAATTCGCTCTTCGACTTGAGCTGTAACATACACGTTTAAAAGATCGCTCTCACTTAGTTTTTTATCATTATTAATTATTTGATGAATCTTACGTTCTGTCTTCGATTGCAGTGCATAGGGAATATTTTTTCTTGGTACAGGCATACAATTTTTTCCTCTAAAATTAGATCAAAAAAATTCAATGAAAGAACTAAAGCTGTTTATTTTAATCTAGTTAAAACAAATTTTAAAAAGTTAAATAAACTAAGGTATCACAAAGCTCAATAACGGTATAAATTTTTCACGCAGGTATCTACAAATAGGAGTACATTGGATACTCAGCGAAAAGAAATTGATGTTAAGGTGAGGCTGGCAACCTCAAAATAGCTTAGACATGAAAGGCTGTAAATTGTGGCTATGTATATTGGTGCTTAAGCATAGAATGACTTTTCTTACTTTTTATTGACGTAATAGACTGGTCATTGAAGTATGGGGCGACTGGCAAAATACTGAGTTCATTTTTATGCCTAACCATTTATATACTGGGACTTTAAAAAATTAACAAATAGCTATTTTTTCAGCTACTACCATTTACCAATTAAAAGGATAAAAAAATGTTTAAAAAATTATTAACTGGATTGTTTTACCTCATAAGTTTCAACGCCTTCTCGGGGGAAGTATTTGTACCTAAGTTTACTCATACATCAACTGGAAGTTGGTGTACTACAGTGAGTAACGTAAGTAACATAAATGTTGATGTGACGGTAAGTGCATATATTAGCACTGGGGCTTTATACACTGGCTCTTCTGTAAATAATGGAATACCTAGCCAATTTAACACTCCTTTTAAATTGCAACCTAATCAAACAACTTTACTTTGTGCAAAGAATGTCCCCGGAAGTTCTCAGCACGGCTATGCAAAGATCAAGAGTGAACCAACAGACCCCCAAGCAATAGGTCACAACAGTTTCGTCATCGCCAGTGCTTACTGGGTGTCCGGTAACTTTCTTATGAATATCCCAGTGAATTCTGGTAACCCGTTCTAGTTAGCTAACAAACACATCAAACGGAAAATTAATGTTGATAAACCGAAATGCATAACGAGTTTATCATGATGGGATGCCTACTACGTAGGCGTTCTATGTTGTATCTTCCTGCTAGCCCTTAGGTAAGCAGCGAGTTCTGCCGTGATCGTCGATGGCGACATATATAAAGTCACCTTCGGTCACCTTATGCAGGTTGTCGTCGTCGGATTTTATCCAGACGTCTACAAGTACTTTAATAGAAGAGCGCCCTATCTCGACGATCTCACAATAGCAACTTACCGCACAGCCTACGGGAATCGGGCAGAGAAATGCTAGGCTCCCTACGGCCACAGTAGTAACACGTCCTTTGGCGATTTCGCGAGCAGCGATCGCGCCGGCTATGTCCATTTGCGACAACAGCCAGCCGCCATAAATATCACCATCTGCGTTAGTATCACGGGGCATGGTGTGAGTCTTTAAAACCAGTTGCCCATTAGGTACTGGGTCTTCATCAATTACTACCATTATTATTTTCCTTCTCTTAATGACTGCTGTTAGCCGAATGCTCTACTTTAGGGTGATAGTTGCTCTGGTAGCCACGTCACTAAGCTTGGCCATTGTGCAAGTGCAGCAAGCAATACTAATTGGATCATAATAAAAGGAATTACGCCACGATAAATCGATGATGTTTTTATGGTTTCTGGCGCTACGCCACGTAAATAGAATAGTGCAAAACCAAAAGGTGGTGTAAGAAAAGATGTCTGTAAATTGATAGCAATCATAATACCCAGCCAAATAGGGTCAACCCCCATAGTCAGCAATGCCGGTCCAATCAATGGTACAACAACAAAGGTGATCTCAATGAAATCGAGAATGAAGCCGAGGACGAATATCACGATCATCACGACTAATACGGCAACAAAAACACCACCGGGAAGGTGTTCAAAGAAACTGTGGATAAGTTTGTCACCACCTAACCCATTGAATACTAAAGAGAATAAAGATGCTCCCAACAATATTGCAAATACCATGGTTGTTACTTTCAACGTGGATTCCATCACCTGATCAAGCATTGCTTTATTCATTTGCCCCTTCGTCAGAGCCAAGATCGATGCGGCAATTGCGCCGACGCCAGCGGCTTCAGTGGGGGTTGCTAGGCCTGAGATAATTGAGCCCAATACAAGAAGGATAAGCACTATGGGAGGAGCAATGCTCTTTATTAATGATGTAAGGCTATAGGATTCGGATGGTGCTAATTTGGGGGCAGAATTTGGCTGCAAAATACCAATGCCTAATAAATAGGCAATATACATCACAACTAAGAGCAGACCGGGTATTATTGCACCGACAAATAAATCGCCTACCGATACGGGCGCAGAATTAAAAATACCACGGGCAAGCTGAGCTTCTTGATAGGCACTTGAAATAATATCGCCGAGCATCACTAGTGCAATGGATGGCGGGATAATCTGTCCCAACGTTCCTGTAGCGCAGATCGTGCCGCAGGAAAGAGAAGGTGAATAGCCATTTTTCATCATAGTGGGCAATGACATTAAACCCATAGTGACCACGGTTGCACCGACAATGCCTGTGCTTGCGGCCATTAATGCACCCACCAACACCACAGATATACCAAGACCTGCGGGTAGACGCCCACAGGCTTGCGCCATGTTTAACAGCAGCTCTTCGGCGATTTTTGATCGTTCTAGTATGACACCCATTAAAACGAATAGGGGCACGGCGATCAGTGTTGTATTGGTCATAGTGCCAAATACTCGCTCAGGATAATTGAGCAAAAATTCAGCCTGAAAACTACCAAATAAGATGCCGATCCCGGCAAAAATTAATGCTGTACCAGCCAAGGTAAAGGCGACGGGATAACCTAACATCAATGCCGCACAAACGGCGATAAACATTAAAACCGGTAGAAATTCAATCACGTATTGTTTATCCCTTAGGTTGCTCGTTGGCCTGTGCTGAGCTAGCAGGCAAAAATGTGAGGTGTAGTAAGTTGCTAATAACTTCCGTTATGGCACGCAAAGCCAATAAAAATGCGGCAATAGGAATCAGTGTTTTCATAAGATATAGTGCAGGGATACCGCCGGGATCAATCGATCCTTCCTTGATGTGCCAAGCGCTGATGACGAAATTCCAACTGATTGCGAACATGAATAGTGAGAACGGCAGTAAAAAAATAGTCGCTCCGACAACATCGACCCAGGCTTTGCTGGCAGTGTCTTGGCGTCGATAAAAAATATCGACTCGCACATGACCACCCTCTTGCGCAGTATAAGCAAGACATACCATAAAGACGCAGGTATGCATGTAGGTAATGCTCTCTTGTAAAGCAATAGAGCCCATGTCAAAAGCGGAGCGGCCCACGACAATTAGGAAAATAACGATGGCCATCACCCCTGTGAGCCATGCCAGGTACTTAGCCAGAACATTATTGAGTGTTTCAACAGCATTGATGAAGGAATGCAAGAAGTTGATCATATAAGTATTTTTGTTATTAGTATTGTTAGAGCAAACAAGCGCCGCTGGTCTAGCGCCTGCAGCTTCTTACTGTGAGTATATCTATGATTTGAGGTTAAAGTGTAGCAACCAGAGTGAAAATGACGATATTTTTGTCGCTTATGTTTATTGCGCCTTTATGGCCTATGTAAAAAAACTGACCAAAAAACGTAATATTTCGTTTAACTGTAACAAAAGTGTTATAAATGCGTCCTAAGATGCGCGATAACATACGAAAGAATCCGATCGAATACCGGAGTAAAAGTATGAACAATAGAATATTCATAGCGCTAACATCGATTGCTGTTCTTCTTTCAGCGGTCACATTTGCAGCTAATCGAGATTCTATTAGCATTGTTGGCTCTTCAACAGTATTTCCTTTTTCGAAAGTGGTGGCAGAGCGCTTTGGTAGGATAACCAAATTTAAAACGCCTACTGTAGAAGCAACAGGTACTGGCGGTGGTTTTAAAGAATTTTGTAAAGGCCTGGGTGTACAGTATCCCGATATCACCAACGCCTCGCGCAGAATAAAGGCGTCAGAATTTGCATACTGTCGAAAACATGGAGTTAAGAACATAATGGAAGTTCTCATTGGCTACGATGGAATTGTTCTCGCTAATTCTGTGAGATCTAAGCAAATGAGCCTAAGCACAAAGCATATTTTTTTAGCTTTGGCTAAGTATGTGCCCAATCCCGATGGCAGCCATACGGTGATTGAGAACCCTTATGTGATGTGGGCGGATATAGACCCAATTTTGCCAAATATTAGGATTGAAGTATTGGGGCCCCCTTCTACATCTGGAACACGGGATGCGTTTCTAGAATTAGCAATGGAAGGTGGCTGCCAAATGTTTGCATGGGTTAAAGCTCTTAAAGCAAATAAACAAGATCAATACACTAATATTTGTAGGATTCTGCGCGAAGATGGTCACTTTATTAGTGTTGGCGAAAATGACAATTTAGTTGTGCAGAAGCTAGTTGGTAATCCTGACATATTAGGTATCTTTGGCTTTAGCTTTTTAGATCAAAATAACGATAAGGTACAGGCATCTATTATTGATGGTGCCAAAGCAGAGCTTGATACGATTGCCACAGGCGCGTACCCGGTTTCTCGCCCACTGTACTTTTATGTGAAAAAAAGCCACATCGGTGTAATACCTGGTATTGCTGAATACTTGGCCGAATTTACCAGTGAAAAAGCTTGGGGAGAAGAAGGCTATTTAACAGATAAAGGCATGATACCGCTCGGTAAAATGATGCGTCGAAAGATGGGTCAACGGGTGACGCAAACACAAACTCTTCAAGGAATATAAGCCATTTATAGGATTTGCCTTTATTGATATTTATACACTATCGAAGTTTATATAGGAGCGTAAAAAGAAATTTTATGATTAAAATTATTTTAAATAAGATAATAAATCGCAATGTTACTTGGTGTCTGTGGGCCAATGTAGCGCATTCTTTTTCTCTCCTCATTCGCCAATAACTATTCTGATTACTATCAGATGTTCATTATTCATGGAAACATCACCGCTATGTTTGTGCAAGCCCTGAGTCTTACTTTATGAGTACCTCTATATTACTGGTATTTATAATCGTGATGCTTGTTGCCATATATGCGCTTGGCTACGGCCGCTCTATGAGTTTGGCAAAAACTGTGGGAGGTGTCCCCGGCCTCAATTCTCTGCCATTTTACTATGGTATGTTGACGGTGTTGTGGTCGGCAATACCTGCAGCGTTGCTGCTAGGTGTTTGGTTAATTTTCCAAGCAGATATCATCGAGATGCTTGTTGTACAGCAACTACCAGAGGATATTCGTGGGTTAGAAAAAGATGAAATTAACCTCATTCTAAACAAAATTTACAATGTTGCTTACGGTCAATACGTCGGTGATACACCGCCCTTCGTTATTGCATCTGCCGAGTTTATTTTAGGCTTAGAGCGTAATAGCCAATGGTTAGTATCTATCGTAGTTCTGCTGTCTATGGCAATTATCGCTGCTATCATTTGGCTTAAAATTCACCCAAAAATGAAAGCTCGTGTCAGAGTTGAAGCTATTTTTAAAAATATGCTTTTAGCGTGTGCCTGTATCGCTATTTTGACGACGATAGGTATTGTTTTTTCTGTTTTATTTGAATCGCTGCGATTTTTTCAGCAAGTGTCGGTTTTCGAATTTTTATTTGGTCTCGAGTGGGCGCCGCAAGCTCATGATGGTGAACAAGTTCCAGGTAAAAACAGTGGCTTCGGTGCTCTTCCCCTTTTTGCTGGCACCCTCCTTATCGCCAGTATCGCAATGCTTATTGCTGTGCCCACAGGCTTGATGTCTGCTATTTATTTATCCGAATATGCACCGCGCAGGGCTAGGGCTATTATCAAACCTCTACTTGAAGTGCTTGCGGGTATCCCGACAGTTGTCTATGGCTTTATTGCTGCTCTCACTGTGGCGCCTTTTATAAGGGATGTAGCTATTGTGTTAGGTTTGGACAGCGTGGTTCGTGTTTCTTCTGATAGCGCACTTGCTGCAGGGCTTGTTATGGGGGTGATGATAATTCCTTTTATCTCTTCTCTCTCTGATGATGTGATCAATGCTGTTCCGCAGTCCTTACGTGATGGTGCGCTTGCCTTAGGAGCGACAACCTCTGAAGTGGTAAAGCTTGTTGTTATACCTGCTGCCTTACCTGGCATTGTCGGTAGTATTCTGCTGGCGGTATCCCGCGCTATTGGTGAAACGATGATTGTTATGATGGCGGCAGGATTAGCTGCAAAAATTACTGCTAATCCACTTGATTCTGTGACGACTGTCACCGTTCAAATTGTCACTCTTCTGGTGGGTGATCAGGAGTTTGATAGCCCCAAAACTTTAGCCGCGTTTGCCTTGGGCTTGGTGCTTTTTATCGTCACTCTCTCACTCAACTATATTTCTCTTCATGTGGTGAAAAAATATCGTGAGCACTATGAGTAGTTATAGAAATGCATGAATCAAAAAAACGCCCAGATAACACTTCCACCACTTCTCACGTTGATAAGGTGAAATTAAGCCTTAAAAAGCGTTACCGTGCTGAAAAACGTTTCCGTATGTACGGCATCATGTCTGTATCTATTGGTTTGTTTGCTCTGATCGGGTTGTTTTACCAAGTTATCAGTAATGGCATTGGTGCCTTTCAACAAACTTATATTCAGTTGCAATTAGAGTTTGATCCTGCCTCTTTAGGCATCACAGATGCAAGTAGTGAAGAGCAATTACGCCTTGGCGATTATGGTAAAATTATCCAAAATGCACTATTTACTCATATCGACAAACCGCAAGACAGAAAGCAGAGGCGAGAACTCTATAATTTGGTCAGCGTGGGTGCAAATTTTCACCTACACAAGCAACTAACTCAGCATCCTGAGCTTTTAGGTCGAGAAGTGACTTACTGGCTGCTGGCTGATGATGATGTAGATACGTATTTTAAGAGTAGAGAAAGTAACCAGCCTTTTACTGGTCGTTTGAGTAATTCACAAGTTACATGGATAGAGAAGTTAATATCAACGGGTCATGTTAAAACCAAGTTTAATAAGGCATTTTTTACATCGGGTGACTCTGCCGAACCTGAGCAAGCAGGTATATTGGGCGCTTTATTAGGTAGCTTTTTTACTCTGGTAGTTACCTTAGTGCTGTCTTTTCCTATTGGGGTGGCAGCGGCGATTTATTTAGAAGAATATGCACCGGTGAATCGGTTTACAGATTTTATTGAAGTTAATATCAATAACCTAGCTGCTGTGCCTTCAGTTATTTTTGGTTTATTGGGGCTCGCTATTTTCTTAAATTTCTTTGAAATGCCCCGTTCTATTCCCCTAGTTGGTGGTTTGGTTTTAACCTTAATGACATTACCTACCATTATTATCTCCAGTCGGGCTGCAATTAAAGCTGTTCCGCCATCAATTCGACAGGCGGCACTTGGAATGGGGGCATCAAAAATGCAAACAATATGGCATCATGTATTGCCTTTAGCCTTGCCAGGTATGATGACCGGAACAATTATTGGTATGGCGCAAGCATTGGGTGAGACGGCACCTTTGTTGATGATAGGTATGGTTGCCTTTATTGTTGATATACCTGGTAGCGTTAACGACCCTTCAACAGTATTGCCTGTGCAAATATTTTTATGGTCGGACAGCCCTGAGAGAGCATTTGTTGAACGCACGTCGGCAGCGATTATGGTGCTGCTAGGATTCCTATTAGCGATGAATACACTAGCTGTATTGATGCGCAAAAAATTAGAACGTCGACGATAATTATTGAAAGCAGTAGCGTGTAAAATCTAAGAGCAGCAATAGTAATGGTAGATCAGTCCATAGGTGGTACCTCCCGCGCAAAAGTTCCCGATGCAACAGTCGGAACCCCTCTGCACGATGATCCTAAAATTAGGGTTCGCAATCTCAATGTATCCTATGGAGTAAAACCAGCCATTGTTAATGTTGACATTGATATTGCCAAAAATGAAGTGATTGCCATGATTGGCCCATCTGGCTGTGGTAAATCTACTTTCTTGCGTTGCATAAATCGTATGAACGACACCATTGATAATTGTCATGTGCAAGGCTCTATCACTATTGATGACGAGGAAGTCTGTGATAGCAAGCTCGACGTCGTGCCTTTGCGCGCACGTGTAGGCATGGTGTTTCAAAAGCCTAACCCTTTCCCCAAATCGATTTATGAAAATGTCGCTTACGGTCCAAAAATTCATGGCTTGGCTTCTCGTCGCTCTGATATGGATGAAATTGTTGAGAGCAGCCTGCGTAAAGCCAGCCTTTGGAGCGAAGTTAAAGACCGCCTGCATCAGCCTGGAACTGGACTATCAGGTGGGCAGCAACAGCGTTTGTGTATCGCTCGGACAATTGCTGTTAGCCCCGAAATTATTTTAATGGATGAGCCATGTTCCGCTCTCGATCCTATTGCGACGGCGAGAGTTGAAGAGTTAATTGCAGATTTAAGCCAGAACTATACTATCGCCATTGTCACCCACTCGATGCAACAAGCTGCACGAGTATCAAACCGCACTGCCTACTTCCACCTCGGCAGACTAATCGAAGTTAATGATACGCAGCTAGTGTTTACTAATCCCGATCATGATCTGACCGAAGCCTACATTACAGGACGTTTTGGTTAACACTGACTTCTAGGGCCTACTATTCTTGATATAGGTATATTAGATACCACGAGGGTAGTGGGCGTAGATGCTTGGTGTAAATACCAATGTACGCCACAAAAGGCGTCAAAATTGCCCGCAAAATCGCAATTTGCGTTGAGCCGCCCTCATTACTTTACAAATCTTGTGATACAGTAAGTTGTTACGCTGGCTTCAAGAATTGCCAGTAGGCGTGATTCAATTAGTGTGAGCGGGCTCTAGTTTGGCGCATGTTTATGCCAGGTCCTCGAGCTCTAAACAGACAAAATGAGGCTATTCACGTGGATTCATTGAACTTAGATCAACATATCTCGCGACAATTTAATGCGGATCTGGAACAGCTTCGCACCGAGTTGCTGGAAATGGGCGGCCTAGTGGAAGAGCAACTGGCTGATGCAATTTTGGCAATTGAAACTGCCGATGGTGAATTAGCAGAAAAAGTCTTAGTGACCGAAGATGATGTAGATCAGCGAGAGGTCACCATTGATAAAGAATGTATGGCTATACTAGCTCGCCGTCAACCAGCAGCTTCCGACTTACGCCTGGTGATGATGGTGAGCAAAGCTATTCGTGACCTAGAGCGTATGGGAGATGAGGCAAAGAAAATTGCTAAAATGGCTATCGCTTTAAATGAACAAGGGGGTGCTTCACGAGGCTATGTGGAGTTGCGCCACCTTGCCAGCAGTGTGCGCAAAATTGTTCGTGTTTCATTAGATTCTTTTGCTCGTTATGATGTTAATGCCGCAATGAAAGTTGTGCGCGATGACAAAGATATCGATAGAGAATATAAGTCAGCAATGCGTGAGATGATGACTTATATGATGGAAGACCCTCGCCAGATAACTCGCGTGATGAATATATTATGGACTTTGAGGGCACTTGAACGCATTGGCGATCATGCCCGCAATATTGCCGAACAAGTTATCTACTTAGTTCATGGCATGGACATCCGCCATCAGCCTCTAGGCGATATTGAAAAACAGCTAGAAACTAAGTAAGCACGTCAAATAAAATTTTCGATAATTTGCCAACGGATTATTGGCGATATTGTATTGATAACCAATTAAAGAGTTTTTTATGTCAACCACTTTGGATATTACCCAGATATTACAGGATCGTAGCGATAGGCAACATGAAGGTATAGCCGAGATATATTCAGCGGTATATGACCAACTAAAAGCTCTTGCTCGCAAACAGCTACAACAGAGTTGGTCTAATAATACAATAAGTACTACGGTACTGGTCAATGAAACCTATTTAAAGTTGATTAAGTCGCAAAAACTTGAGATAACCAATCGTGCCCATTTTTTTGCCATCGCTGCCACTGCAATGAGGCAAATCTTGATTAATTATGCTGAACAAAAAAAAGCACAAAAGCGCGGTGGTGACTGGTTGCAAGTTACATATCAAGAAACTTTAATACAGTCACAACATAAACTAGAAACTCTACTTGCCGTAAGCGAAGCGGTTGAACAGATACGGTCTATCGATACTCGACTTGCTGAGTTAATTGAGCTTCGCTTTTTTGCTGGTCTCACCGAAAGTGAAATTGCCGAAATTTTTGGCGTCAATGAGAGAACATTACGCCGTAACTGGGCAAAAGCTAAAATGCTATTAGCGAAAGCATTAGGGATTTAATAACGAGCATTTGGCTATCTATAAAAACTGCCTCTAAAAACCATATTGTAAACTGAAATATATATTAGAGTTATCAGCCAGTTCTTCATCCTGAGTGTCGATATTTTCATTTAATGGATATGACAGTGCGAAATCTCCTTTCCAGTGACGGGTAAAATTAAATTTCAAGCCTACACCAATGTTAGAGAAAGTAGCACTCACTTTATTTTCTAATGAAGCTGTTGGGCTTTCAAAGGCATGTGATTCACCATAAGCTATATCTGCAAGCAAATAAGGTTGCAGAATATCACTAAAATTTTCACCCATAATAGTAAAATCTAATACTTTTGGAAATTTAAATACCCATTCAAAACCCAAGCGTACGCCATCATCACTGAAAAACCGATTAACATTAAAGCCTCTTGCTCTAGTTGGTCCAGTCAACGCAAATTGATTAATGGTCTGTTGTCGCTCGCCAGAATATTGAGCATTTAGTTCAACAAGCAAACGTGTGTCTTTTTTGGTAAAGGGGAATGGTATAAACTTTAATATAGAGTAATCAAAGGTAAGAAATAAAAAATCGTCTTTAATATCTTCTACACCATCTTCAATAATAAAGTCTTCAGTACTATTACTATGAACTATCCCAATGCTACCTACATGCAATGCACGCTTCTTTTCATTTAATACATCAAAATTAAAGGCTAGGCGCGCATTATTTACTGTGGTGTCTGGTTGTTGGAAACCTGAAATAGCTAGTTCAGTATCGATAGAGGAATAAGATACATCAATAGATAAGTTGGTTTTTCGATTACGTTTAAAAAAGTAGCCTAACGATATATCTCTTACTAAAGATTCGCCAGTGGATTCAAGAATAGAACCAGAGATAATTGATGTGGATATAAAGTCATTACTGGAGATACCAGCAGAAATACGCCATCGTGGGCCTAATATGTAAGAGTCATAATTGAATAAACCATAGGTAGTATCACCAGGATCGAAAGAATTTAGCACTCCTATTTGAATTTGATCTGCCCAACCGAAAGGATTACTAATAAAAAAATCTGCATATGCGCGATTTTCTCCGGTAGAGGTAGAGCCATGATTGTCTAATCGAATATTACCCGAAAACATTTTTTCAGCTTGTACATTAAGATGCAGTCGTGTGTCTCCAACTTGCTGTCCTGGCTCGAAGTAACCTTGTACACTTAACCCTGGCAAATCATTGAGAAGGTATAGCCCCTCTTCGATCACTTCTGTTGTGACAGGTTTATATAAAACATCGTCGAATACACCTTCAAGGGTTCTAGCTTTATAGCGCTTATTATTCTCTGCTTTAACTTCTCCAAGCTCTCCTAGTAGTAGTGTTAAATTAACAACGCCGTCGCGAACCTTTTGTTCTGGGATAAACGCTTTTGCTAGAATAAAGCCTCGTTCACGATAAAAATTAGAGATAACATCTGAAATAGATTCTATCATACCAAGCGTGACACCGCGCTTTCGCATTTGGTCGCGCATTAAAAATACCATTTTCTGTAAATCTTGAGTGGTGACATGCCTGTCTTTTGTGTCTTTTTCTATATCTTTGAGAAGATCGGCAATTTCACTTAGTTCATCAATACGATAACCTGATTCTAGAACCTGATCTTCTCCCATAAATTTAAAACGTAAAGCTTCAACACGTTTTATTAAAGCTTCTCTTGTGATACCCAGTTCGGGATATTCAACGATGCCCTGTACTCGAAATTCTGTGACATTTAATCGAGGTCCCGCTTCAGGATCCGGATCGCGTTCTCGCACATTCGGTATATCCATATCTAGCAACAGCGTTTCTTCTTCATAAGCCGGAACTTCTTGAGTTTCTGGCATCTCCAAAAAGTTTGCATGAGCTTGTGTGCTAAATAAAGTAAGTGCACACACAATAAAAAAAGTATAACGGCCCGTTTTTTGTGGGTTCATAAAGTAAGTCAAATTATTAGGTTGGTATCGGATTATTTTTGAATTAGCACTAGTAGTATTTCTAAACAAAACTACTAGTAATAGTCGACTTCCTCTTCTTCTTTATCGTATGATTCAAGAAGATCCTCGTCATATACCTGATCTCGCGGCATTCGAATAGAAAGAGTTTCATAAGTGAAGTTCTTTACATCTGTAAAAACAGCGGGATTAACATCTTCTAATGCTTCTACTTCGTTGATTAAATCGCCACCAGATTGTAATAGTTGTCTAATATCCAATTGTATTGTGGAGTTATTATTAAACTCCTCTGGGCGTACTCCAAAAGCAAATACAGGTTGCCAACTTCGAAAACCATCGAATGTTAGGCTGTCGCGAATGTACATTACTAACGGCCGTGATGAACTACCTATTTCTCCTGGGGGGAAGTTAATAATCGCTGCTTGTCTTGCCACGATATCCGGCTGTGATGGATTGCGAGTGCCGAGGGCAAATAAACTGCCTGTGCCCAAAGTAATGTTAATACTGCCCTGATTATAGCCAGCATTAATAATGGCTCCAGGTGTATTGGCATCATCTACTGTGCGATCAAAAGCAATATCGGGGGTGTTGTCTAGTACGATATTACCCTCAGCCACAGTGAGATTAATATCGCCATTAGTACGTATATGCTCAACGTTGAGTGCTTGTGTATTAAAAATATTTATCTGGTTGCTCTGGCTGTCCGCCATTATAGTATTAACCGTCATTTCAATCGCGTCATTAGTGCCTATCCCATTTGCAGCATGAGCTTCGAAGCGTTGAGCCGTAATATTAATATTATCGCTATTTATGTCTCTTATTTCACCTTGAGCGCTAGTTAGTGCAACACCGCCTTGTTGCGCAGTGAGAGCGGCTATATTGATGTTATTTTCTGCGCTAAGTGAAATACTGCCAGCTTGAGTGGAGATTTGGCTGCTTGCATCCATCTCAATACTCTGCGCTGCGATTAAATTAATATCGCTGTTGATGCTGTTAACAGATGCTTGTTGGTTAATTGTACCTTCGGCATTTAAGGTAATACCGCCACTTGATTCTAGAGCTGCACCTTGGCTTTGAGTAATATTTTGACCCTCGATATTCAAACTTGAATTTGCATTGACGCCAGCATTTAATTGAATATCACCAGAGTTAGCGACTAAGCTGATGTCTTCTCCAGCAAACGCGTTATTGATCACCAGTCCTGCGCTTTGTAATGTTATATTGCCATCGGTATCAATCCTATCGACAATTAAGTTTGATGTAGTATTTAACTCAACATTATTAGCATCGTTAATTTGTAAATTCTCAATTGCAATTAATCCTTGGCCTAGCAGGATATCAGCGCTAGATGTGTCATCTCTTACTGCTGTAAGCTGAGTAAGTCCGCCCACACTGATATTACTAGAAGTATCACTACTAATATCTCCTTGTGCATTAATCGTAAGGGCGCTGGCCTCGATATTGGCTAAATTTAACGGGCTTGAAGTATTTAACTGTATATTACCTTGGGCAGAAAGACTGAGTGCCCCAGATAGCTGGTGACGAATGTCAGTAAAATTAATATTGCCTTCACTACTTAAGTTCAAAGCGTTCTCAGTAACTATTTCAGCGCTAGCCACAATATCGCTATCAGCATTTATGATAACTTCTCCAGCTGGGCGGTTAATCCCCATTAATTCAAGGGGGCCTGCAATATTGGAATTATTGATATAACTATTGCCGTTAATAGCGCCTAACTGGAGTTGATTAGTTCGCAGTTGTAAGGGATTAGCTTCACTGCCAATGTGAGTGTTATCTATAAAGCGAATTGTTTGCGCCGAAATGTATCTTTCAGGAACATTACTACTCTGATTCATTTCCACAGCTGAGCGTTGTACTTCAAAGCGATTATTGACATTAAATATTGAATCAATATTAACAGTGTCAAGATCTTCACCATTAATTACAATATTAGTTTTGTTATTGCTAATAGCAATCGGAGTAAAATTATTAAATGTGAAGCGGTTATTATCTAAGATATTTATCGTATCATTTTGGCCATTAATGTCATTTATTGTAAAAGTATCGACATTAATACTATCGTTGACTTCGCTAACTTGTTGAAAAGAGACTTCAAGCCTTTGGTTGCTTTCTTCACGATTATATATTAATGAAGCCGAGTCATCTTGTTGCGGATTATAGCTCGCTTGATAACTATTTATGTCCGTAGGTACCTGAGAAATATTAACACGGTTTTGTTCATTTGTGGTTATAGAGGAAACGCCATTACCAATAAAATTAATTGTTGATGAACTATTTTGATTATCTCTAAGTGTAATATTAAGTATATCGTTACCTTCTCCTCCCCGAACTTCTCCACTAACTGAACCGCCATCAAAATTGAAGGTATCAATTTGATTGCCACCTGTAATATTAGCAAAACCTTCAAAAGTAATATTTTCTGTTCCTGAGCTTAAACGCCCGCTATTTCTAGTACCGTCAAATATCCATATATTATCGGGGTTATCACCAGCAGCGATGCCGCTATTTCTATTATTACCAATGTAATGTTCGATATTTAAATAATTGTTATTAGCTAAATCAATAACAGTATTATCTTGTTGACTAATATCTACATTATCTTGAACTGAAGGTGAGCTTACATCGCTGCCATTAATGCTTCCTGTAATATCTCCCATGTCTGCTAATATGAAACTATCTAAACCTGCACTGCCAACCAGTGTGCCAAAGTTATCGAAGCGAATACTATTTTCTTCACTAGCATTAGAACGCGGCCTAATTATGCCGCCGTTGGTGTTGTCAATCGTCCAATTTAAATCGCTATCATCAGCTATCTCTATACGATTGATATTTTCAGCGCTGGGATCAGCGTCATTGCCTGCAGCTATAATATTTTCCACTCTTACAACATTAAGGCGGGATACATCTACATTATTTTCACCCAGCGCTACCGTAATACCATTAGCAAGGGCTTCTAAATTAAGAGAATCTGTAATCCCAGCCTGCCCATCGATAACACCGGTGATATTGGAGCCTTCGCTGGTAAATAAAAATCTATCAGAGCCTGTACTGCCAGTAAGGTTTTGTATATCGCTAAAAGAGTTAACGACGGATGTTATATCCCCCTGGTTATCCCCTGTGATATTCCATCGAGTTACGTTATTGGGGTTACCCGCTGTAGAAAGGCTATTGTTGCCTGCGGCGCCAACAATATTTCGCACACTTGCAAGCACACTAGTATTTTCATTAATAGTAAAGTTGTCATCTCCCAAACCTCCTGTAAGATTAGCAATAGCGCTAAATGTTGTGAGCGTGGTAGTGTTACTTTCATTAGTAATTACGCCGACATTATTTTCTGTAATATTCCAGTTAATAATATTTCCAGCATCACTTAAAATAGTAAGCGAATCTGTAGAGGCCCTATTTGTAGAAGCGCCATCGCCATCAATTTCGCGAATGGATGCATCGGCTAAAAAGGTAAATTCATCTCTACTCGCATTCCCATTGAGTTGCTCAATGGCTTGGAAATTAATGGTGTTATTTAAGGTGTTAACCAGAGCGTTTTCGATTATCCATATATTATCTCGGTCGCCAGCGTTTAGCTGATCTGTATCACCTTCGCCATTAAAACTTAAAGTATTGCCTGAAGTTGAATCACTAGTATCTAATATTGTGTAAATGTCATTGCCGTCACCACCATTAAATAGTAAAGCGTTACTATGGCTAATACTATTAATATCAAATCTATCGACGTCGCTTCCTCCTTGAATCGTTATCATGCCATTAAATGTTATAATGTTAGAGGGGGCACTTTGTGATGCCACTGTACTGTCGATAGTATTGATTGTCCAAATAGTTTCCTGGTTAATGCCCTGTAATGTATCGCTACCAGAACCATTAAACGTTTGAATACTTTCGAAGAGTGTGATGTCTGAAGAAGAAAATTCTAAAGTTCCTGCAAACGACATTCCTTGATCAAGGCGCCATAAACCATTGGTATTTTCATTTGTTATTATATTATTGCCGATACCGCCATGTATTGTGCCATTAAAAGTCGCGCCACTCTCAATTGTAAATTGATCATCTGCTCGAAGCATTGGGCTTGCTGTAGTGCTACCTTGAAGTATATTAAAACCACTAAAGGTAATGTTATTGTTCGTATTGCCATCGGCCAGCGTACCTGCATTGCTACCTTGGATAGTCCATAGATTAAATTCAGTCCCTTCTCTGCTTAAAGTTGCCATTAGACCAGAAGGATTACTAGGATCATAATTGCCAATATATTGTTCAACTCCCGCAACAGCATTTATCCCGCCACCTATATTGACAATTAAATCTTCAGTTACCGCATTATAGTCTGCAATATCCCCACCGCCTGCTCCACCGTTTAAAGTAATTAGTAAGTCAGTAGCAGATAATATGAAACGATCATCACCTCCTCTACCATTTATTGTTTGCACATCGTTGGATAAAATATTAAATGTGTCTTCACCACCATCGCTACCATTAGCAACTTCTATATCTGAAAAGTTAAGGTTATTTACCGTATTGCCGGCTGTTGGGTCTATTGTCCAGGTAGAATTACCATTATATGTAAGAGATAAAGTATCAACACTATTACCATCTCCCCCATTTATTATCGCATTTAAATTTTGATTAGCTATATTGAAGGTGTCGTTACCTGTACCTCCATTAATAGTAAGCCTTGAATTACCTGGTAAACTGCTACCAATAACAAAGGTATCGTTGTCATCACCACCATTAAGTGTAATGATGGAATTATCGGGTAAATTAGAGTTGATAGTAAAATTATCATTACCCCCTCTTCCATCTAAGGTAATACCACGTGCTATTAAGTTGGGACCATTACTAATATCAAATGTAAAATTATCTATTCCATCGCTACCGTTTAGGGTTATTGTTCCACTTCCAGCGTTGATACTTCCCTGGCGACTCAAAATATCCGTTTGTAGGCTTATATCTCCACCATTACTTTGAATATCTACGTTACTTCCTAAATTTATAGCACCATTTTGAGTAATAGTTTGATTTGATGTTGTAATATTTAATGTGCCGGTCGTTATGAATGCGGAGCTAGAACTTCCAAATAAAACGGGACTATTAGCATCAATATCAACATTGTTGCCTCCAGTTATATGTATGTAACCGCCAAAAGTATTTTGATCATTATTTAATGTCACGTTTCGTGAGTTATCTGTACTAAAAGTTGAATTGCCGCCAATATTTAATCGTCCCTGTATGTCTATATTTCGTGAAGAGTTAATACTAAGGTTTCCGCCTGCTGAAGTATTAATATTAGATAAGTTACCTAGAAAAAATCTTCCGTCACTATTTGTAGTAGCAGTGAAGCTACCTGCGTCTAGCTGCAAACCTGCGTTATTTTGTATATTAATATTTCTAGCAGAATTTATAGTAATCGTTCCATTGGCTGTAGTTGATATATCAGAATTATTAAGGAAAAAACTTGTATTGCTTCCAGTTGTCGCCGTGAAGTTTCCACCTTCTAGATTGATTCGAGAGTTATTATCAATATTGATAAGTGTATTAGCTGTTAGAGTTAAATTTCCGCCACCGAGGTTTATATTTGCTCTGTCTGTAATGTTAATTGATCCGCCTTGCGCATTGACAATTAGGTTTAGGCTGTCTTGGCTTCGTGCAACACTAATATCTTGCCCTTCAAAATTCACGTTGCGATCTGCTATGAGCTCCAGTGTTGAGTTAAGTGCTGGAGAACCTAAATCAGCGACTAGTATTGCGTCTTCATCGTTATTTAAATCAAAAGTAATATCGCCATTTTGACGATTCTGTGTGTTGGTACTTGCCGTAGATATAGTAACAGTTGTACCACTACCATTATCTAGAACGTCTTCAATAAGGTTCCAACCTATCTGAGCGTTCTGTCCGCTAGGTGTATATGTAGGAGGTGTTGGGATTGGGCATGAATTTATATTGTTACATGTCGTACCACTCACAATCCTTATATCATAAGGATCAATTAACCATTCCCCTCCATTTCCTAAAACAGCGTGTACATCGGGGCTTGTAGCAATATGAAAACTTTTTAAGCCTGAAGTCTCAATAAAACCCCCATCGCCGCCTAAGTCTCCGCCACGAGCAGATAGCTTCCCGTAAATGCGCGCGGTATTGGCAGCGAAGGTAATAAGTTTGCCCCCATCACCATTTTCAATTCCATTAACGCGGGCATGTGTGTTTTGCCCGAGGTAAATAAAATCCGCGTTGGAGATATAACTATTGCTGCCGGTCTTATCGCCGCCGATAAGAATTTCACCGCCACCTTGGGCGCCAGAGGCATCAACTTCTGCGTTGTCGAGTAAGCCTACGTTTGTGCCCAATAATTTAATGGTGCCGCCCTGCCCACTACTGGTGGCGACAGCGGATGTTAAGCTATCTTCGGTGACTTCTGTGGTGGCAATGCTGTGAAGTTCTACTTCTCCTGCACGACTCGTGGTAGCAGAAGCATCGGCGTGAATATCGCCACTGTTGGTGATGTTGTCTCCCAGAGCAATAATTTTTCCGCCGCGTTCCCCCGAGCTTGTAATACGACCGGTATTGATGACGTCGCTGCCACCTGCACTTAGAGTAAAGGAACCGTCTTCATCAACCACCACACTAGTGGCTTGCTGCATATCGCCTGTATTCATAGCCTGGGTAAAAACATCGTGGCTGGCGGCACCTGTTAGAAGAATTTGGCCATCTTTTGCATTTAATTCGCCACTATTAAGCACTCCAGGTTCAAGGCCGAGTTCTTCTTGTAGCATAGCCTCGCTAACGCGAATACCCATCAAACCACCGTCAAAAGAAAGAATAGCTTTTTTACCAGATGCTAAGCTAATACGCCCAAGGTCAGCTTGGATTAAACCATTATTTTCAACTCGTTTTCCCAACAGAGAAATGGAACCACCGGTAGCGGCATTGAGAGTTCCTGAATTGATGACCACACCCTCTTTGCCTGCAATAGCTTCAAAGGTGAAACGGCCATTAATAAAGTCATCGGGATTGATATTTAATCCCGTCGCCAGCAGGCCTCCTACATTAACTTGGGCATTATTACCAAATACGATGCCATTGGGATTAACGAGTAAGACTTGGCCATTAGCATCAATACGCCCGTGAATTTGTGACCCTTGATGACTTAATATGCGATTTAATGAAAGGGAAGAACTATTGGGTTGAACATACTGAACACGTTCATCTGCGCTTAGATTATAGCTATTCCAATCAATCGCCATACGCTGGGAACTTTGATTGATAATTGTTGCTGAACCTGACTGGGAAATACTTCCTTGACCACCGACTATTTTTCCTCCCTCTGGCCCGGCAAATACTGCTTGGACACAAAAGGTGGGCACAATTAAAGCGATGGCTGCGCGTAAAGGCAACTTTTTGCTTTTATTATTGTTTTTCGATTGCGCAGCTTGTTTTTTCATTTTGTTAATTCGCATAGATGCGTACCTATTTAGTCGTCTTCCTAGACTTCTTCTTAGCTTTCACTTTCAGAGTTCATTAGACTGTTTATTTAAAAGCGCCTTCTGAGCTAATTTTCGCATGGCAAATAAAAACGTGATTCTATTTGCTAGGAGCTGCAATAATTCATCGCCATTAATTTTTTAAATTAGCTTCATAATGAATGTCAAAGAATTTAGAATTTAATACATTACATTGTTAGTCTGGATGACAATAAAAGACTTCATCCGAATAGTGTTCAAGCTAAAAAAGCACTAGTAATATATCTAGCTCCATATTAACTTCCCCTAATATTACCTGTTTTCACTCGATATCAAGCATGGCCTAAGGTTGGCTTTTATTGTTAAGCACAGTCAATACTGTTGAATATATGTAACTCGCAAATAGTAAAAAACTTATAAGTTTTATTCTGATATTTTGTTCAAAAAAATGTGAAGTATCCACTTGTAAATACTGTATTTGCAATAGGAGTCTCTACAAAGTATTAACACTGGATTTTTTAGCTGTTTTAAGATGATATTTCTAGCAGTGATGAGGCTATTAATTTTTCAACTTAGAGTTTAATTTATAGAGCGGAAAAAGGTATTGGTAATTTCTAAGTGTTTTGAGCTTGCCTTTTTATGAGAAGAGGTAGCTTATAGTTTGCTGGCAGATGTCGTTGCATTCACAATATTTTATGATGTTCTTTATGTCGATCTCGAAGAAGAAAACAACTTTGAAATAAATATGTCGCAATACACTTGAGACTGGAATTCATCAACTCTTGTCCGCTCGGCCAATATGCGCAAATAAATGCTAATAAATTGCGTTTATTTAGGTTCAATTTGTTATTAAAAAACTCCTTCATATATTCAATCAATCAACTAAACTCAAAGTAAATACTGTATTTTTCTTAATATCACTAAACCGGCATGACTATATGAACCCCGTTAAACCTCTATTTCTTTTTTCTAGCGTCCTATTAATACTCTTCTCATTGGGGTGTGATGGCGGTCTTAAGGGGTTGAGCAACCAAGAACTTGCAGGCAAGCAAGACGAATGTATTCAGCGTAACCCTACTTCGCCAGGAAAGGTTACTGCTTGCGAAAATATTAAAAAAGAATGCAACCGTCGAAGAAAAGAAGGGAATTTTGCTTGTTGAGATGGGAGTAGTAGTTAAATAAGGGGTATCTCATGCTCAGAGATACCCAAAAACCTATTACTGTGGCGATTGCAAGCTTTGCAACCTTGCACTGGCCTGCTCACCTAAAGGCCCTCCCTGCTGCGCTGCAGTTGAAAAATGCTGGATTGCAGCTTGCTTGTTGCCTTGGCCAAGTTCGATCTCACCTAAATGATAGATAGCGACTTGGGTTGGCAATAGTTTAGTGCTCGTTATTAGACTCTGTTTTGCTTGTGAATGGCGTTTTTGTTTTTTCTGTATCAAGCCAAGTCCTAAATGTCCCATATAATAGTCTGGATCGAGAGTACGAGCCTTAGTAAAGGCTTTCGCTGCTCCTGAGTCTTGCTTTTCTGCTAGGAGAATCTGACCTTTGGTACTATGGAATAAAGCATCTTCGGGCTGGCGCTTAATCGCGCTGTCAATCAGAGTTAATGCTTTCTTATTATTGCCTTCCGCTGCTGCTTTCATTGCACTTTGGTGATCTTCATAGGCTTTTTTGTCTTTCTTCATCTGTGCAATTGCCTGTTGAAAGGCTTCACGGTTACGCACTCCGCCGGGGCCAATTGCTTGGGCTTTGGCCCTGTTTTTATTGACCCTTTCTTGCGATGGAGGGTGGCTGGCAAAAAGCCCTTGAAGCCAGTTGCTGCCGCCACCATTTTTTTTCGATAGGCGCAAGAACGTCTCCTGTAGTTCGACGGCCGCCATTGGGTCGTAGCCGGCTTTAACCATGTAATCGATTCCGTAAGCGTCGGATTCTAGTTCTTGTTCGCGGCCATAACGCGCGGACCATAGCCCTGCTCCTAAACCAGCACCCGCTGCTGCAGCGCGACCGTATTCTGTCCCTTGGGCGGCGATAGCAGTAGCTTGTACTCCGATACCTAGCAGAATCGATTGCTGCATTTTTTGAACGCTATGTTTGCCTGCAGCGTGAACAATTTCATGGCCAAGCACGGCGGCTAACTGAGCTTCATCTTCTAATTCCATGAGTAATCCACGGTTAATTGCAATCTTGCCTCCAGGCAAGGCCCAGGCATTGGGAACACCATTGTTAAGTACAACAAATTCATAGGGCAGATTAGGTCTGCCGCTTAATCTTGCCAACGTGTTGCCTACATCAGCCACATAGCGGTTTACATCCGGGTCTACTGAATAGCGGCCCCCTTGCTGTTGTTGGTAAGGAACATAGTTCTTCTTGCCAATATCTACCTCTCTTGAAGCTGAAATAAACGATAGCTCATTCTTACCGGTCACAGGGTTAACAGAGCATCCTGTAAGATAAAATGTTGTTAACAACGTAAGTATCAATATGGTGGGTCGCATTCACCACTCCTTAATTTGGTAATCTTTTGGGATATATTTGTATAATTCTTCTGGGATAATTTAAGCCTACCTGCAACTACCATGCGGTGTTGGATGGAGTTATTTATCCCCAAAGGCTAGTTCAGCTTCGTAATTGTTATCTAAAACCGCTACGAAGTTAGCCAGAACAGCCTCTAATACTAATTGAACCACATGAGGATAGGTAGTACATCGATGAATGAATTAAGTGTGATTGAGTTATTCGCCGGTCAACGCGCTGACGGCAGCTCTGTAGTGGAGCGTTTGCAAGTACTTGCACAGGAAGATGATAGCTTTATCTTAGTCAGGTCACCTGTGTTTGTAAAAGGCATCGCCCGAGGAGACAAGATCAAGCTTAATAAGAGCGACCAGAGCTTCGAACTGCTGGAACGTTCAGGAAACTTGTCGATTCGAGTTTTCGCCAAAGAAGATATCGAACAGCTGGCTGAAGATCTAACGCCTCTGTTTGAAAAAATGGGAGGGCAACTCGATGTGGAAAATGAGCGTACATTAGTATTTAGCATTCACGTAAGTTGTGGCTTTTCACAAATTGAAAGATTGCTAAACGATCATGTGGGCGAAGAGACAGACAGTGCTTGGTTTTATGGTAATGTCTATGATCCAAAAGATGGCGTGACACCTTTAAATTGGTGGGTTGATATACTCAAGCCTCAATAGTCAGTCTCATTAATTTTTGATTAAAAAGTGCGCAAATAGATGAAGTAGATAAATAGATGAAGTAGATAAGGAGAAAAGCTAGAGCTAATGAGCTTTTTAAACCTAGCGCACTATTGTGGAAGTATTTGAATGTAATACACCGATACCATGGAAAGATATATCAAGAGGTAGTTAATTCATGAACACAACAGCATTACTAAAAACCGTTGCAAGTTTTAGCATTACGACATTTCTTGTTGCTTGCGGTGGCAGTAGTAATAATAATACCGATGGTAGCTTAATCGATGGACGGCCTTCGGGCTCTTCTCCTTCTGCCCCTAACGACAATTTAACGTTTCAAGCCGGCACCTTTGTCAATAGCGACACGTTCAAGAATCAATGTGAGAGTCCTCGTACAGGCCCGGATCGGTTTAACAATAATCAACCTTTTCCTGATGTCCAAGGTTCAGTTGCTGCAGAAAACTTTTATTTGCGCTCTTGGACTAATGAATTGTATCTTTGGTACGATGAAGTTGAGGATCAAGATCCTAATTTATTTAGCACTGCCGACTACTTTGAATTACTAAAAACTAATGAACTGACGCCTGCTCAGCGGCCTAAAGATAATTTCCACTTTTCAGAAAACACTGAACAATATCTTACGCGAACTACTGCCGGTGTCACTTTTGGCTACGGCATGAGCCTAAGATCTACTAGCAACTCGCCACCCCGTGAATTTAGAGTGATAGATGTTATACCAAATTCACCTGCTGCAACAGCAGGTATCCAGCGAGGTATGTTGATCACTGCGATTGATGGGGAGGACTTTATTAACGGCGGTAATCTAGATGTACTCAATGCTGGCCTTAGTCCCAGAGCAGTGGGTGAATCCCATGTTTTCTCTATGCAAAGGTTTGGTGAAACTACTAGTACAAATTTTACTATGTCCTCGGCAAATGTGGTTTCGACCCCGGTAAAAGATACCAGAGTGGTGAGCACTCCTACGGGTGATGTGGGCTATATACATTTTAATGCGCACACCAGACCTTCAGAAGCAGCATTAGTTAATGCTTTTGAGCAGTTAGAGGCAGAAGGTGTGAATGATCTTGTGCTTGATTTACGTTACAACGGCGGTGGCTTGCTGGCTGTTGCCGGAGAAGCGGGCTACATGATTGCCGGTGCCGCAGCCACTGGTGGTGAAACTTTCTATCAATTAGTGTTTAATGATAAACATACCGAGCGTGACCCAGTTACAGGAAACCCTCTAACACCTACTCCGTTTTTTAGTCGCAGTTTGGGTTTCTCTGACGCATTGCCGGCAAATCGCCAGTTACCGACGCTCAATTTAAACCGCGTGTATATACTTTCCACCGAGCGCACTTGTTCTGCGAGTGAGGCCATTATTAATGGCTTGCGAGGTATTGATATTGAAGTAGTTCTAATTGGTGGCACTACCTGTGGTAAGCCTTATGGTTTTTACCCTCAAGATAATTGTGGTACCACTTACTTCACTGTTCAGTTCTCGGGAGCCAATGCTAAAGGCTTTGGCGAATACCCTGATGGCTTTTCACCTTCTAATATGCCAAATCCGAGAGGTGTCACTGTTAATGGATGTTGGGTGGAAGATGATTTAAGCCGCTTACTTGGCGATCCTGAAGAAGGGATGTTTGCCGCTGCTCTTAGCCACCGCGCTACCGGAGGTCAGTGTCCACCCATCCCTCAGCAAAATTCTAAGCCTTCAGTGGCTTCGGGCTTGCAAAAAACTCGCGGTGGCCAAGATATCTTTTTGACGGAGTATCCTGAATTAAATAACACTATCATGCTGCCTCCACAATAAATGTAATGCTGCTAAGGTTCTCGGTAATTTTATTGCCGAGAACCGTGCTTATTCAGCTGCCTTTCAGTCAATGCTACATAACTACTGCTAACTTATTAAAATTTAAAGTAGCCTCCGACATTTAAAGCATTAGCTTCTACATCTATAAAGAAATCATCGTACTCACCACTTGGATATTCAATATACTCAATAGTGAAAACAATTCTTTGGGTAATATCAAACGCTGCGCCGACGCCAAACATTATGCCACTAGCAGCTGAAGCATCACCATCACTATCATCATATTTAACCTTTGCAAGGCCTAGTTTGCCATAGATATTAAAGGTATCTGCAATAGTTGGAAATATGCCTACGGCTGTAATGCCAACAACGGATTTCAGTTCAAAATCAAAACCATCGCTTACTACCTTGTCGTCTATAACTCCCGTACCGACAAAGCCTTCAATAGCAAAACTTTGATTAAACCTGTGGCCGGCAATAATGTTTACTCCACCAGGTTCTCGATCTTCTCTGAAGTCTCCAAAGTCGAGTTCAACATCGGCTATGGAATATGTTAAGCCTGTATACCATCCTTCAGCATGAATGAATGCAGAAAATAACAAAGTAATTACTGCTACTACTACTTTTTTCATTTGAATATCTCCGAAAAGCACGCTCTTGAAAATATTTTAAAATTAGAGCGGTAGGTAACAAGGCACATTTTTATAATTGTAATGTGTTTATTAGTTTTTCATATTTTTTTTGGAATTAATAATCTTTTGTCCAATCTTTAAAAAGGTGATTGCTATTTGAACAATTTATCGTGATCTCCACTTGCTTGAGAGTTATTTTTATCAGTGTCATTAGAGCGTAGTTTTATATCATCTCATTAGTATCACGTTGATAATTCACAGGCTGAGCCTTTGTCGCTAAAATCTATATCTACCTAAAGAAATATACCCATGATCAGCACTTTCATTGGTGACATAAGCCTTTACTTTATCTAAGTGGCGCCTCAAATATTAGCTGATACATGAAAAAAATAATATCTTTGACCAAGGAATTGTTCTCCTATAACGTCTAAGGGATAAACGTTTATAAGATCGAACCCATATATGGACGAATCAACGCTGATAAAAGCCGCTCAGGCTGGCGATCGTAGCGCTTTTGAGCAGTTGCTTGAAAGCCGCTACGACAGTATCTATCGCTTTGCTATTAAATGGTCTGGTAACCCTACGGATGCAGAAGATATTGCTCAACAAGCTTGTGTCAAACTCGCTGGGGGCATCAAGCAATTTAATTTTGAGTCAAGTTTTTCTACTTGGCTATATCGGCTCGTTATTAACTGTGCGAAGGATTGGCAAAGACAGCAGCGCAAGCACAGTGAAAACGAGGAGTTAGATATACAGTTAGCAGCCAATGATAGTGGCACGCAAGATAAAAGTGATGTGCCAATTTACTTGCGTCAGGTACTGCAGTGGGTGGAACAGCTGGGTGAAGAGTTTAAGGAAACACTTGTACTTGTTTTTGGTGAAGGTCTATCTCACGGTGAAGCAGCAGCAGTACTCGAAGTAAAAGAAAGCACCATCTCTTGGCGTATTCATAATGTCAGAAAAAAACTTAGCCTTCTCGAAGATGAAGAAGGAAGCGTACGATGAAAAACAGTGATTTAGATAATCTATTTGAAAAAGCAGACGAAAGTGTGATTAGTCCGGCAGCTAAACGTCGAGCAATGAATGCGGCGATGGCAGAATTTGATAAAAATAATGCGGTATCACACTATGCAAATATCGTCGATGACAAAAAAAATATTTCTTGGCTCCAAGGATTTCTCAACCTACTGCGTCCAAGTGAATATAAGAATTCACTCAGTAGGAAAAATGACATGAACAAAAGAAATAACACATGGTTATATGGATCTGTAGCGACCGCTTCAGTAGTAGTTTTTGCTGGGTTTATTGGCTCGCGTACTATAGATCATGCCCTGCATCCAAATAATCTTTCTGTGCCAGATGCTCCTGTACAAGTAACAATTAACGATGAAGATAAAAACCTTTCTAACAAGTCCCTTGCTGAAAACCTACTTCGTAAACAGGATGAAGAAATAGTTATCGATTCTAGTGATGATAGCAGCTTAGAAGAAGCTGAAGTACTTTCTGGAGATATAAGCCAGGAAATTGCTGCCGTCAGTTCTTCTGAGATTAGGCCTAGATTACAAAGCTTTACTGGGCAAATGAAAAAAGAGCGAAGCTCCTTGCCCAAATCTGAATTAGCCATGCAACCACATATCACACAAGGCATAGTACCAAGAAGTAAATTAACAGTACCTAATGATTATGAACCACAACCGCCACGTTCGGTGGAAGGTAACCGTGAGCGTTTTGAGAAAAAAGAAATCAATCCCGTAAAACAAACCAGTGAAGAGCCCGTTTCGACTTTTTCTATTGATGTGGATACGTCTTCTTATAGTTTTGTTAGGCGAAAATTGAACCGTGGTGTTTTGCCTGAAAAAAATGCTGTGCGGCCAGAGGAAATGCTGAATTACTTTGATTATGCTTATCCTACAACCCAGAGTAAATCCAAGCCTTTTGCTACGCATGTCATAGTCGGAGATGCGCCTTGGAACGCTAACAATAAGCTATTGCATATTGGTATCAAAGGACACGAAATTAGTGAGCAACGAAAATCAAATATTGTTTTTCTTTTAGATGTTTCGGGCTCTATGGCAAGTGAAGATAAATTACCTCTTGTTAAACAGTCTATGAGTTTATTGCTGGATCAACTCAACCAAGACGATACGGTAGCCATTGTTGTTTATGCCGGGTCTTCAGGTACTGTTCTTGAGCCGACTAAAGTAAAAGAAAAACAAAAGATTATCCAGGCCTTTAATCGCTTACGTGCAGGTGGTTCTACTGCTGGCGCTGCCGGTATTGAACTTGCCTATCAGCTTGCTGAACAAAACTTCAATAAAGATGCCGTAAATCGAATTATATTGGCCACCGATGGTGATTTTAATGTGGGTATCCATGAACCAAATCGGCTGAAAGAGTTTGTCGAGCGTAAAAGAGAAAAAGGTATTTATCTATCAGTGCTTGGTTTTGGTGAAGGTAATTATAACGATCATATGATGCAATCCCTTGCGCAAAATGGTAATGGTGTTGCAGCTTACATCGACACGTTAAGTGAAGCTCAAAAAGTTTTAGTTCATGAAGCAACCTCTTCATTATTTCCAATCGCACAAGATGTAAAAATTCAAGTGGAATTTAATCCAGCTACTGTCGCTGAATATCGTCTGATAGGTTACGAAACTAGAGCATTAAAACGGGAGGACTTTAATAATGACAAAGTTGATGCCGGCGATATAGGTGCAGGACATACAGTAACCGCTATCTATGAAATTACACCAAAAGGCTCTAAGTCTACGCTTATCGATGAAAGTCGCTATGCTGAAAAGTCAGGTGAAAAAAATAATAAAAGTAATGAATATGCCCTATTAAAATTACGTTATAAATTGCCAGGAGAGAAACAATCAAAGCTTATCGAGCACATTATCGAAAATAAAAATACTATTAATGAGAATGGTAACTCCTGGCAGCAGCGAGAGTTCCAATTCTCTTCTGCTGTAGCAGGCTTCGCGCAATTGCTCAAAGGTGGAAAATACACTAAACAATGGAGTTATGATGACATTATTAATAATGCATTAAAATCTCGCGGTGATGATCCCTACGGTTATAGAAACGAATTTGTACAGCTTGTAAGAAAAGCTAAAATAGCAAAAGAGTTATAATACTAGATGGTTGAGTGATAGACTAAATGTAACAGTTTAGTTTACTGCTTTTATAAGAAATAATTAAATCTCAGATTTTAATGCACTATGCAGCCAGATGATTCACAAAAAGCAGATGCTTACTATAACCAAGCAGTAGAATATTTAAATAGCAATAATATTGACAGTGCCATTAAAAAACTTGAATTAGTTGTGTCTTTAACTCCTAATAATTTTGATGCACTTGCTGATCTGGGTAACTTACTCAATCAAAAAGAGCGTTATGTAGAAGCGGAAACTATATTACTTAAAGCCTGTAATATAGATAATTCTGATGCTAGTGTGCATTACTGTTTGGGCAAAGCATTGAAGTATCAAAATAGAATAGAAAAAGCCATTGAGCATTATAAAATATGTTGTGAATTGGAAGAGCATGATGTTTATCTTATGGACATTGCTTATGCACAGATAACAGCTTTATATCGTCAGACCAATTGTAAAAAGGAAGCAAAAGCTTATTATCAAAAGTGGGCTAAAGCAGTAACCAATAATCCTGTTCCTAGAGTCTTCTTGGATATTTTAGGAAAAAGAATAACGGATCAACTTCCAGTAGGTTTTGTCCGCCAAGAATTTGATTATTTTGCAGAAACTTTTGATCGCACACTAGAAAGAATACACTATATTGGGCCACAGGAAGTATCGAAAATTTTGGCTTCATATATTCCACAAGCTAATAGCAGTTTATCTGTACTCGATCTGGGATGTGGCACAGGATTGTGTGCATCTATCTTAAAGCCCTATTCTCATTGGTTATGTGGTGTGGATTTATCTGCAAAGATGTTGGAAAAAGCCAAGCTTTTAAACGTTTATGACGAGTTATTTGAAAGCGATGCGGTTGAATATTTAAAAAAACAAACAACTGCATTTGATCTTATTTCCGTAGCTGACGTATTTCCTTACTTTGGCAATATAGAAGAACTATTATCTTCAATAAGCATTGCTCTTAAACGCAATGGAATGCTTATTTTTTCTTTTGAGGAGCTTACTAACAGTCTTAAAAATTGGTCTATCAACGATAGTGGACGCTTTCAACATCGTCTAAATTATATTAAGAAGTATCTAAAGAAAAATAAAATTTCAATAATCTCTTGCGAATCAATTGGCTATAGGTATGAAGGTGGGCAGCCAATCCCTGGAGTTTTTATTGCTGCGCAAAAAACATAAAATCATTAAATATTTAAGAGGTGACAGTGTCAAATTTGCATATCCGTCCAGCAAAGGTTGAGGACTCTATAATAATCCATAATTTTATTACAGATCTCGCCAAGTATGAAAAAGCCGAGCATGAAGTTCTTGCTTCAGTTGGCGATATTGAAACCTCTTTATTTAGTGGTAATTCTACTACACAGGCAGTTATTGCCTGTATTGATAATCAGCCCATTGGGTTTGCGGTGTTTTTTGCTAATTACTCTACTTGGAGAGGGCCTGTTGACACCAATAGAATCACACCTGCTGGTAAGCATTTTTTCGGCTAGCTAGGCAACACAAACGCCGTTTAGTTATTCTAAACCAGTGCGTGTTAACGACGCTAGGCGGAAAAATGCTACCAGCCCTTGGCAGTTGCTCCTGCACTGCCCTAATACACCACATCCATGTGGCTATTCGGGTTTGCACTCAACGGCGCCACTCTGCGTTACTCATCGCTCATTTAAAATAACTAAACTACACTCTTCGCGCCTCGCTTAAAGCGCCTACTGTTGGTGATTGGCGCCGTTGAGTGCAAACAGGAGTGGTTAAATTAGTGTCAACAGGCCCTAAGTAAACACGGATTATATCTTGAAGATCTTTATGTTTCGCCAGAATACAGAGGTGTTGGTGCAGGTAAGGCCTTATTAAAACATCTGGCTCAAATTGCCGTATCTAAGGGCTGCGGGCGCTTTGAATGGAGTGTTCTCGATTGGAATGAGCCTGCTATAGAGTTTTATGAGTCAATCGGTGCCAAACCTCTAAAGGAGTGGATTGGTTATCGATTGTCAGGGCAAACACTTAAAGATTTTGCCAGCTAGCAACTATTTACGCTTCTCTCATCCTCTAATTGATTGTTGACAGGAGTACCTGTTGATATATACTTGATTAATCAAGTATTATTCAGGTATACATCAATGACCAAGGAATCCATACAAGACACACAACAATCCAAATACGGCGCGATCACAAAAAGCCTTTGGTTCAATACGGCAATTATCTCTAAGCATTTAGACAACAGCTTAGGGGCAATTCACGGTATCGGGCTAACGGAATACATGGTATTACTCCACCTAATGAAGGCGCCAAATCATGCTCTTCGTCGTATAGATATCGCAGATGCTCTAGCCCGCACTGCTTCAGGTATTACCCGCCTACTCATGCCTATGGAGAAAATTGGCCTTGTTGAAAAAGAGATAAATCAACGAGATGCAAGAGTTAGTCTTGTTAAAGTAACGCCTGCAGGTGAAGAACTATTTAAAAATGCATCTATTACTGTGGATGCAAAATCGGAAACCTTACTCAAAAACATTGATAGTAAAAAGGCCAATACTTTTTTGAATCTACTAAATACCATTTGATACTGATATATATTTATGGCGATTTGTCTATCACTAATAGTATTATTTTACTAAATGATTCGATCTTTGATAAAGATGCTAGGGCCTGTTAGCACTAATTATTCTGTTGGCTATCAATGAAAAGTTAATAAAGAATCGAAATACTACACATAATTTATCGAATCGACCAAAAATTTCAAGAGAGTATCAACAAGTTTTCACATCTGGAAGATCGTAGTCACTTTGGTATTTTTGTGATTGATGTCAAGCGCCTGAAAAGAATAAATGATCAACATGGCCATGATGATGGCGATAGGATGCTGATCAACGTATGTATAAGAAGAAACCGTCGTATTAGTCTTATTATAAGGGTGCTAAGGGTGCGTAGCTATCGCACCCAATCAAACTAGCGGACATCGCATTCTCGCGTAGGTCGAACTCTTCCCCAAACAATCCTTTGCTATTGAGAAAGATCAAATGGGCAGAATTTACAGTCGCTTGTTCCGTATTGTGAGCCGTGAGTGTCGGAACAATAATGCCGTGGACTATGCTAGTAGACAGTGTATACGCGTGAGTAACTCATTCGGAGGTGTTGTTCTTGGGTCATTAAGATACTCTTCAAATGGGGGAAAATCTGCAGCTTCATATCCACTTGCCGGGAGCCATTTGCCGAACAGCCAGTCGTAGGGTTTTTCTAACTCGGCATAGGAACCCTTAAAGACTAAGCGTGCGCATCTACCCGACGGTATCGTGTAGTATTTGGGCGCATCCTCTTCATCGAGCTGTGGGCTTTTAGGGACACTCAATCCGGCTATTGACCGTAAATCTTCTTTTTCAATAGACTTTGGGTCATGATAATAAATACCGATTGAGCGTGTATTCTGGTTAAACAAGTTATGGCTGCAGGCGTAGTGAGCTATACGCTCAAATTCTTTTCCAATTTCCATATAATCGCCGACATGTTCGTAACCGATTAAATTGATTTCATTGTTTGTTATTACTTCGACGTCGTACATAGCAACGGTCTCCGTTTCTGTTTCTGGGAGTATTGCAACAAATGGCTCAAGCCTTATTTTGGAAAGGTGGCGGCTTTGACGATATTCACTCGGTGTTTCACCAAACTGTTTGGTGAATGCTCGGCTGAAGGCTTCAAGGCTGCCATAAGCAACATTTCGTGCAATGGTTTGGAGAGATAGTTGAGTACGAATGAGCTCCGAAGCTGCGTGCTGTAGGCGTAAACGCCTGACGGTAACGTTTACTGGCTCCTGTGCTATCTCGCGGTAAATGCGATGAAAGTGGTAGGGTGACATAGTTGCCACATCTGCCAAGCGATTGACATCCAGGTCGCCATCAAGATGACTGTATATATAGTCGATCACGGCAGTAAGCCTTTTTCGATAACTCAGTCCGGTGCTCTTTTTCATATCTCTACCTCTTTCGCCATAGTAGACCGCTCTATTTGATAATGTTTGTCATTTTTGCCCATTCTAGCCTGTAATCACACAAAGGAAGAGTTGGCCATCCACGGGGAGGCTACGTCAAGAGATGCTCATAATGAGGGTTCAATAACGAGTCTAGTGGTTATTGCATTAGTTTTTTATTAAAGAAAAACTAAATTCGGCACATTTATAAATATAAAATTTAAATAACACCATATAGCAATTAGTGTGAACAAGCCCCAGATCACTTATAGTTCACGTTATCAATAGCTTTTGTATGATATTAAAATAAATGAAGAATTAAATATTAGGTTGGGTAGAAGAACTTAGAAAATACAATTGATGACCGAAAATAGAAAATCATAATATTGATTTGTTAAAAGAAAAGTAAGCAATATCGTAATTCAGAATATTAGAATAGACACTATTAATAGTGTCTATTCTAGTTTGAACTAATAAAGTTTAAGCAATCTCCTTTTCGCCCAAATATTTCTTCGATAAATTCTTCCCACCTTTGTTGTCGAAGCGGCTGAGTAAGTAAGGTGTAATATCAACAGGAGGTGTATTGCCATGAACTACGTCGTAGAGTATTTGGCCAGTAATGGCGGATGTCACAATTCCTGTTCTAAAATGTCCACATGCATTGAGATAACCTTCAACACCATCCACTGGCCCTAGAATAGGTAATTCGTCTGGTGTGCCAGGTCTTAAGCCAGCCCATGAACGCTTAATATTAGATGTTTTAAGGTAAGGGATGCATTTACTTGCACCTCGGCTGAGTGTTTGTAACTCTGGGAATGTACAATCTATATTAAAACCTTTTTCCTCGGTTGTACTACCTATCAGAATTTCACCGTTATCTTTTTGAGCAATATAGCAGTCACTTGTGCTAATACAAGACTTCAAAATTTTTGGTAGCCGCTCTGACAATATAATTTGGCCTTTAACAGGTGAAACTGGTATTTCATAACCTAGAGCCATCGATGTAATATCCGATGCCCAGGCACCGGCAGCATTAATTACCGTATTGCAATGCAAAGTATTGTTGTTGTCGAGCACTACGCCACTTATTTTATCTCCCTGTTTTATTACATCAGTAACAGTGGTTTGTAAAAAGGTATCTACACCATTACATTTTGCCACTTCTAGATAGGCTTGTTGAATAAGATAGGGGTTCACCTGATCATCATCTTTGAACATTAGAGCCCCGATATTATCAGGTGTAATGTAGGGCTCCTGCTTCAGTAGCTCTTCTTTATCTAGCCATTCCAATTGATGAGAAAGTTGAGGGATGCCTCTGGCGATTTCTTCAGCATATATTTTGTCGTATTTGTCATACATGACAAACTTTAGCCCGGTTTTCTCATGCTTAAAATCTACGCCGTAATCACTTTTAAAATGTGGGTATAAATCATCAATTAGGTATTTACTTTTTAGCGCAAAGTTTAAAAAATGATCTGGCAGTTGATGGGCATTTTCTAAAGGTACTTCAGCTGAACTGTTTTCAGCCATTTTTTGAGAAAGTGTACGAAAAAAAATCACGCCACACCCTAAACCGACGGACTCACCTACCGCCCAAAGTCCTCCCGCTGAAGCTCTAGTTGCATTACCGGGCTTTTTATAGTCTACCAATGCTACTGACAAGTCTTTATCTTTAGAAAGGTAATAAGCGACACATGAGCCAATAACGCCACCGCCAATAATAATAATGTCGTAATTTTTCTTAGTCATGGGTTTCTTCCTGTTCAATAGTGGCACTAAATGGCAGAGGTACTAATGGAAAACGAGGTTTTAAGCGACCAATTTCGGTAGGTTTCTTTTGTAGGTTTTTTTTCAAATAATCGTAACAAAATGCGGAGCACATTTTGCCTTGGCAATCTCCCATACCTATACGAGTTTTCATCTTTAATGAGGTGCAATCTTTTACGCCATCGGCTAATGCCTTATCTACCGCCATTTTGTTCACATTTTCACAGCGGCAAATCGTAGTATCACTATTGGGCAACTGTAAAATACCCTCTTTAATGCTGGAAAACTTATGAAAGGAAGATTGAAAAGTTTTATATCGCTTAATTTTCCCTTTTATTGTGCTTGAAAGCTCTGCAGCTTCTGATGTGAGCATTTTCCCCATATCTACTAAGCAAGATATCGCGGCAAGTTTGCCGCTCTCAGCTGCTACTTGGGATCCGTAAAATCCGGTACTATCACCCGCAGCATAAATATTGGAAACGGAGGTTCGATAATTCTCATCCACAGCAGTTTGGTAACCGGTGAAAGGATTATTTCTATGCTCAAGTCCAAGAAGTTGTGTTAATTCTGTTCTTGGAATAAAACCATACCCTGTTGCCAAACTATCGACGCTTATTGTTTTAGCTCTGCTTAAATCTGCATTCCACTGTTCATCATAAGGTGCCACTGTAACATCGTTAACCTTATCATCGCCCTTGGCTTCCACAATGCCCCATCCGTAATGAAATGGTATTTTAGCCATTTTCAAAAATGCCATACAATGCAGGCCCTGCAACAGTAGCTTGGGATTATGCATGAGCTTATAGGCTTCTTTCGCTAGGGTGCTAAAATGCCCAGCTTCGTAAACACCTAAAACCCTTACACCTGAAAGGTGTAACTGCTTTGCTGCGATAGGCAATAGGGGCCCCGTGCCTACTAATACAATGCTTTTTCCTGGCTTGAGTAGGCCGCTTTTCACTTGAAGTTGAGCACAACCAATGGTAATGACACCCGGTAATGTCCAGCCTGGGAATTGAACAGCTCTTTCGTAACAACCCGTTGCTACTATCAGCCTTTTATAGTTCAGCTCGCAAAAGCCATTGCGGGTAAGCAAACCAAGTTCATTATGTTTTTGCAGTGGGCCTAATACTTGTGTTTGATTGTATAAATTAATGTAGTCTTGATACTGTTTATATAGTGCTTGAAATTGATAAATTTTGTCGTGTGTTGTTTTCTCTAAATGTTGATAGTTGATATTTGATTGCCGCGGTGCACCTCGATAAACGACGCCACCAAGTTTTGGGTTTTCATCCACAATAGCAGAGCTAACCCCTCTTCTTGCTAGTTGAATAGCAGCATTTAATCCAGCAGAGCCTCCGCCGACAATAACAACTTCTTCCTTAACTCTTCTAACATAAGCATTGTTCGACATCTTTCTCTCCATTATAAATACGGTTGTATTGCGTCTTTATTTCCATATCCCTTTCAACAATGGTTTGGCATGCTCTTTGTTTTGCTGTTCCATTGATACTTACCAGACAACAAAAACAGACTCCCATACCGCAGTAAGCTCCGGTATTTTTTTTGTGATCATTCGTATGAATTGTTTGGATGTTGTGAGACATCAAAGTGGATAAGACAGTTTCTCCCTTTGCCGCTTTGTATTCTTCTCCGTTGATACTAACATTGACATATTCATCGTCTATTGGATAAATATCGTGAACTCTGGCCATATTGCTATGATCTCTATTTTTTGTATAACAGTGAGTGTTGGTTTTTATTATTAGATGCCGAGTTTTAATCAAATTTTCAATTAAATCTCCCTGGATACCAAGTTAAGTTAACTTTACTTTATTATCTCAACCCGCTTTAAAAAATATTGACCAAATACGACGAGCGTGAATCTAGCTAAAAGTGAAAAAAAAATTATCACAAAAGAATATTGTCTAAAGCCTGTTGATAGTAATTTATGTTAATAAGTGTTAAATATTTATTTGATTAACTATTATTGCTGAGCAATATATATCAGCGCTAATGTATGGTTATGGTATTTTCCTTTCTCCCTATCAGGTTATTCCGCGCAGTTTTACATGATGAAAAACCCTTTTATTGATGTTAAACAAATGCCAATATGATGATTGGTAAATTTTTTACTATGTTGCAATAGGTGTTATTTATATTATTTTCACGACAAAATTGGTGGGTGAAATATAACCGCTTCAGTTAGAGAACTTAGTTGTTTGATGCTATAGATGGCTAATTGTTATAAATTGCGTCTAAACCAAGGGTATTAAATAGAGCATGTAATGATCGATATAGCCATCCCCAAGAACCTTACCAGTACACCACCCTCCAAAAATTATCCTCGTAAGAGTAAAACTGAAGAATATTGTGTCAATTTGAATGTTTAGGCGTGAAGGTAAGAGATTAAGTATCAAAAATTGTATATTTTTTAATACTCTTTTGCGAAAAGAACAAGTATTGTATAGACACTCTAGTAATATTGTGAATATAGATTTTTTGAAATGAAGCACAAAAAACGGCTTTTAATGTCTATTAAGAATAACTCAATTTTTTAATATTTCTTTAAATTACAAACACCTATCCTACATACATTTCCATTGTTTCTTGGACGCTTTTTTCTTTGAAAAAGGTATTGTTATACTTGAATCAAATGAAGCTAATAAATCGATTAAGAACGAATTTTTAGTAGGGCTATATTCGTCTAGTCGTAAAGTCATAAGTTGTAATTTAGATATTGAACGAACGATATCATCGTTCTTTTCAGCTGGTCTATCAAAAATTTTATGCCGTATATATGAGAGTGCGAATGTAAGCAATAAATAACTATAAATGTAAGTCATAAACTAAGTTACAACAGTAAGAGGTTGTTATATGAAACGTCATTACTATATTAGCGACGATCTTAAAGATTTAGAGTCAGTAGAAGTTGAGCTTGAAAACTCGGGTGTTGATACGGAGCAGATTCATGTACTAAGTGAAGATGATGCCTACCTAGAAACTCATCATCTTCATGCGGTAGATTCAATATCTAAGAAAGATGTTATTCGTTCGGGTATTTTTGGCCTCATAATAGGTATTGTTGGTGCAGTTATTATTTTCTCTATTTCTTATCAGACAGGTATTAGTGAAGAATATACTTGGGCTCCTGCTCTGTTTTTGTCTATTGCTTTTTTGGGGTTTTGCACTTGGGAAGGCGGTTTATGGGGAATTCAAAAACCCAACCGTGAGCTCGCGAGGTTTCAAGATGCTATAAAAAGTGGTAGTCATGTATTTTTTGTTGATATCAAAGATGATCAAGAATCTATAGTCAATCGAGTTATTCAAACCCACCCCAATTTAAAGTTAGCGGGCTCAGGAAATGGCTCTCCCGGTTGGGTTGTAGGAACTCAGAGGCGTTTTAATAAGTTTATGACATGGGCGCCATAGTAATATTGTGTTTATTAACGGTTGTTAAAGATTTTGAGTTACCTTGAATTTAACTAATATAAACAGCCTTGAGCGTAGTTAATATGAACACTCTTCAAAGGAATTAATGTCAATATTCATGGACGAAATAAAGATAATAATAAGTAGTTGATCTCGATATAGCTAGATAATCCAAGTTTTCTATACAAGCATCTTTTTGTATACACCTTTTTATACGCGCTAAGGAACATAATAATGAAACTAGCGATTGTATTGGTGGCATTAGTCATAGGCTCACTTATTTTTCACTTTATGAGTCCATGGTGGTTTACGCCTATTGCATCAAATTGGCATAACATTGACCTGACTATTAATATTACTTTCTGGGTTACCGGCATTGTTTTCGTCGCAGTGAACCTATTTCTTGCCTATGTAGTCTATCGCTACCGCTACGATAAAAATAAACGATCACTTTATCAGCCCGAAAATAAGAAGTTAGAAGGCTGGCTTACTGTAATAACTGCGCTTGGTGTTGCCGCTATGCTTGCTCCCGGTTTAATTGTCTGGGGTGATTTTGTTACAGTGCCAGATAATGCTGATGAAATAGAAGTGGTTGGCCAACAGTGGCAATGGGGATACAGATTTCCGGGAGGAGATAAACAGCTTGGGAAAACGGCTGCACGTTTTATTTCTGAGGAAAACCCTTTTGGTTTAGATCCTACGGACGAAGCTGGACAGGATGATATTATTGTTGATAGTAATGAAATTCATCTGCCCATTAATAGGCCGGTAAAGGTCTTACTTCGATCTAAAGATGTCTTACATAATTTTGCTGTACCGCAGTTTAGAGTCAAAATGGATCTTGTCCCAGGAACAGTTTCTTATTTATGGTTTGAGCCTACCCGTGTTGGCAAGTTTGATATTCTATGTATGGAGCTGTGTGGCATTGCCCATCATGCAATGCGTGGCAAAGTTATTGTCGATAGCGAGCAAGACTTTAACGACTGGCTTAATTTGCAGCCCACATTTGCTCAAACACAACATGGTGCTAAAGGTGATCCTATTGCCGGACAAGCACTCTATGCTGTATGTAGTTCCTGCCATGGCCAACAAGGTGAGGGTAATGTTGCATTACATGCACCGAATTTAAATGGTCAGTTTTCCTGGTATCTCACTCGACAACTCCAATACTACAAGCAAGGAGTTCGTGGCACCCATAAAGACGATAGCTTCGGTCAGCAGATGGCTGCCATGGCAGCTGTTTTACAAGATGATAAGGCGATTAAAGATGTAGTCGCATATATTAATACTTTTCCTAAGCAAGAGCATGTTGCCACAATTGAAGGCAATCCAGAAAAAGGTCGCTCGCTTTACGTAACTTGTGGTGCTTGTCACGGCAAGAAAGGTGAAGGTAAGTTTTCGTTAAATGCGCCTCGTTTAGCGGGCGTACAGGACTGGTATATCAAGCAGCAGTTAAATAATTTTAAATTGGGCTATAGGGGCAGCCATGAGCAAGATAATTACGGTGCTCAAATGATTCTAATGGCAAAAATGTTAAGTAGTGAAAAAGCCATGGATGACCTAGTTTCATATCTTAATACATTGTAGAAATAAAAACTTTATATTAATACTAGTTTAATCGCTCTTATTTACTCTCAAAATTGCTAACCATAAATTCGCTTAGCTACATATCGAGGATCACTTATGGCATATATTGCAATCGCTGATCAAGTAGAAGAGCTACACGACCCGAAAAGCTTTATTACTAAGTATATTTGGAGTCAAGATCATAAAGTCATTGCCATTCAATATGGCACTACGGCTGTATTTGTGGGCCTTGTGGCGCTTGTGCTTTCGGGGTTAATGCGCTTACAACTAGGTTTTCCTGATACATTTGATTTTATAAATCCTAATGCTTATTTACAGTTTGTGACCATGCATGGGATGATAATGGTTATTTATTTATTAACAGCGCTGCTACTCGGAGGATTTGGTAATTATCTAATTCCACTGATGATTGGTGCCAGGGATATGGTTTTCCCTTTTCTTAATATGCTCAGTTACTGGACATATTTATTGGCTGTTATTATTTTAATGGCGAGTTTCTTCGTGCCTGGTGGCCCCACAGGTGCAGGCTGGACACTATATCCGCCTCAAGCAATCTTGGAGGGTACTCCTGGAGATGACGCTGGTATTATTTTAATGCTTGTGTCGCTAGCGGTATTTATTGTTGCATTTACGATGGGGGGCTTAAATTATGTCACCACCATCTTACAGGCGCGAACGCGAGGTATGACTCTAATGCGTATGCCTCTGTCAATATGGGGGATTTTTGTCGCTACAATACTTGGCCTACTCGCTTTTCCCGCGTTGCTGGTTTCGGCAATCATGATGTTAATCGACAAAGTATTAGCCACCAGCTTCTTTATGCCTGCCATTGTCTCTCTAGGAGAACAAATGGATTACAACGGTGGTAGTCCGATTCTTTTCCAGCATCTGTTTTGGTTCTTTGGGCATCCGGAAGTCTATATTGTTGCCCTGCCAGCCTTTGGTATGGTATCCGACGTTTTATCTGTACATGCGCGCAAAAGTATTTTTGGCTATAGGATGATGGTGTGGGCAATTGTCATTATCGGTGGTCTAAGTTTTATTGTTTGGGCTCACCATATGTATGTTAGTGGTATGAACCCTGTTTTTGGTTTTTTCTTTGCTACCACTACATTAATTATTGCTGTGCCCACAGCCATAAAAGTCTATAACTGGGTGTTGACCTTATGGCGAGGCAATATTCAAATGACGGTGCCGATGCTATTTTCCATAGGGTTTATTTTTACTTTCACCCATGGAGGCCTAACCGGCTTATTTTTGGGTAATGTTGTTATTGACTTACCATTATCTGATACTTATTTCGTGGTTGCTCACTTTCATATGGTGATGGGAGTGTCGCCTATCATGGTTTTATTCGCCGCTATTTATCATTGGTTTCCTTTGGCATCGGGTAAGATGTTCAATGTAACATTAGGGAAATTACATTTTTGGATTACATTCCTGGGCACCTATGCTGTTTACCTGCCTATGCACTATTTAGGCTTTCTTGGGGTGCCTCGCCGCTATTATGCAATGGGTACCACAGATTTCATCCCTGAATCTGCACAATCTCTTAATGCTGGTATTACTATTGCTGCGATTATTGTTGGCTTTGCTCAGCTGTTTTTTATTATAAATATTATAGTAAGCCTAAGAAGTAGTAAAAAATCTGAAAAAAATCCATGGAAGGCCGCATCTTTAGAGTGGCAGACACCAGAGATGCCACCAAAACATGGTAACTGGGGAAAACAGTTGCCTGAATGTCATCGCTGGGCATACGACTACGCTGTGCCAGGGGAAGAATCCGATTTTATTTCTCAAGATACTAGCTTGGAAAAAACTAAAGGTAACCCCGAAGGTGAAAATTTATAAAGGGTATAAATTATTATGGCTATACTCCGTACTTTAAGTGAAAAACCTTGGATTGATAAGCACACTGGTCCTGAGTTGTATGAGTCTCCCCTAGTAACAGACTTACATGCCAAGCAAATAGCTCTCAATATGTTGCTGGCGATTATTACTGTATTATTTACGCTGTTTATTGTTACTTTTTTAGCTCGATCTCAATATCCCGACTTTAAGGCATTATCAGCAGATGTCTGGCAGCCGTTTTACGATACTAGTCGTTTGTGGATTAACACTTCTCTTCTTGTAATAAGTAGCATTTTTATTCAACTAGCTATTTTTGCTCTGAAAAAAGAAAAGGTTAAGTATGCGTTATTATTCGTACTATTGTCTTTGATCTTCACGTTACAATTTCTATTCGCCCAATTATGGTTGGGTGTACATCTCTATGACCTTGGTTTTTATGTTACTTCAAATCCAGCCAATAGTTATTTTTATGTTTTTACCACTGTGCATGCGCTTCACTTAATAGGAGGGTTACTAGTGTTATTGCATGTTGTAGTTAGGTTCTGGCTTAAAAATAGCGAACAAAGGCTTTTAAATAGCCTTATTTTATGTAGCAAGTATATGCACTATTTACTTGTAATTTGGTTAGCTCTATTTGCTTTAATGACAAGCTCCCCCGAAACGTATAAAACTCTAGCCGCTCTATGTGGATATTGATTTATAGGTGTAACTATTATGCAAAGTACAAACAAAAATGAGGATTCCTTATCACAAAGTGGTTGGCAAAGTGTGGTGAGAGATTGGTCTGCTGATAAGCAGACATTTGATATGCACTGGGGCAAATTGATGATGTGGATCTTTCTGCTCGGTGATACCTTTATTTTTACAATATTTTTGACTGGGTATATGACAGTAAGAATAGGTGCTGTAGATCCCTGGCCCAGCCCTAGCTTGGTATTTGCTCTGGATATTTTTGGCGTTAACATGCCATTAATTCTTATTGCTATCATGACTTTCGTATTAATAACTAGCAGTGGCACCATGGCTATGGCGGTAAACTTTGGTTATCGAGGTGATAAAAAGCGCGCAGCTCAGCTGATGATGCTTACTGCCTTATTTGGCGCGATGTTTGTAGGTATGCAGGCTTTTGAGTGGTCAAAGTTGATCTCCGAAGGTGTTAGGCCCTGGAGTAATCCTTTTGGCGCTGCACAATTCGGCTCCAGCTTTTTTATGATTACTGGGTTTCATGGCCTGCATGTGAGTGCTGGAGTTATTTACTTAGCTATTGTTGCTAACAAGGTACGCAAAGGCGATTACGAGAAAAAAGGCTATGCGATTGTTGAAATTACAGGTTTGTATTGGCATTTCGTAGATCTCGTTTGGGTATTTATTTTTGCTTTCTTTTATCTGTGGTAACGAGAGTTCATTAGTTCTATTAAAAGCCTATTTCGTATAGCGGAGAGATCACTATGAGTGATGAATCAGATCAGCAACATCCATTTGCCATTTATATTAAAATATGGGTGTTACTTTTTGTACTGAGTACCTTTTCTTACTTGGTGGATTTCTTTCAGGTACAAGGATATATGAGATGGACACTTGTTATTATCTTTATGTTAATTAAAGCTGGATTGATAATGGCTATTTTTATGCACTTGCAGTGGGAAAGTACAGCGGTAAAATATCTTTTATTGCTGCCGCCTGTTGTGCTTTTAGTATTAATAGGTTTGATGGCCATTGAAGGTGATTACACTTACCTTTCGAGGCTAAATTTCTTTTCTGAAAGCAACAGTGTTTTTACAAGTCCGGGTAATCATTAAATTAAGAGAACTTCAATATAATAATAAGAGTATATTCACATGAACGAGCGCAAAATACCAAAAGAGTCCTCTATCTCGTCACCTTTAGTAGTTACCTCTGCGCTCAGTAAAATAGATATTGCTTTAATTAAACAATATTTGGAACTATGTAAACCAAAAGTAGTATTGTTACTTTTGATTACAGCAGTTGTCGGAATGCATTTGGCGTCCCCTTCATGGGTATCTATAGATATATTATTAGTCGGTACTTTAGGCATTGGTTTGGCCGCCTGCGCGGCAGCAGTTGTCAATCATATTGTCGATGAGAAAATTGACATTCTCATGTTAAGAACCCAAGGTCGCCCCATCCCTCAAGGAAAAATAGATCCTTACAAAGCGATTCTTTTTGCTGTAGTTATGGCTACTACATCCATGTTGTTGTTGATCGTATTTATAAATTTTTTAACGGCAGTATTAACGCTGGCAGGTCTAGTGGGTTACGCGTTTATCTATACCATGTATCTTAAACATGCTACACCGCAGAATATTGTTATTGGCGGCTTATCTGGTGCAATTCCTCCATTACTAGGCTGGACAGCAGTCACTAATAGCATTGATCGCGAAGCCATTGTATTAGTGATGATTGTTTTTACTTGGACACCAGCACATTTCTGGGCTTTAGCGATTGACCGGGTGGAAGAGTATCGTAAAGCTAAAGTTCCTATGTTACCTGTAACACATGGAATTGAGTTCACCAAGTCCTATGTCATTTTCTATACATTATTACTATTTGTAGTAAGCCTAATCCCTTACTTTATTAAAATGAGTGGCTTATTTTATTTTGTTTGTGCAATAAGTTTGGGGGCATGGTTTGTTTTTTATTCAATAAAGTTAAAATTTTTCACTCAAGAAAAAACAGCCATTCAGACTTTCTTTGTTTCAATTTATTACTTGTTTTACTTGTTTGCAGCCCTACTTATCGACCACTACATCAATATGTAAAACAATGAAACATAAGCTGATTGTACTTGTTATTTTTTTATGCTCATTAACTTTCATAAGCGTTAATGTTCATACGCTATTCACAACAAAATCACCACCTAAGATTCAAGGCACTATTATTCCTAATGCTAGAGACCTAGAAGACTTCACCTTGCTCAATCACAATAATGAATATTTTACAAATGCAAACCTTAAAGGTAAGTGGAGTCTAGTTTCCTATGGTTTTACCGATTGCCCTGATATTTGTCCGACAACGCTTAACAAGCTAGCACAAGTGAAAAATAAACTACATGAGCTTGGTAAATATCAAGATCTTAATATTCTTTTTTATAGTATTGATCCTCAGCGAGATACCGTCGAACGTCTCGCACAATATGTTGCGTTTTTTAGTCCTGATTTTTTAGGATTGACGTGGCGATTGGATGCTGAGACAAACCATATCGCCTTTGAAAAAAGTTTGGGAATAACTTCACTTATTACACCTCTCACACAAGAAGAAGCCGAAAACGACTATAAAGGATACAGTGTCAGCCATGGTGTGATGTTGTACCTATTAAATCCTGAGGGAAAACTTCAGGCCATATTCACACCAGAAACCAGCAAACATGGTATCCATAACTTCCTAATCGAAACCATTTATCGTGATTATGTGGCAATTCGCTCCTACTTTGGGTTACATTAACTACGGTTTTAATAATGACAGTCATCAGCTAGCTCTTTGTATATGATGGTGTTTCTATAGATCGAATACTGACAAGTTAATTAATAGGTTAAATCATAAGCCAAATGAAAGTTACTGTTTGCCAAATAGACCCTCGTAACCATAACGATAATCCTCTAGTTAAGCAGCTCGATGATCTTGCTGAGCATATAAAAAGTGAAGATTCTGATTTTCTATTGTTACCAGAGATGGGCTTTTCTTCATGGTTGGCCGCAGATTATAACGTCGATGTGACAAGATGGAATAAGGCGGTTAAGGATCATGATGAACATATTGCTAATTTATCTGCTCTGGGAGCAAGGGCTGTTGTCGGTACCCGCCCAGTTACAAAAGAAGATGGTAATCGACGCAATCAGGCATATATTTGGGATGAGGATCAAGAAGCGTTTGCTTTCCATGATAAATATTACCTACCTAACGAGGAAGGTTATTGGGAACATAGATGGTATCAACGAGGCCCCAAGATCTTCGATATTGCACGTGCATTAGGTATGCGCATTGGCGTACAAATATGTACAGAAATGTGGTTTATGGAGTGGTCGAGGCACTATGGTGCATTGCGAGCTGACATGATTTGTGTACCAAGGGCAACGCCTCATGGTTCAGTTCATAAATGGCTAGCAGGTGGGCAGGCTGTGGCGGTATGTTCTGGAGCTTATTGCCTATCTTCCAACCTCTGGTGTCCCCCAGGAGATAAGGTTAATTGTGGCGGCCTTGCTTGGGTTGTTGACCCGGAAGGAAATATCTTGGCGCAAACAGATGAAAATAACCCATTTGCCACTGTCGGTATAGATCTTGAGTTTGCGCGGGAAAGTAAAAATACTTATCCGCGCTATGTACCAGAATAACTAAAGTGCGCCTGAGTAAATAAAGTGTATCTGAACCAATAACGGGTCTTAAAACTTTAAGAAAATTACTTTAACCTCTTCACCAATTCTACTCGACGATTTAAACGCTTACCGGCATTTGATGTGTTGTTAGATTCTGGTGCATAAGGCCCTACACCCGCTGAAACTAGGCGCTGTTGGTTTATTTTATAATCTGATATTAAGGCGGTAACAACCGCTTGTGCCCGTCGTGAGGATAGCTGCTGATTATGTGCCAATGCACCGGTGTCGTCGGTATGACCCACAACATATAATAGAAGTGCCTTATCTTTATTAAGTAGCTCTGCTACAGCATCGAGTGTAGGTTTCGATTCTGGTTTTATCGTAGCTTTATCTGTATCGAAGTAGATACCATAGAGTAAGGCTTTACCTTTCACCTCTAAATCTCGTTTTAGACTGTCAGCGTCAACTTCAATTAAGTCATCCTCGCTTGCCTCTAGTTCTACCACAGTTTGATTTATTGATACTTCATTACCATAGCCACCGATATATAATGAAAAATAAATATCGCCCTTTTTCGCTGGTTTTTTGGCAGATATAAAGTAAGGTTTATTACTGGAATTATAAATACTGCCTTCTATAGCAAGGCTGCCACCAAGTTTTTGTATTGCTTCTTTATTACCACACTTATCTAACTGACATTCAAATGTAATATCGAAATTTGCCTTTTCTATTGCATGACGATAATTTTGATAAACTTTTAATGTAGAGACATGTTGCATTTCATAGTCATGTTTATAAATATCGCCAACTAGTGAAGCCTTTTCTATATTGCTATTCCCTGCGGCGTTAGTGGTAATTTTTACAGGTAGCTCAATGGATTCGTAGTCTGTCTTTTTATGTATTCTGACAGTAGAGCCTGGATAGCGGCTGATTAAGGGATGATCGATTTTCCGATCTTCTGCAGAAACACTGATTCGTTTATTCACCTGAGGTAGTTCTTTAAGATACTCCGTATTTACGTGTAATAAGTCTGATTGCAGGGCTTTTTCCTCAAGTATTACTTGCTGAATATTAAGCTCCTGCCCATAGCCACCAATAAAAGCTGTAACAATAACAGAACTATTGGCGGCTTGTTTTTCCGCTACTAGATAGTATGGCGTGTGATAATAGTTATACACCGAGCTATCAGGTGCTATTAAACCACCCAAATAGGCCGCTTGCTGATCATCTCCACAGGCGGATAATTTACATGTGTAGAGTAAAGAAAAGCCCGCACTGGTTAGAGCTTGTTGATAATTTTCAAAAACTTTGAGACTTGAGACGTCATTGAGTACATAGGTGTGGCGGGTTAAATCCCCGGTTTTAGAAAGTGACTTAAAAGTATAGGGTTTATCTGATCCTGTCATTTCACCTATAGGGAAGATAAAAGGCTCGTATTCGGTAAAACGAGAGGTGTATTCTTTAGATCCAGGATATGCCTTAAGTAAAGGATGATCTTTAGCCATTATCCCATTGGATAATAATATTAAAAGACAGGTAAGTATAAATTGTTGCATTTTTCCTGAAATATTCAGAACTAACTTGAGTCGCTTATTAGTTAGATCAGTCAGAACCGTCATTATCACACAACTCCTTTAACTATTAACGTTAGGTCTAAATTACCTTGCAGGGTAAGTTTATGTCCAGGAAAATTTATAAATAGCTATAATAATTAAGCTGTCAAAGCGGTTTGTATTCTGTTTCTAATAACTAAAGCAAGAGTAGACAAATGTAATACTAGTGTATGGAAAATATTTATTTAATGAAATTAAAAAATAAGAATCTCATGGCCAAGCGCTATGCAAAAATATTAATTATTTTTGCATAGACTGGTGATAAATAATTTCTTAAATATGAAATAAGTAGTCGATACTATACTTGCTGAAAGTCGTAGTAGCTACCTAATTGTAATAGCTGGGTAAGTGCATCAAGTGCGCGATAACAATCATCCATCAAGCTTGGGTCTGCTAAGTCGGCAGGTGCTATTTCATCTCGGTAATAAGTTTTCACCCAGGTTTGTAATTTATTTATTTGCCCTTCGTTTAGTATAAATGTCGGGTTAACTGCTGCAATTTCTTTGTCACTTAACACGACACGCAAACGCAAACAAGCTGGCCCACCGCCGTTACTCATACTTTGTCTGACATCGACGAAATGTACCTCTCGGATAGGTTGGCTCTTATCCTCCATCAGGGTTGATAAGTAATTATTTACAGCTGCGTTATCTCGGCATTCGGTCGGTGCAATTAGGCACATTTTTGTCATATCGCCATCGGGGCTTGCCAATAGCTGACTGTTAAATAAGTAGCTACTAATCGCATCTTCAATACTGACATCCTTAGATGAAACCTCTAGCGCTTGAAAAGGTAGCTGTTCTACTAGTTGTGTAAAAATTTCGCTCTGCTGATTAGTATCGAAGGCTTCTTGGTGGAAAAATAACAGAGGGCCGTTACCTACGGCAACCACATCATTGTGGAATGCGCCAGCGTCGATAACATCCGGATGTTGCAGTAAGAATTTTGCCGTCTGTTCTATACCATGTTGTCTCGCTATCGCCTTGCTAGCGTGCAATGTTTGGCGGGCAGGAAAGCGCTGCGTGTGTGATTGACCATCGCGTCCATAGACAAATAAACCAACGCCTTTAGAGTCGTAGGACGAGCATAAACGCGTGTGATTAGCGGCACCCTCATCGGCAAACTCAGTATGGGAGTGGAGTGCCTCATGAACAGCAAAGTGTTCGCTATTGGAAAATACTGTATTTAGGCACTTAAATGTTTCAGTGTGTTCTATTGAGCGATGATTAGTGGTTAATAAATTTGCCGGAGTTAAGTGTACGCGGCCATCTTCACTATCAGGAGAAGGTGTTACTGTCGCTGCGTTTGCTGCCCACATAGATGAGGCTGAGTATATTAAGGGCAAGAAGTTTGGCTGTTGCTTGGCAACTTTATTTATTATTTCGCTGTCGCTACCCGAGAAGCCAAGATTACGTAAAATATCTAAACGTGGACGTTGCTGCGGTAGCAAAAAACCTTGCTTATAACCCAAACGCAACAGTGTTCGCATTTTCTCCAGGCCTTCTAATGCTGCTTGTTTAGGCTGGGAGACATGTTTGGCATTCTTAACCGATGCTAAATTACCTGCAGCGAGTCCTGCATAATTATGATTAGGGCCGATTAATCCATCGAAATTAGCTTCATAAAATTTCATCGCAGCCCTCTTACATTTTCTAAGTCAATATTTTGTGCTTGGTTTTTAGTACTATCGCCTTGGCTAATGGCTTGGGGCCAAGCGCAGTAATCGGCAGCATAATAAGCACTGGGGCGGTGATTGCCACTTGCACCGACACCACCAAAAGGTAACTCGCTAGAGGCTCCTGCGGTGGGTAAATTAACACTGACAACACCAGCTTTAATATGTTGTCTGAATTTTTCTTGTTCTGCTGGATTGTCGCTGATAATACCTGCAGCTAAACCAAAGCGCGTTGCATTAGCGAGTTTTATCGCTTCGTCAATATCTTTTACACGATAGACTTGAAGTAGCGGGCCAAAATATTCGTCGTCTGGAATATTTTCAACATTACTAACGTCCAAAATACCAGGAGACAAATACACAAGTGTTTCGTCAACGGCTTCCATTTTCTTAAGAGCCTGAGCACCCGACGATAACAACTCTTCTTGTACCTGTAATAGCTTTTCTGCTGCAGAACGATTAATAACTGGCCCCATAAAGGGGTCTTGTTGGTTGTTGTTACCAATAATAATTCTGTTACAAGCCGCTATAAGTTTTTCAATAAGAACATCGGAGTTTTCAGACTCCACTAGTATAAGCCGACGAGTACATGTACAACGTTGTCCGGCACTTAAAAATGCGCTGTGTAACAGTGTATTAGCTGCAAGCTCTATATCTTCCACTTGGCTTGCAATAAAAGCATTGTTGCCACCCATTTCCAAGGCCAACATAATTTCGGGCTTTCCTGCTAGCTGTTGGTGAATTATTTTCCCTGTATTGTATGAGCCTGTGAATAATACACCATCAATATCACTTTTAACTAAAGCCTCTCCCACTTCTCTGGCGCCTTGAATTAAATTAATAACACCAGCAGGCAAGCCTGCCTTGATCCAGGCTTTTACAGTGACTTCGGCAGTGAGTGGTGTAAGTTCTGATGGCTTGAAAACAATACTGTTACCTGCAAGCAGCGCTGGGACAATGTGCCCGTTGGGTAAATGGCCTGGAAAATTAAATGGGCCAAAAACAGCCATCACACCATGGGCATGATGTGCGAGAGAAAAATTATTATGTGTTCGAGAACCCGCTCGCTCATCTTGTGCTTTAATACTAATGGCAACTTTATTTGCCATTGCACCCACCTCTGTTAGTGCCTCCCACATAGGCTTGCCATTTTCTTGAGAAATAACCTGTGCTATTTCATTTTTCTCTGCATTTAATATTTCAGCGAATTTTTCTATGATTTTAATACGCTCTGGCAGTGGTGTATTTGCCCATTTGTATTGGGCAGCCTTAGCAGATGCAACGGCTTTTATTACTTGTTGTGTTGAAGAGGTTGTTTTCTGCCACAATACCTGGCTTTCGTCAGGTGTGCTGGACACTAGTTCGTAGCCTTCACCTTCAATCCATTCATTATCGATAAGTGTACTGTACATTTAAAACTACCTCATTTACTCTTGAATCAGACGAATAGTATCGCCAGGTTTTATTTGAAGCGCCTCAAAACTTTCTTGGGGTAAAATAACATCATTGCTATCACCATGTGTAAATTGGCTCTTAACAACTCGAAAATTATTTAATGTCGTATTAGCTATTAAAGTTTCATCTGTCAGCGATGCATTGGGATTAGTAATCGCTGTATGAGTGGCTATACTGCGAACACTTTTAATATTTTTAATTTTTGCTCGCATAATTGGCCCACCATCAAAAATATCAACGACATTTTCGTAGTCATAGCCTTCATCTTGCAAAAACTCCATTGCTCTTTTACTGTCTTTATTTGGCGTACCTATAGCGCTTTGTGCATCTTGCGATAAAAAACATGTATAAATAGGGTGCTTTGGCATTAGCTCAGTAATAAACTGATTTGACCCTGTACCACATAATGCGTCGGCTTCGCCGTATTCCATGTGGAAGAAGTTGCGACCAATCGATTCCCAAAACGGGCTGATTCCGTCTTCATCGACAATGCCTCTAAGCTCTGCAATAACATGCTTAGCAAATCTTTCGGGAAATTGCCCCATTAAAAGGTAACGTGAAGTCGCTAGCCAGCGACCGTTACCGCGATAATCCGGATCGACAAACAAAGAGCCTACTTCGGAGTGGTCGGTATAGTCATTGGTTAGATGTAATAGCTCGGCCCGTACTTGTTTTTCAAGAGAGTGGGAATAATGGGTAACGGGCATAACACGGTAGGCATAAAAAGCCTGGCGACTTCCTGTTCGTGCATGAACACTTGCAGTACCAATAACCTTTCCTTTTTGTGTATCTTCCAGAGCTAAGAAGAAAAAGTCATCCTTATGGCTTTTAGTAGACGAAAAACTTTCTCTAGAGTTATTAATTTTTTTGCTGAGAGCCTCTTCCGATGTCGGTAGAGATGTCATTCCTTTTCCTGCTTTGTTGGCTAGGGCAAGTAAGTCTTCCAGATCACTTACTTCAACTTGTCTGATAATCAGCATAAAATCTTTCCAATTTTTTATTAATAGCTACATTGCCAAATGTAGCTATTATAATGGGGGTAAAACTTTGGTTTTATTAAGCTTGCTTACTGCAGAGCTTAGCAATAAGTAGGGCAGAAAGTTGTGCTCTTTCAACAAAACTATCTAAGCAGGCAAATTCATCCTCACTATGTATTGCTCCACCTCGAACACCTAAAGTGTCGATATTAACTAGCCCTGCTGCTGCAAGATTGTTTCCTTCGCAACAACCTCCTGTCGCTTTAAAGGCAATATCAATATCTAATTGTTGGCCACACATCTTAAGTAGATCGAACATGCTTTGTTGTCTTTCATTCACAGGTTTAGGTGGGCGATTAAAATTACCGTGTAGTTTAAATTTACATCCACTTTTCTGTTCCACTTGTTCTATATACGCGTGAATTTTCTCTTCTACATATGTTTGCTGCTGTGGATCTTGTACGCGCACATTAAAGCGGCATATGCCTAAGTCGGGCACTACATTAACCGCGCCGCCACCGGAGAATTTACCAATATTAACTGAAATCCCTTGTGCTTCGTCGCTTAGCTCTTCCAGCATAATCGCAAGTCGAGCAATTGCAGTAAGAGCGTTGCGGCCAGAGAAAAAGTCTCGTCCAGCGTGAACACTTTTGCCATGGCATACAACAGTGAAATTGCCGCTACCTTTACGAGCTCCTGCAAGTGTGCCATCTGATAATGCCGGCTCGTAGACTAGACCATAATCCGCTTTCTTCGCTAATTTTGTTAATTCTGCAGCAGATGACGGTGAGCCGATTTCTTCGTCAGGGGAGATTGCAACGGTAAATCCTACTTGATCTTTGAAGGGAGAATGGTGAATTGCTCTGAGTGCTTCAGAAAGAATAACTAAGCCTCCTTTCATGTCAGCGACACCTGGGCCTCTTAGATGATTGCCTTCAATCCAAGTTTTTTGGAACTCACTATCTATGGGAAATACTGTATCACTATGACCGGTGCAAAGAATTTGCAGGGGTGCCTCAGGACGCGCAGAAAATAGCTGCATCTGGCTTGTTTCAAAGTTTTTTACTTGCCCGTCTTCTTGAACAAGAGGAATAGTTTCGAGCGTTAATGTTTTATGGGTGTCACTCAAAGGAGAGAATATGGAGACAAACTCTTGATTAACTGCATTTATTCCTGCCGGATTAAAGCTACCAGAGTTAATGTCTGCAAGACGTCGTGTTGTCTCAACCATCGATGAGTGTCGCGGTTCAATGGAGGAGAGAAGCTGTTTTTCTTGTTCGTTAAGTTCAAGCATATTTGAGGATGTGTAATCAGTATTTAATTAGCCTTCGAACAGAGTATAAGAGATACAAATTGTTACAGCTGAAACTTTTATTTAAATGATTAGCGTTACTGTCTTATTGGCCTTATTGCTCATAGGATTTGTTATGAACCGCTTGCTAAGCATATAAAATTTGTCTTCATTGCGTCATTTAATAGCTCTTTTGATCTATAGCAATGCTAAATTGAAAAGTTATTGAGTAATTCTATTCTGACGGGCGTTATGCTAAAGATGTTATGGAATAATAAGAAAATATAGAATTTTATTCGGGGCACTTTTTTGATGCAAAAGCGCATCGCTCATATTAGAAGCCATCTTTATACCAATGCATTTTGTTCGACTATCTTAATAAATAAAAGATTTTATTTTGTCTTGCAGGCCTAGAATAGGGTAATAGAAACACAGCGAATACCCCAAGAGCTTAAGTGATGAAACTGCTTACTTTTTTCCATAATCATGTTACTCATCTTGAGCCACAGCTCGCTATAACAGATGAAAATCACTTGATGATAATAAGAGGATAGTTATGGATTTAGCTCAAATTAAAAGCTTGATTGAGAGAGACCCTGAATTGATTTTGCACCCTGCTTCTTCCATTAGTGCGTTGGTTGAAAATGGACCTCAAATGATCACTTCGGGTAAGGGGTCTTATATTCAGGATGCTGAAGGGAATAAGTTACTAGATGCAATCGCTGGGCTGTGGTGCGTTAATGTTGGTTATGGTCGCATGGAGCTAACTCAGTTTATGAAAGAAGCCGCAGACCAACTTGCCTTTTATCACACCTTTTCTAATGCCTCTAATCCCTGGCAAGTGTTACTTGCTGAAAAGTTATTTAAGTATGCACCTAAAGGCATGGGAAAAGTGTTTTTTGGCTCATCGGGAAGTGATGCTAATGATACTCTTATCAAAATTGCTTGGCATTATCACAGCTTACTTGGTAAGCCAGAAAAGGTTAAAATAATAGCTCGTGAACAAGCATATCATGGTACCTCAATTAGCACGGCTGGCTTAACAGGCTTGGGTAATTTCCATAAAAACTACCCTATTCCTTTAGATTTTATCGTTCATACAGATTGCCCTCACTATTATACTCGTGCGCGTGAGAATGAAAGTGAACAAGAATTCTGTAATCGCTTAATTGGTAATATCGAAGCTTTAATTGAGCGTGAAGGAGCTGATACTATTGCAGCTTTCTTCGCCGAACCCATAATGGCTGCTGGTGGTATTATTGAGCCTCCTGCAGACTATTATCCTCGTCTTAAAAAACTACTTAAAGAAAATAATATCCTCTTAGTTGCCGATGAAGTTGTGTGCGGATTCGGTCGCTTAGGTAGCTGGTTTGGTTCTCCTTTACTAGATTTGGAGCCGGACATGTTGAGCTCAGCAAAAGGCGTCACTAGTGGTTATTTCCCAATGTCTATTGCGATGATTTCCGATGCAATTTGGGAAGTTTTGAAAGGAGGCTCGGAAACTCTCGGTGGATTTTTCCACGGCTATACCTACAGTGGGCACCCTGTTGGAGCAGCTGTCGGCTTAGCTAACATTAATATCATTGAGCAAGAAGGACTTGTTGATCATGCAAAAAGCCAAGGTGCTTTTCTACACAGTCAACTGCGTAATGCTTTTGCCAATCATCCTCATGTAGGTGAAATTCGTGGTCGAGGCATGTTAGCTGGCATTCAATTAGTCGAAAATAAAGCTGCTCGCAAATTGCCTGAGCCAAGCTTGAAATGGCCCCTTAAAGTGGCGCAGCGCGTGCGCCAAGAGGGCGTTATCGTCAGACCTCTGCCTAGTGTTGGCTCTATTGCTATTTCTCCACCGCTTAACTTTTCGACATCTGAAGTTTCATCTCTTATTAATGCTTTGCGTATTGGAATCGACGAGCTGAATTAAATTTGGGCGGATCACCACCTGTATTAGATTTGTACCGGTGGTGCCTCTTATTTTGTAAGTGTATGATTTATAATAATTATTTTTCTTGTGTACCTACTTTGTAAAAAACTGTTTAAAATTAACTTTGATGGCATTGGCCCGCTAAACGTAATACAGAGTATATAAAAGTTATACAGAATTATTATAAATACCTCACTAACTATTTTAAGAGGCTATAGTGAATGACGAGCTCGAAAAACCTCGATCGTTTAGATTTACGCATACTCGAAACTCTTCAATCTGAAGGTCGAATGACCAATAAAGAATTAGCTGAACATGTGAATCTATCTCCCAGTGCGTGTCACCAACGTTTACAACGTTTGATTACTGATGAATGGGTATCGGGCTTTACAGGGCGCTTAAATATCGAACGTTTGTGTGCGCCTGTGCAATGTATTGCGACAGTGTCACTTAGTAGCCACTCGCCTGACGCTTTTGGTATGTTAGAACGTCGCGTTGCCGGCTTGCCAGAAGCTTTAGAGGCTTATACCGTCAGTGGTAGTTGTGATTTCATTATTCGTTTTGCGTGTACACACATGACACGTTATATGATGTTGACCAATTCTCTTATCCAAGATTGTCCTGAGATTTCCAACATCAGTACTCACGTGATTATGAAGCAAAGTAAAGTCTTTACCGGCTATCCATTGAAAGAGCTTATGAGCCGACAAAGCTTTAATCCTGCTTGAGTAAAACTCTCGATATTATCTTTATAGTTTTGTATCTCTCATCAATTCGATAGTAACTAATACCATCGAATTGGTATGGAGAGGTTTTGAAAAGCTAGGGCTGAAATAAGCTAAAACCTTTGGCTTATTTATCGAACCTATACCCTCTTGTGTCTTAAAAATCTCCTAATGTCACTTTTCTTTGCATTGCCTGCCTCATTTAATGACGAACTCCATTTTCCCTTTTATCACTAAAGTATTGGCTAATACCTCAAATCCGATATTTTTGATTTGTATTAACTCGTTCAAGAGGATAAATGAAAAGCGAAGCGAGTCTGGGCAAGTTTCATTCTTTGCCGATGGTGGATATTGGTGATCTGACCGCGCAGCCGCAGGGGAAGGTGTCTTTGCGGCGCAGTCATTCTATGAGGCCGGTATTGAGTCAGACGATGGCAGAGTCGCTTGTGGCATCTTATCCCCATGCGCCCAAGCCGTCCTCAAAATCATCGCCAGTTCCAACGCATCGCAGCGCCGATATGCCGCCGCCATCACCTCATCAGCTGACACTGCCCAAAGCACGCTTGTCCGATGAGCAGCACAGTCAAGGGCGTGCCATGCTCGACCGTGTCGCCGGAGGGCGGGCAGCATTATTAGAGGTGGTGTCCACGGCGACCAAGACCCCTTTATCTGATCACCTGGATCAGCAAGTTAAAAAAGATGTTTTTACTGACTTACCTTTTCGGGTTTCTATTGGCGCTCATAATTTGGCAAAGATGCTGGATGACGAACAAGTGCTCGAACGATTGAAAGAAACTCCCTTGCATAAGGAAATCATCCAGCAGATTGCAGGGGACAAAACCCTGACCAAAAGAGGCGTGACTCGGGAGGCGACGGCTTATGCACAATTCTTTTTAGGTCAGCTCTATGATCATAGTCGCGCCCCTAATATTGAGACACTGGTGGCAGGCTTTCCCAAAGCCGCCCAAGCCGAGCTGCACGGTACCGGTGGTTACGCTCTGACGAAAGATTATGAGCGTGCCAATGATCTGGACTTGAAGATTATTCTTAAAGGCTTCGTCGAGGCAGGTTTTGTACCTTTTGATAGTCCTGAGAATATTCATCGTTTGAAAACCCTTGTCGGCCAGTGGTTGGTGGAGTCCATCTCTCCAGATGACTTGATTAAAGAGCCTTTGACCCTGATTGGCTATGACAAGGTCTTTGACTTGTGTACCCACAGTACCAAGTTTGGTGAAGGTTTATTTAAATTCGCCCTCAATCAACAAGACTCTGAGCATAGCAAACCTATCGATATCGCCATTGTTCGCCCACAAAATGTAGAAGTGTCCTTTGATTGCACTGCCCATTCTACCTCCCTGCATTTCAATACTGCCGATGGCAAGATTCGCCAGGTGGACTACCTCAGCCCAGAAGCGAAAAAAGTACTGGATTATTTTAATGTCGACTTTTTTAAAGAAGATAATCTCCAGCGCCGTAACAAACGCAATGTAAAGGCGGGCAAAGCCATTCAATCCACCCATCCTGTTGCGGGCTTTTTGGTCAATAACAACCCGACCAAGTTTGATGTGGTGAAATCTATCGTGGGCGGGATGCAAGCTCTCACCGATATGCAAGATAGCCAAGTGCCGGCGGTGCAGCGTCATTTTAAGTATTTAGCCCATGGGCTTGAGCAGCAGGGGCTCAGCGTCGCGGCATTACAAACCCAGGCAGATACGGCACTGGACACCATCCGAACACGGCTCAATAAAGAAGTATTGCCGTACGTGACCTCTATTTATCAAACGCCCCTTAATGATAAGGGAGATGTGGCACGGCTACTCGGCAACGTCTATAACGGGGATTTTCTAGATAAAGAAGACAATCACCCAAGGATTCTTAGTGTTTTGGAGGCGATCGATTTATCTCCCGAGATTCAGGAATTTTTCTGCCGCTTAGACAAGCCTCACTTGTCTCATGATGATGTCTTTAAAATGGCGACATACTTGATGAGTCCCGAGTCGATGCCTGAACTTGGGCACCTGGACGTGGCATCCGACGAACGCATGATCATGGTGTTGCAATTGGTGCCCTTGTTGCGTCATTACAGTGCTGAAGATAAGCGCGAAGGGCGCACAATCGATGAGGATATGAGTCTGTTTATGTTGCATGCAGTGCAACACTTTCTCGGAGGCGCCGACGCGGATGAAGCCCAACAGCAGGGCGCGCTTGCGCGCTTACTAAGCCAACCCGTAGATGCCATCGCGGCCACTGACTGGAAAGCCTTGGCCCATGCCGTGGAGCCAAAAGCACCGTCCTCGTTGTTGCCGATCGTAATAGCCGCCGCGAAGCATCCCGAGGATGCGGCCCTACAACAATTGGCTCATCGACTGCCGCGACAGTTACCCGAAGACGTGGATCATGGGGCGTTGGAGCATGTGTTATCCGAACTTAAGTGCGAGCCCCATTCAGCCGTGGCAAGCTTGGTTCGCAGCTACCGCTCGCAGCTTGGCCTGCGCCAATTAGACGCGGCTGTGGCGAAGGAGGACTGGAAAAGTGCGGGCCAGGCCTTAGGGAAATTGAGTATTACCCGAGATAAGCAGGCCAGCCATGCCTTACTTGCGCAGGGGATGAACCGGCTAGGTGAACAAGATTTCAGTGCTTATGGTAAAAGCCGCCAAGGTCGTCTCAATGGCGCATTGAAGCTGATCACCCAGGGATTGTCTGCGTTGCCGCCTGCGCAATTAGATGAGATGTGGCGTCACCGAGAATTAGAAGGACTCTATCCTAAGCTGTCACAGAAAATGGAAAAGACCTTAAGTAGCCATTTGCAGGACATGATCGATAACAGCCATGACGTGCCGCGCCAGGATGTGTTACGTCGCCAGCGTATGAGCTTTATGGCCAATCACAAGCATTGGCCGGGAGTGTTGGCTGAGTACGGACGCCTAAGCGATAAGAACACCCATCAGATCGGCGAGGATTTGGCCCATGATAGCCGCTTGCTGGCAGATATCACGCGTTCCCCCAGTGCCGCTAAACTGCTGGCCTCGATTATGATGGATCGACCAGCGCTTGTGCCTGGCAGGCGCATGGGCGCCGATGATCTTCACGCGTTTTTCAAGATGTTAGACAGCCATGAGCCGAGCCTAGAAAGCTCTGCATCTAGCGGCTCCAATGATAGCACTGGAGATAGGATGTCACGTTTATCAAAACGTGATTATGGCTTACTCAGAAAACGCTTATCCAAGCCAGCTCAAGGAAGGGAGAACACCGAGCAACACCGCATTAAGGCACAGACCCAAGACGCTATTGCAGCGCAAGATGTAGCATTTATTGCCAAACATCTTCTCAGTAAGCCATCGAGCACATTCGCCCAGGCAAATACCCAAGCCGTAGCCGAAGCTGTGTGGGAAAATCGATCAGCGCTGATGGCACAGCCCAAAAACAGCCATGATGCCAATGCTCCCCTTGTGGCTGCTCGCCTGTTACTAGAAGCCGAGCATCAGGGCGATACATGGTTGAGCCATCATGAGCTTAGCACCATGGATACGGGTGTGCGTTTTGGCTACAGCCAAGCCCTGGCCAATGCCATCAATACGCTTACCCATCCCTCCGTTACCCAGAGAGGCGTTAACAAGACCGGCGTTAACAAGACAGGCACGCAAATAAAGAACACCGTGACAGCGGCAGACCCGTCTATGCTGGGCAAACTTCGTCAACAGCAGTTGCAGGTATTTAGCGTCGATCAACAATGGCCGCAGGCGAATAAGGTCTGGGATACGCTCTCATCCACACAGCAGCAGGAAAGTGCGCCGGCACTGCTGGCCCAACTAGGGTTGCGCGACAAACACGCCTCCAATGAGGCCTTAAGAGCACAGATGTTCCTTCTAGATAAAGTGCTGACGACAATTTCAAAAAAGAATCAGCCGATAGAAAATATCACTAGTCTTATGCAACTTGTAGGATCTTACGCAAGTGCGTTGGATATGGATACTACGCTTTTAGATAATATATTAAGAAAACTAATTAGACAGGACAGTAATGGTCTTGAGCTCTATATTCAGCAAGATAGTAGTCGCGTTGATTCAGAAAAAGTATTAGCAGAAAAGGCACTGGAGCAGATTGTCCAGCAGCAGATTCGCAGTGACGATGAAAAAATACCGGACGTGGTATATCGTGCGCTTAAATCATTGGGCGATAAAAAAGCCGGTGCTCTTTCATTATTGAAGTTGATGAACAAAAGCGAAGAGCACAATAATATGGAAGCCTTGACTCTTAAGCACTTCCTTGAACGCAAAGCGACGACCCTACCCGGCTTTATAGCATTTGCACAAAAAGCGCCTGAAGCTTTTATAGAAAATGTAGATACAAATGTATTTAAAAAGTTAATGGCCGAGGAAGACCTTGCGCTTACTACTACACTTGCTATGCAAACTAATATGGAGCTTCTTAGAAATTCGCCTAAAAATTTTATTGAAAAAGCTGACTTTTCTTTCTTTAAATTTTTACTTGATCAGAGTAGTAGCAAAGCTGAATTTAAGCAGGTACTTAACTTGCTGGCCCAAAGTTATGCCAATTTTGGTTCAGGTGCCGAGCAGCATAGGCAGGCAAATAAAGTATTAAAAAGTGTTCAATATGCAGCTAACTTATGGACTCAAAAGTACTCTAGAAGTGAAACTCCGTTTACTAGTCAGGTTCCTAATGACATGTTTCGTGACTTAGTTAAATTTAATACTAAAGATAACAATGTCGTAACTCAAAAAATATTGGAAAGACGTTTCCAACAAGATATGTTGGAGACTTTTTCAAATAGAGGAACGCCAGACGCGACTAGAATGGCTTTGAAAATAGTGAGTGGCGAATATGATCCCACGCTTTTTACTAATAATAATTCAAAATCGCTATTATATGATGTGGTGGCAAATGTTGCAGATGAAAATCAATCTGAGCTTAAGAATTGGGTGAAAAAAAATAAAACCGGTATCATTCATGCGCTCAAAAATCGGAGCGATCTCCCTAATTACTCCATGCCTATCATAGGTAATCATTTTCGAACGCATTTTAAGCTTACAGGCTATTTAAAGGGTTAGGCACTCCATAGTGTCAACATAGAAAAATATTGTTTCCAATTTTGAAGTAAAAGAATATAACAGGCCGCCTCTAGCATAGGAGTAGAAAAATTATCAAATGCGTTAATAGGTATCTTGAGTTCAATTGTTGTAAATAGTTTATTAATCTTCTTCTGACTGAGTAACAGGATGACAATATTCATGTTTTTATATTTGTGCGCCAAGCAATGATTGGGCAAAACGGTTGATAATATGCAATATTGTCGAAATTAATGACGAACAAGTTTTGATATCTGTCTACTTATGATTGACAGGTTCTATATAAACGACATTTAGTAATAATTAATTCAACGATTGAGGTTGCAATGACTTTTCCTATAAGACGGGGTGCGCAGCAACTGCTGCAGGGAGTAGTAAACCAAGCTATTAAATCTAATAGCAGCATAGCGGACGCGGCGGCAAAATCAGTGTCGAAGCCAGCTACATTTGGCAAAGCGCAGTCGAATTTATTATCTATAAAACAACTTATGGAAGGGGGCGAGCAGCTAAGTAGAGGGACGGTTGGTAAATCTCAGCCTAATAAGTTTGTATCTATAAAAGAACTTATTGGTAATGAGCCACTGCATCAAACAACTAAGCCTATTAGCAATACCTTGGCCCAAGGCATTCGTCAAACCAGTCCAATGGAAACGAAGGCATTGCAAAAGCTAGAAACACAGGCAGCAAAACTAGAAAGGCTTGAAGTGCAAACAGAGAAACTGAGTAGAACCTTGGATGAGGTGTTAGGTAAAATAGAAGAACTAGGTATTAATATCAAGGAACTTGGGCCTATTATCAGTGAAAGTAACCCTAGTAGGACTGATGCTTTAAAGAAGCTGCTTAATGAGGCAGCCACTAAAAATGGATGGAGTGCATCACAAACAGCAGAGAAGTCAGAAGCTGCACATAAGCTTATCGATAAGCTACAGGCAGGAATAAATACAGCGGCAGCTGCAGTAGGTATTGGCGCAGCAACAGGTTTAGGTGTAGCGACTTATAAAGCCACTTATGATGAAGCTTTTATGGATAAAGTCAAAGGGGCCGCTAACGATATGGGACTTAATCTTGAAAAACACAATTGGGATGATGCCGAGCCATTAATAGGTAGTTTAACTACGATAGTCGCTTTTTATGCATTAGCAAAAAGCTATGCTCGAGGTGCAGGGATAAAACCAGCCGAAAAAGCGTTAAATAGTTTAGCGACACAAGTTTATTCCAAAATGATGAAAGTGCCACCCAATAAAGCTGAGACAATGATTAAACTTGGAAAAGAAAGCGCCGGTCTTGCCGACGTTGCGCGTAGTCAAAAACCTGGAACACATTTTAGATCGTAGTGGAAAGAACAATATGTGCTTATTTTTCTCTCTATGAATGACCTACTAAATAGCGCTTAGGGCCTAAATGTTCACGAAGGGTTTGCGTAATGACGACTGTTAGTAATAATTTTTTACAGCCCAACTTAATCTCTAATATCAATAGTAAAGGCGAAAGGCCCGCTTTTACTTGTGCTAGAAGCAGTAGTTCCCTTCTACCAAATGCTAATTCTCTTCTAGCCCTTAGCGTTGTTAAACACGATACTGCCAACCCAGTACAAAGAACTCATAAAGGAAGTTCTGGGTATTTGTATCCTATACGAGAAAAAAAATCGAATCAGATTCAAACAATGAATATGATTTTTTTACGTATGGGTGAAAAGGAAGGTGACAAAGAATCATCAGTTTCTCAAAAAGAGTATGCTAAAAAAATTCATCAATGCTTACAAGAATTGAATCGAGATATAGTAAGTGGATACAAGGGGAAAGTTCAACTATGGGTAGAAAATGATAGTGTACCTCTTGCTACTCGGAAAATACTAAGTGGAAATATAACATCTAATGGGCAAAAACAGATCGATATTCTGTCTACGAATATATTGAGAGAGAGATTTAGCGATTTCAGAAAAGATGGTGCTATTACTGATCGTCACTTTGATATATTTAACAAAGCAATTGATATTGTGGATGAAATGGTAAGCCCTTGGATGCGTAGTGATGTATTACGCTTGTTGACTCTAGTCTCTGATATATGTGTGACAGAAAACTCTAAAGGTAAAACTAAGTTTGCACTCTCTCCATGCTTCTATAAAGACTTTGGTTTGCAAACTGAAAACTCTTTGCTAGATAAAACTCCGACAAGAGAATACCGAATACCCTCAGGTGCAAATATATATGGCGAGAGTAGTCTGTTGAGTGTATCTAGATCTGAGAGAGGAAAAATCCATAAATTGAGAGAATTTTTTTCCAAAAGCCATAATACTGAGGACAAGAATATAGCCAATATAGCGCAGGCACTAGAGAAAATTTTGGATCAATATCAGGTTACGTTTAAAACCAAGCTAAACTCAACAAATAAAATAAAAGCTGCGTTGGGTGATAAGGCTTCAGAAAGCTTTATTTTTCTACGAGCAATGCCTAGATTAGAAAGAAATATTGGAATAATGTCCAATAAGCTGCAAGAAGACCTTAGCGAAAAAGAAAAATCTCTTGTTAAGGATTTTCCAATATTTCAACAACTTATCCTTGCTGAGTACGGGGAAAGCTTAGCTGCGGTGACTGATTATGTGTTTATGGAAAGTGCGCGATCCCATTTTAAAAATTTTAGTGAAAATACATTGTTGGGACAAAAGTCTGTATTTTCTTCCGCACCAAGCATAGAAAACTCTGGATTATGGATGTTAAATCCAAAGAATATGCCACCGATTACTCTAGCTGAAGCCAAGCAGCTTGGTCTTGAAGGCTCTTTTATTGCGTCAAGAGGCGATAAAAAGCAAGAAGCACAAATAAATATAATAGGTAATTTATTGAGGTCTAAAGCTTTCTCTAACAGAAATATTACAGAAAGTAGTGGCGAGATTGTACCATTTAAAAGAAGCAGAGAAGCGAAGGAGATTTTAAATAGGTTTAAGCAGCATATACTACAGCTAAATATATGATTGCATCATTATTAACACGCCTTAGCATACAGCGAAAATTTTTAAAGACAGGATAAGGCGAAGATAAAAAAACCACACTCTTAGAGCGTGGTTTTTTACTTTCAGCTCTAGCAGAGCCTAAGATAATTTACTTTTCTTTAAGTGCAGTCATCGGCTCGACATATTCGCTGTCTAAAGCGTCTGCCACAGCTTTGCAGGTATAAATACCTTTATAAACATTCAAACCATTGCATAGATGCACGTCGTCCATCATGGCCTGTTTGCTGCCTTTATTAGCTAACGCTACGACAAAAGGAAGTGTAGCGTTTGTTAATGCTAACGTTGAGGTTCGTGCAACTGCGCCAGGAATATTAGCAACACAGTAATGAATAATGCCATCTACGACGTAGGTAGGTTCTTCGTGAGTGGTTGCGCGGCTTGTTTCAAAACAACCACCTTGGTCAATTGCCACATCCACAAGAACTGTATCTTTTTTCATTCCTTTTAGCATTTCACGAGTAACAAGTTTAGGGGCCGCTGCTCCAGGAATTAAGACTGCACCGATAACTGCGTCGGCATCACTAATTTGTTGTTCGATAGTGGCTTTATTAGAGAAAAGTGTTTTGATGCGGCCATCGAACATTTCGTCTATTTGCTTTAAGCGTGGTAAGGAGCGATCTAATATAGTGACATCTGCGCCAAGGCCCATTGCCATTCGGGCTGCGTGAAGTCCAACGACGCCGCCACCAATAACAACAACTTTAGCGGACTCAACACCTGGCACACCACCTAACAGCACACCGCGGCCACCTTGGGCTTTTTCTAGCGTATGAGCCGCTGCTTGTATTGACATACGTCCGGCTACTTCACTCATTGGCGCTAGTAGTGGTAAGCCGCCATTAGCGTCAGTTACTGTCTCATAAGCGATACAGGTTGCACCTGAGGCGAGTAGTAATTTGGCTTGTTCTGGGTCTGGGGCCAAGTGTAAGTATGTGAAAAGCGTCTGTTCAGCTCGTAGCATTTTGCATTCATTTGGCTGTGGCTCTTTCACCTTTACAATCATCTGAGCGCGTTCAAATACTTCTTCTGCGCTGCCTACAATTTCTGCTCCTGCTGCAACGTAGTCATTGTCAATAAAACCGATGGCGTCTCCGGCCATAGTCTGAATAATGACATCATGACCAGCTTCAGTTAGTTCTTGTACACCGGCAGGCGTCAAACCGACACGGTATTCATGGTTTTTAATCTCTTTAGGTACACCGATTAACATGGCCTAAGCCTCCCAATATTGTATGTTTTACGAACGCAAAAATTATAATTGTTGCCAAAAAGAATTATTTCTCTAATATTGTAATTATTCAGAAAAATTAACTAATAAAACTACAAATGACAGAAAAAATACCTACTAATGAGAGTCTTGATGGTGTAAACCTCAGTAAGATTGACCGTAATATCTTACGCGAACTACAACGGGAGGGGCGTATCACCTATTCGGAACTAGCTCGCCGTGTCGGTTTAACCACTACTCCTTGCATGGAGCGTGTTAAGAAATTAGAGCGCCAAGGGGTGATCAAGGGCTTCACTGCTATACTTGACCCGGCGGCACTAAGAGCGGCGTTAGTGGTATTTGTGCAAATCCGCCTATCGAGAACGTCGCAAGATATATTTGCCGAGTTTAAGCGCGCTGCAGCGGCACTAGATGAAGTGCAAGAATGTTATTTGGTATCCGGTAATTTCGACTATCTGATAAAAGCCCGTGTTGCTGATATGAGAGCATACCGAGACTTTCTTGGTGATACTTTGCTCACCTTGCCTGGAGTGCAAGAATCCACCAGTTATGTGGTAATGGAGGAAGTTAAAGAAACTATGCATATTCATGTCCCACGTAAGTAAATGCCAAGCAAAAAAGTTAAATTTATAAAATACTTCTTATTGGCTATCTTCTTTTCTTTGCTACTGCTGATATGTGTTGCAGGATATTTCCTATATCAGCTTAAAGACATAGCTCAGGATTTAAAGCGTACTTTTATTCCAAGTGGTGTTTCCAGGGTGAATATGTCACAGCTCAAAGTTGGTGACGTACAGTATTTTTCCAAGGGATGTTCGGTATTTACAATCAAACAGGTAGCGGGCAAAGAGTCTTTAGTAAACATATTTTCTGTGCCAAAGCAGTTTATGGGTACATGCAAAAATCTTGAAGATGGTTTTAGCTATGACGGAGAATATATTGTGTTAAAGGTTTGCCAAATGGCTTTTGGTGCAGGAGGTTGTGGTGGTGGTCGTTACCGTTACCGTATTAGCAATGGTAACAATAGTAACAGTGGCGATCACTGGGAAGAGTACATCGGCGTAACCTGGCGTAATGGTGAAGAATATGAAGCTTGGCGTCGTGTGGGCTCAACATCTTCGCGGGCTGATTCTATAAAGAAACGTTGAAACTCAAAAAACCTCGTACAGCTATGCTGGTTTTTGATTGCTAGGTTAATAACAAAAAGTTAAAATCAGCTACTCCTGAGGGGTGGCGTCTTTACATAGTGTATTCGCCTGAGATGAATAAGCATTCAAACCCTTTGAACCTGATCCGGTTAATTCTGGCGTAGGGATAGGATTTAAGATCAGCCATCCTTTTTTAATAACGGCGCACGAGTGGCCGTTAACGCGGTGCTTCTTTAGCTTATCAAACTGCTGCTCTCCGGGTCTTTTTGTTGACAAACCGAGGGCCATCCTTGAAATTTTATCGAACATTACCTGCAATTACTTTATTTACCGCCGGATCTGCCTTGGCAGCTTATCAGGAAAAACCCCTAGAAGAAGTGGTGGTGAATGCCGAGTTTCATGAAAAGACTGTGTTAGATACTGCTACAAGCGTCAGTATTATTGGACAGGCTCAATTGCGTGCTCGTGAAGCGAGTCATTTGGAAGATGTATTAAATATTATCCCTAATGTTAATTTTTCCTCTGGTGCTTCCCGTGGTCGTTTCTTTCAAATTCGAGGTATCGGGGAACGTAGTCAGTTTGTCGACCCTATTAACCCTTCGGTAGGATTGATCATTGACGGTATTGATTTTACCGGGGTTGGTGGCGCCGCTACAACTCTAGATATAAAACAAGTTGAAGTGTTGCGTGGTCCTCAAGGCACTTTGTACGGTGCTAACGCTTTAGCTGGATTAATTAACATAGTCTCGCAAGATCCTTCTGAGTCTGGAGGCAGCCTTCGTTTAGCACTCGGAGAGTTTAATACTCGCCAATATGAGCAAGTGATTAGTGGCCCTGTCAGCGATGATATTTCCATGCGTATCGCGCTATCAAAAAATCAAAGTGATGGTTATACCTCTAATGTTCATTTAAATCGTGACAATACTGAGAATATTGACGAGACAACAATCCGCACTAAGCTACATTGGCAGGCTAATGATGATACGTTGATTAAGTTCACAAGTTATATTGTTGATGCCGACAACGGTTATGATGCTTTTAGTTATGAAAGTAATCGTCAAACGATCACAGATCAACCCGGCCACGACCGTGTTAATACTCGGGCATTGGCTTTGGGGCTTGATTATGCAGGCTTTGACAGTTTTAAGTGGGAAACCAACCTAAGTGCTGCGGATTCCGACTTAGAATACGGTTTTGACGAGGACTGGAGTTTTCGAACCGTTTGCGCAATAGATTCCTCCTGTGCTTTCTTTCAGTATTCTACCTTTGACAATTATCAGCGGGATAATAAAAATATTTCTCTCGATTCACGTTTAGTATCAAACTCTGATGAAGGTGAGCTATCTTGGGTATCCGGTATTTATTATCGTGCGCAAGATGTGGATTTGCTGAGGACCTACACCAATAACGATCCTAATGGTGATAGCTTTTACGGCCCTATTGTTAATCCCGAAATTACGCTATTTGGAAGTAATTTCGAAACCAAAAATATAGCGGCCTATGGACAATTGGGTGTGCCCTTAGGCGATACTCTATCGTTGATTGTTGGACTTCGTGCCGAGACACGTAAAGCCGATTATTCTGATAGCAATAATAATGTTATCGAAAATAATGAAGATTTTGCTGGCGGTAAACTTGCACTTGAATATCGCGGTATAGAAGATCATTTATTTTACGGTCTTGTTTCTCGTGGCTATAAAGCTGGTGGTAATAATATTCCAGGTCCCCTAGATGCTAGCGGAAACGATTTAATCCCTATTATTTTTGATACCGAGTTTATGTGGAATTTCGAACTTGGCCATAAAGCTACTTGGCTAAGTGGTAAGCTCGATTCTCAAATAAGTTTGTTTTATCAAGATAGAGACGATATCCAAGTACGGCAATCTTTAGTCACCAGCCGAGATTCTGGTGAAGTTAACGGTGATTGTCCTTGCTCTTTTACTGATTTTATTGGTAATGCAGCTGCAGGTGTTAACTATGGTTTGGAATTAGAAGTAAACTACTATATTAATGAGCGTACTCGTAGTTGGGTCAACCTTGGTTTATTGGAAACTGAGTTTCGTGATTTTTTAAATTTTAGTCACGCCAATGCCAACGCTGATACAGGGACTCCAGTGGATTTAGAAGGACGAGAGCAGCCCCACGCACCTAGTTATCAAGCTGCTGTGGGAGTGGAATTTGATGTGTTGCCCTATTTGTCATGGCGTATTGATGCAGAAGCTAAAGATAGCTTTTTCTTGTCAGCAAGGCATGAAGAGCAAACAGAATCTTATGTTCTGTGGAATACTCGGCTAACTTATCAGCGAGATTCTTGGCAATTGGCACTTTGGGGGCGCAATTTAACTGATGAAGATACCATTATTCGAGGTTTTGGTAGTTTTGGTAATAATCCGCAAAACTTTTATCAAACAGAACCCTATTATCAACTTGGTGCTCCTCGCGTTATTGGTATTAGCGCCACACTTAACTTTGAATAAGCTATGGCGTATGTTGGATTTTTAAACAGGTTTTCCATTGAGGAATAGTGTAATGATACTAAGTGTTGAACTAACTCTTTATCCATTTAACGAATCTTATTTAACGCCAATAAAGAAAACTATTGAACACCTTAATAGCTTCGATGATATTAAGATACAGACCTTTCCAACGGCTACTATTTTGATGGGCGAATATGAGCATGTTATGGATGTTTTGAAAGAGACTATGGCATGGAGCCATCAGCAGTTTGGTCGTAGCGTCTTTGTCGCAAAATTTTTGCCCGGCTATGAAGCTTTAAAGTAGTGATGATGGACTTTTTTTCTTTTATTGATAATTTCTTTGCTTTCTACCTAGCCAAGTCAGCTTGGGAGTTGTTAGCAGTTTTTCTAGCCATTGCCTACTTAGCTTTGGCTATGAAAGAAAATAATTGGTGTTGGCCTGCGGCATTGATAAGTACAATTATTTATATATTTTTATTTTGGGATGTAAGTTTAGTAATGGATTCATTATTGCAGGTCTATTATATGCTTATGGCCATCTACGGCTGGTGGATGTGGCGCTCAAAAAATCAAGAAAATAATAGTATCAACAATGGAGTTGAGGCAGCTAGTGTTACATCAATAGCCGATGAACAAATAAAAAACACCTTAAAAATTTCTAATTGGCCCTGGTCAATGCATGTATTAGCAATTAGTTCTGTGCTTGTTATTAGTGGCGTATCAGGTTTTTTTCTAAGTAAGAATACTGCCGCAGCCTGGCCATTTTTAGATTCGTTTACCACCTGGGGAAGTGTATTAACTACATATATGGTGGCAAAAAAAATTCTCGAAAATTGGTTGTATTGGATTGTAATCGATTCTGTTGCGGTATTTGTCTACATTGAACGCGGTTTATATCCGACGGCAGGTTTATTCATCATTTATGTTGGTATGGTGATTTATGGCTATTTTGTTTGGAAAAAAATTTATAATGAAGAGAATAAAATAGTTGCTGAGCCTATCTCATCATGAGTTCTTATCAGATGCGCCTAGAACAAGCGTTAGATACGTGGCGCAATTGGCAGTCTCCTTTTTCTAAAAAGCCAACAGTACTCGAAAAAATTAGTAGTGGTTACACCAACCGCTCTTACCTTGTGGGTGATAGGGCATCGGCGGTAATTTTAAGACTGAATCATCCAGACTCAAAAACATTAGGTATTAATCGCCGACACGAATATCATATTCTGCAATCAATACGTTCATTGAATATTGCACCGAAAATCGTGTATTGGTCAAAGGCGATGAACTTTGCTGTATTTGAATTTATCGATGGCCGAGTCTGGACAGATAAAGACTTTCTCCAGGCTGAACAACATCAAAGACTTATGGATGTTATTGCTAAATACCGCTCTGTAGCTATAGATATTGCATCTTTCTCTTACCACAGTTATTTAAATAGCTATTGGCACAAGTTTAAATTGCAAGGTGGCAATACGGCTCCTTACCAAAGAGACTGGGACTTATTTAATAAACAGTTGAAACTGTATGAAAGGTTACATAAAAATAGAGTTCTTACCCATCATGATCTTGTTGCAGAAAATATCATTGAAACTAACAATGGCATAAAAATAATTGACTGGGAATATGCCGGGCTAGGTATTGCTGCGCTAGATGATTATTTTGTTATAAAACATAGCCGGAAAAATATATATAAAGCGAAATATCAAATGGCTAGAAACATTATATCTTGGTTGGATAAGCTATGGTGGGAAATTCGTTAGAACTTTTATAGGAGGTGATTAGATCGGTTCTAGACCTGCCTAATCACCTATCATTTCTTTACGAGTAAGACGGTTTATTTACGAGTATAACGGTAAAGTGTCGCATCCTCGGTTCCAGCATCATAGATACAGTCAAACTGTTTGTCGCTAACATTAAGTAGATAGCATGTATAGACTTGGCTTTGTGCGTCTTCCCATTCGTCATCACAGCTCTCGCGTGTTTTTTCCATATGAGTATCCATGATGATTTGATTATGGGTTTTTCTCCATTTATACCCAGTTTTATATAGCTCACATTTGCCGGCATCGTCTTTTTCTACGTAGCCGCCACTACCATCTTGTTGGACACTTTCATTACCTGCTTTTTCCCATTTGCAGCTTTCGTTTAGACGTTGTAAAGAATACTCCCCAACAAGATTTAAGTCGTGCAGTTTAGGTCGACTCATCGTCATATCACCAAACATGGAAAGGCCATTTTTTTCGGCATCCATAATAAAATTAAAGTCCATTGGGCTGCTATCCATTAACTGGATAAATTCTTGTTGAGCTATACAGCCAGCCTGACCAAAACTACTGATAGGGTTATCGAGCACTTCAGCAAATTTGCGGTAGTTGGCGCTTAAACCATAAATCCCATTTGGCTCTAGAGTTTCGTTTGCCAAGCTTTCTGCGACCTTTTGAGCTTGTTGTCCGGCGTATACAACAATATGCTGCCCCTTTATTGCGGCCTTAATTTCGATAGTGGGTGGCATCATTGGTAGAACGATATCGGTTGCTGTGCCATCTGTTGGGATGGAGACTGAACTGAGGAAAGGCACCATACTTGTTAAAGCAACGATGGTTTGAGGGTCTTTTGCGGCAATACTAAGAAGTGCAGACGCATCGCTTGGATAATCTGAACCCTCTTCCCACTTAACGCTATAGAGCGATGCCCCAACCCCTTGAATACCTTGTACTAGACCCGTCGCCATAGCTAGTAGTGCAGGGTTTCCTTGTTTTACTTGATTTTGTGCATACACAAGTGTGTTGCACTTAAATTCAGTTGTAATAAAGGCGTTCCATAGAGCGGTTAATGCTGGAGGTGCGTTGCTGACATCAAAGCCGATACCTAAGCCAAACAGTTTGTCGTCTGACTTAAGAGTATGTTGTGGTATATGTCCACGCATTTTTTGTAAATGTGTTGTTGTAAATTCGTGGTCGATTTCCAGTATGCCATGGTAGGAAAGATCTAAGGATTCGCCGTTAACTTGTGTTGAGCGATAGCCTGCAGTGATACGAGGAATTGCTGAGATAAATTGGTCGTACTCTTGGCGGCATACTTCTGTGGTGTTCTCTTTTAACACTTCAGTAATATCACTTGAAAAATACTGTTGTATTTGTTGCCCGAAGCTATTTTTTTCTGGCCATAATATACCGCGTGCAATACGCTGTAGATTGAAAAACAAGATGAAGTCATCTGTATACTTATATCGCTTTTTAATGGCTTCGATCTCGCCGCTTTGTGCTATAGATTGTTCAGGCTTTGTCATAGCCAAACGCTCTTTCTTAGTTGCTTCATCGTCCGAAGCCGCCAATAGCGTTGCCGTTACCACATTATCGACTATGGTGATAGCTAGCTGTTGTAACGTAGCCTTTTTGTCGGCCTCATTTAAAGGCCATACACGTACCTTATGCTGGTCTATGATAACTTCTTCATATTGCCACCCACTTTCAGTAGAAGCTTGCTCGAGCATTTGGTTAAGAGTGTCAGAGTTTGCGAGTTTCATTCGAAAAACTGGTGCCATACCGTGGCTGTATAGCACAAAAGGCCCTGTTCTCGCTAAGCCTGTGAAGTCTGCAAATGCACCAAAAGTACCGTCAGTAGTATCGACATACTGCTTAATTAAATGGGTAAAAAATTTAATACTAGCAGCGTCCTGACCTGCAAATAATTCAAAGGCTTCTTCCATTTGCTGGCTTTGAGATGGTGTATATCCTCCCATAAGTGGGAATTTGCTCAAAAAGTTTGCCAGTTCTTTATTACTTTCGCCTCCAAAATAGTAAATCGTATCTGCGGGTATGTAGTGAAGTAATTCAGAGCCTGAGCTTGCCTGAGTGTTTTTACCAACTTGCCATCCGACGACACCTGCAGCGCTTAGAATAGCGACAATGAGTATCCATTTTTTCATCTTACTTTTCCTGCTTGTTTAAAACGTGATCAGTTCTTGAGTTTTCAATGCTTAAGCTGATAGGAATAATATAGTTTTGTTCACTGAATTGATACTTGTGGTCTTAGGTGCTGTTGATAGCTCCTAGTAAGCCTATGAATAGTGCTGATGATAAAGATTTTTAGTCTGTTATAAGTAATTACTAGATATCTACAACAATAAAGCCGAGCATTATTGTAGCTCGGCTTTACAAGGTTTTTTTCAGTTCACTAAAATATGTAATTGATAGCAAAGCGGACTAAATTGGCGTCGTTAGCATCGTTGAGATCGTCGTCTTGTTTGGTGTATTGCAGTTTAAGAGCAATGTTGTTTCTCCAGTCGTAACGTACACCGATAGATAGTGCTGTGCGCTCATCAGCAAAACTACCAAGGGTAGCCAGCGTCGCTGCTCTCAGCTCCACATTGGTTCCGCCTGGTCCTAGAGGCACAAGGGTTCCCAAAGGTATGTCGTTCACTGCACTAAGCATTTCCGGCTCGTCTTCAAAGTCTTCGAAGGTGATGTGGGGAGTGAATTTACCCAATCTAATGCCACTGGTGAGATAAAATGCAGTGGTTTCAGGAAAAACTGAGTCATCGGTGGTGATATAGGTATATTCGCCGCTGAGAAACCAGCTGGATAAATCTATATCAATGCCTCCACCGATAAAAGTCCCTGAGTCCTTGCTCACGCGAATATCCTCGGCTAAAGCTGCATTACCTGTACTGGCAAGTGCCCCTAGTAAAGGTTCGAATGCGCCGAATAAAAATGTTGTCTTTGCTCGGCCGTAAACGGCTCTTAATGTTAGCCAATCTCGCTGGGCTTTAAAAGAAACGGTGGTTAGATTTTCCAATTCAAAGTTGGTTGTAAGACCACCGAAGTCAGAGGGTAAGTCAAGGTCGCCAGCAGTAAGCTGGGCCTCGTATTCCCAGTCACCAGCATAGGTGTTATAGCTTATTCTAAAGCCATCCATATTATTGAAGGCTACGTCATAGACCGATTCGGGGGGAGTAATCCAGTGGTAGGAATAGCCAACATCGAGTGTTGCAGAATAAGTAAACAGTGGCACCCGAAAACGACCCGCGCTAACCTGCAGATTATCAGTGGCTTCGTAGGTCATATACGCCCATATAAATCTAGCGTCATAATCATCTTCACCGTATGCAACAATTTGGCCTGTGGCGCTTATACTTTCATCTACATCACCGCTGACTTGTACTGCAAAAAGACTGTCTGGGGTAAAACCGATACTGTCATTGTAATCATATAATGTATCGTCTGAGCTGGTTATGCCGCCGACCAAATTAGCAAAGCCATTAATGCGAACTTGGGCGTTCACGCTGGAGGCTACAGCGGTTAGTAAGGCTATAGAAATTAGCTTCTTCATTGTTGTTACTCCTCTTATTGCAGCGGGATGGCTTTTACAGTGTCATTGACAGCACTGCTATCCACATAGCCGATAGCATTTTGATTGTTGGCAATTAATGCAATTACCGCAGCATCGTTATCCACCTCTTTCGGGGGAATTCCCTTGCCTGTGAACACCAGTTTCGACCAGTAAGCTGATACCTGATTTGATGATCGGTTTAGTACGGTGGTATCAAATGTATCTCGCGTCGGACTTCCCTCTACTTGATTAATAGGAATAGCCTCTTTGCTATTGGAAAACTTCTTGGCTTTGCCTAGAAATATACGTTGTGTTGACTTCATATCTATGGTGGCGTCATTGCTTGGGTGGACAACAATTACCAACTCCGCCATTGCTGATACAGTTAGGAAACAACCAATTAAGGTTGCGCTGATATTTTTTAATATGGTTGTTATATGCATTTTGTTCGCCCTACAGGAATTAGTAAGTTCGTTGCCAATTCAATAATTAATATAGCAACGATTTAATTTTTTTTTAGAAATGAGCGAATTTATATGTGCTTTTTAAAAGATAAAGCTAGTGATAGATATTATTTTTGAGTGGTAAAAAAGAGGGGGTAGGATGCGTTAGCAGACTTTCGCAAGATAGCGATCAAGCTTATTGGCAAAATTTTGTCGATCACTTTGGCTAAGTGGGGGCGGCCCACCGGTATGAACGCCGCTAGAACGCATGGTTTCTAGAAAGTCACGCATGTTTAGCCGTCCTTTGATATTGTCTTTTGTGAAAAGCTCCCCTCTTGAGCTTAAAGCAATGCAGCCTTTATCTATAACGTCAGCTGCCAAGGGAATATCGCTTGTAATAACAAGGTCTCCGGACTTGACGCGTTTTACTATTTCATTATCGGCAATATCAAATCCTTTTTCCACTTGTAAAGTTTTTACGTAGGGAGAATTAGGAAGCTTAATTCCATGATTAGAAACAAATGTAACGGGCACCTTGGTGCGTTGTGATGCACGATAAAGCATATCACGTATCACAGCTGGACAAGCGTCTGCATCGACCCAAATACTCGTAGAATTTGCCACTATATTTATTTTTCCCTATCTGTATCGGTAGTTTTTAAGAGCCTGCAAATAGCCTAATCTCGGTAACAAAGATCTGCTAGTACCAGTGAGTTTGCTTTGTCATAATCTCTATGCAACGTTGGGCCATGGTAGTTATTGCCCCTGATGCTGTCAACAAGCCTTAAGGTAAGGAGAAATCGTGCATATACCCAAAAAATTTCGACAACAAGATATGGATCTACTCAAGGGAGTAATACGTGAATATCCATTTGCCACTTTGATTACTCATTCTGAACATGGATTGAATGCGAATCATATTCCCATGCTTCTCTCTGAAACTAGCGGCGGCAAAGATGCGCTTCATGGACATATTGCTCGCGCCAATCCACTTTGGCAAGAAGTACCTGATCAGGCTGAGGCGTTAGTGGTGTTTAATGGCCCTCATTGCTATATCTCACCCAATCATTACCCCACTAAGCATGAGACAGGTAAAGCGGTGCCAACATGGAATTATATCGCCGTGCATGTGAAGGGAGTTATTTCATTTGTTAAGGAGAGGGAATGGATTCATAGTATGATCGACAGCCTTAGCCGAGAACATGAGCGCAGTGAAAAGCAGCCATGGTCTGTATCGGATGCCCCATTAGATTACATTCAAAAAATGCTACCGGCGGTGGTTGGTATAGAAATTTCCATAACATCTATAAGTGGCCAATGGAAATTGAGCCAAAACCAACCAGAACAAAATCAAACAGGTGTTATTAAAGGCTTGTCCGCTAAAGAAAGCGAGCAATTTCAGTCTATGGCAAGATTGATACAAAAGTACACAGTGAATGAGTGCTAATAGCTTCCAGCATGGAGATAGCATCAGAACAGGACATATCAACATGCGCTGGCATAGATATAACCAATAAGTACACTAGAAAGATACGGCAGAAAGGTACAGCACAATGGAAATTGATTACAAAATTAATGCTCCCATACAGACCGAGCAGTTTGTTACATTATTGAATAGTTCCACCCTAGGTGATCGTCGTCCTGTTGGAAACCAGAAATGTATGGAAGGAATGATTAAAAACAGTAATCTTATTGTCAGTGCTTGGGATAAAGAGCAGCTTGTGGGTATTGCTCGCAGTGTGACGGACTTTCATTACGCTTGCTATTTGTCGGATTTGGCAGTTAGCAAGAGCCATCAAAAAGCAGGTATTGGTAAGCAACTGCAGGCTCTTACCCAGCAACAATTAGGAGAAGAATGTAAATTAATTTTACTGGCAGCGCCTTCTGCGAATACATATTATGAAGCTATTGGTTATGAACATAATCCTCGTTGTTGGGTATTAGAACGTAACACCCGCATTATCTATTAACCTGGCAGCTGTGTATGTCGGGTTAATAGCGGTGCATGGATGCGCCGCTGCGTGTTGATAGACACGTGTAAGCTTCTTAAAATCAAGCTGCCAGGTTAATAGGTAAATAGCTTTACGCTTTTGTTTCATTCAGTTTGTTCCTTCCTGTAGCATTAGGTTAATATTATCTCCCCGTTCAGGAAGTATTCATCTAGTTTTACTATCATTTATACTCTTTATCATTGTATCCACTTTCAGTACGATGCTGGGATATAGTAAGAAAGTCTATTCATAGAGGTTGTATCCTAAACGCCTCATTCTTGATTAATTAATACAAAGGATAGATGTACATGACACAGCACTACTTAAAATGCTTATCTTTAAGTTTTTTATGCATGGTTTGCATAGTTCTTGCCGCCTGTAGTTCGCGAACTGTTGTTAAAAGTGACCTTGGAATTCGAGGTGCTCCAGATTGGGTTAATGAAGGCAAACAAGCCTTAAATGATGGAGGCAAACGGTTTTTTCGAGGTGTTGGCACCGCTGCATCCATTAATGATGAATTTTTGCAAAGATCTACTGCTGATAATCGCGCACGTGCTGAAGTAGCGCAAATTTTTAGTTCGTATATGAATGTTGTTGCCAATGATTATTCCGCCGCCATATCTGATACTGACGATACAATAAATGAACAGGCGACAAGTAACACGATTAAGAATATTACAGAAATAGATCTCATTGGCGTGGAAATTATTGCACGTTGGAAAGATAAACGTACAGGCATTGTTTACAGCCTGGCTGAATTAGATATGAAGAAATTTAAGACGATTGCTGCTTCAGCAAAAGATATGGATGCCAAATTGAAATCCTATATTGAGCAGAAAGCTGATAGCATTTTTGACACCATGGCCGAGAGGAATAAATAAAGTAATGCGTCTAGTTTATAAGTTAAGTATTTTTACTATATTTTCGGCCGCGTTGCTTGCAGGCTGCAGCAGTACTCCAACTGTTCAAAGAATTGATGTGGAAGAGGTACGAGATCTCAGTGGTAGTTGGAATGACACCGATTCGAGACTAGTATCGAAGGAAATGGTAGATGATATGCTGAGTCGTCCCTGGGTTGAGCAGCATATTTCTCGGCACGGAAATATACCGGCGGTTATCGTAGGGACAGTTAGAAATTTAAGTCACGAACATATTAGTGTTAAGACTTTTATTAATGATATTGAACGAGAAATTACTAATTCGGGAGAAGTGACATTTGTTGCTAATAGTCAAGAGCGTAGTCAAATCCGTGATGAACGAGCTGATCAGGATTTAAATGCATCTGAGCGAACACGTAATGCGATGGGACAAGAACTCGGTGCCGATTACATGATGATAGGTAGTATTAACACTATTGTTGATGCGGCTGCGAAACAACAAGTAGTGTACTACCAAACAGATCTAAAATTGGTGAGTATGGCCGATAATCGCACTGTGTGGATTGGTCAAAAGAAAATTAAAAAATTAGTTCAAAAACGCAAAGTACGTTATTAATAGAGGTATCTATAAGAGGTTCGGGGTTAATACATCTTAGGTAGTTATCTGATTCACCTGTAAGCACGAATGATATTATGCAATTTAAGGAAGGTTTAGTCGGAAGTATTCTTAAAGTGTTAAAATTTTTAGGGCTTACTTTTTTTTGTTCTGCCTGCGCTCATTTACAGCAGGATGTTTTTGTAGATGTAGAGTCGCAGTTAAGAGCTCAGCAGAATGAAGCCGCGCTTGCCTCATTGGAGAAGTTGAATCGCTTTTACAATAACAGAGCTTTATATGAGTTAAACCGTGGCATGATCCTACACTATATGGGGAATTACCAAGAAAGTATTAGTGCCTTTGAACGGGCCAAGAAGTATATTGGGATTTTAGACCCTGTAAGTATTACGGAGAGTATCGCTGCCTATACACTAACGGAGCAGTTAAGATCGTATAAGGCCACAGTTTACGAGAAGTTATTTCTCCACATGTACCAGATTATGAATTTTTTGGCGATCAACCAGCCAGATTCTGCTCGAGTAGAGTTAATGCAGGTTGATTTAGCGTTAAAAACTCTTAATCAGAAAGGCCATTATTTGGCGTCTGCAGCAGCACGTTATGTTTCGGGTCTTATTTTCGAATCGCTAAATGAACATGACAACGCCTTAATTGCTTATCGACAGGCCTACCAAAATTATAAGCAAACAGATGAAGCGATACCTAGAGATTTACGGTATCGCTTGGTGAATTTAGCCCATATTGTTGGCTTAGATGATGAAGCTATGCGATGGCAGCAAGAGTTTGATTTGCCTAAACAGAATCTTAACGACAGCAACAGCCAGCTTGTTATCTTTTACAATGTAGATTTTGCACCTGTAAAGGAACAAATAAGTGAGTCAGTGATTGATCCTTCTTCCGGGCAATGGTATCGCTTGTCACTTCCTTACTATCAAAGGCGTAACGTCCAAAATGTATATTTTGAAGCAACAATTAGCGAGCAAGGCACATGGCTGAGTGATACTTTAGCCGATATTGAAAGCATTGCTATAAATGATTTAGAAAAACAGTTGCCTGAACTAACCATGCGTGCAATTTCAAGAAATATTGCTCGCAGAGCTGTAACCAAGGAAGCGGAAGAAGAACATGAAATTTTAGGTGGCTTGGTAAATATTGTTGGAGCAATATTCGATGAAGCGGATATTCGTAATTGGCGAACTCTTCCTAACAATATTCAGCTCTCTGCTAGACATTTATTGCCAGGCACTTACTCTATATCATTAAAAGTGTTGAATGAGCGCGGTGTTCTAATTGATCGTCATACAATTGATGATGTTGTTATTGAACCTAATAGAACTAAATTTTTATCATTTAGCTGGTTTAGACCTGATGGCTAAAATTTTGTCGACGGAAAAAATTATGTTTAAACACCTTTTTATCCTTGTAATTATTTGTATTGCTTGCTCTGGCTGTTCTAGCCAAGGTTCGAAAGCAAATAGCGAACCTCCAAAGTGGGTGTTTGGCGAAGCTGAAGATTATTCCAGAAAGAAGTTTCTTATAGGGATGGGTGAAGCCGATACTATAAGAGAAGCTAAATCTCGTGCGAGAGCAGAAATAGCCAAAATATTTAGTGTGGAAATAAATGCAAGGTCGGTTGACAAATCTTCCTATGATCGTAGCACTTTTAACCAAGAGACGCATGATTTTAACTCAACATCCATCGAGCAAGAGATAAGTGCCAAGACCAGACAATTACTGGAGGGCGCTGAAATTGCCGAAGTATGGAAAGATGGGACTAGCCGCAGAATCTATGCCTTGGCTGTTTTGCCTCGTTTAAAGACAGCAATGTCGTTGCGTACAGAAATAGAGCAAATCGACAACGCAACTCGCGAACAAATTAATTTGCTAAAAAAATCGTCATCTTTATTTAGGAAAATTCGCTTATCAAGTGATGCGCTCACTTTACAACAGCGACGTTATCGCCTGAATAAAAAACTTAAAGTTATTTCCAGTACTGGAAGTGGTGTTGCTCCTATATGGGATTTGGAGCGCATGAAAGTGGATCATGCACAATTACTTTCGCAAATCTCAATACAAGTAGTGGCAACAGGTGAGCAAGCGGAGAAAATGCAGCAAGCTTTGTCTAATGTACTGGCGAACCAAGGTTTCGATGTATTATCCGAGGGAGAATATACTATTAGAGCTACTTTAAATTCTACGGAACTACCTCCACAGCGAGGCTGGTTCTACCAAAAAGCAAACTTGGTTATCGATCTGGTGGGCGAAGACAAATCCAGTTTAGGCGGGCACGAATGGAATTTTAAAGTCGCCTCTACGGAAAGAGTATTAACTGATTTACGTGTTATTGAAAAAGCAAAATTTCTACTAAGTAATGAGCTAAAATTAAAAATGATCGCATTAATGGAAGCCAATAATTAGCAGTGGAGAGTTAATACTATTAACTCTCCCGGTGTTTGTTCACATACTCCATAATATTAATATAGGAATCTACCCAATAAATACCGCGGTTTTCTGATAAGTACTTTAATAATTGTTCGTGAGCTGCTGTTGAAACAGGGAGGTGATCACCACCTACTCCATGAAAAATAATATTAATGAGTTTATGTTCTTTTGCACTTCTTTTAATATGAGAAATTAACTCTCTTCCAGTGACATTATAGGGTATCCAGATATTAGCAAATTTTTTGCTTGTTTCTTGCCCTTTTATAGCGACAAATAAATCTTTGATTTCAGTAAGATAATCTTTTCCTCCTGCTAGTGTATCTCCACAAGGAACTGTAAATGTCCTTTTCGCTTTGCCATCTAGCGCTTGTAAAAATGTATTAGCCAGTATGACTTCTTTTTTTAATTCTTCCGGTGAGCGTTTATCTAAGTCATTATCTGAGTCAACCCAACCTCTGTTAGGTAAGGAACCGCGACAGGAATGATAGACAGTATGGTTACCCAATTCGTGACCATGTATAGGAACTTCTCGCCATTCTTCTAAGCGTTGCTGCATAGATCTAGCACTAGAAACTACATAAAAAGATGCACGTAATTGATACTTATTTAATGCAGGTAAAGCGTTGTCTAATTGACTATCTAAACTGTCATCGTAAGAAAGGCTAATTGCCGAGGTCTCACCTTTTGGCCATTTAAATTTTTCATCGGCATAGGCAATACTGTAAGAAATGAAAAGTATCAATATCAAAAGGTAAGCTTTCATCTTTATTACCATATTATAGACTTTGAATCGCCGTATTTATGTAAACCATTTATTAAGTTCTTGTGATAAAAATTTAGGATTTTCCAGGGGTAGCATATGTCCTGAGTTTTTTGCTATAGATTGTTTAATTGAAGGTCTCGACTGTGTCAACTGTCTTAAAATATTTGTATTAACGAGATTATCTTCTTCTCCGTGAATAAAATATATTGGTGTTGTGATATTAGTTAAGACTGTGACTAAATCTTGTCGTTCACTGGTAGCTTTTAGCTGTTGTATCAGTGCAGTTGCCCCAAAGCTATTATCCATATCGCTAATTATTTTATGCAATTGTTGATTATCTTTATTGCTAGTATGCAACATTGATGCAATTTTACTTTTAGGAATACCCGAGTAGCCATACTTTTCTATAATATTAAGCAACTGTCGACGTTGTTTTATTTCAAACTCAGGTAAGGAAGCTGGAGAGTTTGCTATTACACATAGTTTTTTAATTCGTGCTGGATATGCACTGCATAAAGCGCTAGCCAAATACCCCCCCAATGAGAAGCCCATTAAATATATAGGTTCACTTGGGATTAGCGCTACAATGTCATCTACAATATCGTCGATGTTATTTTTACTGGGAATAGAGATATGTTTTACATCAAAGGTAGTCTCTAGTGAGTCCCATAAACGTTCATCACACATAGTACCTGGTAGTGCGTAAACAGGAGTGTTAGTGCTCATAGCGACAACCTTTTTAAAGCAAATAAAATAAGCAACTTATTGACCCGAGTATTTCTTGAAAATCTCTGTAGCTTCCATAAATTCAGATAATTTCACTAATGCAGGATATTTTTCGGCAAGAATTACGTCATTGGCGATAAACTGAGTAAAGCGCCAAGCTGTTGCAACAGTAATATCATCTTGAGTGAATGTTGGTATATGATCTTCAGCGCGAGCACTATAAATTTTATGTAAGCCGTCGTAAGCGCACTCTAGTTGTTGTTTGACTCTATCTAGCCAGGGGTCATGGCGTTTTTCTTCTGGCCGAATCCTCGTTTCATATACAATTTGAACTGTCTTCTCGTTTGCGGTTAAGGCCAGGGCGATGCTTTGTAGTGCAGTTCTGTATTTGCTGGCTTCGGGCATTAGGCTACGCTTAGCTAGTACTTGTTCTCCATATTGGATGATCATATTAGAATCCATTAATATTTCGCCATCACTACAAACCAATGTCGGAGCTTTTACCACAGGGTTAACTTTTTTAAATTCATCGACGTTGGTAAGAACAGAGAGCCATTGATGTTCGAATTCTATGCCTAGTGTTTCAAAGCTGACGAGTGTTCGTCTCACGAAAGGTGAGTCAAGGGTGCCAATTATTTTCATATCTACAGTCCTCTTGATTCTATCATTTTGTCATTTTTGCTTAGACGCATTAAAACTAAATTGTTGCCTGTATTGAGTGGGGGTGATACCAAGACACTTATTAAAATTATGCCTTAAAGTCAGTGCATTTTTAAATCCTGATTCAAGGGCGATGATTTCAATGGGTTTTTGGGAAGACTCTAAGAGCTGCTGAGCACATTTAAGTTTTTGTTGAACCAACCACTGCAAAGGGCTCATATCCAAAGCGTTACGGAAGTGCCGGTCGAAAGATCTACGCGACATATTCGCCTTAGTAGCCATATCTTCCACCGTAACGTCATTGGAAAGTTGCTGTGTCGCCCAGTCGAGAGTTTTTGCGAAGCTACTAGGGTTTTTGTTGACCGGTGTACCAACAAACTGTGACTGTCCCCCAGTGCGATGTGGAGGCATAACCATTCTGCGCGCAACTTTATTGGCTACTTCGTAGCCGAAATCTTGGCGAATCACTTCCATACCTAAATCAATAGCGGCAGCGCTTCCCGCCGAGCAACCAAGGTTGTTATCGTATAGATATAATACGTTGTCTACATAATGTACATTAGGAAAACGCTGTTTAAATATCTCTTCATACTGCCAATGTGTTATTGCACGACGCCCATCTAATAACCCTAACTCAGCAAGCAAAAAGGCTCCGGAGCAAAAAGAAATGACTCTATGACCCTGTCTTACAAATTGATAGATACTGTTTTTTTGTGTGTCTGTAAGTAATGTATTTGTTGTTGTCGGCCAGCTAGGAATAATTAACATATCAAATGTATGTAAATCTCTAATATGTATTGCTTCTACTGAGATTCCTCCGGTCGCTCTCAATGGTGAGGAGGCAAAGGTGACAACTTGCCCTGTGTACCATTTTGGTATATCGGGTCTTGCTAGGAGAAATAACTCTATCGCACAGCCAAACTCAAATGTAGAGAAACCGTCATATGTCAGAATAGCAATATGTCTCATGAAAATAGCTCACAGAGTTTTGGCTTATTATTAATGAATATTGTCTTTTAAGCCACTCCCCACTTTCATTATTTTCGATGATAATTTTCCTATCACTAACATTATGGATAGGAGAAAAATATGGTATCAGCTGTATCTAGATTTGAAGCGGCAGAAAGTGTGCAAGCGCTTGCTTACTTCGAGGCTCTACTTGCTTACGAGACCGATTGCTGGGATGTGCATCATGCGATTACCAACGGCCGCAAAGACTTTATTCTACTTGATGTAAGGGGTGAGGCTTTATTCCTTGAAGGTCATATTGAAAGCGCAATTAGTTTGCCTCATTCGCGAATTAATGAGCAAGCATTACAAGAGTTTGATCCGGATATACTATTTGTCGTTTATTGTGCAGGGCCACACTGTAATGCTACCGAGAAGGCGGCGATTCGTTTAGCCAAGCTAAAACGACCCGTAAAAAAAATGATTGGCGGCATATGTGGATGGTTAGATGAAGGCTTTAGCTTGGTGGGTGATAAATCGCGAAGCTAGAGGTTGCCGTTTTCGTAGTCTTTCGCTATGTCGGCGTACTTGTCCTGTTGCCTTACTTTTTTTAGGTAGTCATCAAGAGTTTTACCGGGCTGGTCGACATAGTGCTCGTCGAGTGTAAGCAGTTGATCAATACGGTCGATTCTAAAATTACGAAAGTCATTTCTTAAGTGGCACCAACCTGTGAGCGTCCAAACCCTTCCCCAAAAATAAAGGGCGATAGGATTGATTTTGCGGCGGCTATGGCTTTCGTCTTGACGTATGTAATCGAATTCAATGCAGCATTTATCATTTATTGCCTGTCGTATCGGGTCAATATTGGTGAATATAGGCTCTTCAAAATTATAGGGAAAAGCATAAAGATGATTATGGTTGGTATAGTGGCGAATATTTTCAGGCAAAGCGCCCTCAATTTTATCGATGGCACACAGTGCCGCCTGAGCTAGCTCTTTCCCTCCCCAAGTCTCCACCATTCTTGCGCCAAGGGCCAAAGCTTGTATTTCCACCTTGGAAAACATAATTGGCGGAATATCAATTGAATGGCGAAGCATATAACCAACACCTGCTTCGCCTTCAATGGGTACACCCGATAAGCTTAAGTCCTGAACATCGCGATAGATTGTGCGTTCAGATACTTCAAGTCGCTCGGCAAGAAACTTTGCCGTTACACTGCGACGATTTCGCAAAATTTGAGTGATTTGAAAAAGCCTATCTGCTCGTCGCATACTTGCATACCCTGATTCTTACCAGCCTAAGACTGGCTGTATAAACCGATACGGTTGCCTTCACTGTCGCTCATCTGTGCGAAGTAACCGTTTTCTCCATCTTTTATTGGCGTTTTAGGTATTATAACCTCAACCCCATATTTTTGGGCTTTTTGCAAAGCTACTGAAAGGTCTTCACCGCCGTTTAAGTAAACAACAGTAGCTTCCCTATTTGGGATGTAGTTAGCCCCTTTAACTAGAGCGCCAGATACTTCCTCTGGTTTAGTATCGAACATTGCCATATGATAACCCTCCATAGTTTCATCCACAAAATTGACGCCAAATATCTGCGAATAAAAGTCTTTTGCTCGAGGCATGTCGGTAACTGGGATTTCACACCAAGTCATCAAGTGATTCATAATTTGCTCCTAAATGAAAAGTAGTACCTTACTGGTAGGTGCACTCTACACATATGCTCCTGACAGCGTGGTGTCAGGAGTATATTGTCGTGATTGAAATCGTCTTGTGATGTAGCTTTTTAATAGCTGGTGGCTGGGTCAAAAAAGCTTAGCTGATTATAAATTTCACATAGATGCCTAGCGATTAATGGCTTTACAATCAGAAATATATTGTTAACGTGATAGCTATTGAAAGACCATAATTTATCGTTATTAAAAACTTTTAATAAAATACAAAAATTTATCGAAATTTATTGTTTAAGTCCAAGAGATATAAATGTCTTGGCGCCAAAAAAATATAATTTTAAATTTCTTATGCTATAAGGAATATCTTAGGGTCTTCTTATTGCTTTAATCTTTGCTCATGGGTCTTGTCTTTCTCGTCAGCAATTATATATTTCTTGCTCAACTGCATTCAAATTAGAGATGCCCAGGTAGTAATTTTTTCTGGTTGCCCTTAGTTTAAAGCTCTTTTCTATACATATCATTTTTTAAATTATAAAGGCCTGTTTTTTTTATGTGGGTGTAATGTTTTTGATCCAAATTCTAATCAGAGGATATGATGATGATAATAAAGAAAATTGTTTCCGTCTTTGCATTGTTTTCGTTAACCGTCTTCTCTTTACAACTATATGCAATGACAGCGTCTGAAGCTGTCGATAATTTAGCTCAGGGTTGTTATGTAATAAAGTCTCCGACATCTAATAAATACGTCAAACAGTACCACTCAGGTGGTATTGAAAATGATGGTGAAAACTTTGGCTTCAGAACAACGAACTCTAATGATGCTGATAAATTTTTCTTTAAACCCACACGTTATAAACACTTTATGTTAACTAACGCTAAGGGTAGATATTTAGCAACACGTTTACCTGCTGATCCGACCGCAGGAACCTATCCCGGAAAATTTGCAGAGTGGTACATTCAAGCAATCGCTAAAGCTAATGGGAAATTTCAATATCGTTTTAAAGTTATAGGTTTGAATAGGACTTTACGTCATAACTACAGCACCAATAATTTTTACTTCATTGATTTACTCAATCCAAGTAATAGAAATAGTGAAACTGATTTCATTTTAGAGCCTGCATCCGATTGTAAAGACTATCCGGAAATAGAAGTTAATGTGGTTGGTGACCCAGAAGTACTAAAGGGTAGTATCGATCAGCCTATAAGAGGATTTATCGACCCTCATACACATATTACCTCTTATGAATTTATGGGAGGTAAATTTATGCACGGTAAACCCTTCCACAGATTCGGTGTCACTGAAGCGCTTGATGATAGTGAAAAGATTCACGGTACTAATGGCTCCCTAGACTTAATTGGCAATATCTTTGCCTATGATGATATTAATAATCGCTATGACACAAGAGGCTGGCCAGACTTCCCTTATTGGCCAAGCTATAAAGATGTCAGCCATATGGGCTACTACTATAAGTGGATTGAGCGTGCTTATCTTGGTGGCCTAAGAATGATGGTAACTCACTTAGTTGAAAATAAAGTTCTGTGTGTAGCGCAAAGTACAATTAATCCTGCTGCATGGATTAATGCTAATAGTTGTGAAGCAATGGATAGTATTCGCTTGCAAGCTAGTCGTCTTTATCAGATGCAAGACTATATCGACGCACAATCAGGAGGGCCAGGTAAAGGTTTTTTTCGCATTGTTTTATCTCCCCAACAAGCAAGACAAGTTATTGCCGACGGCAAACTAGCGGTGCTAATGGGTATCGAAGCTTCCGAAATATTTGATTGCGGAGTACAGGGTGGCTGCACTCGACATACAATTGAACGACAATTACAAGAGGTATATGAATTAGGAGTACGCGGTTTTTTTCCTACTCATCGCTTCGATAATAAAATTGGCGGTGCGAAAATCGAAGGAGGTTTTTTAAATGTAGGGCAATGGTTGTCCGCAGGTTATCTGTTTGATACCGAACGTTGTGATGATGATACAAAAGGGGCTCGAATGGAACCTGGATTCCCTTTGCTTAATGATGTTCCTATTTTAGGTGACATCGCCAACGGCATTAGTAATGCGCCGGCCTATGATACAACCCATGGGCATTGTAATCAGCAAGGCTTATCCGAGTTGGGTGTGTATTTGATTAATCGTATGATCGATATGAAAATGTTGATCGAGCTTGATCATGCCAGCGAAAAGACTGCTGAGAATATTTTAGATATTGTCGAAGCTCGGGGTTATAGTGGTATTATTTCAGGCCACAGTCATTTATCAGTAAAACCTGATAACGGTGTGCACAGCCACTTTAAGCGTTTAGTTAAAGTCGGTGGTTTTGTTACACCTTATAATCAAAATGCTTATGTTGTTGCTAATTCTATTGATAAATATTTAACCGAAGTCGAGGCAACACCCTATTTAAACGGTGTGAGCTTTGCAACAGATATGAGTGGTTTGGGCAACCAGCCTGGGCCGCGTGACGATGTGCATATTAACCCCTTGCAGTACCCTTTCGAAAGTGAGTTTGGGTTGGTTTTTAATAAGCAAAAATCGGGTAATCGAGTTTTAGATTACAACCAAGAAGGGATGGCTCACTTTGGCATGCTAGCAGACCATTTGCAAGATATCCGTGAGAGAGCTTCGGTGAGGATCTATGAGTCGATTATGAATTCCACTGAAGCATATTTACAAATGTGGGAGCGAGCGCTCGCTCATTCAGACAATAACTACTATAACCCTCTCGATTTAAAAGTTGTGATGGTGAACCGCCATTCTCAAAAGTGTGTAGATGTCCCCGGCAACGACGATAACCTAAAAGTTGGTGTTCGCGTACAACAGTCCAGTTGCGATTACAAACAAGCTGACCAGCGTTGGATCTATGACGACAACACGGGCCATATCACCGCTAGCCTTGATAAAACACTGTGTCTTGATAGCCGCCAAACGCAAAACCATGGACAAGCTTTATTACGCAAGTGTCAAAACGAAGATTGGAGTAAATGGAATTACGATAGCTATGCGTTACGTAATAAAGCAAATAGCCAGTATGTTCTTGATGGCTCAAAAGGTGATAACCGTATGTGGATGTACGCTTTCCATGGTGACTGGAATCAGGACTGGGAACTTAGATCTGAGAGAGAAGTGTATGTTTGGACTACTTTTAGGACAGCGATGGGAAATGGCTGTCTAGATATACATAATGGAGACACGCGTAATGGTAATTACTTTAAACTAGAAAATTGTCATAACCATCCAGCACAGCTTTTTTATTACAATCCCAAAGATGGCACAGTGAGAAGTGCTTTGAATGCTAATAAGTGTATGGATATACCTAATGGAAATTTAAACAACAATACTACAATTGTAATATGGGATTGTAATGGTGGAATGAATCAACAATGGGATTATGATGGCGGTGTTTTCAGATCTCGTATGAACCAAAATAAGGTAATTGACGTTAATGGCAGTAGCCATGGCTCTGAGGTGTCAATTTGGGATTATCACGGCAGAAGTAACCAACGTTGGAGAGCAGTACTGCAGTAACTTGGGGTTTTAAAGCAATGGTTTAATAAATAACGTGTTAAAAATACATAAATGCTCTAAATTAGTGCTAGTGTTACTAAGCTTTTGTAAATGGTACCACTAGCGCAATATCCTTCTAACTTTAAGGTGTTTATCGAAAACTTCGTTTTTGTTTTACATGTGAATTTATACTGATAGATTTACTTCTTCTTACCAAAGCACTTTGCTTATCAACGCTTTCTTCAAAAATATCATTCATAAGTATGAATTTATCTAATAATCTAGTGTTCATTCTATTTGGTACTTAAAAGCACATAATGGCTTGAATAAGGGTATATGTGGTGCATAGTACGGTACTACCTATTACTCATTTTAAAAAAATTACGTAAAATATTTTTTACATTATGTTACATTAAACGCTACTTGTTGAAGGTTTATTGAACTTCTTGTTTGAAACGCACTCTTTTAAAGCGATTCTTACTGAAATAAAAATGACCAATAGCGTGTTGATTGTAGCGGTATATTTAGCTGCCTATACAAAATAAAGTATTAGATATAAAATGATTCGCGTAGTAACTAGGGTTAATACTACCGAGTAAGTATGAGATATTTACATAATAATGTTCATTTTTTTTTAATACTGTGACCATTATTAGTATTTTGCTCACTAAGTTATAGAGCTTTTAGTGAGTGCTTAGTTTAGGAAAATTGATAGACTAAATTTTTAAAAAATTGTTATACAGTATTCATACTTGGAGTAACTTTTTAGTAAAAAAGAGCGAGTCATGTAAATATGTGAAGCACGCATTTTACTAAAAATTAAAATCTTACCTAAGTTAGTGGTCGGTAGAATATAGCAGCTTAAATATTACGGTTTATAACTTTATCAATCTCTTAAGAACATAGGAAATTTAAATAGGTGTAATAATATGACTAATATGCTCAATATAAACGACAGCTTAAAAGAGCTTCTTTCGATCGATGGTGCGATGGGGGCGTGTGTTGTCGACTATACATCGGGTATGTCATTAGGAGCTTTGGGAAGCGGTGTGGACTTAGAATTAGCGGCCGCAGGTAACTCTGAAGTTGTTAAAGCAAAAATGAAAACTATGAAGTCGCTCGGTATTGAAGGCAGTATTGACGACATTCTTATTACACTTGATGAACAATTTCATATCATTCGTCCAGCTGCGAAGCATGAAGGTATATTCATTTATCTTGTTCTTGATAAAGTTAAATCTAATCTTGCTCTGGCTCGTCATAAGGTTAAGTCAATTGAGGCAAATATGACGATATAGCAAGTAGGCTAGGCTCCAACAATGGGTACTGTTAATGTAAGGATGAGCCATGAAATGTATAATGTATATCAGCAGGGTTGTTAGTAAAAAAAATGGTGTAGCAGTGCCTGAAGGGCTCTCAGATATTTATATGAGAGCTCGTAAGTTTAATTCGCGTTTTGATATTACGGGTGTTTTAGCATTTAAAAATAGTTTTTACCTTCAAATTATAGAAGGTGGTAACAATGAAGTTAACCAACTCTATCGTAATATTCTGGCCGATAAACGTCACAGTGATATTCATACGCTAATTGATATGGATATTTCGCAAAGGTCTTTTGCGAAAAAAAGCATGCGTTTAGTGACGCTTGTACAAAAAGATAAAGAGATTGAAAGGTTTATTACTAAGTATTCGAGTGTTATTTCTAAATTCTCTAACCAACAACTCTCCTTACTTAATACCTTTTACGATTTGTCTCTTCCCCATCAAGAATTCCATAAAAGTTCATATGACGGTAAGCATATAACGCTCATATCCTGGCCGGATTTCAATCATATCGAACAATCTCCCGGTGTCATCGAATTGAGTGCTCGTTTAACCAGCGGTTCTCACGCCTATGATGATATTGTAAATAGTGGTGAATTCGGCAATAAAAACGAACTTGATGGTATTTTAGAACAGTTCGATACATTGGATATTTTACGTGTGAGTAGTATTGTTAATAAACAAAATTATAGCCACTCAAGCACGTCAGATAGTTTTTACTCAAAAATGAAGAATTTTTTGCGGCTTGGATAAGGTGAATGAATTATAAAAAGCTGGCTATTGTAGGAGAAATTGGTGCAGGTAAAACGGAGCTCATTAATACTCTAAGTGAAATTAGCCCCCTTCAAACAGAAGCTGAGTCTAGTATTGATATTGGCAAACAATTTACTACGGTTGGTATTGATTACGGTCGTATTACCTTGGGGGATGATACCGCCTTAGGTCTGTATGGGGTTCCTGGCCAAGAACGTTATTCTTTCCTTTGGGAGTTTGTTAATACGTCACTATGGGGAATCTTGTTTCTTATCAAATTCGGTGAATCACCAAATTATAATAATCTAGATAAACTATTGTCATTTTTCTGCCCTCATAAAATGAAAACGGCATGTGTTGTCGGTATTACTCACTGTGAAAATGCAGATAAAGAAGATTTGGTTGCTCTGGGAGTCGAGATTCGCTCTATGCTAGACCATCACCATATAGTTGCTCCTATTATAAATATTGATGCAAGAAACAAAACATCAGCCATGAGCCTCTTACACTCTTTTAATGCAATAAATAAATATTCTAGTTAATTACTTTACCATGAAGACCAAAATTACAATAAAGCCTGAATTACTTGATTGTATAAAAAAATTAGCTGCTAGCCACAGTGAAATTCAATTAATTAGTTTGTGCACTGTGGACGGTTTTAGCATCAAGACTTTTGCAGCCAAAACGCTTGATATTGAATCAGATAAAGTTGCAGCTATTGCTAGCTCTTTATGTTCTTTGAGCAATGCTTCTGCTAAAAAAATTATTAAGCAAGAATTTCAAATGACAACAGTAGAAACCGCTGGTGGTCATATTTTGTTTATTAGCACTCGTTACTTACATTTATCTTGTGTGCTCGCTATTGCTGTTAAAGCCGATATGATGTTGGCAACAGCCCGATTTGCTATCAAGCGTTTATCTGATGATATTTCTGCGATCAAAGAATAAATCAAAGAATAAATAGAGGCGTTATCCACCTGAGTGGTGAATAACGCTTCTGTTCTTGGGTCTGTTAATGGACCCAGTGATATCGGTGGGATTTTTCTTCGTAAGCCTCTGCAGTTTCCTTCGGCATAAAGGTTTCGTTATCCTGCTCAAAAAACAATGGCGAACGTTTTGTTTTGCTGCCCAGCTCATTCATTGAGTCCGACTCGTAAACTCTGCCGTTAATAATGGTGTATTCCACTTTTTCACTTAGGCGTAAATCACTTAAGACATCGCCATCAATGATGACTAAGTCAGCGGCCTTGCCTGCTTCGATACTGCCAATTTGTTTGTCCATACCTAAATGTTTAGCGCCGTCGATCGTACCGCCTCGTAACGCCTCCCAAGGTGTGAACCCCCCTTGTTCCATCATCCAAAGCTCCCAGTGAGCGGCCAAACCTGCGCGTTGTCCGTGAGCACCTATATGTACGCCAACACCATTATCGCGCAGTGTTTTTGCGTAGCTGGCAACCTCAAAGTGATTGTATTGATTATCCGGAGCTGTTTGACGGCGAATAGAGCGACTATCTACTGAGAAGTTTGGTGTATAACGCATAAGCTTTTCATTTTTCCATACTTCAGTGCGATCGTACCAGTATTCCTCGCCCGATAGTCCACCGTAAGAAACAACAAAAGTAGGAGTGTATCCGAATTTCGTTGCAGACCATAATTTGGTTAAATCATCATAACCTTTGGCAATAGGTAACGAATGTTCTAAGCCCGTATGACCGTCGACAAGCATAGATATATTCTGTTGATACTTCCCGCCCCCTTCAGGTACAACCATCATTTCTAGTTCACGCGCGGCTGCAAGTACTTGTTGTCTTTGATCTCGTCGTGGTTGGTTGTAACTTTTAACAGAAATTGCCCCCACATCTTTTAGTCTCTGTAGGTGATATAGGGCATCTTCATAGCTATTAATAATAGCTTTATAGCCTAATGCTTCTGCACCATACAAAATTGTACCTGTGGAGAAGACTCTTGGCGCCACAATTAAACCTGCTTTTTGCATTTCGGCGGCAGAAAAAATCTCGGTAGTATCGTTTGAAGGATCGTGAATAGTTGTCACACCGAAAGCTAAGTTAGCGTACTGGGTCCAGTTTTGTCGTGGGATAATTTCATTACTGCCCATTGGGCCGTGGGCATGGGTATCCACAAGTCCTGGAATTACCGTTTTGCCTTCCGCGTTTACAACTTGAGCTCCTTTAGGTATTTGTATTTCTTCTGCCTTTCCTACGCGTTCAATTTTATTGTCTTTTATAACAATAACCGCATTTTCAATAACTTCTTGTTCTTGATCTGCGTTGCGCATAGTAACGACTTTACCGCCCACAATTGCTTTATAGCCTGAGGGTTTATCAGCTTTCTGCTTAAATGATAAATTCAAACCATTCTTAACTGGCTCGGGTAATGTTTCAGGTGAGCCTGGGATAAAATTGAAAGCATCTTGTAAATTGCGTTCGAAATAATAAGGGCCGTGATACCAGCTTAATGTTTCATTATTCGGATGCCACGTAAGATACTCCCCTGCTCTACTCGATACCTGTTTTACTGGAATAGATTTTTCTTTAGGGCCTATTTTTAGGCGTTTGCCTGTATCCGTATAAGGAGCTATGTAGGCATTATATTGATAGACAAATGCAATCCATTTTCTATCGTGAGAAAGACGGTATTCGCTGACTTTGTCTGCGCCGTAAAGATGTTCTTTCCTGTCTTTTCCGTTGAGGTTTACACTGACTAACTGTGTTTCTGGATAGGCAGTACCAGAAACTTTAGTAGTAAAAAATACACGTGAGTTATCTCCAGCGAAATGCGGCGCAAAGCCATCTTTGGTTATTCTTGTATGTGTTTTCCTTGCCAGGTCATTTACATAAAGACCAGGCTCTACAGACCACTTAGGACTTAGTAGATAACCACCTGTAGCTTTTCTATAGGTCACCATTTTACCATCGATTGAAAAACTTGGCTCAAGATAATGTCCAGGGTTTTTACTAATGATTTTGCCATTCCCGCCACGAGACGATACTACACGTATCGAGCCGAGATCTTCATCATTCCAAGTGGTATAGACGATTTTCTTTCCATCGTTAGAATAGCGAGGGTAGTATTCATCATGTTGGTTCTGATTTGTTAAACGTTTCACTTTACCTGTTCTGATATTTTTAAGATAAAGCTTACCTAACGCTTGATAAAGAATACTCTTTCCATCTGGAGATTTTTGTGCCCAGCGAATCATTTTCACATCAAACTCATCTGGCGCAACATCTACATCAAATCTGACAGCATCGGCATAGCTCATCTTGGTTTCGACCGATACTGGAATTTTGCTAATACTTTGATCTAGCACAGTTAATTTATGAAAGGTGCCAGCGGTCCAAAAGACGATATGTTTGGAATCGGGTGTCCAATCGAAATAGGCGAAATAACCCTCCGTACCAAAACCTTCTTGCATATCCCGCTCAAGATCCATATAAATAGGTTTTTCAATACCATTTTGCAGATCCTTAACAAATAAAACAGTTTTGTTTCTTACGCGACGAATAAATGCCAAGTGCTTACCATCTGGTGATGGTGCAGGAACGATGGCGCCACCTGTTCCCGTAACAAATATCTCCTCTTCGCCTTTTTGCATATCGTATCGAGTAATCGCAAAGATAGATTTTAGCGGATCGCGGTTGTATCTAAATGTGCTACCAGGGGAAATATCTTGGGTGAAATACAAATACTTGCCATCGGGTGAAAAAGCGGGGTCTGCGATGTTCTTTTGATCAATTTTTCCATTTACACGTTTTTTCAAGACAAGGCCGTCACCACCGGAATGATGATAAAGCCAAATTTCACCAGCTGGAATACTACGGCTTGACATAAGCCCTTTGGTAACGGCGATATATTGACCATCAGGTGTCCATTTTGGGGAGTGAATAATATGGTTTTTTTCTTTGGTAACTTGCTTTAAGTTTTTTCCATCAATATCCATTACCCAGATGTTAGATAAACCGTCTCGATCAGAAACAAAGGCGATCTTGCGGCCATCTGGACTTACTGCTGGGTGAATATTCCAAGCAAAATCCTGTGTTAAAGCTCTGGCTTTACCTCCCTCTATATCAGAGATAAATATATCTCCTAGCATATCAAAGACAAATTGCTTGCCATTGGGCGTAATGTCTAAGCTGGCCCAGGTAACTTCATCCGTCTTAATATCTATGGAAGAAAGCTCAAAAGGAGGGTTGAGGATATCCCACTTGGGTTGTTTTTCCTCAGTAGATGTTTGATCTTTTGCAGCTGGCTCATCTTGTGAATAAGCCTGACCAGCAAAGCCGAGCAGAATAGCAAGACTCACGGTTGCAATTGAACGAATAGGTTTATTATTCATCACGTCGTCCCGAATATACACAGTGTTATTTTTGTCTATAGCCTGTTAATAGGCTTAAGGCACTATACTCGAACTATTAAAGGATTTGATCCAGATTTATATACAATTTATAGGACGGCTTAAATATTTAGACGTGTATACTTAGGGCCTGTTAAAAGGCCCGGGGTAATTAACAGGCTTTAATATATTTTTGGTTGATATTTGATCTTTTTGTGGGGCTAGCGTTATACCCTATCATCTTCAGAATTATCGTCTGCAGAATTAGCTATGAAGAGGCGTTATTCTAAACAGGTTTTAATTGAAGTAAGATTGTGCTTTTAACCATTCCATAACTTTATGTGTTGCTGTAGATGTAAGTGATTTTTGTTCGTAGCTAATAAAATCAAAAATCTCAATCTCTGCCGCGGCGGCGAGTTCACCTGTGAAGTCAGCAAAATAGCAAGTAAGCTTAACCTCTAGCTCTCCAGTTTTGCCATCGGCCGGTGCAGTAAATGTTTCAGCATAGCGGATACTCTCTGTAAGTAAATCTACTGATAATTCTTCTTTAACCTCTCGAATTAATGCTTGCTGATCATCTTCCCCTGGTTCTCTTTTACCACCGGGCACATAAAAAGCAGTTTTATTTTTTGATCGTGCTACTAAAAGCTTATTGTTTTTAATATAAAGCCAGGCTAACTTATCTATTTGTTTATTCATATATTTGTAAACTAAAATCTATCTAAATTTGAGATGGATTCTACCATAATTGATGCCATTACTCTTAATTGACTTTACTATTCTGGAAAGTAGTTAGAGTCAAATAATACCGTAATCCCTTTGCGACTGCTAAGTTCTGCCAACTCTAATATTTGTATGACATTAATAGCCTGTGCGCCGCTTATTGGCGAGGCGGTATTGTTGTTAATAGCATTAGCGATAGCCGAGTAGTAATGTTGATAACAGCCCACTTCAGTTTCAACCAAGTTTGCACCATCTTCTTTAAACAGTGTGCCAAAATTTTCTCGATCTTCAATGCCGAAGTTTTTGTCTTCAGGCGTAAGTCCTTCGTTCAATTGTTGCTCTTGCGGGTCTAGACCATATTTAGTAAAGCTCCCTTGAGTACCCTCCAAATGAAAGCGCTTATTGGGGCCTGCAGAAAAAGAACTGGCATGTAAAACAACTTCTAAATGATGGGGATAATGAAGTTGAACATGAAAGTAATCAACAGTTTTTGAGTTATCTCTCGTTTTTAAGCATCGTGCGGTAATTTTTTCGGGTAAACCAAACAAACAGAGAGTTTGGTCTACAAGGTGTGATCCCAGATCAAACCAGATACCTGCTCCCGGCACGGGTTCTTCTTTCCAGCGTTTTCGTACTAAAGGCCGAAAGCGGTCGAAATGAGACTCAAAAAAACGTATGTCACCAATAGCTTTTGTTGAAATCAATCTTTTTACAGTAAGAAAGTCACCATCCCAGCGCCGATTTTGGAAAGCGGAAACTGTCAGTTTCTTTTTCTCTGCGAATTCAGTAAGCGTTTTTGCTTCCTTGCTGGTCGTGACCATTGGCTTTTCAACAATAACATGGATTCCATTCTCCAAACATTCCATCGCTAATGGATAGTGAACACTATTGGGAGCGGTAATAACTATTAAATCTACATTGGCGTTTACAATTAGTTCTGTAGCGGTATCAAAAACCTTAATATCAGGAAGCTTTTCTTGAACCATCCTTGGATTTGAGCTACTAATTGCCGTTAACTCGAACATAGCCATTGATTTTATAATCGGCACGTGAAAAGTACGTGCTGAATAACCATAGCCTACTACGCCTACTTTTATCATATTGAAAAGCCCTCAATGGACATATATCTACTTGTTTTAATGTGTGCTGACGATGTAACGTTAACATAGATATTATACTTGAGGCGATATGGTTTTATGAATAAGAAAACTTATGACTTTGATGAGATTATTGATCGTAGTGATAGCAATGCCATGGCTGTTGAAGGCTTCAGAGATTATCTATTTGGCGACAATAACTCGATAGTGTTTGACTACGGGGACAACGAGCTTATTCCTATGTGGGTAGCCGATATGAGTTTTGCTATTGCACCAGAAATTATTACTGCTATTAAAAATCGTTTAGATCGTCGTACCTTAGGTTATACTAAAGTTTTTGATCAATCATATAGTGAGACGTTTGCTAATTGGACTCGGTCACGCTATGACTGGAGTTTTAACCCGGAACATCTTATTACATCTCCTGGCGTTATTCCTGCACTATTCCAGCTTATTGAGTATATCTGTAAAGACGATGATAAGATTCTTATATTTACGCCATCTTATGCTTACTTTAAGCATGCAGCTGATCACAATAATATCGAAGTGGTAAGCTCTCCTCTTATGACGAACGATAGTGGCTTTGCTATCGACTTTAAAGATTTTGAAAGTAAAGCCAAAGACCCTAAAGTAACACTATGTATTTTATGCCATCCTCATAATCCTACAGGTCATATTTGGAGCGAAAAAGAATTGAGGAGGATTGCTGAAATCTGTTTTAACAATAACATCATTATAATCTCAGATGAAATCCATTGTGATATTTTACGAGAAGGAAAAGTACATACGCCTCTTGTAAAATTATTTCCTGATAGCGAAAAAATTATTACTTGTATGTCACCCAGCAAAACCTTTAATTTAGCAGGTTTACTATTTGCAAATATTATTATTCCTAACCAAAATATATATAAAATATGGCAGGATAGACATTATATCTTTGAAAACCCTTTAAGTATTGCCGCAGCTCAAGCTGCTTATAGTGCTGGTCATGAATGGTTAAGGCAACTAAGCGCCTATCTTGATGAAAATTTTACTTTTGTAAAAAAATACTTGGAAGCTAAACTATCTAATGCGATTTTTAGAATTCCTGAAGCTACTTATTTTGCTTGGGTTGATGTTAGTCACTATTTTCCTGAAAATGAAAACCTCACTGTATTTTTTGCTAAAAATGCCGGTGTGCTACTTGAAGGAGGTGATATGTTTGTTGCCAATGCTAATGGTTACATACGGTTAAATTTAGCTTGCCCTCGCGCTATGATAGAAAAAGCGCTCGAGCGTATTATTAATGTTTGCAAAGTAAGATAAGACGGTAGTATTTAATTAATGTAGACAACCTTTAGGTTAATATGCCTTTGCGATAATCTTGTAGGGCCTGTTCTATTTCTTGTTGCGAATTCATAACAAAAGGCCCATATTGAACAATTGGTTCCTCTATTGGTTTGCCACTTAATACGATCACTTTTGCGGGCTTATCTGCATAGCTTTGTATCAGTACATCCCCATGTTTTTCTAATCGACTAATCGTTTGTGCTTTTGCTAAGGTTTTATCTTCACCAATTTGTATCGTTTCTTGATAAACATATATCAGTACATTATGCTCATTTTGAGTTTGTATGTTAAGTTTATCTCCTGGTTCTATGTGGATGTCGAGATATAAAGGCCGGGTATCTTCTACATCAAAGTAACCTTTAATTTGTTTTTTATTAATAGATGTTTGCCCTGCTATCGCCTTTATTTTCGAGCCCGCTATATCAAACTCTGGTATTTTATTAGCGTTCACGTCTTCATAATTTGCCGTTTGCATTTTATTTTTCGCTGGAAGATTGAGCCATAATTGAAAACCACGCATTTTACCTTGTGTTTGTTTTGGCATTTCTGAATGTATGACTCCTCTTCCTGCGGTCATCCATTGCACATCCCCGTCATTCAATAAACCAATATTATTCATATGATCTCTGTGTTCCATTTTCCCCTGTAGCATATAGGTAATCGTCTGGAAACCGCGATGTGGGTGCGGTGGGAAGCCGCCAATATAGTCACTTGCTTGATCCGAGCCAAACTCATCGAGCAATAGGAAGGGATCAAAACGCTCGGGTTGAGCACCGCCGAAAACACGAAGTAGCTTAACCCCATCACCGTCTGATGACGGGCGTGCACTTAACTGTTCAATAACCTTGCGAATTTTCATGACAAGGCCTCACTATTAATTTCAGAGACGAGTTCTTCTATTTGTTGTTTTGCTAAGGTAATATTTTTTTCTCGTGTATCGCCACTCATATTTAGGCCTTCGGCGTAGATATAGCTTACATCGTCGAGACCGACAAAGCTCAACATGGTATTTAAAAAAGGCATTTGTCCGTCAGTACTTTTATCTCTATGGATTCCACCGCGTGTGGTAATAACGTAGACCTTTTTATTTTCCAGTAAACCTTTTGGCCCATTTTCAGTGTACGTGAATGTCACTTTTGCCCGTGCAATATGATCGAACCAGGATTTTAGTTCACTGGGAACACCAAAATTGTACATAGGCATAGCCAATAGAATGATATCAGCATTTTTTACTTCTTCGATAAGTGTGTCAGCGAGTTCGGCTTTACCATCGTTTATCTGCTGTAAGGTATTAGCATTGAAATGGGGGATATCACCGGATGCAGCATCTCTCTCAACGATATCAACGTTGCGGTAAACCGTCTGTAAGTTCTGCAAAAGAGTATTACTGAGCTGACTTGATACACCGTTTTCGCCAAAGATACTTGCATTAATTCTTAGAATATTCACTGACATAGCTATTTCCTCTCGAATGTATTGAATAATAAATATCGTGTTGAGATATATTGTATTCATTAAAATTCGATTAAATAACGCATATTTTATTGCTTTATCATCGAAAATTTAGAACAATGAGTAGTCTAAATCAGTATTCGAGCTGATCAGGGGAAAATATAAAGGGCAGTAAGGGGAGAAAGACGAGATGATTCCTAAAATCACCCTAGAGCAATGGGCTGCCTTCAAAGCGGTTGTTGATGAAGGTTCTTTTGCTCGAGCGGCGGAAACATTGAACAAAAGCCAGTCTACTGTGAGCTATAGTCTATCAAAAATGGAGGAGCGCCTACCTGCGCCAGTGTTTGAGCAGGCTGGTCGCAAAGCTCAGCTAACAGATTTTGGCGAAGCGATATACCGCCATGCGAGCAACTTGCTTGAGCAAGCACAACTGCTTGATCAAACTGCCAACTATCTCGCCAGCGGGTGGGAGGCTGAAGTTACGCTCGCGGTCGACGGCATCGTATGTATAAACAAAGTCTTTAAGGCGTTGCAGAATTTTTCTAAGGAAAGCCCTCAAACACGTATACGCATATTAGAACCAACCTTATCAGGTACTGATGAAGCTCTTATCCAGCGCGAAGCAGATTTAGTTATCACAGCAAGGGTGCCGCCGGGCTTTCTTGCTGAGCCTTTTGGTTTTGTTAAAAAGGTTCCTGTCAGTAGCCCAGATCACTCTTTGCAGAAGCAAACATTCCCTATTACCGAAGATATTCTCAAACAGCATCGGCAAATTGTTATTCGTGATAGCGGTATCAAACGATCACAAAATAGTGGTTGGTTAGATTCGGAGCAACGTTGGACGGTTTCTCATTTTGCTACCAGTATTGCCGCAGTTAAAGCAGGTTTAGGCTTTGGTTTTTTACCTAAAGAGCAAATTTTACGAGAGCTAGAAAATGGCGAATTAGTACTTGTCCCTTTGGAACAAGGTAGAGAACAATTAATACCTATTTATATTGTTGCTTCTGCCCAAAGTCATGCAGGTCCCGCCACCTTAGAAATTAAGCGTTATTTGGCGCAACAAAAGCTTGGTGAGTAGGGACAACAATGTGCCTATGAATATATCGTCCCACATTATTTACCCTATTAACTCATATGAACAATTTGATTTTCTCTGGGTGGATAAACCCCCACTAAAATCTTGTTAAACACAGAAGTTTATTTTGGCCAGTAGAGCCTATTTAAGTGAATTGCTGCCAATTATTGGAGCTGTTAAAATTTTATATACAATATTCGCCGTCAATTTTGACTAATATACTTCTAAATTAAGCAAGGTTAAAAAAGGAATCCGCTTTGAGATATATAATTCTACTAACAATACTTTTGTCAGCTTCACCTGTTTTCGCTTCTTACAGCAGCTGGGCAACGCCAACTATGGTAAGCATTGTCCTCGACAGAGGATTCAGAATAGACGGACAATTTGGAAACCCAAACTCATGTGAAAAAAGTGACATTATATTTGTGAGCAAAGAACATCCACAATATGACCAATTATACTCAGCTGCTTTAGCTGCCTTTACTTCAGGTAACCGAATAAGCCTTGAAATAAGGAAGTGTGGAAATGTTGGGTGGATATCCGATAAAACTATTAATTTTCTTGATGCATCAAGTCCAGGTGAACTTAGAAGCATCAAGTGATTTAACAAATAGCACTAACCAGGACTACTCGCCGCGTTGCCGCACTTTATACTTTAAAAATCCTCCAACAATTCCTTCTAAATAAATTTAAAAACCTGTTGATGCTTGCAGGATTTAAGTGGTGGATAAGTGGGCAGCTTTAACGCAAAGAAAAGTATTTTTATGATATGATGCACTTGGTACTTATTTATTAAACCTAGAATATTACCTGCAATAACTTTGTTCATTGTGGTGAAGCTTGCTCCAGAAGCTAAGACTTATTCAGTATAAATTAAGTTTTGCCCTTTTCCTAATTGTTAGACTTTCACTGCTTCAGCAGCAATCTTCGGTTGTATGCCTATCGCTTCCATTATGTTTTTTACGCGGCTACAGGAATCTCACGCATCTGTCCTCTGAGTGTGGGAAGCATATGATTAGTGGTTAATTCTGTTACTGGGTTAAGAAAGGTGTCCACATTATCCAACCTTACAGTATTGGGTTGTTCGAACATAAGCGGCACTGCCATCAGTTTGTCTAAAGAGGCATTAGAATTTACGCTATAATTCGTTTCATTGATTTCGTTGGAGGTTGGTTGTTCAAAGGCTTTTTTCTGTTTGTGATTAAGTTTTTGAGTGTCGAGAATCATGGTCTCCATACCGTTGTCATCCTTAAGCCCTTTTGCTGCTGCTAGGGCCATGCCTCCACCTAGTGAGTGGCCGATTATTTGTTTTGGGAGTTGCTCTGGTGAACTACTGCCTTCATTCATCAAGTCAACGAGTTTCTCTAAACCTCTATATTTATGACCCATACCCCCTAATCCTGTGACGACATCTTGAATAAGGTCTCCTTTATCCTGTGTCCCTCTTGCTACGAATACAAGTTCGCCACTAATATGGTCTTGATGAAGATTAATATCCAGCTTTTTCGTTAAATCCAGCATTTTTTCTGCTTGTTTGGGACTAAGGTTGGGAAATTGCTTATTGAGCTCTTCGCTGGTGTTTAAGCGAGTGTCTAGCATTTTAAGCATAGTTTTAGCATCATCGTCGGTTAATTTAAGGTTTTCTAGTCCTTTTGGGGGGGGGAATTTGTCTTGTAGCCACTTAATTGCAGCCTTTTCATCCTTCTGTTTTAGCTCGCTTAATTCATTTATTCCATCATCGTCAAGATAAGTAAGTTGTGCGTAGAGTGTGCTATTAAGATGTTTCTCTTTCTGTCTTTGTGATAAATAGCTAAAGTCAGCTTGCACTGTAGCCGAGTTTTTTCCCATCAACGCATCTAGTTGCGATATTACGCTGCCTTTATTTAGTTTTTGTGTGGGAGCGAGCAGCATAGAGCTCGCTTGGTTGCCCAGTGGTTTTAGGTCAAGGGGAAACTGTAGGCGTTTTGAAGATGGTGCAATGTTAATGTGTGGCAGCTTAAGCTGTGGGGCGAGCCTTGTGGCAGTACTTTGCTTGGCTAAAACACCGATCGATGTATTTACAAACGAAGGTGTGGGTGTTTTGATCATACCCGTGCCTTAAGAAGGGACTGTATATGAAAAGGCTGATCGTTGCGTTCAATTGTTTTTATTTGTTTTTCCTTATCATCGGTGATATTGATAAGGGCTTTTGCCAGATTACAAGTATTGGTAAAAATATTATAGAAAGTCGACGTGTCTAAGACTTCACATGAGCAAAGATAGGTCAAAATAATGGCATCTTCGTAAGGGCTTATACTGAGGCTTGCGCCATTGAGCCTGCTGCCGGGAAAGCATGCTACCATTAACCTTTTAAGTGTAGAGTAATCTGTGTTCTGATCACCACTTAAGGGGTATATTGGAATTAATAAGTTTAAGCTTTCACCATTACTAGTTAATGCCAGAGTAATATCAAGCTTATTCTCATAAGTTAGCGCACAGGTATTATCTTGATTGAGCTCAATTTTAGGGCAATTAAGAGATTGACAAAACTCTGTTAGGATATCATTAATTTTTTTCTTGCTCATAAGTTTCACACTAATAGCTTGTACTCTTCTCTTCTGTCATCATTGCAGATGAGTAATAGCTTTTTCATATTTATTTTTTAGACCTACATCTTTAGTTGAGTCTTGTATACTTTTTAACATCTTTATTCCATCGCCTTTTTCATTGGTTTTTTCTAATGCTGCTGCATAATCCGTAAAGAACATAACATCATCTACACCTATTGCTTTAGCAGCTACTTTGTAGTGAGTTAATGCAGTCTTAGTATCTCCTTCAAGGTTATCTATATATTGCGCGATTGCCTTGTTCGCTAACGGATTATTTTTATCTATGGCTAGAGCTTCTTGGTATATTTTTTTGGGATCATCAGCTGACGACTGAGGAGGCTCTTCAGCGCCGGCTTGATAAGCGGTATCTGCCTTCAGTAGTAGTAACTCTATCGATTTAGGAAATTTTTTAAGAGACTGGTCGATAATGTCTAGTGTCTCTTGATAGGTAATGTTATTGTCATTTAATTTTTCTTGACATAGCTTAACTAAGTCTCTTTCTGATGTTGTCATACTCATTGATTTACTCGATGAAAGTGTTGGAGGATGAGACAATACATTAGAAAATATATTTTTGTTTTCTAATGGTTTAGATCTGACACGAGATACTTCTGAAATACTTTGATCAGAGGAAGCTATTCTTATCATATTCTTTCATTCCATCATATATTATTAGCTATACTGGTGTATTAAAAATAATCTTCATTTTAATGCTTCTTAGCGAAGATATTTGCTACATCATCACCATCTACATTCATTGTTGTTGGGCCTGGATGGCCAACGGATATCTCGATATTAATATTTGGCCTATTGGCACAAAATTGTTGTATAACATGTTCACATGACGGACAAATAGGGCGCTGTGATACTAATTGTATTGTTCCTTTTGAGTCAGGTGTTGTTTCTCTAAAAATTTTGTCTAATATTTTAATTTCTGTATCGGCTTTCCTGTCATTCTGTTTAGTTTTTATTGTGCTAAAAAGTTCATTATGTAAGTTGATAGGTGGAACAAAACCTTCTATATTATCCATGCCACTAAAGGCCTCTAGATTACTCTGCTTTCCATCTATATTTACACGAGCAAAAGCTATATTACCATTGCTAAAAGTACTAAATCGATCAAGACTCATTGCAACATTATCTCTTATATCACGCAATCTTTGTTGGTCTTGTGTACCTGCTTTACCATTTAGGCCACCGATAGTTACATTGGTTGGTAAACGCGTTTTTGTCGTTTCCTGCCATTTATTAAAATTTAGGGCGACAGTAGCCTTATTCTCCTTTGGTATATTGCTTTTCTTCGATCCTTTTTGGCTGGCTACTTGCTGCCAACCATCATCGTCTACCGCTGGTTTGTTATTTGATATATTGGTTGAACCGTTGTTTCTATTTTTTTTCTTTTTTCTAGATCTTTTACTGCTTATCTGTTGCGAAACATCATCGTTGGCTGGCTCATCCACGGCTACTCCTGCTGAGCTGCTAGCGGATGGTTTTTGCTTTTGTATCAGTAATTGTTGTAATAGCTCTTCTTGAGTTGCGTTTTTTTTGCTTCCCAAAATATCTACTGGTGAGTTATCTGTTTCTGGTGCTTGTGCCAAATGCTCCTGTGCAACTGCATTTGGCGACATAACAATTGGTGGTCTAGCTTGGGCTTGCGAAACAACTGAACTTAGGTTGTTGTTAGATGAAGCTGCATTTGTGGAATTTGCACCACTACTTCCCGTTTGAGCTGGTAACGGTTGGCCATAAATCCTGTTGTAAACTGCACTTGGAATATTACCCATAGTATTTCCGGCCTGAGTATTAGTCTTTGGTGGACTAATTTGCATTTATACAATGTTGAGTTTTAACAAGCTGCGAATATTAGTGGCTTTGGATGCCGGATTGTTCTGTAAGTATTTTTAATTAGTAAAATGTATACAATAAATCGCTTGGTTTATATCGGTTTAAATAGTTTCTGATATTTTTTGTTGAATTGTCTTTGAGAAAAGAATGTAGAAAAAAATAGAAAGTGAGATCTTGTCTTTGCGACGTAAATTTAAATGATATGCTATCCCTAGCTTTGCGGTTTAAATAGGAGAGTTGGTTAACATGTTTTTTTTAGGGGAAATTTATAAGCATTGAATTATTTTGGAGTTTTTAGATTAAAAATTTTTTCTAAAATCAAAATGTAAATAAATAATCCTCTTCTACTGTTTCAACCCCCTCCTTAAATGGCATAAGCGTTCTTGTATCTTTTATATAAGCATTAATATGTTGTATTTCTTGTTGAGTGAATTCATTGATAGCACCGTTAAATGACGGGTGGCTGAGCCAGTGGTAAGAGCGTGTTTTAATCGGCGTAAAGCCACGTTGAATTTTATGCTCACCTTGGGCGCCTGGGTCGAATCGTTTTAATTGGTGTTGGATGGCATATTCAATACCCTGGTAATAGCAGCACTCAAAGTGTAATCCATCGAGATCTATCTGAGTACCCCAGTAGCGGCCGTAAAGCGTATCTTCGTCGCGCAGATATAGGGCTGCGGCGATCATATTATTTTGATGGTGGGCACTACATACTAATACTTGTTGAGGAAATTCATGGCCGAGTCGATGGAAAAAATCTGGACCTAAATAACCTGTGCGGCCACTCCTTTTAAGATAGGTACGATGGTAGAGCGCATAGAACTTGTTCCACTCTTCTGTCGTTAGCTCATCAGCATGACGCATACGAATATCGAGATCCTGAGAGAAAACTTTTTGCCGTTCCTTTTTTAAATTTTTCCTTTTTCTGGAACTAAAACTATTGAGGAAATCGTCGAAATCTTTGAAGCCTTGATTAAACCAATGGAACTGATAACCTTGGCGTTCAGTAAAACGGGCTTGCTCAAAAGTAGAATTATCTTGTGGGAATAAGCTGTGAAAGCCCGACATATTTTCTTCTTTTAAACAGTTCTTAATCGCTTCGATTATTGCTGTGTTGCATGACTGTTTTTGTTCGTTACTTAAATCCTTTGAAAAGCCTATACGAGGGCCTGTCGCCGGGGTAAATGGAATAGCATTAAGTAACTTGGGGTAATATTCGATACCCGCTTGATGGTAAGCGTCGGCCCAGGACCAATCAAAAACGTATTCACCATAAGAGTGCCCTTTTACAAACAGAGGCATTACGGCGATGATTTTTCCATTTTCTTCGATACTAAGATGTTTTGGCTGCCATCCCGTATTTTGCTTACCGGCGGTATCGACACTGTTAGATTCTTCTAATGCCTTAAAAAAGGCGTGCTGGGTAAATGGGTATTTTGTTTGCCAAAGTGCATCCCAATCTTGGGCCGCGATTTGTGCGATTGATTGATGAAACTTAACTTCCACAACTCACATACTCTTGAAAATGGTCGTGGAAGCTTACCTGAATCTATCTAGAGGTAACAGGTGTACTTTTCATAGTGGCTAACACTAAAAAAGGTATTAAGCGACTTTTTCTCGAAGTATTCGCTCGATGGGAAAATAGCAACTGAATGAACTGCCTTTGCCGAGATGGCTGGTGATTTTTAACTCTGCGTCATGTCGGGCAAGAACATGTTTCACAATCGCAAGTCCCAGACCTGTACCTCCTAGAGCGGTTGAGCGGCTATCGTCGACCCGATAGAAACGTTCAGTAAGCCTTGGGATATGCTTAGGGTCAATGCCTAAGCCACTGTCGGTGACGCTAACGATGCATGCCTCTTCAGTTTGAGTGACACTTATATCAATACCACCGCCCTCGGGTGAGTATTTAACGGCGTTAAAGGTGAGATTTGAGAAGGCACTGTGAAGCTCTTGGTTATTGCCCAAAATTGATACCCCTGCATCGCCACTCAGAGTAATCTGATGATGTATCTTCCCTCCCAACGCTTGGGCATCGGATACGATGGTTTCTAATAGAGGCGATAAGGCAACAGGTTTTGGTTTGAGCTCGGTTTGATCAGTTTCTAGACGGCTTAGCGTGATCAAGTCATTCACTAATGCTGTCATCCTATCGCTCTGCTGTAGCATTTGATTAAAGGCATTGCGCAGTGTTTTCGATAGGTCTGGGGCATCGATGAGAGTTTCTATATAGCCTTTTATGACGGTCAGAGGCGTGCGCAGCTCGTGGGAGACATTACTGACGAAATCCTTACGCATCTGTTCCAACAAATTAACACGAGTAACGTCACGGATAACAATCAAGCGCTCTCCTTGGCCAAATGGATGGACATGGAATTCTAAATGTTGACCTTCGTTTCTAAGAGACTCAAGTTCGAGGGGAGAGCTATAGCTTTGTGTTTCAAAATAGTTAATAAAACGTGGATTGCGGATAATATTGACTAATTTGTGGCCGCGATCGATATCTTGAAAGTTGAATAGGTCTTGTGAGGAGCGATTCCACCACTCTATATTTGCGCGACTATCGACAAGTATTACCGCATCTGCCAACGCGGAAGTCATTTCCTGTACACGTGTCACAACAGCTTGCAAGCGCACTTTGTCTTTTTCGTAGCGTCTTGAGAGAAGTCTTATATCGTCGGCAATTTCTCCCCATATGCCGCCGAAGTCATCACCCGGCGGGCCGCTACGACGGGCTTGCGCTGCCCAGCTTTCAAGTTGGGCCGTGCGATAGAGCAGCCATATAATAAATAGGAACAGAGCTATTGATAGCCATACGAATTCCGCATCGAATGAAAAGCCGATGACGAAGGAGGTGATGGTGACAAAAGCGAGCCAGCGAAGCTCAGTCTTTAGACCTCTACTCATAGTATGAGAAACGCTAGTTTAGTTGTGGGCAGGTGCTATTTTATTCGAAAACCGATAGCCAGCGCCACGTACAGTTTGAATAAATCTATCATGCCCTTGAACGCTTAGCGCTTTACGCAATCGTCGTATATGCACATCGACAGTGCGCTCTTCGACATACACATTGCCGCCCCATACATGATCTAACAGCTGGCTACGGGTATAGACGCGCTCTTGATGGGTGAGGAAAAACTCTAGCAAACGATATTCCGTTGGACCCATATTGATGGGTATGGTGTTGATTGTCACTCTATGACTAGTGGGGTCTAGGCAAAGACCATCAATTTGAATGGGTTCCTGTGCACTGTGTGATTCCGCTCGGCGTAACACAGCTTTCAAACGTGCAACTAGCTCTCTGGGTGAAAATGGCTTGGTAATATAATCGTCGGCACCGACATCAAGACCTTGGATTTTATTATCCTCTTCCCCTTTTGCTGTCAGCATTATAATAGGGATATCTTGTGTGACTTCGTTGCGTTTTAGCCTCCTAGCGAGCTCTATACCGCTGGTACCTGGAAGCATCCAGTCAAGGAGTATCAAGTCCGGTTTTTTATCAATAATTAAGCTGTGAGCTTCTTGTGCATCACCGGCCTCAAGCACATGGTACTCAGCCATTTCTAAAGCAACACGCAGCATGTCCCTAATAGGGGATTCATCGTCTACGACCAAAATTCTCTTATCTGGCATTAGGCATAACCTTTGGACTCAAGCTCTGGGAAATTGAATGTGAGCGACATGCGCATTAAATAAAGCTTTTGTTGCCGTTTTATGACAAGAATAGATTCTTTTGCGCTTTTAGGATAGGTTCCTCGGTTTTAAGTCCGGTTATAAGGCTTACAAAGTTTTAGTCGCATAGTCCCCAGCGATACCTACAAACACTGCCATACCGACCCAATTATTATTTAAAAATGCCTTAAAGCATAGTTGTGGCTTACGCTCTCGTATCAGATATTGTTGGTAAACAAAGAGAGCAGCTACAGCGAGTAAGCTGAGTTTGTATACAATGCCTAATTCAAATCGGCTACCCATCATATACAAGGCAATTAAAGTGATCACCTGTAAAGCTTTGGTGACTATCAAATCCGAATCTCCAAGCAAAATGGCGGTAGATTTGACTCCAAGCTTAATATCATCCTTGCGATCCACCATAGCGTAAAACGTATCGTAGATCACAGTCCATAGAACAACAGTAGTGTAGATGAGCCAAATAGACGGCTGCAGCTCTCCTGTCTGAGCGGTAAAAGACATAGGTACAGCCCATGCGAAAGCTGCGCCGAGGACGACCTGTGGCAGATGGGTGTAGCGTTTCATAAATGGGTAAGCACTAGCCAAAGCTAAGGCGCCTAGTGATAGCATTACCGTAAGTGTATTTGTTAAGAGCACCAAGGCAAATGCCACTATACATAAAACGGCAAATAAACCTAGGGCTTCTTTGCTACTCACAATACCTGATGTCAGTGGGCGATTTTTTGTTCGTTCTACATGCTTGTCAATCTTACGATCAGCAAAATCGTTAATGACGCATCCTGCCGAGCGCATTACGACTACACCCAATAGAAAGATGATCAGTACGTCCCAATCGGGAAACCCTTTCGCCGCTAGCCACAGTGCCCAGAGTGTTGGCCATGCAACGAGATAAATTCCAATCGGCCGGTCAAGGCGCATTAATTGTCCATATTGGATCAATTTTTCTTTATTCATAAGATGTTATGGCTCGAAAAAGGGGCAAGAATACACTATAGCTGAAGCACTATAAACTGACCTTATAAAACCGGCTATTTTAGCGCTGTGTGGCGTTGCTCATTTTGCCCATAGGCCCACTATGCGCGGCAATGAGCGCCTTACTCAGCACGAAAATAGCGCGCTTTTCTTTATGCCAATTTATATTGCTTCAGCTATAACTACCACTAATGAAAAACATTTTTACTTTTTTAAGGGATTTTTGTACAAAACCCTCAAACTTTGGCTAGGCTAAAGGAGCTGGGTAAATTTTATCTGTATTGTTTTCTCTATTAATATTCTTGTATTTATAGGGAGGACTTATTGGGGATAAATCCAGAGTTCTAATAATAAGTAAAGTACTCATTTTTCTCGACAGGTGCCTTCCAATAAGGTTGTTTGTATATTTTGGGCTAAGCCTATTATTTTTTGCGAATAATCTGGGAGATCACCTTTTAGATAATTTTGCGATAGGAGAGAAATATGCGAAAAGCTGATTTAGTTAATGCGGTTGCAGATATTGCGGATTTAAGTTTGCGTGAAGCTGATGATGCAGTGTCGTCTGTGTTTGAGCACATCACAAATGCACTAGCACGTGGTGAGCCTTTAAATTTAATTGGTTTTGGTTCTTTTAACGTTAAACAGCGTGCAGCAAGGCAAGGTCGCAATCCAAAAACAGGAGACTTAATTGAAATTGCAGCGAGTAAACAAGTTAGTTTTAAAGCAGGTAAAAACTTACGGGAACATATTATTTAAATTGATTCTCATTACTGAGTAAGTTGATAAAAGAAAATTTTCGCGCACTCGAATCAATATTTTAAGAATTTATATTTGACTCTTCCTTTTCATCTTATTCAGTGCCTTTTTATTGTGGTTGTAAGGTGTTCATAAATGGAATGAGCACTTCAAATGTACTACCGATACCATAATTACTTGTTACACTTATGTTTCCGCCTAACAACTCTACCAAGTTATTGACCAGAGCTAAACCTAGCCCTGTTCCTTCAATATCAATAGTCCTTTCATCATCGACTTGCTCAAAGCTCTGAAATAATTTTTGTATTTGATCTGCCGGAATACCTATACCTGTATCAGATACTGAAAGGCTGAGACACTCGCCAAGCTCAAGATCCGTTTTTTCACTAGCGACTAAATGAACACTACCTTCATTGGTATATTTAATAGCATTTGATAAAAGATTGATCAGAATTTGGCGAACTTTAGTTTTATCCGAGAATATTCGTAAATCTGTTGAGCTGGTGTAACGTAGGCATAAGTTTTTCTCCTGCGCAAGACTCGCAACTTGTTCTTTCGTTTCTTCACAGAGATCTGAAATGGCAAAATCACTAATATTTAAGCTCATTCGGCCTGATTCTATTTTAGTGACATCCAATGTTGCCGAGACGAGTTCGTTGAGTTGGCACCCTGCCTTTTTTATAAGTTTTAATTGTTCTAATTCTTCGTTAGACAATTTGCCTTCTGTGCGTGCTAATAAAATATCTGAAAAGCCTACGATAGCGTTAAGTGGCGTGCGAAGTTCATGCACCATTTTTGCGTAAAACTCTTTACGAGCTTTTGCTTTTTGCTGTATCGCTAGTGTTTCTGCCATTTTTTGCGCTGTAATATCGAAGGCGTAACCTACTAGAGTGGGGTTCTCATTGGCGGTCAAAAGGTGAAAGTGCCAAAGAAATACCTGGTTGTCCAATTCTAGCTCAAGTGTATCGTAGGCTTGCTCGGATGCTTGTAACCCTTTGGCAACTTCATCGATATTACGCGGTAAAGCGTAGGCATCCCCATTACTGTCGAACCCGTATTCCAGCAGTAGTTCCTGCAGCGCAGTATTACCAAACAATAATTGCCCATCGATAACAAATTCCGCCATTGGCGCGGGGCTTTTTTCAACATACTGAGAAAACTTCTCTAACTCTTCGCGTGTATGTGAACGTGTTGAGTTGTCGACGAAACTTATGACACGGTTGGCTCGGCCAAAGCCAACATGGATATTACGAAAGTCTATGGAAACGTCGTGACCATTTCGGTGTAACCAAAGTGTTGATGCAGTCTCGGAGGACGGGTTGGCAGAAATAACACCACATTCTTCTTGTGTGTGATTTGCCGTATGAGTCTCTGAGCAAAGAGCGGTATGAAAATTTTGTCCGTCAAGTTCTTCTAATGTCCAGCCGAGAATAGTACGTGCCATTGGCGACAACTCAACGATGCGATTCTCTCTATCTAAGCCTATGAGGCCATCCGGCCAATTGTTGAACCAGTTATTATCACTATCAGCCATACTTAAACTTACTTCTAAATCTGCAAATTAACTTCGGAGGTATATTCTGGCGTCAAAAATTTCATTCTACAACTAATTTACGTGGTCAGTATGTGACAGTCTTTTGATTTATAAATCGATAAGTTAACTTGGGTTTGCCGACAAGCCCTAAGCTCAAATTGAGTTGCTATAACCTAATCATACTGTATTGTGTGGGTGATATTAAATAGTTATTTAAAATACTTGCCCTTAGTAATATAAGATTATAAAAATTGATTTTTATACCTTAGGGGACAAAAGGCAACAAGCTGTTTCGTCACTCGCGAATGCAGGCATGATAAGGTAAAAACAACTCAAAAAGTGGCGTTTACATGAAGTAAATGAGCATCTTAAAGCTATTTTAATGCCGTACTGGCAGGTGCAGTAGTTATGAAATGGCTTCTAAGGTATTACACATTTGTAAAATTGATAGAGCTATAAGATCTAATAAACATAGCATTTAGAAAGGGTTCTGCTAACCCGCCATATAATTATGTCGGGTTAGTCAAAAAGTGAATTTTATAAATTCAACCTCGCATTTTCTCAGCAATTGAGTCTAGGTCATCGCAGGATTCAAGAATATTATCCACGGTAACTTTTGCCGTCTCATAATCGAGATAAAGATCATCGAGTAGGCTTTGAGGAATTTGGCTGCCTAAGGCATCACCGAAACCCGCGTTGGCCAATAAGTGCTGTGCGACGTAAACGAGCTTTGCGTATTGCTCATGTTCGCCAGAATATTCTGGATTAAATTTTTGTCTTAGAGCCGTGACCACTTCCTCCGGCATATTCCATGTATCTAGCAGCCAAGCAGATATTTGATTACTGGTGACGCCAATTGTGTACTGTTCGATAGCTGCAAGAGAAATATGTGGATTAGATAATCGAGTGCGTTTTATGGTCTCGAAATAAGGAGGAAATATCTCGGCCAAAACAAGGTAGCCAAAATTGTTTAGAAGGCCAGATAGATAAGCTAATCCGAAACTTGGCCTGTGTTTTCGATCAATACTAGTAATTAATCCTTCTACCGTGGCAGCGGTATATACAGCACCCTTCCAGTATTGGTCGATGTCCTGAGGGGTGAGTGTTTTCATCGATAGAGTTTTACCCAACGATAGACCCAACGCAAGGTTTAGTACCATGTCAAAACCTAAGACACGCACGATAGCATCGTGAACAGATTTAATCTTTCCTGGGGCAGAGTAATAAGGAGAAGATGCCCAACTGACAACCTGTGCCGCTAGGCTTGGGTCTACATCAACGATATTAGAGAGGTCACTAATGTCGGCATTTGGGTCTGCACGTAGCTTAATAATACGTTGGGCGGTTTCTGGTAGTGGCGGTAACTCCAAAGTTTCTTGTAACCTTGAGCGGATACGTCTTTCAGTAAATTTCTCAACAGATGTCAGAATTTGTTTTTCGTCTTCGCTGGCGTCGCTGATAATCGAAGGGGCTTTAACAGTAAAACTGCCTGTGTGCGCCGAACCGATTATGGCGACGAAATTCTCCTGACTTATTTCCAGTACATGCCCAAAATTTCCTGACTGTAGAATTAATTGATCTTTTGTTAATAGGGCTGAGGATACAAATGTCGGCATACCTAGCCAACGGGGGATTGCCGGGATAGTAGAAAATTCGTATTGATTTATGATGGGACGTAGTTGAGATGTCGGCACTGCCTCGAAGCGTCGATCGAATTGGCGAAACATAGCATCTAGATCGAGAATATGGTCGGAAGGTAATAACACTTGCACTCGGCCTTTGCTATCTTGAACAATAAGAGAGCTTACTAAACAGGGGGAGTCTTCGTTGCTTACAAGTGAGAGGTGGTGGTGATGATCCTCGTCTATTTGTGCAATATTGAAACTAACTTTTTGGCTTTCAAGCAGCTCGATTATGCTCGCTGGTACAGACACGTGCCTTCTCCTCTAATATAGAAACTGTCCCTTTCCATTGACGGGTAATTAAATATTTCCTTAGGAGCACCTCTATTAATAGAGCTACCCTTACGTTTAAATATAGACCGAGACGGGGAATTCGACAGAAATTACGCACTAATCTGTGGCGAATATCTGAGGTCAATAGCAATGCCCGCTAAGTTTTAGATTGAGTTGTGTTATAAAAAAAATAAATGCTCAAGTTGACGCATAAATGCCGGAAAGTGATGGAGCGTAATTTAACATGCGCGTTACTCGAGAGCCCTAATGAGGGCTTTAAACTTGGGCGTAGTTTTTGTTGTATCCGATCCAACGCTGAATGAGTTTGTCGCTTAATTCTTTGTCGACACAGAGATGCTCACCGATACGGTGAACCTCTGGAATCAAATTAGCGTGCTGCTGAGCATCTGCCAGACGATATTGCATATCCCCAGTTTGACGAGTACCTAGTAGCTCCCCCGGGCCGCGTATTTCCAAGTCTTTTTCCGCGATAACAAATCCGTCGTTCGACTCTCGCAACACTTGTAGGCGCTGTTTTGCATGCTGCGATAGCTTATCGCCATATAGCAAAACACAGTGGCTAGCCTCGCTACCGCGACCAACCCTACCGCGCAGTTGATGGAGCTGAGCGAGTCCTAGGCGCTCTGGGTTTTCGATAATCATCAGTGTTGCGTTGGGAACGTCGACACCTACTTCTATAACGGTGGTAGCGACTAGTAATTGACTTTCGCCCTTCTTAAAGCTCGCCATCACCATTTCTTTTTCCGCAGCCTTTAGACGCCCATGAACCATGGCAATGTTGAAGCCTGAAAGTGCCACCTTTAGTTGCTCCCAGGTTTGCTCGGCGTTGGCCGCTGACAGCGTTTCAGAGTCTTCTACTAAAGGACATACCCAATAGGCCTGAGTGCCTTTCTCACACGCGACTCTGATACGTTCAATAACATGAGCACGGCGACTTTGGCTCACTAGGGCTGTCTGTATTGGTTTACGGCCAGGCGGCAGTTCGTCAATAACAGAGTAATCCAGTTCTGAATATGCAGTCATAGCAAGCGTTCGTGGAATTGGAGTTGCCGTCATCACTAATTGGTGGGGGACTTCACCTAGGCGGCTTTTCTTGCGGAGACTTAATCGTTGGTCGACGCCAAAGCGGTGTTGCTCATCGATAATTGCAAGCCCCAGTTTAGCGAAGTCCACGTCTTCCTGAAACAGTGCGTGAGTGCCGACGATAATCTCTGCTTCTCCATCAGCAATGGTTTTAAGTGCATCCCGACGTTTTGCTGCTGTCAGCTTGCCAACGAGCCAGCAGATGCGCAGGCCAAGAGGCTCAAGCCATTGCTTAAAATTATTGAGGTGCTGTTCGGCAAGAATCTCGGTGGGTGCCACAATGGCTACTTGATAACCAGAAAAGGCAACGTTGAGCGCTGCTATGGCGGCCACTAAGGTTTTCCCCGAGCCGACATCTCCTTGTACCATTCTCAACATTGGTACGCCTTTGCTCAGATCCCGTTGAATCTCATCACAGACCCGCTGTTGGGCTCCGGTAAGGGAGAATGGCAGAGTACTTAGCAGGGCCGCCTTTTTATCTTGATGCACTTTAATAAGTGCTGCATGCTCTTGCTGGAACTGTTCTCTAAGTTGTTGCCTAACGAGGTAGTGCGCGAGTAGCTCTTCAAAAGCTAGGCGTTGCTGCGCAGGATGTTGGCCTGCCAGGATCTGTTCGACGCTTGCCTCAGGTGGCGGGAAATGAAGATACGCCAATGCACTGGCGAGAGTGTCCATACCGAACATCTGTTGGACTTCAGCAGGCAATAACTCTGATGGGCTGTAATCTTTAAGTAAATTGACTGCTTGCTCTGTAAGTGACCGGATACGAGATTGGCTTAAGCCATCCGTAAGGGGATACACAGGAGTTAATGCTTGTTCGCTTAGTTCTGTCTTACCACTATCGACGAACTCATATTCAGGGTGGTAAAACTCCAGACCACTAGATCCTAACCTGGGATCACCGTAGCAGCGTACTTGCCGCCCCTCTTCAAAGCTGTTTTTTTGACTCGCGTTGAAGTGGTAGAAACGCAGGCATGTAGTGCCACTGTTATCTTCGATGGTTACGGCTAAACTTCTGCGTTTGCCAAATACAATGTTGGTTTTTAACACCGCTCCTTGGACAACGACGCTAGTATTGGTGCGCAGCTGACTAATGGCTGTGATACGTGTCCTATCGAGATAGCGAAGAGGTAGGTGAAACAGCAAATCTTGAACACTATGAATGTCCAGCTTAGCGAGGACTTGCGCGAGCTTAGAACCTACACCTTTTAGCACCGTAACATCGATATTCGCCAATGTTGGTAGATTATTCATTGTATGTATGCGCTAACTTACTATGCCGCTATGGTCAATTGCTTCGCGGACGGCATCGATGGCTTGATGGCGTGGGAAACTAGCGCGCCAAGCAAGAGCAATTGTTCTGGTCGGTATTGGCGCAGTAAAAGAGCGAGTTACCAACAAATCTGACCAGGTATGATCGGCTTTGGCAGCAGATTCTGGAAGGATCGTAATCCCCAAGCCTGAAGCCACCATATACTTGAGCGTTTCCAGTGAGCTGCCCTCTGCCGCAGTTCGAATTTTTCCGCGAGGGTCATCGAGAGATGGTTTTAAATTTGGGCATGCCTCAATAACTTGATCTCGGAAACAATGGCCTTCGCCAAGAAGTAATACGTTATAGTCGTTGAGCTGATCTGGATGGATACTGGTTTCTTTGCTAAGGGGGTGATCTTTGTCCATCAATATTACGAAGTTTTCGTCGTAGAGTGATTGCGTGACCACATCTGCTTCCGTAAAAGGTAAGGCGATGATAATAGCATCAAGATCGCCGTGGCGGATGCGTTTTCGCAAGCTTGCGGTGTAGCTTTCTTCTATATAAAGAGGCATATCTTTAGCGACTTTTTGTAGCTCAGGTATCAGTCTAGGGAAGAGGTAAGGCCCAATGGTAAAGATAGCACCAATGTGGAAGGGACTGGTCAACTGATCTTTGCCCGAATTTGCAATATCACGTATGGTCGAAGCTTGCTCGATCACACGTTGTGCTTGCTCTACAACCTGCTCACCAATAGGTGTCGGGCTAACGCGAGTTTTAGAACGTTCGAAAAGGGTTGTATCGAGTTCTTCTTCAAGTTTTTTAACTGCGATGCTCAATGTTGGTTGGGAGACATTACAGCGATCAGCTGCACGGCCAAAATGTTGTTCTTGTGCGAGGGTCACAATGTAGCGAAGTTCTGTTAAAGTCATGGCAGAAAACTATTGAAATCGATATGTTAATAAATTTACTTTAAAGGGTATTCTAATTTTAATGGCAAACAAACATCTTTTTATAGGATTTGGTGAGATTGCCTCACTTTGTGCCTCACATCTTGTTGCTAATGGTGACAGTGTCGTAGGTATCGCACGCAGAACCAAACCAGTTGTTCCAGGTGTTACTTTATGGCAAGGCGATGTTCTAAGCCACCCTATCTTGCAACGTGTCAGTGAAAATTGCTTTGACTCGGCCATTATAACCATGACTCCCTCAAGTCGTGGGCCGGATGGATACCGGAGGGCATATTTTGATGTTGTCGATGTTTTGTTAAGGTTGTGGCGGAAAAATAATGCGCCAAAGCGAATTTTGTTTATCTCCAGTACCAGTGTATACGGGCAATCTGATGATGAAGTGGTGAATGAAGACAGTCTGACTGAGCCTAAAAGCGAAACGGCAAAAGTCTTACTTGAAACTGAACAATTGCTTCTCGACAGTGGCTTAAAATCCACAATAATTCGTTTTTCTGGTATTTACGGCCCAGGAAGAGACTACCTTTTGCGCCAAGTGAAAGACTTAAAAGGTGGAGACGATACCTACACCAACCGTATCCATATCGAAGATTGTTGTGGGGTGATATGTCACTTACTCGCTACGGATGTAGATAAACTGGATTCTGTTTATCTAGCTTCTGACCATGAGCCAGTAAAAAGTCGTGAAATAAGAACTTGGCTAGCTGCCAGGATGAATATAGGCAGTGAACAGCTAGTCACACAAACTAGTAGCAGAGGTGGTAATAAACAATGCGATAATAGCAAGCTTCTAAAAAGCGGTTACGTCTTTCGTTATCCATCTTACAAAGAAGGCTATGTCGATGCGGTTAAAGTCTTTCTGGGTACTAACATCAAAGAAAATAATGAGTTTTAATATAGGCAAACGAGCTCAATTTTTTAGGGATTGTTAAGACTAAATAATTTAATCTTATGCTAGTGCTGTTAGCATTTAAGCCTACAGCCATCTAAATCTAATTGTTAGAATAATACATATTTTTATCGTCATAAATTCTCCGAACATTTTCCATAATTTAAAGACATATCAGTTAATAAATCCTATAGCTGAGTATGATGATGACATCTATTAGTAATTACCTTCCTGCAAGAACTGCTAGCTTTTCAGCGGCGGGGTCTTCTTCAAATCAAAGTGTGGCTAAAAATGAACAAGCTATTGTTAGTGATCTGATTCGCGATATAAGACATGGCAATCACCTTACGCTTGATCAAAATATATTTTCTAGATTGTTGCCGCCCAAAGAACAATTCGCTCAATCAGATCCTCAAAAAGTTTGGGAAGGGTTTAATGAAGAGTTATTAACTTCTGTGCTCGAGGCAATGAATGAAGGTCGTGTTGATTCTATTGTTGATACAGAAGGAAACACTCATAAGAAATTGGCAATGAGTGATTTTTGTAGAAAACTTTATCAAAAAAGTGAGGATCTTCATAAGTCGAAAACTATTGAAGCTTCTATGGAAAAAACACTAGCTAAACATTCTGCGGCAGATAAAAAAATAGTTCAGGACTTTGTTTCTCAGTCAGTAGATTTTATTTCATCTAATAGTAGTAATGCTAGAAAAATTTTACAAAATAAAATCGATAACGGAGAAATTCCACAGTCATTACAGCAGCCTATTGAAGATTTTCTAGCTGATGTTGAAAGCAGTATGCCGAAAGTTATTAGCGATATAAAAAAGGATATGGCTCAAAGAAGAGCAGAACTAGGTGAGCCTTGCGCACATGGGCAGGTTGCCATTACTACTTGTTCTGCCGGTGGTGCCCATAAATCTATTGCTAAAGATTTAAAAGGACAATTTGATCAGAGAGGTATTGAGTCACAATTAATTAATGAAACAGATCTTTATCTTAATGATGGGCTCTCTAAAACTACGGGTATAGCATTCGGACATATTTATAACGAAATTATTCAAAAGCGAGATAATCCTGGATACGGTGAGAATTTGAGGAAACTATCTGCTCACTTAAATGATTATATTCCTGATGACAGGATTGATATCTTAAGATATAAAGTAGGTGATGCTGAAAAGATTATTTCTACTAATCATTATGGCCATAATCAGCGTTTAGCTTCTGAGAGTACAGAGGAAGGAAAAATGAACCAGGTAACCTGGATTCTCTGTGATTATGGGCGTTTCACTACAAGGCTTGAAAATAAAATTAAAGCAATGATGGATAATAAGCTCGAAGGCTTTCGATTCTCCACGCCTGATCCTGATATCTTTTTAGCCTATGGCCAGTCTGATGAGCATAATCTTCTGGTGTCAGGAGAATCTGATAAATCAAAAGCAATGTTTCAGCACTTATCTCAACTGCTTCAGCAGGCTGAAAAAAAGAGGCCTCAGTCAACTGCTGGTGCTCGTATTTCTCCGGATAAAGGTGAGCTTTTTGTTTCTAACGACCTGAGAGATCAGTTTAATAAGTTAATTACTAAATCTTCTTATCCGGTAGACGATTCTTTTTCTTCATCCATCGATAAAAAAGGTATTGAAAGCATAAAAAATCACTATGGTATTCCTGTGGAGTCAAAGTTAGTAACGATTTCGATGGGCGCTCAAGGAGTAGGAGGAGAAATAGAAGCTTATATTCGTGCCTTTGTCGACGATGCAAAAAAGCAGCTGGAAATGAACCCGCAGAGCGAGCTACCTAATGTGAGTATTATGGCACTTTGCGGCAAGAATACACAGCTTGCTAATAGTGTTGTTAATGCTTTTAATGAATCAATAGAAGCAATTGATAATGAATCTATAAAAGAAAGTGTCGTCAATGCTTTTTCTATTAAACCTCAAGGTTGGGTTCAATCTGGTAAGCCGATGGCTGAATTAATGAAAGCATCAGACTTGTTTGTATCAAAGCCAGGCGGACGCACCGTCGCTGAGCTTGAAAGTTCTAAAACTCCAACTTCGCTTAAAGTTTTGCCTTCTCACTTTTGGGAGTTTGGTAACGTTGCATTTATGAAAGAACAGGGTTTGGCGAGTACTACCGATGATGGACAACCGCTTCAGCAGCTAAAAGATGCAATAAATACTCGTGAAAATCAGCATAAATTAGCAGAAAACTCTCAAAAAATTGATAAACTAAAATATCAAATTTTAGAGCTTTATCAACAATATGGTCAGTTAATTGAACATGGTCTAGATCACCCAGAAGCCAAAGACTGTGCGGACTCTATTAAAGAGCTCCAGCAACAACTCGACAAACTGGAATCTGGGCCTAAGCAAGCTTCTTCCTTGGCAGGCATAGCACCTTCAAATCACTTTGCCCGAAGTGTTGTCAAAAAGATTGCCCAGGAATCTATTGAAAAAATGTTGAAAAAGCGTTTGGAGGTCAATGCCTAGGGCTTTTTAATAGGCTCTAGCTTGCTATTAAATCCTCTGCAAACCGTGCAGCTTTATTTTATTTATAAGCTCTCTATTATTGGGGAGCTTGCTACAAAATAATTGAGCGTTTTTTTTGTTGCGTGCAAATTGCTCTTCGGCAAATTGAACATTGTGAGATGTCATCCCGTGGAAGCTTGGTTTAGTTTTAAAGCCCATGCCATAGAGCACATACTGATAACTTGCGGAAGGAAATACTTCGTCTTTTTGTGTGAAATCATCTTGCCAGGGATAATGAAAGCGCCACATCTCAATGAGTTCTTGTAGGCTATCAGGGATGGACTTTGGATCGCAGTTTTCGATCCAGAAGTCGCTGTCTCGGCGCTGGCTTAAACAATAATGTAGTTTCAAAAAGTCGATAATTCTATCCCAACGATATTGGCAGCGTTCATTAAACCGTTTAGCGACAATATCCATAGAATCTCTATCTGGGGGGAGCTGCTGAGCAATTAGTCTGGCTGATAACTCTACTAACACTAGTGATGATGCCTCTAAAGGTTCTAGAAAACCTGCAGATAAACCGACGGCGACAACATTGTTTTGCCAAAATTTTTGTCGGTGGCCTGAATTTATTGAGATTTTACGCAGATCGTAATTATCAATATCCTTAACCCTTGGTCTTAAGTAGTCTCTTAGTTGCAGTTCTGCTTCGGCTTGGCTTATATGTGCGCTTGAATAGACATGGCCAACACCACGGCGACTGACCAAGCCTATATCCCAAATCCAACCAGCGGTTTGTGCTGTCGATATTGTGTGAGAGGCGATAGGTGTATCATCTGTTTCATAGGGAGCGTGCACAGCGAGCGCAGTATCGACGAAGAGTATGTCCTTACAATCTTTGAAGGGAACCTTGTAATGTTCGCCCAGTAAAAGTGATTTAAAGCCTGTACAATCTACGAAAAGATCCCCTTCTATTTGTATTCCTTGTTGTGTTTCAAGGGAGCTGATATCTCCATTCTCTGTAGTATTGACGGTGCTGGTATCGGCTAAAATATGCTTAACCCCAAGTTTTTCAACACAGTGCTTTTGGACAAATTTGGAGAATTTTCCTGCATCTAAGTGATAAGCATAATTGGCAACACTGGCGTATTCTGGCGTTGTTATTTGTTTGGGGGCTAATCCTTGTTCACATATATGGCTTTGTGAACACACGGCATCAGCAAAGGATACCCCTTCGTTATTTTGTTGCCAGTGTGGAACCAAATTGCCACTAACAAAACCCTGCGGCAGTTCGAGGGGATGATAGTAAAAGTCGTCGTCTGCTCCAGTGACCCAGCGAGCAAATTTAGCCCCTTGCTTAAAGGTGGCGTCACATTCACGAATAAAGTCTGTCTCAAATATGCCCATATTTTTGAGCGTAGTTCGCATCGTAGGCCAAGTACCTTCGCCAACACCAATGGTGGGAACATTGGGGGATTCTACTAATGTGACCGAAATAGGATCTTGTGTGCTGTTCTCAAATTGCTTAGCGATAGTGCCTGCTGTTATCCAGCCTGCCGTGCCGCCGCCGACAATAACAATTTTACGAATTGGCTTTCCCATAGCGATAGACTCTCTTGTTAATTTTACTTTTAGTAATTTTTCTTAGTACCCACTAATTTAAAATTTGATACACCGAGTTTAATCGTTCTGGCATAAGATTAAATGAAAAGCTCAGGCGATTATTTGTTCTATTGTTACTGTAACCATGGGCTAGGCGTGAAGGCCAAAACAAGCATTCCCCCTGCTTTACACTAATTTCAACTTGTGTGAAATGATATTGCAAACCGTGTTCATTGTGTTTTTGCACTGCTTGATCGAATAGCTCGTTGTGCAATGAGCCCGTGGTTAAAGGATGATAAAATGTTATGGATGTTTCTTTATCTGTATTCAAGTAGAGGGTGCCACTTAGCAGACTATTAGCATGAGCATGTTTTGTTTGAGAAGCTCCCGCTTGTGCAAGGTTGAACCAGGCGCTCACCAACTTCATTGCTCCTGATCGTTTGTAATTTAGCAAGTCGTGGTAAACAAAACCCGCCGATTCCTCTATCCACCTTTTCAGCCAACTAAGCTCTGGGTAGGTTGAAAATACGTTAGAGTCGTTATGATAATGAGTTAAATTATCTGTATTACTGGCTGTATTTGTCTGCGCCTGTGATAAGTTTTGGACTCTAGAAAAGAATAGCTCGCGTACTTCTTCGGACCTATCTAATTTAAGTTTGATTAGTGGAACCGAAAATAAACCTAAAGATTCCCATCGATACTGTGTCATATACTTTCACACTGTTTTTTTAATTATTTTTATAATTATTTTTATAATCAGTTTTTAATTAACTTTAACAGATTTTAGCTGTTGATTTTTTTTGTGAATCATTATTTGAATCTGCGACAGTGACGCCATCATGGTATAGATAAATCTTAGATAATCTTTCTGATGTAAAATGCTTAGCTGATCGGTATCTATCTTCTTTAAGGCCTCTTCATCGATGGTATATAAACCATTAACCTCACAGCGAGAATTGTCATCTAAAGTAATGCTTAGGCGCATAGGCATGATCAATTCTAAGGAAGCCAAATGATGTATGAACTCTTTGGTTTTTTCATCTCCCTGGTATAGAGTTGCCAATATTGAACTCACATTCTGTAGCAGTTGAGATTGTTGTCCATTCTCATCAAACACACCTATGCCTTTTTCCTGTCCCACACTGGGATGATCCATGTCCACACATACACTTAAATGTGAGTCATCATTGCCTTCGCCAAACCCTAAATAAAATGGCTGACGAGACAGGTTTAGCGGGGCATGAATTGCATTCAGTACACCTTTATCAATAAATAAGTTTTCATCTTCAGCGAAACCCATTAGTGCTGCACATATGAAGTTCCCCGACTCACTGTTTTTGGCTAATACTAGAGGGTATTGTCCACAAAGTTGCCGAAATTCTTCGACTATGACTGGAATCAACTGAGTATTGGATTGTTGTACCAAACAATAGTCAGGATCGATTTTAAGATTTCTGTGGCTCACATCATTAATTGCAACCAGCTTTGTCATTATATTTTCTCCAATGATGTCTGAGAAACGATTAACCTATGCTAATCCTCTAATCGCTGCTCCATAATCCGATCTGTTCCCACTTGATAAGAACAAAAAAGGGCTCTTTATGAGCCCTTGTTCACGTTCTTTATCATTTAAATATATCTATTAATCTAGTATTTGTTTATACCGCGTTAATAGTAAAGTTACTAGAAAGTTGCACGTAAACCAAGTGACCAGCGAGCGCCAGTGTCGTCAGCTAGCAAGAATTGGTTGCTATAACGACCATGTTTTAACAATATCTCTTCGGTGATGTTGATACCTTCAAAGAATACAGTTAAGGAATCGTTGATATCATAGCTACCACTAAGATCCCACTGATGATAATCGTCAACAAAGGTTGGCCCGCTGCCTTGAATTTGTGTGAGCGACTGCAAGAAGCCTTCACGATTATTCCAAGCCAAACGAATTTGGAATGGGCCTTTTTCGTAGAAGCCTACAATATTTTGCGAATCACTTAGGCCTGTTACTGCAAAACTTTGACTTAAATCGTTTACATTTAGATCCGAATCACTATCAACCACAGTCAAGTTAGCTAATATACCAAAACCTGTTTCACCGAAGTTATGCTGGATAGCAAGTTCAAAACCGTCAACAACCGCATCTTCACCATTATTTGGAGTTGTAAAGTCAAATAATGCTATGCCATCACTATCATCTAGACCATTAGGGTCTGTGCCTTGTGGGCTTGATGGATCGCGTACAGGTTGCCCACTACTTGGACTGGTAAATTGGAAGCTATCTTGCCTTGTGTTGCTAACAATAAAGTTGGTGACATCTTTGCGGAAGTAACCAGCAGAAATATAGTCAGCATCTCCGTAATACCATTCGAATGACAAATCTAAATTAGTCGATTCTAGTGGTTCCAGCTCAGGATTACCTGAAGATGCTCTAAAATCGCCACCTTGGCGAGTGGTTTGAATAGTAATGCCTGGAGATAATTGAAGTAGCGCGGGTCGTGTAATAGTTTTCGATACTGCAAAACGGCTAACAATAGTGTCACTTAGATCAAATTTTATATCCAAGTTTGGCAGGAAGTGATTGTAGCTATTATTAACGCGAATTGGCTCCAAGGGACCATTAATCTGACCTAGCTCTGTTTGGTCGAGTATATTTAAGCTCTCTAGAGTAGTATTTGTTCCGTTTATATCAACATCAGTTGTTTCATAGCGCAAGCCTAGATGAGCGCTCATTGGAATGTTGCCTATATCTTGCTGGTATTCAAACTTCACATAAGTAGCAAAAATTTCTTCATTGACCACAAAAGAGGTGCCTGAAGCTTCAGCATCTAAGTTACCACCGGTAGCAGTTTCGATAAAGTTAAAGGCTGCTTCTTGATCAAAACGGAGCCATTGGTTGGGAATATTGCTCGCGCCACTTAAATCACTTAAGAAGTCGCCGCCAGCATTGAGTACCGAAAATAAATCCAAGGGGATATTAATTGGGGCGCCAGTTGGACCATCGGCTGTTTGGACACGATCAAAATAGCCACAGGTAACACAATGACGGCCACCAATTTCATTAGTGACAAATGTATTCGACTTTGACTGGTCGCTATATAAAACGCCAAACTTTGCGCTGATCAATCCCTTATCGTTATCGAAGCTCCAATCGCCATCCACTTTAAACTGATCAATTTCGTCATCGATGACACTACCACGTCTCAAATTTACATGTGAGCGCACCGTTGAGGGGTCTAGATAATTGCCGCGGCCGATAGGCTCACTGACATCGATAGTATTGCGTGGTGTGCCTGCAGCTATTTGACGCAGTTCGAAATTCTGTTGTTCGTTAAAGTAATTGGGGTTTGCCTCTTGGAAACCACTCAGACCTGGCAGGAGGTTACCCTGAGTATGGTCAAAAACGACATTATCCAAAAAACCGAAAATGATCAGTGGGTTGGTATTACCCTTAGAATCATTTAGCTCGCTGCTCGATTTTGAATAATCAAAGGCGAGTTGAAAATTGTCATTCACTTGCCATTTAGCATTCAAGCCAGCTGAGATTGTTTCTGATGGACGGCCAATGTCACGCGCACCGAAATCAGTTGCGCCGTTGTCTTGTAAAAAGTTAACAACAGTGCCATTAGAATCCACAGTTATAGGATTTTCAGCTGTGTTACTAAAATCCGATGAGGTAAACCAATGCCCTAGGGAGCTACCTTTGGATTCCACATCAAATTTTGAATAGAGAACATCTGCAGTTAGCTCTAACGAATCATTGGGTGCAAATTGTAAAACTAAGTTACCACCCGTTCGGGTGCGGTCTTCAGCAATAACTCGTTGCTCATAGTTTCGTGGTACAAAAGTATTTGCTGTAGTTGGAGTATACCCTTCACGTTTTGACGCGATATTCGTATTAGCAATCCAGCCTTCGATTGCAGCTTGTTCACGCTGGGTTTCCCGTTCTTGGTGAGAGAAAGAAAGTAACGCTCCGAACTTTCCATCGGCAAAGGTATTGCTGATTAAGCCTGAAATCTGTGGGGAAGTTTCTGAGCTGTTACTGTCATACAGGCCTTTGACGCTACCGGCAAACTTAAATTCGTCAATATCTAACGGTTTTGCCGTTTTAATATTGATTGTTGAACCAATGCCTCCTGATTGTAGGCTGGCGTTGGCCGTTTTATTTACCTCGACACCGCTAACAAGTTCAGAAGCAAGTAAGTCGAAGCTGAATTCGCGCCCAGGGTTGTCAGAGGGCATTTGGCGGCCATTAACCAGAACCGTATTAAATTCTGGCCCGAATCCGCGCACGGTCACGAATTGGCCTTCACCACCGGATCTGTCGATGGATACACCTGATATACGTTGTAGTGATTCGGCTAAGTTAGTATCGGGAAATTTACCAATGTCTTCAGATGAAATGGCATCTACAACGCCGCTAGCTTCTCGTTTGATATCTGCTGCTCGTTGTAAACTTCCCCTAATCCCTAAGACCAGGACTTCTTCTTCTTGTAATGAGGCAGAGCCGTCTTGTGCTGCGGCGCCATTGATTGAGTATGCTGTTGATGATATCGCCAGAATTGCTGCTGACAATTTGCTCAGCTTGTGCATAGTCTCTGTTCCTCCAGAGTGTGATTTCGTTATTAGTATTTTTATTTGTCCGTTGTCACCCACTGATACTTGCAACGCGGTACCTCTAAGAAGGTGATCCAACCCTTCTTGCAGCGTGTACCATCCGTTTACTGCATTAGCCCATCTTTGTTTTGCCCCATCAAATGGGAAAATTAACGTTTTGTTGGTTTGTTCAGCAACTTCGGTGAGCGCAAGATCAGCTCGTTGCCGAGGAATCATGAAACGAAACTTCTCATTTTTTGTTGAATCGTTTGGTCTAGCCTGTGCTGATGTATTTGTAATTAAAAAAATGAAAACGATTACAAAAAAATGCGAAAAGAAAAACTTTTCATTCTCCTCAAACGCCAGAATATTCCTGGCATATCTAGCAGACGAACCACCTTTCATTTTCCACCAATAAATTTTGAAATTTTTTTCAAAATTGTGTTAAAAAAATGCGAGTGCGCTGCCACTTTAACCTCTTTTCACAAAGAGATAAACAGTATTTTTTAAAATGCCAACTGACTTTAACGATTTAAAAGGTACTTTCCTCTATGCAATGTGTTGAATTAGATGCTTTTTTTAAAAAAAACTTTAAATTTGTACAGAACTCTTTTCTTGTCAAAGAAAAACAGGCATAACAGCACCTCAAAACAAATAAAGGCTGCCTCATAACAATGAGCAGTCCACTAATAAGCCCGAGCTTTCTCTGGCATTAAATCATTGGAGTATTTCTATGTCGTCGGTAAACATAACCGCAGAAGCTGAATTACCTTCTGAGCAAGCGAACACAGCATTTATTATTTTAGTTAGTTGCATTGCAACAATTGGTGGCTTTCTATTTGGTTTTGATAGTGGTGTGATTAATGGCACCCAAAAGGGGTTAGAGTCAGCGTTTAACTCAAGTAGCGTAGGCACTGGTTTTAATGTGGCTGTTATGTTGCTCGGTTGTGCTGCAGGTGCGTTTTGTGCCGGTAGTTTAGCGGATCGATTTGGCCGCAAAAAACTCCTTATTGTTTCTGCTTTATTTTTTATTATTTCAGCATGGGGATCAGGTATAGCGGGTTCAGCTGGGATTTTTATTTTTTATCGAGTATTAGGTGGCATTGGTGTCGGGGCCGCAAGTGTAATGGCTCCAGCTTATATAAGTGAAATTGCTCCATCAGAGTATCGTGGCCGGTTAACGACAGTTCAGCAAGTAGCAATTATTAGCGGTTTATTTATCGCTTTTTTAAGTAATTATTTAATTGCAGGTGCTGCAGGCTCTTCTGAAAGCGAATTTATGCTGGGTTATGCTGCATGGCGTTGGATGTTCTGGGTTGAGCTAATGCCTGCTACTCTCTTTTTCGTTTTGTTATTGCTTATTCCTGAAAGCCCTCGTTTTCTTGTCGCATCAGGCAAGAAAGATGAAGCGATAAGTACATTGGGCCGTTTGTATGGTACAAACGCGGCGCAACAAAAGTATCAAGAAATAGATAGTTCTCTTGCAGCAGACCATCACCGTCCACAGCTCAAAGACTTAATTGATCCAACAACTTCTAAAGTTCGACGTATTGTTTGGGTCGGTATTGGCTTAGCCGTTTTGCAGCAATTGGTGGGAATTAATGTTGTTTTCTACTATGGCGCTGTACTTTGGCAGTCAGTTGGATTTTCTGAAAGTGACTCTTTGCTAATTAATGTTATCTCTGGCCTGGTTAGCATTGGAGCCTGTTTAATCACGATTGGACTGATTGATCGTATTGGTCGTAAGCCATTGCTGTGGATAGGTTCAGCCGGTATGGCGCTTACGCTTACTATTATCAGTGTCACCTTTGCTATGGCTGCTATTAATAGCGATGGCGAGTTGAATTTAACTGATGCAGAGGGGCTAGTTGCTTTAGTTTCTGCGAATTTGTACGTATTCTTCTTTAATGCTTCCTGGGGTCCGATTATGTGGGTTATGTTAGGGGAAATGTTCTCTAATCAGATTCGAGGATCGGGTTTAGCGGTTGCAGGTCTTTTCCAGTGGGGAGCTAACTTTGCAATTACTATGACTTTCCCAATATTTTTGGGATCAATAGGTTTAGGCCTGACATACGGTTTCTATGCGGCTTTTGCATTTATCTCAATTTTCTTTGTACTTAAATATGTCAATGAAACAAAAGGAATTGAATTAGAGGATATGCCTGATTAATATCAGATAAATGTAAAGGTGCCCTTAACTAAGCTGTATGGCTTTAATCGGGTTTAGTTAAGGTCTAGTATATAAAGTAAATTTACTTAAAATCTTTCACTTGTAGAATACGATGGCTGAAGTATTAATTAATGATGTAGCAAAACTGGCTGGTGTGTCGATCGCCACTGTATCTCGTTGCATTAACTCGCCACATCAAGTTCGCCCCAGAACACGAGAAAAAGTCGAAAAAGCCATCGCTGCCACTAATTATTCGCCTAATACCTTAGCGAGAGATTTTCGCCGTGGTAAAACTAAGATGATCATGGTGGTTATTCCTGGTGTTGGCGACCCATTTTTTACCTTGGTGATGAAAGGTATTCGCAGAACCGCCAGCTCAGAAGGGTACAGCTTACTTATTCACGAAAACGTGGGGAATAATATTAACGCTGACAAAATTAATGAGCTGATGGTTTCTAAACATGCAGATGGCATTATTTTGTTAGCGAGTGTTTCGCCTTTTGGTACAGAGCTCCTGTCCAGTGGCAACGATAGGCGTATTCCTATGGTCATCGGCTGCGAACTACTTTCTCCTGAACTCAATACCTTGCCCAATATTCATATTGATAATACAGCTGCAGCTGCTGAGGCGACCCAACATCTTATTGAGTTAGGTCACAGGCGTATTGCATTTATTTGCGGTGATCGAGATTCTCTACTTACGGCTGATCGACAGGCGGGGTACCAGTTGGCCATGCAACGGGCCAAACTTCATATGTTTGACGAATGGATTCGTGAAGGTGGAATGAGTATTGATGGCGCAAGGCGAGCGACTACAGAACTATTGGCCTTGCCTAATCCGCCGACAGCTATTTTCTGTGCTAATGATGAAATGGCTTTGGGATGTTTACATGAATTGCGCTCGTTAAATAAGTCAGTTCCGGAAGATATTTCCGTTGTGGGCTTTGATAATACCCGTTACGCAGAAGTTTCTAGCCCTCCGTTGACGACTATCCATCAGCCTGCTGAAACTATTGGTGAGCGCACCGTTCATCGTTTAATTGATGAAATTGGAAGAAACGCAAGTGAGCCTAAAGAGTCAATGTATGAAACTGTTCCTTACGAATTAGTCGTGAGACAATCGACAGCTAAGCCAAGGGGTGCCTAGCTTTAATAATTAAATAAAATAAATTTACTGTGCTAATATTAAGCCGTAACTTATAGAGCAATAACTTATTCTCAAATGTTGCTTGACTAGTATATGTAAACGTTTACAATTGTTTTTAGTATTATGATATAAAAATAGGCAAAGTTGAGATGAAAACAGTCCTTGGTATCGATTTAGGTACGCAGAGCTTAAAGGTTTTATTCTATGACATCAGCGCTAAATCTGTTGTTGCTAAAGAATCTGCTGCTCTCGAAGTAAATCGGCGGGAGGATGGTTCCGCTGAGCAGGATGCCGATTGGTGGATACAAGCATTGATCAATGCCCTTAAACCTATTTCTCAATCTATCAAAGATTCTGTTATTGCTTTAAGTGTCTCTGGCCAACAGCATGGTTTTGTTGCCCTTGATAAACACGACAATGTTATTGCTCCTGTAAAGCTATGGTGTGATACCGCAACAGCGGCTGAGTGCGATGACTTAAATAACAGCCTGGGGGGGGACACCGCATGTATAGAGAAAACAGGTAATAAAATATTAACAGGCTATACCGCTCCAAAAGTCCTGCATCTTAAAAAATATTACCCAGAGCTTTACGCTGAGTTAGATACTATTTTACTCCCTCATGACTACTTAAATTTTTGGTTAACAGGTGAAAAGTGCATGGAGATGGGGGACGCATCTGGCACTGGTTTTTTGAATATTGCACAAAGAACATGGTCTGATGAGATGCTGCGCGCTATCGACCCTATGCGAGATCTCTCGAAATGCCTTCCACCGCTTCGAAATGAAAACGTTATTATTGGTAAGCTTCATAAAGGAGCTGCAGCACTGACTGGTTTGCCAGAAAATACTCCGGTAGCTATTGGCGGTGGTGACAATATGATGGCTGCGATTGGAACCGGTAATCTTCACACTGGACGTACTACAGTTAGCTTAGGCACTTCAGGTACTGTTTACGCCTACAGTGACAAACCTGTCATTGACTCATCAGGTAGTATTTCCGCATTTTGTTCATCAACTGGTGGCTGGTTACCGCTTTTATGCACAATGAATTGCACGGTGACCACGGAATTATTTCGTAACTTGCTATCTGTCGATATAGCAGATTTTGATGCGACTATTGCGAGGGTGAACGCTGGAGCTTCCGGATTGATAACCCTTCCCTTCTTCAACGGCGAACGGTCACCAAATTTGCCTAACGGCAAAGGCTGTCTTTTAGGTATGGATAGTCAAAATATGACGCCGGCACATATTCTCAGATCTGGTGTAGAGGGAGCCACCTTTGCACTACGTGCTGGCATTCAAGAGCTAAGCCGTTTAGGAACGTCTACCGATGAAATTATTTTAACCGGTGGTGGTAGCCAGAGTCCTCTATGGCGACAGATAACTGCAGATATCATGAACGTGCCTGTAAATATAATGAAACAGGATGAAGGCGCTGCTTTTGGTGCGGCTTTACAAGCCTTCAGTGCTATCGAATATAACGGCATATGTGATGCCGATACTTTGAGTCAATACATCATCATTGATGAACAGTACTGCTGTGAGCCACAACAGCAGCAAGTTGAAAAATATAACGAAGTTTTTAGTCGCTATCAGGACGCTGTAATGACCGTCTCAGCTTTATACAGGTAAGTATGCGATTTACGAAAAAAACAATAATGAGTAATTAAACTGCAAAGGGTAAAACACGATGAGCAGACCCACTTTTATTGGTGATAAAGAGTATTTCAAAGGTATCGGACGTATTGCCTTTGAAGGTAAAGATTCAGATAACCCTCTAGCATTTAAAGCTTACGATGCTTCAAGAGTGGTTGCTGGTAAGACTATGGAGGAGCATTTGCGTTTTGCCGTATGTTATTGGCACAACTTCTGCTCCGGTGGCCATGATCCCTTTGGGCCTGAAACTCGTGCTCATGAGTGGCTTATTGGTAGTGATGATATGACTATTGCCCACCAAAAAATGGATGCGGCATTTGAGTTGGTAAGTAAACTTAACGCGCCTTTTTATTGCTTCCATGATCGTGATATGTCTCCTGAGGGAGATACAGTTGCAAAGACTGAAGAAAATCTACAGATAATGACCGCTGCTGCTAAACAACGCCAAGAAGAAACCGGTATTAAGTTGCTTTGGGGCACGGCAAATGTTTTCACTAATCCCCGCTTTATGAATGGTGCATCGACCAACCCCGACTTTTCTGTAGTTGCACATGCTGGTGCTCAGGTAAAAGCTGCGCTTGAGGCAACAGTCGCGCTGGGTGGCGAAAACTATGTGTTTTGGGGAGGGCGTGAAGGCTATATTAGTTTATTCAATACAGATACAAAACGTGAGTTAGAACACCTTGCTCTATTTCTTACTATGGCTCGTGATTATGGACGTTCAATTGGATTCAAGGGCAACTTTCTAATCGAACCGAAACCGATGGAGCCCACTAAGCATCAATATGATTTTGATGCGCAAACTGTTATTGGCTTTCTTCGTGCGTTTGATTTGCAGGATGATTTTAAACTTAATATTGAAGCAAATCACGCAACATTAGCCGGCCATACTTTTGCCCACGAACTACGTATGTGTACTGACGCAGGTATGCTTGGTTCCATTGATGCTAACCGTGGCGATTATCAAAATGGTTGGGACACAGATCAGTTTCCAACAGATTTATATGATTGTGCACAGGCAATGTTAATTGTTTTGGAAAATGGTGGCTTTGGTTTAGGCGGCTTAAATTTTGACGCTAAACTCCGGCGCGAATCTACTGATATGGAAGACTATTTTATCGCACATATTGGCGGTATGGATTCTTTTGCTAGAGGTTTATTAATTGCCGATCAACTAATTCGTGAGGGTAAGCTTGATGCAATTAAAAAGGCCCGTTATGCAAGCTTCAATAGCGGCTCGGGTGCCGAGTTTGAAGCAGGAAAACTAAGCCTTACTGATTTGCGAGATATTGCCAATGAAATGGGCTGGCCTTCACTTGTTAGTGGTAAGCAAGAATTTGTAGAAAATATTATGAATGACGCGATGTTTAAAATTTAAATCTCTTGTGAAAATAATTTAATTCGCGACTAGGATCTTAACTCTATTATCCCTGCTTTTTGAGGCGTAATGAAGAAACTCTTACGCCTCTTTTTTTGGTATTTAACCAGCCTTTAAAACAATACGCGCATCATTCTAGTAATTAAACCGCCTCGTGCAGCGTGATGCAATTTATCCTGTACTGAAAAGACTAAATCCGCGTAGTCGCCGTCTTCATTCTTGATATGGTTAATAAGCCAGTTTTTAAGCATAGCAAGTAATTCTTCTGTAATATCTTCACCGGCCTCGAATCTGGCAACATATTTATTTATTTTATCGATAAATAATTGATGCACTTTTTTGTGGGGGGCAAGAAAAGGATACCCAGCTTCTTCCATCAATGCTTCTTCATAAGAAAAATGGGAGATTGTATACTCAATTAAATCTGCGATTACTTTACCGGTTTGATCTCTATCTTTTGTGATCTGCACAGTCTGTAGTAAATTAATGTAATCGGCAATTTTTCTATGTTGTTGATCAATAATATGGATATTTGTATTTAGATCGCTTGTCCACTTTAAATACTCAGACATGAGAACAGCCCTACTCAATAATAAAATTTAAGATACCCGATTAGTTTGGCTATTTTTACTACGATGTGTATTGATTCAAATCATCAAACATATAACAGCGGCGCATTTTTCTGCATATTTCTAAATTTTTTTTAAACCACTCACAGAAGAATATTGATTTTTACGTTAAGTGATCTTGTCACAATCCTAATTGTCATTTGATTATGCTTCTTTCTACAAAATTACTTTTAGTGACACGGGGTAGAAATAACTTATGGCTTATCAATAATCACTAAATGGAGCACTTTAGATAGAGTAAATTTGCCTTATTCTTGTGCATAAATTACTGGGTTGATCTAAAAGTGAACGTTTATAGTTGATTTCCACGTGAAATTTTCTCTCTATAAATATTGTGTTACCGTCACGTAACAGTCTTTATTTTTCTTAAAATAGCTGTGTACATAACCTTTTAATTGTTTTTGTCACCTAAATATCCATAAATGTGGGATAATTTCCCAAAAAAAGAGAATCCCTATCTGTTTGATGTAACAAAGGGTAACACTTGGCCCTTGGATTGCAATGTGTCCAGTATATTCAACACACACTTAATTATTCAGTAGAGGTTTCCTATGAAAGCGTTACTCATCGCAACACTTGTGTTTTTACTCATACCTGTTCACAGCTTTGCAGTCTCTCGAGTTGAAGGTCAAATTTCGAAACTTGATGTAGAAAACATGCAATACACTATTCGCGAAAATGCAACGGGAAAGATGCATGTTTTCGATTTTAAAAACTCTACATCTGTGAGAATCAACAAGCGTAAATATCGCGATATGACTAAATTAAATGTTGGTGATTCTGTTATCTATAAAAAATCAATTAAGAAGAAAAAGAAAAAATATGTCAGTGCCACTATTCAGCAATTAGACAAAGATGCTAAAAAAGTTACTTTTATTGAGAGTGAAACGGGTGCGTTAAAAACTTACAAATATGAACCTGAAAAAACAAATAGATCCGGTAAGCTTGATGCAAATAATGTTCAACCTGGTCAAAGGGTGGTACTTGAAATTGTGTCTAAATAGTACTTCAAGTTATGGAGCTGCTACACAACCAAGGAAGGTGTCTATTAAGGCTGGAAAACACATACACTAGAGCCTGTAACGTTTATGCTAACAGGCTTTAGCAAATATTGAGCTTGTCCCAGATCTGATCAACTTTATCTTTTACTTCTTGCGTCATGCGGATTGGTTCGCCCCATTCGCGGTTTGTTTCACCTGGCCATTTATTAGTAGCATCAATTCCCATCTTTGATCCTAAGCCTGACACAGGAGATGCGAAGTCTAGATAGTCAATGGGTGTATGATCTATCATTGTTGTATCTCTTGTGGGGTCTACTCGTGTTGTTAAAGCCCAAATAACATCTTCCCAATCCCGGGCATTAACATCATCGTCAGTGACAATAACAAATTTAGTATACATAAACTGTCGTAGAAAAGACCACACGCCCATCATCACGCGCTTAGCATGTCCCGGGTATTGTTTTTTTATTGTTACTACTGCCAGACGATACGAACAACCTTCTGGAGGCAGATAAAAATCTACAATTTCTGGGTACTGTTTTCTCAATAATGGGACGAATACTTCATTAAGAGCAAGCCCTAAGATTGCTGGTTCATCCGGAGGCCTGCCAGTATAAGTGCTATGATAAACAGGCTTTTTCCTATGGGTAATTCTTTCTATTGTGAAAACAGGGAAAGACTCAACCTCATTGTAATACCCAGTATGGTCACCAAATGGGCCTTCGTTAGCCATTTCAGAGGGATCAATTGTGCCTTCTAGAATAAATTCTGCAGTTGCTGGGACTTGCAAAGAATTCCCTATGCTTTTTGTCACTTCTGTTTTACTGTTACGCAATAAACCTGCAAATGCATACTCACTCAATGTATCAGGTACAGGAGTAACAGCACCTAATATTGTCGCGGGATCCGCCCCAAGTGCTATTGATACTGGAAATTTCTCACCAGGATAATGTTGTTGCCATTCTTTGAAGTCTAGCGCGCCGCCGCGATGACTTAGCCAGCGCATAATCAGTTTATTTTTGGCAATAACCTGCATGCGGTAAATACCCAGATTTTGCCTTTCTTTACTGGGGCCTCTAGTTACGACTAGAGGCCATGTGACTAATGGCCCAGCATCGCCAGGCCAGCATGTTTGTATAGGAATGCTATTGAGATCTACCGCCTCTTGTTCAAGAATAACCTCCTGACAAGGGGCGTTCTTAACTTCTTTTGGTGACATGGTAAGGACGCGCTTGAATATGGGCATTTTGTTCCAAGCGTCTTTCAGTCCTTTTGGTGGTTCAGGTTCTTTTAAAAAAGCGAGCAGTTCGCCCACTTCACGCAGCGCTTCTGTACTCTCTTGCCCCATTCCCAGAGCCACACGCTCTGGTGTGCCAAAAAGGTTAGCAAGTACAGGAATATCGTGACCCACTACATTTTCAAAAAGGAGTGCTGGCCCTTTTGCTCTTAAAGTGCGGTCAGATATTTCGGTAATTTCAAGATGGCAATTAACCGCGTGACTTATGCGTTTCAATTGCCCTTTTTTTTCCAAAAGAGCAATAAAATCTCTCAGATCTTTAAATTGCATTGAGCATGACTATTTAGATTTCATTGATAGGAAAAACTCAATGTTGGTTTTGAAGTCTTTAAGCCTGTCTAATAAAAATTCTGTCGCCGCAGTATCTTCCATATCATGTAATAACTTGCGTAAGATCCAAATACGTTGTAATTCGTCTTCTTTCATTAACAAATCTTCGCGACGGGTACCTGAACGTCGAATATTGATTGCTGGATAAACACGTTTTTCCGCAATCTTTCTATCCAGGTGTAATTCCATATTACCAGTTCCCTTAAACTCTTCGTAAATAACTTCGTCCATCTTAGAGCCGGTATCAATAAGTGCAGTTGCTATAATTGAAAGGCTTCCACCTTCTTCAATATTTCGCGCTGCTCCAAAAAATCTTTTGGGTCTTTCCAGTGCGTGGGCATCAACACCACCGGTTAATACCTTGCCTGATGAAGGAACAACAGTGTTGTAAGCGCGTGCTAGACGAGTAATCGAGTCGAGCAAAATAACTACATCTTTTTTATGCTCTGATAGTCTTTTTGCTCGTTCAATAACCATCTCTGCTACTTGAACATGACGCGACGGTGGTTCATCGAATGTTGAAGCAACAACCTCTCCACGCACGGAACGTTGCATTTCTGTTACTTCTTCAGGACGCTCATCAATAAGTAAAACAATTAAGTGGCACTCTGGATTATTACGTGTAATTGCCTGTGCAATGTTTTGCATCATTATTGTCTTACCTGCCTTCGGTGGTGCAACAATAAGACCACGCTGGCCTTTACCGATAGGTGATGTGAGATCGATGATACGACCGGTAAGATCTTCTGAGGAGCCATTGCCTGATTCGAGAACAATGCGCTCATTGGGGAATAGGGGTGTAAGGTTTTCAAAGAGAATTTTGTTACGAGAGCTTTCAGGCTTGTCGAAATTAATTTCGCTTACCTTAAGCATCGCGAAGTAACGTTCACCTTCTTTAGGTGGTCTTATTTTCCCCGCAATGCTATCACCAGTGCGAAGGTTGAATCGCCTGATTTGGCTAGGTGATACATAGATATCGTCTGGGCCTGCAAGATAGGACGAGTCGGCAGACCTCAGGAAACCAAAACCGTCTTGTAATATTTCCAATACCCCATCGCCGTATATGTCTTCACCGCTGCGTGCATGTTTTTTCAAGATGTTAAAAATTACATCCTGTTTGCGAGAACGCGCCAGGTTTTCCATCCCCATTTCTTTTGCGATTTGGATAAGCTCTTCAATGGGTTTTGTTTTGAGGTCGGTGAGATTCATACGAATTGAGGTTTCCGTGGATGTCGGCAGTTCTTACGCGAACGCTTGGTAAAAGTTAATTGTTGGGGGTTTGAATTTTATTATGCAAAACTGTTCGATCGAAAAATTAAAAAAGGCGCAAAGGAAAGCTATTTATTGTTTTAGCTGTTGACTGTATACGCTTCAAACGTTCCGAATACCAATTTGTTTTAAGTCGGGGTATATAAAGACAATAAAGGAAGGTAAAACGGAAGTGCTCGACCGCTAGATATATGTAGTATAGCCACAAATTTATGTTAGTGCAAAGTATCAAGGATCACATTCTTGATATAGATTCAGAATTATGATCCATTGATGGACATTAATTTACAAACTAGCGTCTATGAAATCTTTAAGTTGAGCTTTTGACAAGGCACCTACTTTCGTTCCTTCAGCGTTGCCACCTTTAAATATCATAAGGGTTGGAATACCGCGAATATTGAACTTAGCTGGTGTTTCTTTGTGCGCATCCACATCCATTTTGCAAATCTTAATCTTGCCTTCATATTCCTTAGCCAGTTCATTCAGCACTGGTGCGATCATTTTGCAAGGACCACACCAAGCTGCCCAAAAGTCCACTAATACGGGGCCTTCGCTACCTAATACATCTTCATCAAAGCTGGCATCGCTGACGTGTACGATCGCATCACTCATAATTTTTCTCCGAACCTAATAAATGTCAATGTGGCCAATAATAAGGACACTCAGAGTCTGTGACAATATCTTAATAAGCATTGCGTCGAGACTCTGATCATAAGCGGCCAAATATCTAACTAGAATATAAGGCCTGATTTTTATGTTTCAATGCTTATTGAGTATTTTGTGATAAATGGTAGCACTCGACAGAGCTCATGTAGCCGCTAACTTGAAAGTTGTGCGAGTAACTGAGACTGTGTTGGCGCCGAAATACCCTGTTCTACCTGGGTATAAATACCATTTTTATCCAAACACCATCGCTGCCTTGAGTCCTCTATATAGAGTAGCAGCTCATTATGTACTCGTTGCACTAGCTCTGCCGAAGTGATCGGAAAAGCAGTCTCTACACGACGTGTAAGATTACGTTCCATTAAGTCGGCACTGGCGCAATAAATTTTTTCTCGGGCATTCTCAAAATAATACACACGGGTGTGCTCTAAAAAACGTCCTATTGTCGAGAATACACGTATATTCTCTGAGACACCCTCTATTCCGGGGCGTAAGCAACACATCCCTCGAATCAATAAGTCTATTTGAACACCTGCTTGAGAAGCTTTATAGAGGGCTTGGATAACTTTTGGTTCAGTTAAACCATTACATTTTAAAATAATTCTTCCTTGTTGGCCTTCAGCCGTAGCCTTAATTTCTCCATCAATAAGCTTCAGTAACTGTCTTTTAAGCGTAAATGGAGCATGCAAAACCTTATCCATTCGCTCGGTTTTACCCATACCTGTGAGCTGCTGGAAGACTCTGTGCACGTCTTCACCCATAACTTCGTCGGCAGTTAAATATGAGTAATCGGTATACAAACGTGCATTACCACTATGGTAATTACCTGTTCCCAAGTGTACATAGCGCTTGAGATTATCTCCCTCCCTGCGCACGATCAATATCATTTTGGCATGTGTTTTATAGCCTACGACGCCATAGACTACAACTACACCTGCTTCCTGTAAGCGGCTGGCGAGCTCAAGATTTTCCTCTTCGTCAAAGCGTGCTCTGAGTTCCACAACAACAGTAACTTCCTTGCCATTACGTGCAGCGTCAACAAGCGCATCGACGATTGAGGAATTGGTACCCCCGGAGCGATAAAGCGTTTGCTTAATCGCTACTACATTGGGATCGTTAGCGGCTTGTCTTAACAGCTGAATAACAGGAGTAAACGATTCAAAAGGGTGAAGTAGTAAATAATCTTTGCGGGATACAGCATCAAAAATATTATCTTTGCGGCTTAATCCCTTAGGCATTTTAGGGGTAAACGGGGGGTATAGAAGCTCCGGCTTATTCACCATGGAAAGTAGACTGAACAAGCGTTTGATGTTCACAGGGCCATTTACCCGATATAGTTCTTGCTCAGTAAGGCCCACCTCTTTGAGCAAAAAGTCGGTCGTTTCTTTCGGACAGTTATCGGCCACTTCGAGGCGTACCGCAGTGCCGAAACGACGAGAATGTAACTCGCCGCGTAAAGCACGAGCAAGATCCGCGATACCTTCCACATCAACATCCAGGTCGGCATTACGTGTAATCCGAAACTGGTAGCAACCGCGAATTTTCATGCCAGGGAACAGCCGATCTGCATGGGCATGAATCATTGAAGATAAGAAGACAATATTGTGGCCCTCACCTCCCAACTCAGGCGGTAACTCAATCAGCCTTGGTAAAGAGCGAGGCGCTGGCACTACTGCGTAGTTAAGGTCGCGGCCAAAGGCGTCATTACCTTCAAGTTCGATAATAAAATTTAGACTTTTGTTTACTAAGCGAGGAAAAGGATGAGCGGGGTCGATGCCGATTGGGCTGATGATCGGTAACACGTTACAGTTGATGTACTCTTCTATCCATTCGTACTGTTCAGCGGTCCAGTCTCTGCGCCTCAGAAAGTAGATATTTTCGCGGGCAAGCTCAGGAATCAAAATGTCATTCAAAATCTGGTACTGGGAATCTACTACTTTATGGCACTGCTCGCTTATTTCTCGCAAAACCTCTCTTGGATGTTGACCATCAGGGCCGATGCTCTCGCGCTCATATTTAATACTTTGCATGAGGCCGGCGACCCGTATCTCGAAAAACTCGTCGAGATTTGAGCTAAAAATTAAAAGAAATTTGAGACGTTCCAGAAGAGGATGCTCTGCAGCTGTTGCTTGGGCGAGAACCCGCTGGTTAAATGCTAGGTTGCTTACTTCTCGATTTATATAGTACGCCGGATTGTCCAGCGCGATTGGCTCTTTAACAGGTTCTACGGTTTGCTCATTAGGGGTTTCTATCTCTGTCATTACCAGGGTTTCCGCTTCTTCAACATGTTGAGGCTTTCTAGGATCGATTATACCTTGTAGTTTATGACAGGTATTACTTCAATATTGCAGATTTCATTGGGACTCTTCCTTTTAACTGAAAGCTATGGCCTGCTGATGTTTTTTTCAGCAAAACTATTTGATTGGCTAGTGTTCATACTGCTATTGCAAGCTGTGTTTGCTCATAGGTAAATCCGGACGAATCTCACTTCATCAACCCAAGTTTTTATGTAAGGCAATTAACAAATGTAGCCAGAGGATGAGGCCTAATTACTAAAAGTAACTACAGTTATAACTAGTATAAGGTGAATGGCACGGGGTGAAAGTTCTGAGATAAAAAAGTGACGTCCTAGGGAACTGATCAAACATAGAATGGTATATGTATGCATATCACAGCAGCTATCATGTTGTGGATAGATAACAGGAATAGTAATGAAAAAACGATTATTATTAATTATGGGAATCGCTGTTGTGGTTTCCATATTTATAGGCTTCGACCTAAAGCAATACTTGGCGCTCGATAGCTTAACCGCGTGGGTAGCCGAAGAACCTTTGCAAGCTGGTTTAGCGTTTGCCTTTTTGTATTTTATTGTGGCTAGTTTAAGTTTGCCCGGAGCTGGGCCTTTATCTCTTGTTGCCGGTGCCGTGTTTGGCCTTTGGTACGGAGTACTTATTGTATCTTTTGCCAGTTCTCTAGGTGCCACTATTGGGATGCTTATCTCCAGGTCTCTTTTACAGGAGTGGGTACAAAAGCGTTTTGCAAGTGCTCTGGAGAAAGTAAATAAAGGTGTAGAAAAAGATGGAGCGCTTTATTTATTCTCAATGCGACTTATTCCCCCTATTCCTTTTTTCGTTATTAATCTTGTTTTTGGCTTAACTAAAATCAAGGCCCCAACATTTTATCTCGTCAGTCAACTGGGAATGTTGCCAGCTACGATGATATACGTAAATGCCGGTGCTAGTTTAGGTAGGGTTGAAAACATTTCTTTTTTTGAAATATTTCAGCCAGAAATTATTTTATCCTTCGCGGCTCTAATTGCATTCCCATTTGTAGTTAAGCTAATTATGAACAAAACTAAAATATTTAATCAGTCATCAGATGCCTAAAAACTCGAATAAATACGATGCTAATCTCGTTGTGATTGGTGCTGGTAGTGGCGGTTTGGTCAGTGCCTATATTGCTGCGGCAGTGAAAGCAAAAGTCTTCCTTATTGAAAAAGCCCACATGGGTGGTGATTGCCTCAATACTGGGTGCGTTCCAAGTAAAGCACTGATTCGTGCGGCCAAAGCGTGCCACCAAGCGAAACATGCTAATCGCTATGGTGTTCATGTCGATAATGTCCAAGTAGATTTCGCCGCAGTGATGGCGAGAGTGCATGAAGTTATCAAAGAAATTGAGCCACATGATTCTGTCGAACGTTACACTAGCCTTGGTGTAAATTGTATTCAGGGGGAAGCCAAAATTCTTTCGCCAAACAAAGTTGTAGTAGGTGATCGGGAGCTGACTACTCGTCATATTATTGTTGCTACTGGTGCAGGGCCTGCTGTCCCTCCTATTCCTGGTTTAGACACTATAGATTATTTAACTTCCGATAATTTATGGCAACTAAAAGAACTGCCAAAGCGTTTGCTAGTGGTTGGTGGTGGGCCTATCGGTTGCGAATTGGCGCAAGCATTTTCGCGCTTAGGAGCCAATGTCACCGTTGTAGATATGGCCGATAAATTGTTGCCGAGAGCTGACAATGATGTGTCTAGCTATGTTCAAAACGCATTTGTTGAAGAAAATATTCAACTTAAATTAGGTGCGGGTTTAAAACGCTTCTCAGAAGGCCAAGCTATTGTTGAGAAAGATGGACAAGAAGAAACTATAGAGTTTGATAAAGTATTAATCGCGGTGGGTCGAAAACCCAATACTCAAGGTTTTGGTTTGCAAGAGCTAGGTGTTGAGCTCAACCCTAATGGCACAGTAAAAGTCGATGAGTATATGCGTACCAGTGTGGAAGGTATTTTAGCGTGTGGTGATGTGGCAGGTCCTTATCAGTTTACTCATACGGCAAGTCATCAAGCGTGGTATGCAAGTGTGAATGCATTATTTGGTGGCTTTAAGAAGTTTAAGACAGACTACAGTACGATTCCTTGGGTAATTTTCACTGATCCTGAAGTGGCTCACGTCGGGGCAGCCGAAAATGACTTGATAAGTGCTGGGGTGGATTATGATGTTGTAAAATACGACCTTGATGAACTAGATCGTGCAATAGCTGATGGTGAAAACAAAGGCATGGTTAAAGTATTGATGCAAAAAGGCAAGGATCGGATCTTAGGTGCAACAATTGTGGGCTCCCATAGTGGTGAAATTATTACCGAGTTTGTAGCTGCGATGAAAAATAAAAAAGGACTCAATAGTATTCTGGGAACCATTCACAGTTACCCTACTTGGAGCGAAGCGAATAAATACGCGGCAGGTAATTGGAAACGAGCTAATGCACCACAAACTTTGTTAAATTGGGTAGAAAAATACCACGCTTTTCGCAGACGTTAAGTCCTTAAGAGATTAGTCACTAGTTGTAAGGTAGTGACTAATCTACTTTTGGTCTCAGGCTGACTAGCGTTAAAAAACGCTTGTATCTTTATTTCCTAATCCTACTGATGCCAATGCTTCATTCAATTTATCAAGGGTTACAGGTTTACTTAAAAAATGATTCATACCGCATTCGAAAACCCTTTGTCGGTGTGAAGCTTCCACATGTGCCGTAAGCGCTATTATCGGTGTTGCTGCTATGGCTTGGTTCTTTTCTTCTTCGCGAATTTTTATGGTTGCATCAAAACCGTCCATCTCAGGCATTTCGCAATCCATCAAAATTAAATCGTAGGATTTTTCATTCGATAAAAATATTTTTACTGCTTCATGGCCGTTTTCTGCAAAGTCTGGCTTTATTTCAAATTTCCCAAGTAGTCCTTCAATTACCATTCGATTAACTGCATTATCTTCTGCTACGAGCACACTTAGAGCGGAATGATTTGGTTTCTCAGAAATCTGAGACATAAGTGGGTTCAACTGCGTACCGTACCCCTGAGATATCAAAGTGTGCTTTAAATTTTGAATGGCGATAGGCCGGGGTATGATTGACGATACAGAGTAAAGCTGTGATTGGGAGAAAGATGAAGCCTGTTGGCTTGTTATTAACATTATGGGGATTGAATAGTATGCGTTAATACTCTGAATACGTTTTGCGATATCAAAGCCATCTGAATTTTGTGGATTATGGTCAATTAACACAAAATCATAAAGAGCATGATTTCCCTTTACTAAACTATCAGGGCTATTTGGTAATTCTTCAATACTTGTAAATGCTAAATTCCAACTAGGCGCGTGTTGGCGTAGTCCGTGAAGCATAATATCCGATAAATTTATTGCTAGTAATTTCTTTCCAGACAAGGCTAAGCTACAGCTTATAGGGTTTTTTTCTACCTCGACAACATCTATAGTAAAGCGGGATGTAAACCAAAAGGTTGAACCACTTCCCTGCTCACTTTCAATACCAATTTCACCGTCCATTAGCTCTGCTAATTGCTTACATATTGCAAGGCCCAGGCCGCTACCGCCAAATCTTCGTGTGGTTGAACTGTCTGCTTGCTGGAATGCTTCGAAAAGATTGTTTTGTTCTTTAAGTGATATGCCGATACCGCTGTCGCTAATTGAGAAGAGCAATTTAACACTGTTCTTATCAGCATTTCCTTGAGCACTAATATTTAAGGAAACAAAGCCTTTTTTGGTAAATTTAAATGCGTTGCCTACAAGGTTTACAATAACTTGGCGAAGTCGTGTTGGGTCGCCAATAAGTAAGGTCGGTGTGTCTGGTGAAATATTACTGACCAGTTCGATATTTCTTTTGTTTGCTATAGGGCTAAACAGCTTGCAACAATCTTCTATAAGCTTTTCTAAATCGAAGTGAATTTTTTCTAACAGCATTCGTCCAGATTCAATTTTGGAGTAATCCAAAATATCATTGATTATCTCTAAAAGTGAATCTCCTGAACGATATAAAACATCTAAATAATGTTTCTGATTATTGTTAAGTGGTGTATCGCGCAACATCTCAACCATGCCGACAACGCCATTTAATGGCGTTCTAATTTCATGGCTCATAGTCGCAATAAATTCACTTTTAGCCTTGTTGGCTGCTTTTGCTTCTGCAATTAGTCGCCGTGTCTCTAGTTTTTGTTGCTTCTCTTCTAGTAATACAAACTCAATTGCACGCTTTTGCTCTAGGCACTGAATATAATCACGATGTAAGTTTTCAATAACCTCAATTATTTTATCTAATTCATCGTTATCTAAACTCGTTATTCTGTCATAGGAGAGCGATAATGGTTCGGGAAAGCTATTTGCAGATATAGTATCGACGTTGTTAAGCACATCGAGTTGTTTGTTAACTTGACTGACTCGTTGGAAAATAAATTTTCTTAAGAAAAGTAGCAAACCTAATATTGATAAACCTATTGTTAGAGTTTCTAATATTAAATATGTAGCGAGGTGTTTAAATGTTTCTGCCGAGAAAAAACTTTCTTGTGCATATATTTCTAATTCTAAGGTTCCAGTACTATAGTCATCTATATGTTTAATGGTGGTTGATACGCCCCAGAAAAAGTTCTTAATTTCATTGGTAAAATAGTTGTATTGTTTTTTCTTATCGTCAAACCGCAAAGTGAGTTTAATGCGAGCCAAATTCTCAGAATTAACAAACTTGCCTAAGTGTTTGTCGAGTTTATTTATGTCGTTATCTAAAATCTGTATGATTAACGGAACCTCTACCCGCACCAGCGTTGCTATGCGCTTGTCTAAGTCTGCTTGTGTTCTAGCATGGGTCATCTTTAGCCAGGGGATTAGACTCACACAAATTGTAATGACCCCTATGATAAGGGCAACTTTAGTGACAGTCTTTGTAAGACTAGTGTTCGTCAAACCTAGATTCCTCCCATTAATGAATAATGGCGTTTTATAAAATATAGTGATCAATAGGTCCTGTAGCTAAATAAAGCTCTCTAACAATGTATTTAAAAAATTTCTCCCAAGAGAGCTAGGTATAATCCTGTGTTGATCATCTAATAACAATCCTTTTGCCGTCAACTTTTTAAGTTTTGGCATAATGTTCTCCTTTTTGAGGCCTGTTCTCTCTGAGTAGATTGAAAGCTCTATTCCGTCATTCAGTCGCAGGGCATTCATCATAAATTCTAAAGTCAGGTTTTCAGACGCGATATTCTCAGTGTGTGCTGTATAACGCTTGTTTTTTGCCAAGTAATCTTTCGGTAGCCGGGTTTTGCGATAACGAAAAATTCGCTGTTCTTGCGGCATTGACACTTTACCATGAGCGCCCGCTCCTATCGCCATATAGTCGCCAAACTGCCAGTAATTCATATTGTGCCTGGAAGCCTTTGATGATTTGGCATAAGCGGATACTTCATATTGCTTATATCCGGCGTCGGTAAGTGTTTGCTGACCTTGCTGAAAAATGTCGAGTAATAAATCTTCTTGTGGCAAAGCAGGTGGCTTAGAATAAAACTCTGTGTTTTGTTCAATAGTTAATTGGTACCAGGATAGATGTGTCGGTTGTAGGCTTATCGCTCGATTTAGATCCGATATTGCTTGTGGCACTGATTGCTGAGGTAAACCATGCATCAGGTCGATATTGAAATTACTAAAACCTCCTGCGACGGCACGATTAATTGCAGACTCTGCTTCTTGGGCGCTATGAATTCTCCCAAGGCGCTGTAAATGTGAGGAGTTAAAACTTTGTACCCCAAGTGATAAGCGGTTTACGCCAGTGTTGCGAAGTGCCGAAAAGTCATGATATTCCACGGTTCCAGGGTTTGCTTCGAGAGTTATCTCTGCCTGAATATCAATACCAATAGTGTTATCTACCATATCAATGATGCTGGCAATTGCTGAGTTTGGTAATAAACTAGGGGTGCCGCCGCCAAAGAAAATAGATGTAATTGGGCGGCCCTGAGCCATCTCTTTGTCGTTGTTTAAGTCATCAGCAAGTGCTTTGACATAGTCGTCGGTTGGGATTTCTGTTTTAGCAACGTGTGAATTAAAGTCACAATAAGGACATTTACGTACACACCAAGGAATATGTACATAAAGGGATAATGGTGGTAATTGCAGTTGGCAGCTATGCTTCATATATTGTTTTGGTGGTTTACATAATGTGAAAATGTAATGTGATTCAACTTTATTGTGATCTCTGGCCTGATAGAATGGCGCTCTTATGTGTATGTGGTCAAGGATATATAGGAAATTATAATGCGCTGTTGTCAATCCATAGTCAGTAATCTTAGAAATATTGTAGGTATTTTAGTCTGTGCTCAGGTAGCGCCGGCCTTCGCGGTAAGCTATGGGACTTTCGATGCACGTTCCCTTGCTATGGGTGGAGCAACGGTCGCTGCGGGCAATCCTGCTCATGCACACTTTTACAACCCCGCTTTGTTGTCTTTTGAGAATGAGGATGAAGACGAATCGACCAATGGTCGCTTTATTTTCCCTGGTGCTGTCGCTCTTGTATCCGATTCTGGTGAGGCTGCGGTTGACATCGTTTCTGATGACTTAGATGAAAGTATCACTAACACCGTTAACGTGTTTAATAACTGTGTTTTTGACATTACCTCTCCTGCATGTCAGACAGGTACTAGCGCAGATAATGCGCGCACCGTGCAAAGTGCAGCAGGTGAAGTACTTACTTCGCTTAATGATTTTGATCAGGCGATTGAATCTTTAAATCAACAACTCATTGAGTTAGAAGCTTATGTTGGCTTATCAGTGAGTGAGCCTGCTGAGCGAGAAGGTGGTAGTTTTTATTTTGGTGTTCGCGGACTAGTTTTTGGTCGTGCGGATGTCAGCCCAGAAGACCTTGCTCTAATTGATGAATACATTACTGCAACCGCTTCTCTTGCTGATGGCAGTGCTACTTTGGCAAGTCTTGAAAGCACGAGAGTGGTAAATGGTGGGCGTTTGGTTGATCCACGTCCTAGTTTAACATCGAGTGCTCAAGTAGCTTCTTTGGCTATTGGTGAGTGGGGAATTGCTTTTTCAAAAGAGTTTTCTGTCTGGGGACAGCCTATTGCTTTCGGTGCAACACCTAAGATTTTGCAAGTTGAAGTTTATCGCGAGAATGTTAATTTCGTTGACGATATCCCATCCTATTCTGAAAACCGTAAATCCCATTTGACGATGAATTTTGATTTGGGAATTGCTGCTGAATTGTTCGAGAATTACCGCGTAGGGTTTTCTGTGCGAGATGTTTTGCCAAAAACGTTTGATAGCGAAAATGGTTTGGAAGTAGAGTTAAATCCTAGAGCTCGCTTAGGGTTGGCCTATGTTAACGATTATGTAACTATCGGTTTGGACATCGACACCATCAAAAATGAGCCCATTGCTGAAGAGCCTGAAACTCAAGAAGCTGCTCTGGGTATAGAATTTAGTCCATGGGATGCTATCGACTTACGCTTTGGTTATCGTCAAGACTTTGCTGGCGAAAGAGAAGATATTCTATCAGCTGGTATCCGTTATCAAATATGGCGCTTTGTTACAGAAGCTTCTATTGCGGCGAGTGATGATGTAACCGGGGGTGCTCTTCAATTTGGCTGGGCTTTTTAATCTTTTGCCAAATTCTTTTTTGATAACGTCTTTTGAGCAATTCGCATTGGCTTTGCGCCAATGCTTAACTCTTCCTTGGTTACAGTTTTAATTGTTACAACCCTCTTATCTTCTGCATTAGGCTTTGCATTGCTATAGCTCTGTGGCTTATGCGGTTTTTTTCCTCTTTGCTCATCTGAGCGCTGCTACAGTTGTGTGTGGGTACCCAGAATATTGGGTCGTAGCCGAAACCGCCATCGCCCATAGGTTTTTCAAGAATACGCCCTTCCCAACTGCCTTGCGCAATAATTGGTGTGGGGTCATTTTCATGTTGCATAAACACCAGTAGGCATTGGTAACGTGCAGTTCTTTGTTTTTCCGGAACATCTTTTAAGGCATCTAACAATTTTTGGTTGTTAGTCTGATCATTTGCACCTTCGCCACTGTAGCGAGCAGAATAAATGCCGGGGGCGCCCTGCAGGGCGTCCACTTCAATGCCTGAATCATCCGCTATTGCGGGATGGCCGGTATTGGCGCACGCGTGTCTCGCTTTAATAATTGCGTTTTCAATAAAACTAAGCCCAGTTTCTTCGGCATTACTAACATCGAACTCAGACTGGGGTTTCACATTAAAGCCGACCTGCTGCAAGAGAATATTAAACTCCCGTAATTTCCCAGGGTTGCCACTTGCCAAGATAACGGTTTTAGTCATGGGATATTCCTGTTTTACTCATCCGCGTATACAGTCTGTGAGAACTTGAAGGTAAGATCTTCATCAGTGCCATCAGGACGTAGAGTAATAGAAAAATGTAGCACCTCTTCATTAGCGATACGTATCGGTGCCAGGTAGTAAATAGAATTCTCTTCTTTGATCTCGATAAATTTAAGACTCTTTTGCTGCTGTAATAAATTGGTGACAGTACCGCTTAGTTTTGCGCCAACAGTTCCAGGAATATTTTTGCGATTAACAGAAATATTTAACAGGGATTCGTACTTACTGCGTTTAAGTTTATAGATCTTAGCGACTTCAGGAAGTACAAAGGTGCTGTTAAAAACCACATGATTAACAGCAAAATCACCTACCTCTGTCTGAAACTTAAGGTTCGGATCACGCTGGGCATAGCTCGAAAAGCTTGTGCTTAACAAGGCCAACATACAGGCTAAAAATATTATATTTCGCATTATCTTGAGACTCTATAAATAGCAGTTTCTGCAAACAGGTTAGGATGGATATGCTGTAAGAATGTTCCCAGCGAGCGAGTTGCAACCACCGCCCGATTAAGAACCTTTATATTCAATGCCTGACATAAAAATTCAAAGTCGCGAAAAGTACAAAAGTGAATATTGGGCGTGTTATACCATTCGTAAGGTAAAATATCAGACACTGGCATGCGGCCATTTATCAGTAATTGTAAACGTGCTCGCCAATGGCCAAAATTTGGAAAGGCAACAATACACTCTTTACCGATGCGCAGCATTTCATTAAGTGCTCTATCGGGATATTGCATTGTTTGAATGGTTTGCGACATGATAACCGTATCAAAACTTTGGTCTTCAAAGTTATAGAGGCCTTGGTCAATATTTTGCTCGATGACATTGACACCGTTTTCAACGCAGCGCAGGATATTTTCAGAGTTAATGTCGAGGCCGTAGCCGCGAATATTTTTACTTCGCATAAGGTTTTTCAATAGTGTGCCGTCGCCGCAGCCTAGGTCTAAAATACGCGTATCTGCCCGCACCCAGTTTTCAATAATTTGATGGTCGACGCGCATTAGGTATCCACCTCAATATTCTTCATGTAAGCACTGAGTAGATCCCAATAACGTGCCTGTTTCGGTATTAGAAATGCATCGTGTCCGTAGGGCGACTCGATTTCCGCATAAATCACATCCTTATCCGCTTTATTGAGTGCGTTGACTATCTCTCGAGAGCGCTCAGGTGCAAATCGCCAGTCTGAGGTAAAAGATATAACAAGGTACTTACAGCTGGCATGGGAAAATGCCTCAGCTGGGTTATCATTATAATCTCTGGCTAAGTCAAAATAGTCTAACGCCCGCGTCATAAGAATATAGGTATTAGCGTCGAAGGCTCTAGAGAACGTTTCGCCTTGGTAGCGTAAATAACTTTCAATTTGAAATTCTACTGGTTCCTGTTCGCCTTCATCAAAGCTTCCGGAACGCAGCTCGCGACCAAATTTTTTGCCCATACCATCGTCAGATAAATACGTGATGTGGCCGATCATTCTCGCTACAGATAAACCGCCGACAGGAATAGTGCTTTGTTGCAGATAATGGCCATCATTAAATTGGGGATCTGACATGATGGCCTGGCGAGCGGTTTCATTAAAGGCAATATTTTGTGCTGTTAAGCTCATGGCTGATGCAATGACGATACAGTGGCGCAGGCGATTCGGATATTGCAGAGACCAGCGCATAGCCTGCATACCACCTAAACTGCCACCCACTACAGCTGCCCATTGCTCTATGCCTAAACGATCTGCCAGACGTGCTTGACTGCTTACCCAATCGCGCACTCTTAAATTGGGAAAGTCTGCGCCATAGGGCTTATTCGTTTGCGGATCATTAGACGTTGGACCTGTGGAACCGTGGCAACCCCCCAAATTATTCAGTGAAACAACAAAGAATTTATTGGTATCTATTGGCTTTCCCGGGCCAATATAAGCATCCCACCAACCAGGCTTTTTATCTTCCAGGCTGTGGTAACCTGCGGCATGATGGTGCCCCGACAAAGCATGACAAATTAAAATGGCATTGCTTTTCTTACTATTGAGCTCGCCATAGGTTTCTACCATCAATGTTTGCTGCACAAGAACTTGCCCAGAGGCAAGTTGCTGAGGTTCAGTAAAAATAAATTCCTGAGGGGTGACAATACCTACTGAATCGGATGGAATGGTTTGCGGCATATAAGAATACTTTACCCCTAGTAACCTATAACAAGGAAGGTTAATGGAGGATTGTGCAGGTTCATACCCCAGGCTGTAGCATCAAGCACTTTTTGTAAGATCACATTGCCCATGCCGATAAATAGAACCGAGAAATCCAGTCCACCCATTGGAGGTAAAAGCCGCTGTATAGGGGCCATAAGAGGTTCTAATAACTGGCGCGCTAACATGATAACGGGGTGGGAGCTATGAGGGGCTAAAAAGCTGGAAATTACTAGAATAATAATCGTAGCAAAAACTAAATAGGTAGTGATTTTGAGAATACCTAGAATGCCAAACAATATTGCCGATAGAGGATTAAAGAATGATTGATAGACAATGAAATAATTGGCTTCACCCAAGATCACTTGCACTAGCAGGGCTAACACGATAGCGGCTGCATCAATGCCTAGGACTCCTGGTATAACACGGCGAATTGGAATTAATGCCGGGTTGGTAACTTTAACCAAGGTTTGGGAAAAAGGATTATAAAAGTCGGCACGGGCAAGTTGTAAAAAGAAACGTAGAATAATGGCTACTAAATATAGAGCGCCAAGTGTTTCAGTAATATAAAGTAGGATTTCAGATAATAAATTCATGGAATCTCATTCAGTTGTCGTTGGCCAATTCTTGAGCTCGCTTTGTGCAAGCATCCATCGCATTTTCTACTGTAGCGCGAATATTATTTTTTTCAAAAGCGGCAATTGCCCGTTCGGTTGTACCTTTTGGTGATGTCACTTTTTGACGCAGCTGTACCACACTATCATCACTTAATTGCGCTAATTTTGCAGCGCCTAAAGCTGTTTGTATAGCTAGTTCCCGGGCTGTTGTTTCTGGCATACCTTGTTTTACTGCGGTATCTATCATGGCTTCGATAAATAAGAAAAAGTAAGCCGGACCGCTCCCTGCGACTGCTGTTACTGTATCGATAAGTGCTTCGCTTTCTACCCAGCAGACAATACCTACAGTACTTAAAATCGCTTGGGTTTGTGTTTTTTGCTCATTATTGACTAAATTATTAGCGTATAGTCCGCTGGCACCCAATGATACTTGTGCAGGGGTATTAGACATGCAGCGTACCACAGGATATTCGCCGTCTAGCCAACGGTTAATACTGTCACAAGTGACCCCTGCCGCCAGGGAAATAACCAGGGCTGAAGGGTTTAAAGATGCGCGAATATTTTCGCACACCTGCTTCATCATTTGGGGCTTTACACCTAGAACGACAATATTCGCTAAGTTAACGCAAGCATTATTATCGTGTGTTGTATGAACACCAAGCTGGTCATTTAATGCCGCAAGGTTTTTCTCACTAGGTGCCGATGCCCAAATGTATTCTGCTGAGTGGCCCTGCTGAACAAGTCCGCGAATAATACTTCCCGCCATATTGCCTGCACCGACAAAGGCTATCTTTTCTTCAGTTTTGGACAAAACTCACCCAGCTATTTAATAAATGGAGGGCAGATTATAGTAGGGCTTGTTGATTATGTCTGCGAATTTTTAACGGTGATAAATTGACCAATCACTTATTAGCCCTTTCTAACTAAGAGATCTTCGCCTTTGTTAACTAAGCCAGTGATGGGACGATGTTTCCGGTAAATTCATCTACAGCAGTGTTAGCTATTTCATCTGTAAGTGGAGATAAACTCGGTGCTAGTAGTTTGGCCGCGGTAGCAGGTGCTGTGCCAGTGATTACACTTTGTGCTGCTTTGCCAACGGCAATGGCGAGAGGTGCCCCTGGAATCGATGAAGCAGCGCTAGATAGTAGGGGCTCAATAAAAGTATCTGGCGCTATGCGTCCCCCTTGTATAGCAGATACCGCTTGGCCTAGCATCCCCTTCGCAAGTTGACTCTGGGCGCTGCTAGAAAGATGGGAGACTAACGATCCTTCAATCATGTTATTTACTTGCGAAATTATGGCGTTTTGTAATGGCGCGCCACTGGCTACTGCTTGAATGGCATCCATACCTGCGCTGACCGGGTCAATACCCAAACTCGCCAATGCCGGAGCATAGGCCGCCGATTGTAAGCTTTGCAGCTGAGAGCCAATAATGGATTTGGCTTCCCCCATAGCATAATTTTGCAATGCCTCGGGACCGGAATAGGTCGCCATAGTAAAACGTGCCATTTTGCTCTCCTCTCCAGATAAAGGGAAAGCATCAAATGCAACTTTGACAAAAGCAGAAGCAGACTTACTTGCGCCTTCCATACACGATTTCAGCGCGCCTCCCATACCTACATCGCCGATCAAGGTATCGCCAGAGCCCGTCGAGACAGAGCCACCACAGCCAATACCATCTGACGCCCGTGCCGCTGCTTTACCGTTAATGGATACGGTTGCCGATCCTGCCGATATTGAACGACCATGGGGTGGGCAATTACCGCAGGCATGCAGTAACAAAGGATCACCTTTGCGGGCAGCCGGACGACCATTAATTGAAACATCCCCGGACCCGGAAATAATAGGGGTAGGTGGAAAACATCCATGACCTGCACCGATATCGGCCAGTCGCGCGGCTTTAGGCATACGAACATCCTTTGGTAAAGTGTTTGAGATAAACGACTACAGTGTATCAATAAATCGCCAATATTTCGGGGGGCTTTGGCGCCATATAGAGCCTGTTAACGCCCTACAGTATAAGGTATTTCAAAAGAGCTAATATTAAACTTATGCTGTTGTTAATAAGTGTGCTATCTCTGTCCCTTGAGGCTCCAAATCACCATAAGGAAAGTTACCTGATATATAGGTGCTAAAGAGCGCAGATACCCAGAGGTTGGTAGAGTTGATAACAACTGATTTAGCGATTAACTCAAAGTCGTCACTGACATATGCTGCTATCTCGCTATCGGCAGCTTCTTTTACAGCTTTAAATGCTAACTCCCTTATCTTATTAATACTTGCGATTACTTGCTCATTTAATGCCATTTTTTTATAGATTGACTCAGTTTCATTAAAAGCCGACATCCAATGACTATCAAAAGGCCCTGAATCCCGCTTATCTAAAGCACTGTCTATATCAATAGCTGAAAATATTTTTGTAGACAGAAGGTCACCAGTATTTATTAGATGAATAATTTTTTGCAATTGTTTAGTCATTTATCACTTCTTTTCAATTGTTACAACTTACATCCATTTAAAAGCCAATTACTTAAACTATTGCCAATTAAAGTCATATCGTCAACATCCATACTGCCTTGATCGACACTAAAGATTTTTTCGTTTTCAAGGTTGATAAGAATAGATAAACCGCCACTATCATCGCCAATGGCAAGGTGTCCGGGAGCGTAATCTTGAACCTCAAAAGTTTCATTACGCTCACAAATATCTTTAGATGAATAAACTGTTATCCCATTATCTAAGAAAAAACCATCTGCTTGTTTTAATAATTTAATATATTCACTAGGAAGTTTTAATGACAGCCTTTCCTCTATTTCTATAATGGTGCTATCAGATACACCAATGCCAAAAATCTTTATGCTGGACAGAGTGTTTAAGTTTATCATTTGAAATACCTCCGATGAAGAAAAGTGTTCATAACTATTTCTCAACTCTTTGAGTTAATCTAGTGGATAACTCAACAGTTTGATAACCTCCAGAATAATTAATTTTTACATTCAGGTTTTTACTTGTACAGTTTTCTCTCAAAGCTGATGGCGTGTATGCCATCGGACTTCCCCTTGTTCGGATATAGTAGACCACTACAGTTTTGATTGTCGTATTCATAGGCACGCGTGCACTCTATCTAACGCTTTAAGTCATAATCCTCTGGCGATTTTATGTTAGTAGTTAACCTCCATCCTTCGTCTAATTTTTTTTCAGCTTCAGGCCCAACATAGAAAGACTTTATTTTCGTGAATCGTTTCTTGAAGCTAGAAAAAAGAATTTTATAAAGGCTATTTGACCAACCCTCGTCAGTAGTAGTACCAATCTGGCCAGCGATAATACAATTAGAACTATTTATTAATCCACCAGGCCGAAAAGCAACACTTGCTGGGTGAGATAGTTGATCAAAAAAACTTTTAAAGCCTCCGTTCCTTTGCTCAACTTGCCTAGCTATCGGATTTGATTCTGGCTCAATAAACAAATACAACTTATCATTACTCTGATTCCCATATGTGCCAATCGACAAATCATCCAGTTCAGTTGCTGCCTGATAAACATCTGGTACATTGGACCCGTCTGCAAGGCAAGCAAAATTAAATTTTGCTTTCTCCGCAGCCAAATACAATGCACTCAATAGATCACTTTTAGTAGAAAAAAAAGAAAATTGCTTCTTAGCCATATTCATTCATCACGGTTTAGGGATTAATAAAAGATGATCGCCAGGTGTTTGCGAGCGGATTCTTGCTGCATTTCTCGCTTCTCGAGTGGAGGGAGTTAATCCATCAGCTCGAGTGTCTACAGTGTTAACTCGTACAGTGCGTCCATTCTTGGTTGCCGTTATGTCTGGGAATGACGAGCCTTTTCTGCCACCGCCTGGCCCCGGCAGATATTCTTCAGGTAGACGATTCCCTCCATCGGTTATTGTAAAGCCTCTCTTCTCCATTTCAGTGGCAACTTCATCAATATGCTGCCTGGTGCTCTGCTTTCCTAAACGCCCCCCTGGGTTCGGTACTTTCTTTGCAACTTCCTTACACGGCTTTGATTTATCCTGACTCAACCCAAAAGGATCAATCCAAGTAGTAGGCGTTTCTACATATCCATTCGGCCTTAATCCACCTTTCAACCCAATCGGATCTTGACTTAAATAATCCCCAGATTCAGGATCATAATAACGAAACCGATTATAGTAAAGCCCGCTTTCCTCATCCTCTAACTGCCCTTGAAAACGCAGGTGACAGTCATCATTCGCAGCGTTATTCGAGTGGGTTTTTAATTGTACGGTTCTCCCCCAAAGCTGATGGCGCGTATACCAACGCACTTCTCCTTCTTCGGATATGAGTTCCTTTGGCGTACCTAAATGATCGGTAACAATATAACTCAGCTCACCATCCACCTCTTGCGCTATCGGTACAAAACTATCCTGCTCGTAATGGTAAGCAACCGTTTGCTCCGTGCCATCCGCATATATTCGTCGCTCTTCACTTAACAGGTTACCCGACCATAAGTAGTTCACTTGTTCATAGGTTTTATGGCGCTGATGTTTTGTTCCTGCTTGAATACAACTTTTACCAATGCGCCTGCCAAAGGGATCGTACTGATATTCCCAGGTGGCATTATCTGGCGTTGTTACTCGTGTTAATTGGTCTTCGCCGTTCCATTGATAGCTCCATTTTTGTGGGCGAAAGCCGTTTTTATCTACACGTTTGCCGATCATGCGACCCTGGGCGTCGTAGGCGTAGGTGGTGTCGCCTCGGCGTTGGATGCGGCCGCCGGCGGTGCGTTTGATACTGTTGTGTGTGTTGTGCACCGGCGCGTCTTGCAGCAGGGAGAGGGAGGTGCCTTTGTCCTGCTGCTCTACACTGACAATATTTTTGGTCTTGTCGTAGTGAAAGCGTTCTTGGATTAATCCTGCTTGCTGGTGTTGTTGCTGGTAGTCGACCTTTGTAATTTGGTTGTTGGCGTTATAGTGGTAATGAGTACTGCCGGAGCGGGCGTCGTTAATCACGGTGGGATTAAAGGCTTTATCGTAGTGATAGCTGCGCGCTGCGCCTATATCCCCTTGGGTGCGGGTGGGGATATCTTGATGCTGAAAACCATAGTGCTGTGTATTAAACAGCTCGCTGTCTTTGCCTGCGATTTGGGTTTTAAGTTGGCCTATCTGGCTCCATTGGCGTTGTTCGATAAAACCTGCGCCAGAACGGCGGCTGCGTTCGCGGCCCATTAAGTCCCGCTCAAACTGTAAGGGCGCGTGTTTGCCGATAGTTAAGGTGTTAAGTAAACCATTGGCGTCGTAATGATAATGAGCAAGGCGGCCATCAAAGTTTTTCGAGGCCAATTCACCTAAGGCGTTGTAATTGGATTCAATTATGCGCCCGTTAATACTTTCGCTGACAATGCGTCCCAGCTCATCGCGCTCAAATTCAATCGTGGCATCGCGATTTTGTGCGGCGGTGATGTGCCCGCGTTTATCGTATGCAAAGCGAGTCAGTGTTGGCGCTTTCTGTTCGCCCCTATCAAATAATTCCTGGCGAATAGGCTGTCCCATCACATTATAGTGATAGTGAGTTTTTACGCCATCGCCTGCTGTTTTTTCAATAAGCTGTCCTGCGTTATTGTAGCGATATAAGAGTTGCCGCCCGGAAAAGTCCGTCTCTTTGGTGACGCTGCCACTGGCGTCATAGTCATAGCGATAGCGTTCATTATTTTCGTTAATGACATCCGTTAAACGCAGCAGTTGATCATATTCAAAATGAACCGTGCCGCCGCTGGGGTCAGTGACGGCTTGTAGTAAACCATAAGGGCCATATTGTCGCTGTGTTTTTTTACCTTCTCCGTCGATGGCTTCAATAAGATCCCCTCGCGCCGACCAGCGCCACTGTAATGAGCTGCCATTGGCGAGGGTGGCGGCGGTGATACGGCCCATGGTGTCATATTGAAAATGGGTGGCGGTGCCATCGGGGTAGGTGCGGGTGCTTAACTGGCCGTGGCTATTGTAGGTAAAGGTGGTGGTAGCGCCGAGAGCGTCGGTCCACTGGGATAAGCGTTGTTGGGCATTATAGGCCAGGGTAACGATGGAGCCGTCGGGCTGATAAATTCTAGTCGCTTGGCCGCGTTCGTTAAGTTGGTAGCGCCAACAGCGGCCATCGGGGGAATGTTCGGCAATAATATTGCCCTTGTCGTCCCTTTCGTATTGCCATTGGGCGCCGCCTTGGTCGGTATAGCTGAGCAGGCGACCGCGTTTATCGCGTTCGAATGCTTCCGTACTGCCGTCGGGGTAGGTGATGGCTAAAAGGTTGCTCAATGTGTCCCATTGATAGTTAAACTCGCTCTTTTGCGGGGTAATAACACGAACCACATCGCCGTCTTGATTGTAGTGGTATTTGTTGACTCGCCCTTGGGGTTCGATAACCGCAATAACCTGATCTTCGCTATCAATATGCAGGCTTTTGCGCTCGCCTAAGGTATTTATAAAACTAACGGCTCTTACACCCTCACTATTGGGCTGGCCATAGTCAAAGCGATCGTGGTAGTAATCGGTATCGGTGGCCACGCCAATCACGCGGTTTTGATTGTCGTATTCATAGGCGGTGCAGTGCTCGCCGTTATAATCCAAGCCCACTACACGGCGTTTGCTGTCGTAGGCATAGCCCATGCGATAGCCCGCCGCATCGCTGGCACCGATTAATAAGCCCTGCTCGTTATAGTCAAACTCGGCCTCGATAATGCCGCTGGCGCGATGGTGCACCCGCTGTAAACGGCCCCCCTGTACTTCAAGGTCGTAGATATCGCCATTGGTAAGGGTAATCTGGGTGGGCTTTAAGCCGATGGGGGCCTCGGTGTCGGGGGCATAGGCAATATCAAAACCCTGGCCGTTGCTATCGCGCACGGCAGACAGTCGCCTTACCATGCCGTCGTGCCATTGGTAAATCCATAATAAGTTATTGGCATCTTCAATGGCGTAGCCGTTGCCGTAGGCCATTAGCTTATAGTTATTATCGTGAATATTGACGCAGACGGCGCCGTCAAAGGGTACATCGAAGGGGATTTTGCGGCCCATGGCCGTTTGGAAAATGGCGCCTTCAGGGCCAATTTCGACAAAATTAGACAGGGGTGTGCTCCAGTGCGGGCCAAATAAACCGCCCCCCTGGCCCGGTGTCCAGGTGCGCTCTAAAGTAAAGTGGCCTGCGCTAATATCTACTTGGTTAATAAAGGGTTGGCCGAGGATCATATTGACCGGGTTGCTTTCCTCCGCAGGATTCGACGACGGCCCTGCTAAACTCGACGCCGCTACTAAGGTTCCCATAGTCGCTAATTGCCCCGCTTTAGGACACGGCCCCTTGGGTTTGCCATGTCCTTTTTTGGCAAGTCCTCCTGAACCATCGGCTTGGCGGCGTCCCAATTTAAAGACGGTGGTCTCTTTCGAATTTTTGGCAACAGTGGTTGCGGTAAAACGATTGGCGATTTTTTTAATAAAGGTTTTTACTAATTCGTCAATCATTTCAAAAAAAAGATCGAGATATTCTTCCACTTTATCTTTAAACGTCTTAAACGCTGTCAAGATTTTTTCAGCAAAGCGACTCCTAAACCATAACTTATCAATATATTCTTTCAGTGCAGCAATAACGCTTTCGCACATCTTGACCATTTTTTCTTTTAGGAAATCGACATGATGTTTCACCTCCTGTTGTTTTTTGCGAATCCATTTTACAAGATTGCCATTGGCGACATTTCTTAGAACCTTTATGGTTTCTTGCAATAAATCGCTGGCTTTGCCGCTGGCTTTCGACGCGCCGCGAATACCGGCAAAAAAGCGTGCAATAGGAGCAAAGGCTTTTTTTAGAAAAAAACCAGCAACCGGAATAAACCCCAGTGACAGTGCCCCCAGTTCGATATAATCCCACGTAGTAGGCGTTTCACCATCGTCACCTAAAAATTGACAGACCCATCTAATAATGTCAATCACATCAATAATATCGCCAACAACAGGTATAAAACCTAAAATGGCTTCAGCCACCAGTAAAAATACATCCCAGCCGTCGTCGGCATCAGGGTCGAAGAGCTGTGCTGCCACACGTTCCGCTTGGCCAATATTTTGTAGTATTTTATAAAATCTTGAGTCAGGGATTTTAATGCCATTAACCAGAGTTGTTTCCAGCTCTTTGGCCACTTTATTGGCAGCGGGGTCATCGGGGTAGTTAATATGGTCTAGGCGGTTATTTAATTCTTGTTCTAAGCGTACAAGCGCGCCATCACTGCTAAAAGGGTTCCAGTTATCTGTGGCAATATCGGCTAAAGAATCATTGCGCAGCTCTTGTAAAACTTCGCTCTTAGCTCGTTGATCGACTTGTCCATTGTTATCTGTCCATAAGGCTTTACCGTGCTTTTCAACAAAAGCGGTAATTTCTGTTTTATCAGAAATATTCTTATGTCTAATTTGCTCGATTTTGTATTTCGCTGCTTTTTGCTTTGTCCAATACACCAGCCACCACATCAATTGACCACGGCCTGTGGGTGTCAGTGAGCCAACCCCTGCTTTTGCGGATGCGTCTTCAATGGCGAGATAAAGATCGGACTTTTCATCTAGAGATTCTACCTTTAAGGCATCAGAACCTTCGCCAAAGAGCACAACATAACTGCCACAGGGGCTGTTTTTAACGCGTGCTAAACCATTTGTATCCACCACCCCTTTAATTTCAGGTGCAGCTTTTTGGGCGTCGGTTTTAGGCGTGACAATGATTTCGCCCTCTTCCCCTTCTTCTTGTTCTCCCCACTTAACAACAAACTCGGCATCGGGAACGGGGGCATCATCTTTTTCATACTTCAGTTCAATAGGAATTTCACAGGCACATTCTGCACAGCCGCCATCGTAAATATTGGCGGTAGGGAAGTTATCGAGATCTTCTTTGGCATCGTCGATGATATTTGACGAACTACCGCCACCTAATGAATGCTCTTCCTGGCTCATGATTTTGCTCCCTCTTGTACTTGCTGTGCTTGTATGCGCTGGTAATTGTCAAAGCCTGCGTTAATTAAACGATCGGCGTGGTCTTCATTGCCTACTGTGTGGCGTGGGTCTTTTAAAATATTCATAGCCCAGGGTTGGCTGCTGGCAAAGTCAAAGCCGTATAACAGTTGTAGAGATAACCAACCGGCGGCGGAACGTTCGGATAAAAAGCCATAATCGCTGGCCTTGCGTAAGCCGCTCTGAATAAATAGCTCTCTATCTTCAATATTCCAACGTTGAAACTCGACTTCGAAGTGTTTTTCTAAATATTCGCGAAAGACAGGAATTCTCTGTTCTAAACGCCTAAGTTCCAAAGCCTGCATATGCTCGGGACGCATAATAAAAGGCGTTTTTTCGCTGATATTTAATGGGCGAATATTGCTGGTTTCAGGCGTTATTTCTGGTGCTTGATAAATATTTGCAGAGCCGTCGCCTTGGGGTAAAAATATTCGTGCTGTTGGGCCAAAAAACGTTATTTTTTCTGAGACTGTTGCAACATCGAGAAAGGCGCTAATTAAACGCGGATCAAAAAAGCGAAATACCGCACGGGTATGTGGGGTTTCGGCTTTTTGTTGTGGTGTTGGCTGTTGGTTATTGGGTAAGTCGACAAAATACCAGCGTCGCCAATGTTTAACCAGTGAGGAAAAAGCTAAACTATTATCCGCAAGCTCAAAAAAAATACCCCAGCTGGGTAAACTTTCTTCAGGTGTTTCTGCATTTTTAGATGGTGGCCAAATTTCGCGAGTTATAAACCGCCAAAAACGCGGTGAAATTTTTACAATATAGGGTATGGCATCATTTGATGTGAATTCTGATGCTCCGATTTCGGGTAAGGTGCTTGCTAAGCCTTCATCTATTAATTCAGCAGCAAAGCCTGCTACATCGTTGTGGGTGATTGCATCAATAATCGTGTACAGCTGGCCATTTTTTACAAGGGACTCTAGCTCCTCGAATATATAAAACTGCAAACCATCACTATACTCAAGCTTTGAGCCCGTATCTGAATTGGTTGTCATTATTGTTCTGCCCGCCCTATTTTCCTTAATTTTTCTTAGTGGCGACCATCAATAGCAATGTCGGCAACCCGGGGTTTTTCCGCTTCGTTAGGGTCGGATGCGGCAACAATTTCGGCAACTCCAGCACTGCCACCTTCATTAATTTTGACTTTTTTACCGACGATGGTAACGCCGCTGGAATCAATTTTAATAAAGCCACCAGGGCCTTTAATCGTGAGTTCTTTTTCTCCCTGATAGACCATGGTGGGGCCTTTGTGAAACAGCTCCTTGCCCACTTTAACGGAGCGAGATTTTTTGATATCAATGCCTTCAGAACCCATTACCTCGCGGGTGCGAGATCCCATGATTTTATGCATTTCACCGCCGCCGACAATACGCATCACGTTTTGTCCTATTTTGGCAACATAATCTCTTGCTATGCGTAAAAAGCTGGAGTTTTGTACTTCTTCAAGCCTGTCTTTGCCGATAACCGTGTGATGGTCGCGCTTGGTAATTTCGTATTGGTCTTGTTCAACGGTTTTGTGCCTGTCCTTAAATACATGCTCGCGTTTATCATTTTCCACGACGATATCTTGGTCTTTTTCGGCATGGACATAAATTTGCTCCGATCCTTTTTTGTCATCGAAGCGAAGTTCATTGTAATTCTTACCCGAGCCTCCCTTAGTGGAGTGTGACTTGATACCGCTCACGGTCTTCATAGTGTATGGCGGTTTATTTTTGCCGTTATAAACCGAGCCGCTAACAAAAGGGCGATCGGGATCACCATCGTAGAAATCCACCACTACTTCATGGCCGATACGTGGGATAAATGAAGCCCCCCATTTATTGCCCGCCCAAGTTTGCGCCACTCTGAGAAAACAGGTACTGTGCTCGTTTTTTTGCCCTTCTCTATCCCAGATAAATTGGACTTTAATGCGGCCGTATTCGTCGACATAGATTTCTTCACCGGCCGGGCCGACTACAACCGCAGTTTGTGGGCCTCGCATTAGCGGACGTTGTTGTAATCTAGGGCGTATAGGAACACTGTCTGGAACACAAGCAAAACTGTTGCAATACCCCAGTTTGCCTTCATCGTTGTTTAGATAAGTAGTATCGGTGGCGGTGTGGGTAACTTCAGTTAAAATATAATGGCCTTTTTCGCTTGCCGTTGTGTGCTTTGCCAGGTTAAAGCGGCCACCGGCATAGAGGCTGGTGTAGTCACTTTGGGCGTTAACACAATGACGTTCAGATTCTTCCGCTTCCATGCGCATTTTCACTAGAGTGCGGCCAAGGTTGCTGCCATATAAACCGGGATATTCATAGTGCTCGTAACTGGCGTTATTCTGGTATTTACTTAGGGTACTAATGTGTGAGTTAAGATTTTTATCTGGGGTTTTAAAGTCGTAATCATTGAGTGCCCAAGCCCCTTTTTTGAAGTGGTGCTTGTGTTGCCAACCAGAAATTTGAGCGTTGGGGTTACTACCGTGAGAATATTCCAAATCACTCTCAGGGCACATTTCATGAGAGTACTGTGGGTCGACAAAAATAAGTTTGTGTTTGCCCTGCTCATGTTGAAAAAAATAATTAATACCGTCTTCAGCTAACAGGCGTGTGATAAAATTTAAATCACTTTCATTATGTTGAATACAATATTCTCGGGGTGAGCCTCCCGCTGCACGAAATTCAAAATCGCTAAACCCAAGATCTTGAAGAACCTGGCTCACAATCTCTTGGGTATTCTTATTTTGGAAAATTCGGTGGTTGTTTGTTTGTGATAAAAACCATAACCAAGGCACAAGAGTAATTTTATATTCACGCAAATCATCTGCAACAATTTCACCAAAAACAAAGCGGTTAATATAGCTGTGGAAATAGCGCTTAGTGCTGCTATTAATAGTGATGGTAACGTCTTTACCAACAATTTGTTCTGGTTGTATATCAAGGTTTGCAGAAAGGAATGTAACTTCAAATTGAAACAACTGAGAAATATGTTCAGTACCTGAAAAATGAGTAATAAGCAGAGTGTCATTGCCAAGGCTTATATCTGACATACTTACTAGACGATGTTCTTGGGTATACTTAGTTGCGTCAGTCATAGAAATGCGTCCGTGAATCCATATCCGTATATAAAGCGGAAATTTTTTGTCGTAAATATAGATATTTAGAAGTAGGCAGAGATTATAGATGACTACAAAAGGGGGGGTTATATAAAGGTACGCCAACAGAGTGAAGCGCGTGCCTTGTGATAAAATAATAAGGCACGCAAGAAATCTAATAACTAATTTTTTAAATGAGAGTCTGACTAAATGAAATAATTAATCACCTCTAGGTTTAAAAGTAATTAAGATCGGTAAAAATATCTATTATTTATTTTTCTCGCGGGCCGAAAATATCTGTTCCAATTCTAACGATTGTAGAGCCATTGGCTATTGCCATTTCTAAGTCTGCTGACATTCCCATGGACAAAGTGTCGAAGTTAGAAAATAGATTGTTTGATTTGAGCTGGTTAAAAAGATCGTACATTTTTTTAAACGCGTTGCTACCTTCGTTAATATCACCAGTATTTGGCCGAGGTATTGCCATAAGTCCACGCAGCTTGATGTTGGGCAAGTTTTCTATAGCGACAGCCAGTTCTTCAACTTCTTCGATGGTAACGCCAGACTTACTTAACTCATTATCAATGTTGACTTGGATGCAAAGGTTGATGGGCGCCAGCGCCGCCGGTCTCTGGTTGGACAACCTTTGGGCAATTTTCAACCTGTCGACGGTATGAACCCAGTGAAAGTTTTCGGCAATAGCACGTGTTTTATTGGACTGAATTGGCCCTATAAAATGCCATATAAGTTCTGGCATGGATAATGATTCTATTTTATCTAAAGCTTCTTGTAGATAATTCTCACCAAAATGATTTTGACCAACGGCATGGGCAGCGGCAATGGCACTGGCTGGGTGTTTTTTACTCACCGCCAACAACAGAATATCGCTGTCTGAGCGATGATTTTCATGAGTTGCCTGACAAATTCTGTCTCGAACTGTCTCAAGTCTGTCAGCAATAGAAGGCATAGATTTCCCGCTTTGTGGTTAAATTAGTGTGAACATGGCCCAGCATAATAGATTAGCAATCAAAGTTTGAGCTGGCTCTAACACTTGGAAGTTTTAGGATAGTGGAATTGCCAGCGCTGCGGTAAGATCATCTACACTATTTTTAATGGCCTGTAGTGGGCTAATTTATTTAAGGCCGTTTTGGCTAAATTCAAACAAAACCTTGGTAAAGGCTAAATTTCTATGGATATAACTGAGTTGTTGGCATTTTCTGCTAAACAAGGGGCGTCAGATTTGCACTTGTCTGCTGGCTTGCCACCGATGATCCGTGTTGATGGTGACGTACGTCGTATTAATTTGCCACCGATGGAACACAAACAGGTTCATGGTTTGATTTATGACATCATGAACGACAAGCAAAGAAAAGACTACGAAGAATATCTTGAAACAGACTTTTCGTTTGAGGTGCCAGGTGTTGCGCGTTTCCGGGTAAACGCGTTCAACCAAAACCGCGGTTCTGGCGCTGTGTTTCGTACCATTCCATCAAAGGTTTTGACCATGGAGGAGCTGGGTATGGGGCAGGTATTTCGCGATGTATCTTCCGTGCCTCGAGGTCTTGTTCTCGTCACCGGGCCTACTGGTTCAGGCAAGTCCACTACCTTGGCTGCCATGATTGATTTTATCAATGAAAATAAGTATCACCATGTGTTAACCATTGAGGATCCCATAGAATTTGTTCACGAGAGTAAAAAGTGCCTAATCAATCAACGTGAGGTACATAAAGATACTCACGGCTTCGCCGAAGCTTTGCGATCAGCTCTGCGGGAAGACCCGGATATCATTCTCGTAGGTGAGATGCGAGATTTGGAAACGATTCGTCTTGCTCTTACCGCTGCAGAAACGGGGCACTTGGTATTTGGTACCCTGCATACTACCTCTGCTGCGAAAACCATCGACCGGGTTGTGGACGTATTCCCTGCTAATGAAAAATCTATGGTGCGTTCTATGTTGTCGGAATCTTTAGAAGCGGTAATTTCTCAAACGTTGCTGAAGAAAAATGGTGGCGGTCGTGTGGCTGCGCACGAAATTATGCGCGGAACCCCAGCGATTCGTAACCTCATCCGTGAAGATAAAGTGGCGCAAATGTACTCGGCCATTCAGACTGGTGGTGCCGTGGGTATGCAGACTATGGATCAGTGTTTGTCCGATATGGTTGAAAGACGCATCGTGACCCGTGATGTGGCAAAAGAGAAAGCCAAAATCCCAGAGAACTTTTAGATTTTTTGTACTGGGGCTTGTTGAATATTTTATTTATTGCCGCCTAAGTAGAATTGCATATTGAGTTCTAGGTGGCTAAAGCTGAGGAGATACCATGGATATTGACCGACTGTTGACACTTATGGTGGAAAAAGGCGCGTCTGACTTATTTATTACTGCCGGTGTACCACCTTCCATCAAGTTACACGGAAAAATTGTCCCGGTAACAACGACGCCGCTGTCGCCAGAAAAGACGCGTGAAATGTGCTTGAGTGTGATGAGTGAAAAACAGCGCAAGGAGTTCATGGCAAATAAAGAATTAAACTTCGCAGTAAGTGCGCGCGGTATTGGCCGTTTCCGTGCTAGTGCTTTTTTTCAGCGTAATCTTGTCGGTGTGGTCATGCGTAGAATTGAGACTAAAATTCCACGTGTTGATGACCTGGGTTTGCCAGAAATTATCAAAGAGTTGGCTATGACCAAACGGGGCCTAGTGATCTTTGTGGGGGCAACGGGTACCGGTAAGTCCACATCTCTAGCGTCTATGATTGGCCACCGCAACCGCAATTCCAAAGGCCACATTATTTCTATTGAAGATCCAATTGAATTTATTCACCAACACCAGGGCTGCGTTATTACCCAGCGCGAGGTGGGTATAGATACAGATTCTTTTGAAATAGCCCTTAAAAATACTCTACGGCAAGCCCCCGATGTTATTTTGATTGGTGAGGTTCGCTCGCGAGAAACCATGGATCATGCGATTGCTTTTGCTGAAACCGGACATCTATGTTTATGTACTTTGCACGCCAATAATGCCAACCAGGCCTTGGATAGAATTATTCACTTCTTCCCTGCTGACCGCCATCAGCAGTTATGGATGGATTTGTCTCTTAACCTTAAAGCGATTGTGGCGCAGCAGTTGATACCAACGCCAGACGGCAATGGTCGAAGAGCCTGTTTGGAAGTGATGCTTAATACTCCGTTAGCTTCAGATATTATTCGTAAAGGTGAAGTGCATGAATTAAAAGAGTTAATGAAGCGTTCTAATGAATTAGGTATGCAGACTTTTGATCAGGCTCTATACGAACTCTATGATGCTGGTGAAATTACGTATGAGGATGCTCTGGCACATGCGGATTCGCCTAATGATCTGCGCTTGATGATCAAACTGGCTTCTGAAACTGATGCAGAATACTTATCGAATGCAGCAGATGAATTGGCTATTCAGGAAGATGCTAATACCAATCGCTTTTAACAACTGAACCCAGGCTGAAATTAGATTAGTATCAACAGACTCTAGGCTCAATTGAGCCTAGAGCGCAAGGTCTCTAACTTGGTTTTGGGTTTACTTTTTATTGGCTTGTTGACATCTGCTTCTCCATAGCTTTTATAGCTTTATCAAGTTCAACTTCTTCCGCTGTTTTTGGCTCAGCTGAAACTTTAATCTGCTCCATAGCTTTTATAGCCGCATCAAGCTCAATATCTTCTTCTGTTTTTGGAGGCCTTGTTATTTTGCCTTGCTCCAAGGCTAATATATGTTTTTCAACTTCTAGTTGCTCCGTTTTACTGTTATTGCCGAAGCTATCAAAAAGTTGTTTTCTAGAGTCGATAGCAGAATCGGTATTATCATCACTAGATGTTAAGTGGTCTCTATTCTGTTGCCTGAGAGCTTTGCCTAACTGAAGCACGTCATATCCCATTTTTGAAAATTCGTTATATTTTTTTATATCATCTTCCATTTCACCGATAAGCCGTTTTTTAGCTTCAAGTGTTTGCTTATCATCTGCTTTACCATCTATGTACGCTTCTAAAATTCTATTGAGTTTTCTCGTATATGCGATGTAGTTAATATCTAGGCGCGTTAATTTCTCATCTAGCTCATTGAATCGTTTATCTTCAGGGGTGAGCTCTTGAACGGCATCTTGTTGTGGTTTGATCGAACTTATATCTGCCAACATACCGTTTGATTTATCCCAATATGATCCGCTATTTTCAGTTGCAGGCTTTAAGCCTGATATCGCGGTATTAGAAATCGCAGAGTGCGCGTGTGGAGCCTGTACTTGTATATTTGACAATTGTGTATGTGCAGGCCTAGGGGGCTGTGCCACATAGGGTTGCATATTGTGAGGTAATACATGTGACGGCATATGCTGCGTTGCTACCTGTGGTTGTGGGTATTGTTGTGGAGCAGGTGTCGGCATATACGTTGATTGTGCGTAAACATGATGGGCTGGGGGTGTTGGCACTGGCGTATATGATGGTTGCGCCGGAGCATGAGCATATGGCGAAGCAGCCGGCGGAGGCATATACATTTGTGTATGTTGTGGGTGCACAGGTGTCGTTGTATATGCTGGTGGTACCGATGTATGTGTAAGTTGTGCTGGCGCAGTTGTTGTGGCATACGTTGGTGGTGCCGCTATTTGTGTATGCTGCTGTGGCACAGTTGTTGGCACGTACCCTGGTAGTGCCGATGTGTGTGTATATTGTTGTGCATACCCCGGAGTTGCCGATGGCTGTGTGTGTGCCGCAGGGTTCATTGGCATATGTAAAGTATTTGGATGAGCATTCTGAGTAAGACTAGCAAAGCTATTAGGATGCCCAGTATTAAGCATGGTTGGAGGGGCTGGTATTGCCGCTTGATATTGTGGCATACCAGCAACCCATCCTGCATTTGTTGGGGCTTGTCCCGCTCCCACCTGAGCATAAGCAGGCGCGTTGCCATTTTGCGGGAATCTACCTGAATACATAATTGACACTCCGGATAAAATACAACCAGTGATATAAATACTTCATAAGTGTTTTTATTGGTGTCAGAGCTTGTATTTGGGTTCACACACTGCCATTTGAATAGAGTCAATGTCTAGGGTCTGTTAACACGCACTTATTTATGCCTGTATGGATACAGGTAATTAGAGCAATGCACGGACATAAGGATATGTGAGGTAGGGCGAAGCATAGCTGCAAGGACGTAGCGTATTAGAACAAAGCAGGAGCATTTGTCGAGGTAGCCAGAGCCGAGGAGCAATTGCCGAGAATCACTAAACCGCGTTTGTGTTGCTTAGCTGTACGGAAAAATGCTTGCCAGCAGGTATGATTTAATTAGTGTTAAAAGATCCTAGGTTAAAAACTTACGCTCTTTTTCGCCTGTGCAGACTTTTGGTGATTTTATCTTATTGTGCAGCTAGCCAGCTTTCGAGAATTAGGCGTGCAGCAATAGAATCTACAGGAGCTTTGGCGAAATTGCCCCGGTGGCCTCTTTCATAGGCTTCATTCTTTGCTGATTTTGTTGATAAGGTTTCATCGATAAAAGCCACTTGATAACCAAACCTGCCATGGATTCTATTGCCGAATTTACGTGCTCTCCGGGTAATTTCCATGTCGGAGCCATCCATCTTTACCGGTAGGCCTACAATTATTATATGAGGTTGCCATTGCTCGAGAAGTGATTCGAGCTGTTGCCAGTTAGGAATGCCCTCCTGTGCTTTTAGTGGAGGAAGCTCAGAACAGATAGAAGTAATGCTAAGGGTATCTAAGTTTGTCTGCGCGACACCGATACTTTTTGTGCCGAAATCAAAGGCAAGGGCATGCTTGCTCATAAAAACTATGCGTGTCCTGCATCATCAGAAATAAGGTTTAAATCTATACCTAATTGGTCAGCAATGGCATCACGCCTTTTTATAGCGGGGATGTCAAAAATAATGCGGTTATTTGCAGGTATGGTCAGCCAGCTATTTTCAGATATTTCATCTTCCAACTGGCCCGCACTCCAACCTGCGTAACCGAGGGCGAATTGTGCTCCGTCCGGTCCTTCATCCGCAGCCAGCGCATTAACAATATCTCGCGATGCAGTTAAGCAAATTTCATCAGTTATTTTTAGCGTGGAATCCCAATTGCCCTCATTTCTGTGTAGCACAAACCCCTGTTGTCTATTGACTGGACCTCCTGCGAGAACAGGTGTTGTATAGGCTGAATCTCTATACTCAAGAGATAATTGATCGAAAACCTCGTTAAGATAAATATCCATCGGTTGGTTCAAAACAATGCCCATCGCGCCTTGGGCACTGTGGTCACAAATATAGGTAATAGAATCTGAGAATATCGAATGCTTGAGTGCAGGCATTGCAATCAGAAAGTGATCGCGCAAATTGATTTGCGGTAGCTGATCTGAATGTTCCATTATGCTGATACCTAGCTATGAGAGTTTTTATAATACTCTATTATGAGTCTTTCTATTAACGCTACTTACGTGACTCTACGATGAGATTTTTAGCAAATATGAAGGTAATCAATAAACAAGGTTTTTAGCTTATGGTCAAGCTAAGAAAACACTTTAGCTGATTAATGTCTCTGTCCTTCTGACCAAAAAAATCAATGAGTGACAATTTAGGGCCTACCATCGATGATTTAATCGCTTCTATAGGCCTTAACGACACGATTCTATTGGGTAGTTTTTAAACCGGTTATCTCAAATCGCCATGTTCTAATAATTTCCAGTTTATCCGTGCTCTGTTTTATTTCTCTTGGAAAAGGTTGAAATGGCGAAGCTAATTTAACAATCTGAGTGGCGGCCTCATCTAATATTGTATGCCCTGATGACTGCAAGATTTCGATATTTTCTACGGTGCCATTGGGTAGAATCATGACCGACATGCGTAAACTGCCAAATATTTCTTCTCGCAAGGCCGCTTCAGGGAAGTTCTTATTGCCAACTAACTCAACTTTTTGGGCCCAGTCGTTTAGGTAACGTGCATCATAAGAGGCTTTTGTCGAGACAGAAGTTAAACGGCGAATTCTCGGCTGACGGGCAAGATCCTGTTTAAGTCTATCGAGTTTCGCTTGCAAACTGGCAAACTCAGGATCTATTAAAGGCGCGTCTAGGTTTTCACCGATACGCTCTTCACTGGACTCATTTTTTTGATCCAACTTTTCTTGCAAAGAGATTTTTTGATTTGATCGATTTTGAGTGGTGATTATTTGAGTTTCAACTTCCTTCTTCTGAGTAGCTTTTTGTGACGGTGCCGGATTGATATCCCGTATCTTGACGTCGTTGAGCTGCGCCTGATCCTTAACTGTTAACTCTTTCACTTCACTAGAAGTGCCACTTGCTTGCTGATCGTGCTGCGCTAAAAAATCCGCCTTCTTCGGTGGTATCTTAGAGGCGTGCGTCGCCAATGTGATATTCAATGTCGGCGCTACTTTTGTGCCAGTATCCAGGCTAAAAGTAATGCCGAAAATAATCAGCGCATGGCAAGCCGCCGCAATAAAAATAGTGAAACTGAGGCGATCACCACTGCCGATATCCGCTGTTGCTGTACTCATAGTAAATGTTATTTATCCAGACGTTCCACGATGGCCTTAATGAACACATCGCCTATGTTGGTATCGTATGCGCTGTCTATTTCGCGTACACAGGTGGGACTGGTGACATTAATTTCAGTCAGATAATCCCCAATAATATCTAAGCCAACAAATAATAAGCCTTTTTCAAGTAGTGTCGGAGCGATTTGGTTAACAATCCAATGATCTCTCTCACTAAGAGGTTGTGCCACACCGCTTCCGCCAGCTGCGAGGTTACCACGAGTTTCACCTTCTGCGGGGATACGTGCAAGTGCATAAGGTATAGCTTTACCGTTAACGACCAGCACACGTTTATCGCCATTAGATATTTCAGGAATAAACTTCTGTGCCATGATAAAACCTGACTCATGTTCCGTAAGCGTCTCGATAATAACGCTAACATTTGGATCATCTTCCTTACATCTGAAGATTCCGCTGCCACCCATACCGTCAAGGGGTTTGAATATCACATCTTTATGCTGATTATGAAACTCCTTTAGTTGGGATTCTTTGCGACTAATGAGAACCGGTGGACAACATTGAGGGAATTCAGTAGCAAATACTTTCTCATTACAGTCTCTAAGACTTTGTGGTTTATTGACTACTAAACAGCCTGCTCTCTCAGCCGCTTCAAGTATATATGTCGCGTAAATATACTGATTGTCAAAGGGCGGATCTTTGCGCATCAAAATAACATCAACTTGCGCAAGCTCAATATTCTCTTGTGTGCCAAGTTCGAAGGGAGATTGTGGGTCATCTTTAATAAGTAAATTCGTTACATCCGCTTTTGCTATGCCTTGATCGAGATAAAGATCGCTCATCTCCATATATTTAATAATAAAGCCTGCTTTATTGGCTGCTTGCAGTAGCGCTAATGTGGTATCTTTTTTAATATTAATAGACCCGATAGGATCCATGACTACCCCAAGTATGGGCATTGTTTTTGCTGTGTTTTCGTTCGGATTTTGCAAAATAAACTCCGTTGTTGTAAAAATATTGTAAAAGGAAATGCTAAATAGTTGGCTAATCCACTGTTTTTGATCAATTATAAAGGGTATGTGTTCCTTTTTCAGAAGTTAAAATTTAAGCTCAAAAAGCTAGCGGATTTCTTTTTCTTTCAAGCAGTTATGGATTATATTGGGAATCTATGTTAAAAGTTAATCATCCAAAAATAGCTTGGAAGAAATCACCCTGTGTGTTTCTTCTCATGACAATTATCTCAAGGTCAGTTTATGGACGTAAATTTAGAGCATCTCAAAGTGATGGTGATCGATGATAGTAAAACTATCCGTCGTACCGCCGAAACATTGCTAAAAAAAGTGGGGTGTACTGTCGTCACAGCGACTGACGGCTTCGATGCATTGGCGAAAATTGCTGATACTCGTCCAGATATCATTTTCGTCGATATTATGATGCCGCGTTTAGACGGCTATCAGACATGTGCGCTTATTAAAAATAATAGTGAGTTTAAATCTACTCCTGTAATTATGTTATCCAGTAAAGATGGACTCTTTGACAAAGCGAAAGGGCGGATTGTTGGTTCGGATCAGTATTTAACTAAACCTTTTAGTAAAGGTGAACTACTCGGCGCTATTGAAGCACATGTGAAAGTTGCGCGAGCAAGTTAATAACAAATAAAAAGTTCTGAGCGTCGTCCTGGAGGAAATATGGCAAAAGTGCTCATTGTTGATGACTCACCTACGGAAACTTATAAACTTACTGGGATGTTGGAAAAGAATGGCCACTCTGTAATCACAGCGGTCAATGGTGAAGAGGGTGTCGCTACGGCGAAAGCCCACAAGCCCGATCTTGTGCTAATGGATATCGTAATGCCTGGACTAAATGGCTTCCAGGCTACTCGTCAGCTTACTAAAGGCGCGGAAACATCGCATATTCCTGTCATTATTGTTACCACTAAGGATCAAGAAACGGATCGCGTGTGGGGCATGCGTCAAGGCGCTAAAGCGTATTTGACAAAACCGATAGATGAAAAAGAACTTTCTGCGATTATGAAAAAAGTAGGCCTGTAGATTTCGCTTATGGCAAATTCAGCATTTGAAGCTCTTGCAAACCTGGCGTCTTTAAGTCGTCAAACTGCGATGGGTTTGCCCGCCCAAGTAGATGCTGCGCCGCGTTGGAGTGGTGTTGGTTTCTCATGTATGGGTTTTCGCTTTGTGGTGCCAATGGGGCAAGTATCAGAGCTGATGGAGGTACCAGCAACAACACGTCTACCCGGCGTTCAGTCCTGGGTTATTGGCCTTGCTAATGTGCGTGGTCGTTTACTACCTCTTTTTGATTTGGCACGCTTTGTGGGTGGTCAAATCAGTACTCAAAAGAAATCTCACCGTGTATTAGTGTTGGAAACAGAAAGTTTGTATAGCGGCCTAGTAGTCGATAGGGCTTTTGGTATGCAGCATTTTGTGGCTGACACCTATGGACGGTTTGACGGAGAGCTGCCTGAGAGTCTCAGACAGTACATAAAAGGAGCTTATCGTGATTCTGGCAATGAGGCTTGGTGTGTTTTTGACATCGAGGCTTTGTCGCAAGATCCGAACTTTACAAATGCTTCGGGAACTTAAGCCGTTCGAGGCATTTGCTTTATAAAAACAAGATAAGTCGTCTCATTCTTGAGGTAACTCCCTAGTTTATCTGGGGAAACATAGTGCATTAATACATACAATCGCTTGGGAGCGTCGTATGAAAACTGATTCAGCAAGCCTGTTTAGTCGGGCGAAATCCAAACCTTTACTGGCAGCGTTCATTTTTGGCCTGTTGGGTATGATCGTTCTGATGGTGATCACCGGTGTGATCCTGGTACGTGATAACCAACGCGACCAAAATTATTTAACCATGGTGGCTGACTTGCGTGCATCGTCATACCAGTTGATCTCTTTGTCGCGTGACGCAACTGCTGGTGATGAGCAAGCATTTACAGATCTTGAAGCTCTGGTTGCGAGTATGAATAAAACATGGCTGGAGCTGAGTGCCAGCGATGGTCATACGCGCGTTGCACTAGCTGAGCGTTTTGCCGAGTTTGGTGGCCTTTGGGAAAATATCCAGGAAGACTCCAACAGCATCATCACTAACAAGGAAACCATTATCTTCCTTCATGATGTAGCTAATACGCTAAACGAGTCTCTACCTGAACTACAGTCAGAGCATACCAATATTGTTGAGATATTGCTGGAGAACTCAGCACCTTCTGAGCAAGTTCAGGTAGCCACTAACCAATCATGGTTAGCTGAGCGTATCGGTCGAAACGTGGATAAAATGCTTGTGGGTGGTGAAGACGCAGATAAGTCTGCGGATCAGTTTAATATCGATGCTAGTGTCTTTGGTCGTGTACTCGAAGGTATGAAGCAAGGCGATGTGGCGATGAGCATTCCCAAGATTACCGATCAGGAAGCGGCGGCCAGTCTCGGTGAAATTTCTGAATTATTTGAATTTGTAAGTGGTTCGGTAAAAGAGATTTTCGAAGCGTCTCCTGCACTGTTTACAGCACGTACTGCGAGTACGGACATTCTTGAGTTAAGTCCTCGTCTTCTTGAATCACTAAGTGGTTTAACAACTGAAATTGCAGGCCTTTCAAGCGTTCGTCCTATCAATAACAACTTACTTTATGGCTTTGGCTTTGTTTCACTTGTGTTGCTTGCTGCTATCGGTGTCTTGATCAACCAAGCAACCAACCGCAACTTGAAAGTTACCGAAGAGACCAACGAGAGAAACCAAAACGCAATTCTTCGTCTGCTTGACGAACTTGCTGACCTGGCAGATGGTGACTTGACTACCACAGCAACGGTAACCGAGGATTTCACCGGTGCGATCGCTGACTCTATCAACTACACCATTGACCAACTTAGAATTCTGGTTTCGCGTATTAACGAAACATCTGGGCGCGTTGTGACAAGCTCCAGTGACACTCAGCAGACAGCACTGCATCTTGCCGAAGCTTCTGAGCACCAGGCGCAGGAAATTGCTGGAGCATCTGCCGCTGTAAATGAAATGGCGGTAACCATTGACCAGGTATCTGCTAACGCCGCTGAGTCAGCTGGTGTTGCGGAGCGGTCGGTATCGATCGCAAACAACGGCGCAAAAGTGGTACAAAATACTATCCGAGGCATGGATACTATTCGTGAGCAGATCCAGGAAACATCGAAACGTATTAAACGTCTGGGTGAATCTTCCCAGGAGATTGGTGATATCGTAAGTTTGATTAACGACATTGCTGACCAAACAAACATTCTGGCACTTAACGCGGCGATCCAGGCATCGATGGCTGGTGATGCTGGCCGAGGCTTCGCGGTTGTTGCGGATGAGGTTCAGCGGCTGGCGGAACGTTCTGCAACAGCGACCAAGCAGATTGAGGCGCTGGTTAAAACAATTCAGAACGATACTAACGATGCGGTAATCTCGATGGAACAAACCACCTCTGAGGTGGTACGCGGAGCGCGCCTAGCACAAGATGCGGGTGTTGCTCTTGAAGAGATTGAGACGGTATCGGCTAACCTTGCGGAATTGATTCAAAACATTTCTAACGCTGCTCGCCAGCAAGCATCATCAGCAGGTCACATTTCCAATACGATGAACGTGATCCAGGAAATTACCTCACAGACATCAGCCGGTACCAGTGCTACGGCGAAGTCGATTGGTACTTTGGCGAATATGGCGGTTGAACTTAGAGACTCTGTAACAGGATTTAAATTGCCTGAAGAGCTGGATGAAGGTGAACATTACGGTGGCGCTGAAACAGAAGAGTTTGCTTCTATGGAAGACCTCGATGTGGTTGACACCGATTCAGAGTCTATAAACGATGACGATGCCAAGATCGAAGTCCTCGATGATGAAGTTGTAGATTTGTCGATGGACGATGCATACACGGATGAAATGTACGATCAAACCAGTTCTCGGGCATAACGTCGTCTTAAACGACGGAGCTGTTGCGTATTATGATTTGGTCATTGCAAGCGGCACCGGATCTTTCTGATCGTCAGTTTGATCTTTGGAGTAAACTGCTGGAAGAAAGGGCTGGGATTTGCCTCGGCGACGCGCAGAGAATTTTTCTGCAAACGCAGATTTCTATGCGTATGCGAGAGCTGGGGCAGAGCGACTACACACAGTATTACAACCGTGTAATCGACGGTGTATCCGGTATGATGGAATGGTCGGTACTTATTGACCGACTAGTAGTCAAAGAGACCAGTTTTTTTCGTCATTTGCCATCTGTTAATTATGTGCAGGAATACCTGCAGCATAAGATTAATAATAGTGAGCTCGATAGTTCATTTGAAATATGGAGTGTAGGTTGCTCTTCCGGTGAGGAGCCTTATACCCTTTCGATGGTGATGAACGAAACCTTCGAGCTAGCTAGGCTAGAACCATATTTTGGCATTATTGCTTCCGACATTAGTCGTGCTGCACTCGCTATTGCCCGCGCTGGTATCTACCCAAAGCGTAAAGTAGAAATGGTAGATGCTCCCATCCGTCAAAGATACTTCAAAGCCATAGAAAAAGGGCGCTATCAAATTAGTCCCGAAGTGGTTGATCGTGTCTGTTTTAATCAGGCAAACGTATTAAATATAAACGAATTTCCTTCTATCGAACTCGACGTGATTTTTTGTCAAAACCTGCTGATTTATTTTCGCCGGGAATTGCGACATGAGATCATGGATGCTTTTGTCGAGCGTCTAAAGCCGGGTGGCATCCTGATCTGCGGTCTAGGCGAAGTAGTCGATTGGACGAATAAAGAAATATCTCGTATTGCGGTTGGAGGCGTGCAAGTCTATGTCCGCAAAACGGCACAATAGAATAAATATAGGGACCCGTTATGGGAGATAAGCGCAATTTTGCAGCCTTAGACTGGGTGGCTGGCGAAATCTTTGATACCTTGAAAGAGGCTCGCCAAGCGCTCGAGGCTTATGTCGAAGACCCCAAAGATTCGACTCGTATTCGCTTTTGCTTAACGCATATCCACCAGGTTCATGGGTCGTTGCAAATGGTTGAGTTCCATGGCGCAGCTTTACTCGCCGAAGAAATGGAGCAGGCAGCCCAAGCTATCATGGAGAATGAAGTCTCCAATATTCCAGAAGCGCAAGAAGTACTGATGCGCGGTCTGTTACAACTTCCTATTTTTATTGAATATGTAAAAACAAAGAAAGACGATAATCCCGCACAGGTAATGCCGCTGCTTAACGATTTAAGAGCTGTGCGCAAGCAAAGTTACCTCAGTGAAACCAACCTCTTTTCTCCTGACCTTAGCAGTATTGGCAAGGTCACAGGTGAAAAACACGCGGTGCTCTCAGATCGGCAAAAGCTTTTACAGGTACTTAAGAAGCTTCGTGAGATGTACCAGTTTGCCGCTGCTAGCGTATTGCGTGGTATTAAAGTTGAAGAGAACCTCACCTATCTCGATAAAGTTTTTTCTCGCCTGGAATTAATTTCTCAGGGTACTGCAAGCTTTCCTATATGGGAGGTATCGGCAGCTTTAGTCGATGCTCTGAAAAGAGACGATGTTGAATTCACCGTCGCGGTAAGAGGTCTACTGCGCTATATCGCAAGAGAACTGCGCATTATAGGAGAGAAAGCTCCAGCAGCTTTCGATATCCCTCCCCGAGAGTCTTTACTCAAAAACTTACTCTTTTACGTTGCTCGCTCCGAAGATGGCAGTGATAAAGTTGCCCTGGTCAAGCAAAAGTACAAACTCAATGGCGCCTTGATGGGAGCCAACCAAGATGATTCTGGTGCTGGCTCCAGCGACATGCTGCAAGCCCCTGATGCCGAAGCTATTCGCTCGGTTGTTGTGGCTTTGCAAGATGAGCTAACAAATGTCAAAAGAGTGCTTGATATTTCTTTATCAGGTACCGGTTCATCAGCCGACTTAAAAGAAGTTCTGCCCATTGTAAAACGTGTGTCAGATACTCTGGCTGTTCTCGGCATTGGTGATTTGCGCAAGCAGATGATCGAGCAAAGTGAACGTCTTGAAAAAATCAGTGATGCCAACATCATCGACGAAGCAGAGTTAATGCAAACGGCGAGTAACATCATTGATATAGAACATCGCCTAAGAGCTATTGCTAAGTCCGCTGGCCGCCACGATGACTTGAGTCAGGTGGATGAGAGAGAAGTAGAAATCGACAGCGCAAAAGCTGCGGTTATTAAAGAATGTGCTTCTGGTTTACAACGCTCTAAAGATGCCATCATCGATTATATCTCCTACAACTGGGATAAGAAGCATCTTGAAAATGTAGGAACAATTTTGACCGAGATTCGCGGCGGTCTAAACATGATACCCCTGCGCAGACCTGCGGCCATTATTGCTTCATGTTCGGATTTTATTCAGGAACGCTTACTTGGCTCCGAAAATCCTCCCAGCTTTGAAACGCAGCAATCACTTGCCGACGTTTTTGTCAGTGTTGAAGCTTATCTTGAAAGACTCATGGAAGATATGTATGAAGACTCTGATGACATGTTGGATATTGCCGAGGAAGGTGTTGCCAGCCTCGGTTACGAAATACAAATGCCTGTGGCTGTCGTTGATACTGATGTTAGCCATGAAGCGCTACCTGATGTGCAAGAAGAAACCATGGATGAGGTTGAGCAAGCACCAGTTGAGCTAACGTCGCAAGAAACGCTGCAAACACAAGTAGCAGAAACGGAACAAGCAGAGCCTATCGTGCAGCATAGGGATGACGCTGTGGCTCAAGAGTCAGCGCCAGTAAACGAACCAGAGGTTATAGAACAAGAACAATTAGATCATGCGGAATTGCCTGCTAGTGCTGAGCAAGAAACGCCTCAGCAAGATATCGTTGAGCCAGAGGTAGCAATTGAAGATCAAGCAGCAGCTGAGCCTGCGCAAGCGGAAGTTGCCGGTGAAGCCGAAGAAGAATTTGAAAGTGATATCGATGAAGAAATTATTGAAATCTTTGTCGAAGAAGTGGGAGAAGTTCTTGAAACTCTTGGCGAATACTTCCCTCAATGGAGACAAAAACCAACGGATCAAGATTCGCTGGTTGTGGTTCGACGCGCATTCCACACCCTTAAAGGAAGTGGAAGAATGGTTGAAGCCTTTGATATTGGAGAGTTGGCTTGGTCGATTGAAAATATGCTCAATCGTATTATCGATCATACGATTAAAGCCCAGGCACATGTCTTCAATATTATTGATGCTGTTATCGCTATTGTTCCAACGCTGCTGAACGCTTTCGAAAATCGTAAGGTAAATCCGTATAAAGAGCTGACAAATCAATATGAGGCATGGGCCAATAGCTTGGCAGAGGGTAATTTACCTGAAGAGCTAGCACATCCACTGCCTGCCTTTGATACTGCTAAAACTTCAGCAGCAGATGCAGCCCCTGCACCGCAAGAATCTGAAGTCTCCGCCGAACCTGAAATGGTTGCCGCGCCAGAAGCAAGCGAAGAACTTCAAGCTGCAGATAATGAAGAGCCTGTTAGTGAGGCTGCAGCAGACGATGAAGACTCAGACTTTGATGGTGTGTTGCAAGAGATCTTTTCTCAAGAGTCGATATCTCACCTTGTCACTATTGAAGATTTCATAAGGCGTATGGAGCAAGACGCACCGCTCTATTCCATACCCTCCGACGCACTCCAACGAGCTTTGCACACTCTGAAAGGTAGTGCCAAGATGGCTCAAATTTGGCCAATCGCTGAGATTACCGAGCCTTTAGAACATTTTACAAAAGAGTTGATAACCTTCCAGGTGCGTGTTGACGAAGACATATTGCAGCTGATTCGCGATGCTGTGGACTATATCCGTCAAGGCTTAGGGCTTATCGAATCTGGGCAACCTGTGCTAATTCCTAAGGTCGAGCAGTTTGTTGCCCGTACCAATGAGCTGCGTGAGTTAGCGCTTGGCTTCTTGGAGTCTGGACGGGCTCCTACCCATACCAGCCAGAAAAAAGTAGATCCACGCATGCTATCACTGCTGATGGCAGAAGAGATGGCACTCTTGCTTGAAGCCGATCAATTGTTGGATCGCTGGCAGGCGGATGGCAGTTGTGAAGGACGCTGTGACGAAAGCTTGAAAAGCATGGTCAAAGAGCTGTCGATATTGGAGCAGGGTGCACAGCAAGCTAATCTGCTAGATATGGCACTTTTAAGTCGAGCCCTTAACGATTCATATAAATTAGCTTTAGGTAACAAAATTGCCACGGGAGAAGAATTCTTCTCGTTGATGCACAGTGGTCACGAATCTCTTCTGGCCATGGTTGATGCAGTCGCTGCGGGACAAAATGTGGTTGCCCCTCCGCGCTCACTGACGGACGCTATTGATGCATTGATCGCCAGTGCAGAAGATTTTGCAATTGTAGATGAGGCCGATGCTGCAGCTGTAGAAGACGAGCAGATAAATGTTGATGAAGAAGCCAGCACTGTTGTCGTTGAACAAGATGAAGAGGAAGTTCCGAGCGTTGAGGTTATCGGTCTTGTTGAAGAAGACGCTGATAGTATCGAAGAGACTAGTTTTGCTGAAGAAGAAATCGACAGCGTTGAAGATATTAGTCTTGTTGAAGAAGGTGCTGATGCTGCCGAAGATATTAGCTTCGTTGAAGAAGAAGCTGAAGTTTCAGAAGCTACTTATCTTGTTGAACAGCCCGATGCGGATAGCGCTGATGATATTGAAATTGCGCCGGAGACACTTGCAGACGAAGCTATAGCTGAAGAACCAGTGATACCAGCTTTAGACAATGTCGCAGAGGTAGAGCTGATTGATTTAGAAGCGGCTAACAGCGAACCTGAGGATGTTGCTGCAAACTATGATACTCCAGCTTCAGAAGATACTGAGTTGCCTCAGCTTCTTATTGACGAAGAAGATGGCAGCGAAGAGTCTTTAGAAAACTTCTTTTCAGAAGATACTTTATTTGAAGAGCCTGATAGTGAACAAGAGCCTCTAGCTGAAGACGATACGTCAATTGTAGTCGAGCTTACATCAGAGCAAGATTCGCCTCTTATTGAAGAAACGGAAATAAGCTATGAACTAGAGACTGAGTCTGAAGATACCTTATCTGAAGATGTTGAACTGATAGATATAGACCCTGAAAGCCAAGACTTTGCCACTGTTGATGTAGAAAGCATCAGTCCGGAAATTGCTGAGGCGTCACCCATCGCAGAGCAAAGTGATATTTCTTCTCCAACACCTGAAGCAGAGCCCTCAGCTTCTGAACCAGAGACTTCAGTTTCTGAACCAGAGCCCTCAGCTTCACAACAAGAAGAGCCCTCAGCTCTTGAAGCAGAGGCTTATGTTCCTGAACAAGAGACTTCCGCTCCTGAATCGGAGTCTTCAACTCTTCTCGAACAAGAATCTTCAACTCTCGAACAAGAAGATCAAGGCAACGCACTTGAAGACTCAGCACCTATGTCTTTAGGTATGGAGCTTGATGGAGCAGACGATGATATTTCTATTACCGGAGCGGTGGCTGCAGGATTAGGTGCGAGTGCGCTTAGTAGTCTAGAACCATCGATAGACTCCGTTGATAGCGATACACCAAATATTGAGTTGATGAATGAAAGCTTCGATATCGGCAATGAAATGGCCGGTATGGATTTGGCTGATATTAGTGACGATACCAGCGAACCAGAAACTCAAATTCTTGAAGAGATTAATAGCGACTCCGATATCGAAGAAGTTGAACTTAGTTCTGAAGTTGAATCGCAATCTGAACTTGACGAGCTGGATCAACAAGCCGACGCGCCTGATTTAGATGCTGTTGCTACATTAGAGCAGCCAAGTATTGTTGATGACCTTGAAACAGAAGACTTAGAACTGTCCTTTGAAGGCTTTGAAGAACCGGCTGATACTGTCACTAATGTCGATTCCTTAGAACTTGAAGATGATATTCTTCACGAAGGAATGAGTGCAGTTGATGATAGCATCCTTACCCTCGAAGAAGAGCAGGCCATAAGTGAGCAAGATAGCCTCGAAGATAGCGTTATTGTGGAAGATGAAAACGCAACTGTTGAAGAGGCAGAGGCACATCCACCGATCCAAGAGCAAGCTCATGAGCCGAGCGCAGAAACGCCAGCTGTTGAAGTGGCGGCAGAACTTGAGGGCAATGTTGGTGTTATTCCAGGTTTACTAGACGATATTGACTCTAAGTCAGAAGATTTTGACCAGGATATTTTAGAAATTTTCCTAGAGGAAGCCGAAGAACTATCCGAAGGGCTCGATGAAGCGATCCACGCATGGCAGTCAAATTGGTCTGATAGCGAAAGTTTAGAAGAGATTAAACGTATTCTGCATACCTTAAAAGGCGGTGCGCGTTTGTCTGGTCTAACCAAGTTTGGCGATCTTACCCACGATTACGAAAGTATGTTGATCGATATGGGGGAAGATCTTTCCGGCGTTGATCAAAATTTCTTTAATAAAATTCACGGTTTCCAAGATAAAATACTATCGGCAACCAGAGCCGTTAAAACGTTTATCGAAAGTGACTACGATTCGGCAATCGGTGTTGCTGAGGAAGCAAGTACCGCTCCTGCTCCTGTGACCGAGGCTGACTCGAACATAGAAGAATTACCCACCTTAACAGAAGCAGTCGACCTTGATCATGCCGAGGCTGGTAAGCCCGATCCGGCAAGTGATGAGCCAGATACTAATAATGTCGTTAAGTTTGAGCCTAAGACTAAGCCAATTCCTACAACAGAGCCTGAAAGTCATGAGTTCACCATGCCGACCATTGGTGGTGGTAGTGGCGGCGGACAGCAGGCTGCAGCAAGCGTCGCTATTAAAAAGGCCGGTCCGCAAGAAGTTGTTAAGGTGTCGGCAGAACTTCTGGAAGAATTGGTAAACCTCGCAGGTGAAACATCGATTAACCGAAGTCGCCTTGAGCAGTATGTCAATGACTTTGGCTTTGCCCTAGAGGAAGTTGATTCAACGCTTAGCCGTTTGCAAGATCAGCTTCGTCGTCTCGATATTGAAACAGAAGCACAGATTCTCTTCCGTCAGGAACAGATGGAGGCACACGACGAATTTGACCCGCTGGAAATGGACCGTTATTCCCATTTACAGCAGCTGTCTCGTTCGTTGATAGAATCAGCTTCGGATTTGACGGACTTGAAAACCGATCTCGGTGATAAGCTGAGAGTAACGGAAACTTTACTATTACAGCAGTCACGTATTAATACTACCTTGCAAGAAGGGTTGATGCGCTCGCGCATGGTGCCATTCTCCCGTATGGTGCCGCGTCTGCGTAGAATCGTAAGGCAGGTTTCTGCCGAACTAGGCAAAAACGTCAGCTTTGAGTTGGATAATGTTGAAGGTGAACTAGACCGTTCTGTGCTTGAACGCATGGTGCCGCCTTTCGAGCACATGCTGCGTAATGCTGTGGATCACGGTATTGAGTCCCCTGAAGAGCGCTTGGCAGCAGGTAAAACAGAATCTGGCCGCATTGTACTTACCCTTGCCCGTGAGGGGGGTGATGTCATTATCCGCCTTGCTGATGATGGTCGTGGTGTGGATCTTAAGCGGGTTAAAGAAAAGGCGATCGAGCGCGAGCTGATGGCGCCTGATGCTCAGCTTAGTGATTACGACATTATGCAGTTTATCTTGCATGCAGGTTTCAGTACGGCAGAAAACGTAACGCAGATTTCCGGTCGTGGTGTTGGTATGGACGTGGTCAGTGCTGAAATTAAGCAGCTTGGCGGCTCAGTGAAAATCAATTCCTCTTGGGGTAAAGGGACTGAGTTTATTATACGTTTACCATTTACTCTGTCGGTTAACCGTGCACTGATGGTGGAGATTGGTAAGGATCACTATGCTGTTCCGCTAAGCTCTATCGAAGGTATTGTGCGTGTAAGCCCATTTGAACTGGAGCATTATTACGCAAGTCCGGAAGCGCAGTTTGAATACGCCAATGAAAATTATCATGTGCGTTATCTCGGCTCCTTATTGTATGCCGGCTCTAAACCTGTTTTAGAAGGTCATGTGTTGCCATTGCCGGTAATGTTAGTAAGATCCGCCGAGCATACCATGGCACTGCAAGTTGATGCGGTACTGGGAAGCCGGGAGATCGTGGTGAAAAGCCTCGGTCAACAGTTCAGCAGTGTGCCTGGGTTATCTGGCGCTACTGTGATGGGGGATGGCTCGGTTGTGGTCATTCTCGACCCCCACGCCCTGGTTCGCCAGGAGATTGCTCAAGCCAGTTTACAAATCGAAGAAGAAAAAGCCGAAGCACTTGTTGAAGTACAGGAAGAAAGTGGCACTCGCAAGATTATGGTAGTGGATGACTCGGTAACGGTACGTAAAGTAACGACTCGCTTCCTGGAACGTGAAGGTTTTGAGGTGATTACTGCAAAAGACGGCGTGGATGCGCTGCGCTTATTACAAGAGGGGTTGCCAGATCTTATGCTACTTGATATCGAGATGCCTCGTATGGATGGTTTCGAAGTAGCAAAAACTGTTCGTACTACCAAGCGCTGGGAAGGACTACCCATCATTATGATTACCTCAAGAACCGGTGATAAGCATAGAGAGCATGCGCTAAGCCTTGGGGTTAATAACTATTTAGGTAAGCCTTATCAAGAAGACATTCTACTCGAAGCCATCTCTGAAATTTTGGACAAAAAGAGTGGACAAAAATAGTGACCGAGGTGTTATGTGTCGTCGCTAAATATAGGCTTGTTAGCAGATAGCAGCATTCAGCTAAATAATTTGCAGGCGATTGTAAAGCATACACCCTTTCATGTTTCTTCTGCTTTGCTAACACGCCCTGATAACCTAGAGAGACTTGCTGAGGCTGATGTCTGGGTTGTGCGTGTCGATATGGAAGATGAGTGCGCACAAATGTTTTTTGATTACCTTGATAATATGAATGTCACGGTGATCTATGATGAAGCCGAATCCTACTCTTCTTTGGACATTGAAGAGCGAGCCAAACGTTTTTCAAAGAAAATAGAGGCTTGTGTATCGCAGACAAAAGAAGATTCCATAGGCTTAAAACGTGCTTCTTATGTCTGGGTTTTAGCTGCGTCCGCAGGTGGTGTAGAAGCGGTTATGGCATTTATTAAGCAAGTGCCTGAAGATATCGGAAATATAGCCTTTATCTATGTGCAGCACATGGATGAATACATGGCTGATAACCTGCTGAAAACCATAGGCCGTAATACTCACTGGGCGGTAAGTTATTGCACAAAGCCCAATATTATTTGTGAAAAAAGTATTTACTTGGTGTCGCCTTCGTCTGAACTTGAATTTAGTGACATTGGTGTAATGACGCCTACCAATACTGTATGGAATGGGCCTTACAAGCCTTCTGTGGATCATATTGTGGCTAAGATTTGGCGACACTATGGTAAAAATAGTGGTGTGATCGTATTTTCGGGTATGGGTAATGATGGTGCTAAAACCTGTCCGATGATAAAACACGCCGGTGGCCAGGTATGGGTACAATCATTGGAGAGTTGTGCCGTCGACTCCATGCCAAGAGAAGTCACTAATACAGACTGTGTGAGCTTTTCAGGCACGCCTGAGCAACTGGCTCATCATTTTGCTAATTATAATAGTCGATCAATTGTAAGTTCTAAGGATAAAGAGTCCAGCTATGAGTGAAAATCCTGTTGCTACAACCACCACATCTGACAAAGAAATTCCATGCATGCTACTGCCTATGAAAGGGCACGCACTATTGGTTCCTACGACTACTGTGGCGGAAATGAGCGTAGTAAAAGCATTAGACGATGCCAGTGGAGCACCCAAATGGCTGATGGGTTTATATTCATGGCGAGGTATCCAAGTACCTGTTATTTCAATCGAGAACCTCAATGGCTTGGGTGAAGCTGAGCTTAATCCCGATGGTCGTATCGCTATTCTCAATAGCGCTGGGGCCAGCCAGCAAGTACCTTTTATTGGTATCCACACACAAGGTATTCCTCGTATGGCTCGTATCGCCGAAGATGATATCGCCGAAAATGAAGAAGGTTCGCGTCGACCTTTTGATGTCATGGCGGTTAAAGTCGGTATGGAAGAGTTTTATATTCCAGATATTACGGCCATCCAAATGGCCTATGCCAACGTTATGTAAACTAATAAAGCGCTTTTTTCTTTAGCCAGTTAGGGTTTGTCTATAGGCCCTAACAAATAGACTTGTTGATTACATCATAAGTCCCTGCTCGTGTAATATCTCAAAGATACTTCTCTTTTGGATGGTTTAAGCGTCATATAAACTCTTCTCCAGCTGTGTAGTACCCCCTACTTTGACAAAAGACGCTAACAAAAATATGCTCAAAATTAACAAATGATAAGGACGGATTGCGTCTCGCTCAGGAAAATTGTTAACTCGTCTCGTTACGTATATTCCTAACAATAATAAACCTCATTGGAGAAATTTATGGCAACCGCTAACCCTCATTTTCCCAAGTTAATGGAACCTCTAGATCTAGGCTTCACTACCCTTAGAAATCGTGTCTTGATGGGATCTATGCATACGGGGTTGGAGGAGCAAGACGATGGTATCGAACGTATGGCGGCATTTTTCTCTGAACGCGCCCGTGGAGGCGTTGGTCTAATTGTGACTGGTGGTTTTGGTCCCAATGCAGAAGGTGCTACCCACCCTATGACAAAACTGCTTAAAAACGATGAGGATGCGCTCAAGCATAAAACTATTACTGACGCTGTACATAAGGAAGACGGTAAAATATGCATGCAGATATTGCATACTGGTCGCTACGCTTTTAATCCAAATTCGGTAGCCCCATCTGCTGTGCAAGCACCTATCAATCCTTACGTACCCAATGAACTCGACGAAGATGGCATCGAAAAACAAATTAATGACATAGTGCAAATGGCTGCATATGCTCAAGTGGGCGGCTATGATGGCGTCGAAATAATGGGCTCAGAAGGCTATTTTATTAATCAGTTTTTGGCTCGTCGAACAAATCATCGAGATGATCGCTGGGGCGGTGAATACGAAAATCGTATGCGCTTGGCGGTTGAAGTTGTGCGCAGAACACGAGAGCGTGTGGGCGAAAATTTTATCATTATTTATCGCCTTTCTATGCTCGACTTAGTAGAGGGTGGCAGTACCTATGAGGAAGTATTAGAGCTTGGCAAAGCCATTGAAAAAGCCGGTGCCACTATTATCAATACAGGGATTGGCTGGCACGAGGCACGTATTCCGACCATTGTCACTAAAGTCCCAAGGGCAGCGTTTACTTGGGTGACCGCTAAATTCCGCGACGCTCTTAATATTCCAGTCATCACATCTAACCGTATTAACACGCCTGAAGTTGCAGAGGAAGTTTTGGGGCGTGGCGATGCAGATATGGTGTCGATGGCACGACCATTTCTAGCCGATGCATTCTTTGTTGAAAAGGCCGAGCAGGGCCGTAGTGATGAAATTAATACGTGTATTGGTTGCAACCAAGCTTGTCTTGATCATGTGTTTGTAGGCAAGATGACCAGTTGTTTAGTGAACCCACGTGCTTGTCATGAGACAGAATTAATTATCAGTTCCAGTGAACAGCATAAAAAATTAGCTGTGATCGGTGCAGGTCCTGCAGGTTTAGCTTTTGCGGTTACCGCTGCCGAGAGAGGCCATAAAGTTACTTTGTTTGACTCTGCCAGTGAGATCGGTGGCCAATTTAATATTGCTAAATTGATTCCAGGCAAAGAAGAGTTCTATGAAACAATACGTTATTTTAATAAACAAATAGAACTCAATAACATTGAAGTACTTCTCAATACGCGTGTCACGGCTGAAGATTTAAATCAAGCTGACTTTGATGAAGTAATTATTGCGACGGGTATTAAACCTCGTACACCGGAAATTGCAGGGATTGAACACGCTAAAGTGTTAAATTACCTCGATGTTCTTAAACACAAAAAAACTGTTGGCAAAAAAGTAGCTGTTATTGGTGCTGGTGGTATTGGCTTTGATGTCTGCGAGTACTTAACACATGAAGGTGAATCCAAAAGTCAAAATATCGAAGCTTTTATGAAATCATGGGGTGTGGATATGACGCTAAAAGCCCGTGGAGGAATCGAAGGCGTTGAGGCGCAAGTAAGTCCTTCGCCAAGAGAAGTTTATTTGCTGCAAAGGAAAGAGAAAAAAGTTGGCGCGGACTTAGGCAAAACATCTGGCTGGATTCATCGTATGGAATTAAAACACAAAGGTGTCAATATGATGCCTGGTTGTGTTTACCAAAAAATAGACGATGAAGGCCTGCATGTAAGCGTTGGAGGGAAGGATGTTATCCTGGATGTAGATAATGTCATTATTTGTGCTGGTCAAGAACCTCTGCGTGAATTAGAAGAGGGCTTAGATAAGCCTTATCATTTAATTGGTGGTGCAGATATAGCGGCGGAACTTGATGCTAAGCGTGCTATTGATCAAGGTACAAGGTTAGCTGCTGAAATTTAGAATTCTTATCTTATTACATTGGTGTTAGTAGACCCTAGTGAAGAGAAGAATGGGTTTATCAAATGAAGCTCAATTTGAGCTTCATTTTATATCTCTTGTCGATAGTTAGACGTCCATATTTAGAAAAGCAGAATGAACGTATTCTTTTGACTATTTACTTACAGTTGATAAGTCTTAGTTATAAAAGTTTTAGTTGTCATAATAAATTTAAATGCAGTGAACCACCATTATTTTTATTCTACGAATAGCCTTGCTGAAGATACATTAATGCTTAATGTTATTTAGCTTAATTTCGAAAAAGATGAGCTGCTACTTGTCTCCACACTTATTCATTATTATCAAGTATAAACCTCCAATATTAATAGCTCTTGCTTGCTCTAAGAGATGTTAAGCCGACAATAAATAAGACGCCTCTAGTTACATAGATATATTGTTATGGGCATTTCGAGAGTCATGTTCAAGAGCTTTAAGCATTCGCAAAATTATGTCATTGATGATTTACCAGAGAATAGCAAATCCCGGGTGACGTCCAAACCATCTACTCCACGCCTTATCACTTGAAAGATTTATTTAAAAACGATAGCTAGTTTTTGCCATTTTAATAATGTTGCTAAAAGCGCTTTGATAAAGTCGTAAGACTCATCACACTATAAATATACCTATGCTAGGATTTTCTTCGCGTGAAAACGCAATGTCATAAAATACCTGTAATTACTTTAAGGATGATCCTATGAAAAATACATTATTAACTTTGATTTTAGTTGTGATAAGCAGTGTTTTTTCTACCAATGTAATGGCAGCCGATATTGAAGCAGGCGTTGTTAAAAATGTTCCGAATCAGTTAGATATCATTCAAGATGACCCGTTTTATTTATCACCCTCAGATTTAGCGGGAGTTGATATAGATGCATCAATATTAGAATCTGATTTTTCCAAGAAGGAAAATCTCGCTGCAAATTTAAATAAAATGGGCCCAGCCCCTGGCATTTCTTACTTTGAAATTGCTGCTGTAGTTTCAGTCAGTTATCCCTTCCTAGATGAGGTTCTTGCCAACCAATTTTCAACGAATGAGGATCATGGTGGCGGTCAGGTAAGAGTTTATGTTTTCCAATTTGGGTACGGTAATACCAACAATGCTACCTTTGCAGGTTCAAGTGTAGCGGCTACATCTTCAACTCCACGATGCGGATCAAATTTATCTCAGTGTAGTGCTGGCCAAACAGTAACAGGGTTTTTACATCAATTCGATTTCTTTGGGCCTACAAATGTAAGTGGGCAGGTAAACGTGTCTGCAAACTCAATAGCTTTTCCTTTTGGGTTTTGGAGCGACTCTGTATTCATTCGATAAATTATTATTACAACGCATTGGCTCTTACCCAATGCGTTGTAATATATTAACAATTTTACTGGCTGACTGAATGGCTTGGTGAGAGTTATTGCCATATTGCTTCATCATTTCAAGGTCGTTACGCATATTCTCTAAATGATTACGTGGCGCACTTAAGTCTTCATTGATTCCCGATGGGCGAAACATATCCAGCATTTCACTGCCCGAGATAAGATTATTGTCATAAAGCTCCTTTGCCATTGCCATTACCTCATGACCTGAAATATTGGTTACATTATATTTATCCGATATTTCTTGCCACTTCGTTTCTGCTTGCTGTGCTGTCCTGCTGATAGAAACTGTATCGCTGTGCACTTCTGGTGATGTAGACTTCTCTCGCACCTCACTGGTAGATATTGCTTTATTAGACTCGGTAGTTGCATTACTTACTTCTACATGTTGCGGCAATAGTCTGCCGCTTGAGGAATGTTTAGGTGAAATAGTTGCCGCCTGATTATGGTGTGCCAGGTTATATGTGTGTTGTGTACCAGTAATATGCATATCTTACCTCCTGAAATGACCGATATACATGTGTAGAGCAATAGCTGTGCCGTTTTTTTAATACAGGCTCATCCAGTTTTTTGACTGGCTATCGAAGTAGAATACTATATTTTTTGAGCAAGCTATCTGAATTATTATAATTCGATTTTTTTTCTTAACCGTGAAAGGGATACAGGGGTGATACCTAGGAAGGAAGCAATATGGTATTGGGTTAGTTTGGCACAGAGTTGGGGATATTCTCGATGGAACCAACGGTATCGTTGTTCCGCGTTGCCCAGTAGGAGTTTTGCTTCTTTGCGAGCATTTTTAATAAAGACTTCTTGCATAAGCTTTATTTCTAAGCGAAGCCAGTCGGGGCTTCGTGTACTTATTTTACAGAGCGATTGGTAGTCGGCTTCAAGTAAGTGTGTAGGTTCAAGTGCTTGTACATATATTTGACTGGGCTCATCAGCAACGATGGCACTTACTGGAGCTAAGGCTTCATTTTCTTGGTAAAAGTGTTGGTTAAACTCTTGTCCTGATTGATCAATATAATAAACTCGCAGCAAACCTTCAAGAATAAAACATAAGCTTCGGCAATTATCACCAGCTTTTATCCAGTGTTCGCCGGGCGCAATTTTTTTATAATGAAACTGGTCAGCGATAACTTGCCACTCTTCAATAGGCGATTGCAGTACTTTTTCAAAAGCATATTTTAATTGAGTAGTGGCGTCTTTCATTAATAAATTTTCTACCTTTTTACAAGAGGTTGTAACTTTTTATTTAGTCATTACTTTTTATGATTAGCATTTTTTGCAAACTAAAAAAATTTCACCAATATCATTCATATTAGGCAAACCATCCATAAGGTCTAAAGGTTTTTGACGGCGGGCAACATAGGGGAAAATACGGTTGTACCACCACATAGCTCTTTTAGAATCATTCTTTAAAAACCACATGCCGATATCTGTTATTCGCGATGATTTAGGTTTCATGCCGAATATCGCACTTTTTTGTACTTCGAATCCATTATCTTTTAAAAGTTTGATTAAATGCGATGGTTCGTAGCGGCGATAATGTCCAACAAAATCGTCAAAAGGTGTCCACCATTTCTCGTGCAGAGGAGTAGATAATAATAAAGTGGTCTCATCGGCGGCGACTCGAGATAATTCTGAAATAGCCGCTTCATCATCTTCTACATGCTCAATAATATCGAGGGCACATATTAGGTCGAAAGAATTGTTTTCAAAAGGTAAATTGCATATAGATGCGATACTTGTTTTACCACCATTTTGCTTTAAAGTATCGAGCGCTGCAAAACTAATATCGACAAAATGCGTGTTGTCGATTGGAAGACGAGGTCTCAAACCAGGCGCTACTTCTAAACGACGAGAATGCTGGCTTAACAAACTGTTGACAAGCGGCCAGGTATTGTAATGATGGGCTTCTAATAGCCAGGCGCCATCCCACAAACTATCATAAACTTGGCGATTTTTTTCCAGCAAATTTACATTATTATTTATCAAAAACAGCGCCTTATAATTGTAGAGTAACTAGATTTAGCAAGTACTTAATCGCCCATCATTAAGCTTATACGATCAGTGGAGTAGATTATTTTTACGCTCGAAAATTTCGTCTAGATCTTTTTCTCCAAAATGATAAACCTTGCCACAAAATTCACAGTCTATAGAAATAATATCCCTTTCCTGTAGTAAAGCTTGTGCATCATCATAGCCGATAGATTTGAGCGCATTGCCGCTGCGTTCTTTACTGCAACTACACCTAAATACAATCGGTTTTGCATCGAAAACGCGGCACTGCATTTCGTGGAACAAACGTAACAGTACTTGTTCATTTTCCAGCTCAAATAATTCTTTTGCTGATAATGTCATAGCCAGCTGTTTGGCTGTTTGCCATAAGTCTTCACGCTTCTCTTCATCAGTGACCAACTGTTTTGGCAAGCATTGTAAAAATAAGCCACCACAGCGGCCTGCATCACTATAAAGCTGGATTTGTGTAGGCAATTGTTCCGAGTTACTAAAATAGTCTTGCAAACACTCGGCAAGCGTATTGTTTGTAATCGCAATAATACCTTGATAGCGCTTGCCTTTGTTTGGCTCGATGGTGATTGTTAGTACGCCATTACCCAGCAATTGAGGTAAGCTAATATCATCGAATGACATAGCACTTGAATCGGCGTCAGGTTGTAGCCGCAAAATACCTCTCAAGTGTCCCTCATGGTTCGTTTCCGCCATAATCAGCGCCACATTGCCCTGTCCTCTGGCTTGTAGGGTTAGTGTGCCTTCAAATTTTAAAACTTCGGCCAGTAAGGCCGCACCAGCCAAAAAATCACCGAATATTGGTGTCAGTGCTTTGGGAAAAGTTTGGTGCTGATAAGCTGCCTGAAAAGTATCTTCGATGGCGACAATTTCTCCACGAATATCTGTGTCATCAAATAGAAATCGGTTAATGTAATCGTTGGTACTCATGTTTTTCCTTATTCGTCCAGTATCTCGCGTTTTATACGCTGTAACTGACGCCGCTCTTTGGTGTTCGGCTTAGTTGGTGTTTGTGCTGTTGCACCAAAAGCCTTGCGTTCTTCTGTTCGTTTTTCTCTTTGTTCGAGACTTTCTTGTGTTTCTTGATAAAGTTTTTGTGCCTCAGGCGCACCTTTGCGTTGCTCCGATAAGCCGCAAATACGCACAGTTTTCTCGTCCCAGCCTTGGCGTATAGTCAAAACATTACCGACTTCTACCTCTTTACTGGACTTTATTCGGTTGCCATCCAAGCGCACTTTACCACCCTCAATAGCATGTTTGGCTATCGATCTGGTCTTAAAAAAGCGTGCCGCCCACAACCATTTATCTATGCGTAGTTTCGTTGGTGAATCGCTCATAAGCTCTATTTAAAGTAACGGTTTGTAATACAAGTGTTTAGGTATTTATCTTGAATCGTATTCAATAGCTTCTCGACAATCACCTAAGGCATAATTTGCTCAAAGTGCTCTATACCCAGAAACTCCTCGGGCAAGTGCGAAGGTCGCATGCTGTCAGGAGAAGTAATGCATACGAGATGCTCTATACCAAAAGTTTGTGCACTGCGCAGTATGCGCGGTGTATCGTCAATAAATATTGTACGAGACCTATCAAAAGATTCTTTTTCGATCAACTGGTGCCAAAACGCTTGTTCTTCTTTCGGTGTTTGGAATTCATGCGAGGAAATAACAATATCAAGCCATTTATCTATATTGGTGACATCTAGCTTAATTTCCAAGCCTATAGGATGAGAATTAGTGATTAATACGAGTTTTTTGCCCATATCTTTCAAACGAATAAGAAATTGCTCTGCGAAGGGGCGAACTTTAATCTTATGGCGTATTTCTCCCTTGAGTTGGGCCATATCCATTTGTGTAAGCTGTGACCAATGATCTAAGCAGTACCATTGCAGCGTTCCCTCATATTCGCGTATCTTCGCCACTAAGTACTCTTGCGCCTCTTCAGCACTTATTCCATGGGCCTGGGCATAACGTTCTGGTAGATGGTGAAACCAGAAATAATGATCAAAGTGCAGATCAAGTAAGGTGCCATCCATGTCTAAAAGTACGGTATCTATCGTTTGCCAATCAATCATAAACGGTATAATGCCCAGTTATATTAGTTAACAGGTGCTAATTTACCACCAGTCTTAGGAGACTATTATGCCTCAACCCCCCAAAATTCTCACTCGCCAAGAAGTGGATGGTAGCCACCTATTCAAAGTTGATAGAGTTGATCTTGAATTCAGCAATGGTGAAAGGAGAACCTACCAATATCTCAAGTCTGGCCAAACAGCTGCCGTTATTATTGTGCCTATGCTGGATGACAAAACTGTGCTTCTGATTGAAGAGTTTGCCATTGGTTTAGAACGCTATGAGCTAGGCCTGCCTAAAGGACGTGTTGACCCTGGCGAAAACCATATTCAAGCGGCGAATCGAGAGCTTAAGGAAGAAGCTGGCTACGGTGCGAGAAAGTTGGACATGCTAAGTTGCTTATCTCAGTCACCTAATTACATGCAACACCAGACTCAGATTGTGCTAGCGCGAGACCTCTATCCTGAAAAGCTTGAAGGTGATGAACCAGAACCGATGCGGGTTTGTCCGTTCTCTATTGATGATATCCCGGCAATTACGGCATTGGAAAACGTTTCTGAGGCACGCACCATTGCTGCGCTCTACATGGCTCGTGACTGGATGCACAATAATGCCTGAGCAACCGCTATCTCCTCTTAATTACAATGAGCTTATTGATCAACTTATTCCTATATGCAGTGAAGCCGCTAAGGCAATACTTGATGTTTATTATGGAAGCGATAGCTTTGATGTAGCAACTAAGTCAGACGATTCTCCTGTGACCAGAGCGGATCTCGCTGCTAACAGCATTATTTATTCGCGCCTACAAGCATTAACACCAGACATCCCGATTATCACTGAGGAAATGGAGCTTGCGCCTTACAGAGAGAGAAAAAATTGGTCGTGCTATTGGTTAGTTGATCCCCTTGATGGCACTAAAGAATTTATTAAGCGTAATCATCAATTTACGATAAATATCGCTCTAGTGGAGCGAAATAGGGTCAAAATGGGAATTGTTTATGTCCCCGTTTCACATACTATTTATGGCGGTATTGTTGGCGAAGGAGCCTTTAAAACTGTCGATTCTGAACGTTGTAGTATTCGTACAAGAAACCTTGAACAACGGCTGCAAGAGAGTCAAGCCATTGAGGTTGTTGCCAGTATTAACCACTGTAACGATGCCACTAACAAGATTATTTCTGACCTAGAAAGTAACATCGCTAAAGTATCCAGGCGTTCGATTGGTAGTTCACTAAAATTTTGTTTGCTGGCTGAAGGTGTTGCTGACGTATATCCGCGTATGGCTCCTACATGCGAATGGGATACCGCCGCTGCCCAGGCTGTGCTTGAAGCTGCTGGTGGTGTAGTTTATCAATTAAATTTAACGCCATTAAAATATAATACCAAAGATAATCTGTTAAACCCTTATTTTATTGCCTGTGGCGATAAGACCTATGATTGGAATTTCTTGGCTAACTAATCAGATTTGCCCTGCTCGGGGGCTCTTGATAAGCGATTTAGGTATAAAGCTCTTAGTTTTATTTAAAAAATAACGATAAAAACAAGTAATTAAAAATTCGTTTTAATTCGTTAAAAAGCCTAATTTATTCGTAAAAATACGCTTTTTTTACTCTTTTAAAATAAAAAGTTTTTGTTGTTTTTTTTGAAAAAAATGCCACACAAAAAAAATATCACAATTTGAGTCAATGAAAGGAATTCGACGACTAAATATAATTTTGTTTAACTAATGTATACCAAGATATGCTATTAATATTTGCCCAGCTCCGAAATTTTACCTGAGCGATTAAAGTAGTATGTTTAAGGTATGAGTGAACAATGACAAGACTTAGACCGAAATTATTGGAAAATAGGAATTTTAACGATAGCGACGCGCTTATTAGCCAATTGAAAAGGGAAATTTCTTGTTTAGAACGACAGTTTGAAAGACTCAAATTGCTTGATGGTAAGCTCGACACAGGTACCGCTAATACCTATCGCGATATGATTTTTAGTCGAAAGGAAATGTTGCAAAACCTTATATGACAATGTCATATGGGCTTTGCAGCTTTAGCACTAGCATTTATATTTTCGTTAATTCCAATTGCCAATACAATATACAGCATTATTTCCCCGGGCATAATAATGGTTGTGCTCAATACTTTGTGGTGTATGAATACTCGCACGAAGTTTTAAATCATCGTAAACTAGAGCTTGTTTAGTTATATTAGCAGGCGTCAGCTGCCCGAAGTTTGGCTCATGCATCCTTATGGGGCTAAATGAAATAGTTTACATGGTAAAAATTTAAAAATGAATAAAGGTAAGATTCTTATAACGGGTGCCAGCCGGAGGCTAGGGCTTTTTCTGTGTCGTAATTTTTTAGGGAGCGGCTATCAGGTATTGGCTTTAACTCGCTCTTCATCTTCCGAACTAAGGGATTTAGCACGTGACGAGTCGCTGCGTATTATTGAAGTGCAGAACTACCAAACAGGCTCTGTGCAGTCTGCAATAGAGAATATAAAGTCCACAGAAGATAAGCTGTTTGCAATTGTTCACAACAGTTCCGTATTTGAGAAAGATAGTTTAGAGGGTGTTTACTCTGCTGAAAACTATCACTCATTATTTGAAATTCACATGAGTTTGCCTGCACAGTTAAATTTTGGTTTAGCTGATCTTCTTTACGATGATGATAACCCTGGTAATATAATTCACGTAACAGATATATACGCAGATAATCCTAATTCAGATTATATCCTCTACTGCTCTACCAAAGCCGCTTTAGAAAACCTATCAAAAGGTTTTGCCAAAAAATTCGCACCAGGTATAAGAGTGAATGCTATTCAACCCGGTCCTATTAAGTTCCTACCGAGTCATAGCGAAGAACAAAAACAAAAAGTATTGGATGAAACACTATTGCAATACGAGGGAGGCTTTATGCCAATCTATCAAGCTATCAGCGGCGTTTTGCAAAATCCGTATATGACTGGAAGTAGTATCAAAGTCGACGGTGGCAGGGCCCTTGGACGAGGGTAAGCCAAAGCTTGTCAGATCGACACTGTGAGATTGCGTGTCGATAACTTCTTTAATATAAAGCTCTTTTTGTTGATCAAGAAAATTGTTATCTTGGTCTTTCGAAAAACCTAATATATCTATATCTGCCACACGATCCTTTTTACTTCTTTGAGGATCGCTGCGGTCACGGCCCAAAGTTATTTCTATAGAGTTTAGAATGTTTTTAACTTCAACTTCGTTTTTTGGCGAAAAGGCAATTGCTATTGAGTTAAGAAAAACATTTTGACTCACAATATTTTGAGGTTGTGTATAAACGAAAGGATATATAACTATAGGGCCAAAGTGTTGACTTAACATTTTGACTATATTAACCGCATTATGCTCCGGCTCAATATTAGTGCCTATTGAAAAATAATAAAACATCATATTGACCCTGTTTTAAGTGTACTCAACTTTAACCGTTAGTTAATCCGGCACATTAATAGCTATTAACATACCGGATTAAAAAATTAAGCAAAAGCCTCTTTGGCAATAAGTTTTGCTTTAGAAAAATCTGTCTTACCCGTACCAAGTTTGGGCAGCGTTTCAACTCGTAATATTTGTGAAGGGATCATCAAAGTATTGCAAGCGTTTTCTATCATAGCAGATTTCACATCGGCTAATGTAATATCAATATCACTTAGGAGAATTATTTTCTCACCTTTTTTGTCATCGGGCAGGTTTATCGCAACCACTTCTAGTTCAGGGTACTGCTGTTGTAAACTTGAACAAATAGCATTCTCGACAGCCGCAAGGCTTATCATTTCTCCACCAAGTTTGGCAAAGCGTGAATAGCGATCGACAATGGTTAAAAAACCATCGCTGTCTAAACGTCCTTTGTCACCGGTAACATACCAGCGTGTATTATTTATATATTTGATAACCTCTTCGGTTTTCTCTGTATTATTAAGATAACCTTGCATTACTTGGGCGCCGCCAATCAATATCATACCATCGGTATCTGTCGGTAATTCCTGCCAAGTTTCAGGGTCTACAATTTTAAAGCTGGTGCCTGGTAAAGGCATGCCCACAGTGCCAATTTTGCCACCGAGCTGTACTTTCCAATAATTAATATCCAATGAATCGGGCAAGTTAACGCCGGCTACAGGAGTTGTTTCTGTTGCGCCATAACCTTCGAAAATATCTTTATTGAACTTTAACTTAAATGCTTGTCGTACCTCGGGATTAAGCTTTTCTGCTCCAGAGATAACAACGCGCAAGCTATTGAGCATTAATGGATGAACTTTGCTGTTACGGCAGTACAAGCGTAAGAAAGTTGATGTACCACACATAATGGTTGCTCGATATTTGGCAACAGCCTTACTAATCCCTACTACATCTGTAGGGTCAGGATGACATACCAAGGGGAGCCCTTCAATTAATGGTAAAAATTGCGTAACTGTCAGGCCAAAAGCATGGAACAGTGGCAGTGATGCCATAACCACATCTTTATCTTCCATATTAAGTACATCTGAAATTTGCTTTAAGTTAGCCATAAAATTAACGTGGCTGAGCTTTATTCCTTTTGGAGCACCCTCACTACCGCTGGAAAATAAAATTGCAGCAGTACTATCACTGTTCTGTTTGCGACAATACAAAGGTTTAAGTATCCAGCTTGGAAGAATTTTAACCAGAGCGAAGGTGGTGACAAATTCCGCTTTAGAGATTTCTGATTTTATATCTTCAAGATAAATTACTTTGCTGGCAGTCAAGGCTTCAGCTAAATCTATTCCCTTGGCTTCAAGCTTTTTTAAGAATTTCTTCGAGGTATAAACAGTTTTAATCTCCGCCTGCTCGATAGCAGATTTTACGGCTTGCGTACTGGCGGTATAATTCAGATTGACGATCGTCTTGCCTAATAACAAGGTCGCCATATTGGCAAGCATGCCACCTGCGCTAGTAGGTACCAGCAGGCCAATGTTTTGTTCTGGACTTATATTTTTAATTCTTTTGCTAAAGGCGATAGCCGCAGTTAAGGCCCGCAAGGCAGATAATGGTTCACTGGTAGTATCTGCTATCGCCATTTCGCTTCCCTGACGTTTTGATGTTTCTATCCAAGCATGTGCCAAGGTAGGTAATGTATTAGCATGGCTTTGCCAAGAACTGATGGATAAATCAAACACGCGTCGTTTTAGTACATCAGCAGTTGTCATTCGGTCTATGGGTTCTCCAAAGGCAACCACAATATCTCGTTTCCAGGCAGCTTTATTATGATGCTTTAATTTTTCTGACGAGCGAGAAAATTGGCTACCCCAAAGCCCTCTTAGATAAAAAGGTAAAATCACTACATTTTCATCGGCTGCTTGTGCTGCATGTTCGTAGCCACGTCTAAATTCTGCCAAGTGGCCTGTGCGGCTGAGAGTGCCTTCGGGAAACAAGCACACAACATTCCCTTGGTTTAGTAGATCAGTAACAATGTTGAGAGAGTTCTTACTATTGGGGCCTTGCTCAATGGGTACACAGCCAAAAAGTTTGAAGAACCATGTTAAGTACCAGCGCTCATAAATACTTTTGAGCATGACAAATTGTACAGGACGAGGGCTTGCTATTTGCACGATGGCCCAGTCTATCCAGCTAATATGGTTGCCTAAAAGTAATACGCCACCGCTACTGGGGATATTCTTCATACCTTGCACATTTACGCGGTAGCGTCGTGACATAAGGTAAGACAGTATGAAACGCACCAAGCTTTGGGGCAGCTTATAAACTGTATAACAACCGCCAACAACGGCAAATATTGCGGTAAGAAATAACAACTGCTTACTACTTATGCCAGCGAAGGCAAATACCGCTGCAAGCACTAGGAAAAACAACATGGAAATATTTTGAATGAGGTTATTTCCTGCTAGTACTTTCCCTAGCTCTTTTTCTTCGGCGTAAAATTGAATCATGGCATTTAAAGGGACGATAAACATTCCTCCCATGGTGCCTATAAACAAAAAGCTCAGTCCCATAAACAGCTGACTCGTAAGAGTTGGCAATACCCAAAGACCAATGGCAATTCCGGCTGCGCCAATAGGAATCAAGCCTGTTTCGATATAATTTTTGGAGACACGGCTGGCAATGATGGAACCTATAGCAATGCCCAAACCTGTCGATGCAAGAATAGCCTGAATAACGATGGTATTTACTTCGCCAGTCTGTTCTTTTGCAAAAGCGGGGAAGGAGGCAAGCATGACTTGACCAATAGACCAAAACATTGCCAAACCAATTATAGATAGACGAATAATATCCCGCTGTAATATGGGTTGAAGATTTTGCTTAACTAACTTGCCAGAAGCGTAGGCTTTAATGTCGAAAGCTTCACTCGTCTCGGGGTAATCCTTCTGTGGTAAACGATACATCATCACTAGTTCGACGATACTGTTAAACACTAAAATCACGCCAATAGGAACCAATGTTGTTAGAATCTCAGAAGTGTTCGCTGGGTCTTCTGGATACATCGACTCGAATAAGATAGAAAACACCAAGGTGCCAGATAGAATTGCGATAATAGAGATAGCAGACACAACACCATTGGCTTCAGCTAAGTGTTGTTTACCAAAAAAGCCTCTGATATAGCCAAATTTGGCAGGCGAATAAAACGCTGACTGAGCCGCGAGCAGGAAGGTCATTGCAAAGGCAATCCAGAACCAGCCAAAGGCATAGCAAACTGTGATGCCTACGGTTAGGAAGACCGCGGCCCATGCCGCCTTCTGCATGACTGCGTGCTTAGGGTAGCGATCTGAAGTATGGCCTGCTGGACTAAATAACAGGATAAATGGCAATAGAATCAAACCATTGATGATAGCTGTCAGAATGACCTGCTCTTTGCCATCATACATTTTGAAAATAGTGTTTTGGATGACTATCTTATGACCCAAGTCGACAAAAGCATTGAGGAAAACCGCAATCAGGAATGGCAAGGCGCCAGCATGTTTAAATAGGTTTTTCATGAGCAAGTCCAAGTTTTGTTTATTTGTGAAATTAGTGTTGCTATATTGATCTTAAGTGCTCGATTTTGCAACTTTAAACTAATATGGCGTATTATAGTTCACTTAAAGTATTATTTTTTGATACCTTTAGTTGGTCAATCATCGAGTAGATATTATGGCTCAAACACCGGCATTACTAGCAACTCTAAAAAAACAGCTCAAAGCTCATGGTAAAACCTACGCTGATTTAGCACTGGCCTTAGATTTGAGTGAAGCATCGGTAAAACGTTTATTTGCCGAGCAAAGTTTCACCTTACAACGTTTGGAGGCCGCCTGCGCATTTATTGGTATCCAGTTGGAAGAGCTAGTTGGACTCATGGCACAGGAACAATTACAACTAAGACAGCTTACAGAACAGCAGGAAAAAGAGATTGCAGAAGACTTACTGTTATTACTGGTTACAGTCAGTGTTATTAACGGATTTACTATGCGCGATTTACTCGAGCAGTATGAGATTAGTGAAGTAGAGTGTATTCGTAAGTTGGCCCACCTTGACCGTTTAAAAATTATTGAGCTACTACCGAATAACCGTGTGAAACTGCTGGTTGCTCCCAATTTTAGATGGTTGCCCAACGGCCCTATACAGAAGTTTTTTTTGGAAAAGGTTCAGCGGCAATTTTTCACCAGTCAATTTGACGATGAAGATCAAAAACTTATTGTTCTCAATGGTATTTTATCCAAAGCTTCCAACTCTGAGCTACAGAAGAAAATGCAACGCCTCGCGCGCGAGTTTAATGAACTTATGCAAAGTGATGCAGGTGTTCCTATGTCTGAAAGATTTGGAACTACTATGGTAATGGCAATGCGACCTTGGGAATACGAATTGTTTAAGCAATACCTCCGTTCCAAATAGCAAAAATGATGAACGTGGAACCTCCAGCATAAGGATCTACATTTTCAATTTCCTAATAATACTGGATTCTATCAAAGCGGTTTTTTGTGCTAAATGCACATAGATTAAGCTTAAGTTTGCAGAAATATAAAAGCATCCTATTGAATAGGAAGATACACATATTTCCTATGAATATCTTGGCAATATAAAAGTCTTATAAAAAGTTAATTTTTTTTGGCGCCGTATTGCCTTTTTGTGCGCTGTTTTTCTTAAATATTTAAATAACTTTTATTAAGATCAATTTGATCTAATGTTTAAATATAAAAATGGCGACTGCGTCGATTTTTTTTTCAGTTTCTAGTCTATCTTTATAAGTTCAGAAGCCTTTAAAACATAGAGTGCGGAGTTGAACTATGCAAGATAGATCTTGGATGCTTAATCCAAAAGCGATACGACAAGCAAAGCAATGCATAAATTTAATTAAGAGTTTGACTGGAAAGCGTGTAAAACTTTCAGATCCAGACTTCATTCAAGTATTACATGAGCATGTGGAAAAAACAGGCTCACGTAACTTGCGCGATGCTTATACAAGATTAATCGCCATGGCAGGTGTCGGTTTTGTCGTACAAAGTTTAAGACCCCAACATGAGTCCTTTAATATGACGGCTAAAAAAGCCTAGCTTATTCTAGTAAGTCTTTTGAAATTGTAATGAGATCATTTGAGAAGTAGGAAACCACTTAAGAAATAGAACTAGGGAATGTTAGAAAATGGATAGATAATACAAATGGCACGGATAGCGCATATGGTATAGATTCTAGGTTTCTAGCTAGATAGCTAGAAACGAGTAGCGAGTAAATAGAACGAGTATTTAATTAAGATCTAGATTTAATATTTATTGCTTTATTCGGTGTTAGCACCAGTTTGAATACACAAGCTTCTTTTTTCGCACTCAGCAGAGGGTTATTAGCGTGATAACCCCCAAGCTGGCGGCAATTAGAACGCTTATTAACACTGCCATAATCATATTCATCATATCCATAATTTATTAAAAATATTTTTCCACTACTTTTTAAGTTAGAAATATGACGGTGGTCTGTATTCCGTTAATCTGGTTAGTACTTATGGCGGCTTAATATTTATCATTTGTAATGAGCCAAGAGAGTTCTATATGATATTATTATGTGAATTCTTGTGCCTAACTGGTGTGTCTATAATATGAATGATAATCACATTAACTATGTAGAATTTGCTGCGAGCAACTTTAAAGCGACTCAAGACTTCTTTGCAAAAGCTTTCGGTTGGACTTTCCAAAGTTGGGGCGAAGATTATTGCAGTTTTAGTAATGCTGGGTTAGAAGGTGGTTTTTATCGTTCGGACAAACTTAGCAAATACGAGCAAGGAGCCCCTCTAATAGTGCTTTATAGCAAACAGCTGGAAGCGACTCAGCGCATGGTCGAAGAAGCCGGCGGTAAAATTGTGGCGCCTATTTTTAGCTTTCCGGGGGGGCGCCGTTTTCATTTTTGTGAGCCTAGTGGTAATGAGCTTGCAGTGTGGTCAGAAAAGTAAAATATTCCCGTACCAGTTAACCGCCTCTAATAAGGTAAGTATGTCGCTTAAAAAGTTCACCAATAAACAAAATGAACCTGTCACTTTGACCGATGGCCGCATGGTCTGGCTCGCCCGCTCTTGTGCAGTTGTTGGCCATATTCTTCTTTTTAGCATTAGACATCAAAACTGGTATGTTTTATTGGGTAAGCGGGGGCAAGGTACGCCCGACTGCCAAGGTTATTGGGGATTACCCTGTGGCTATCTCGACTGGGATGAAACTTTAACGCAGGGGATGATGCGGGAGGTATGGGAAGAGTGCGGCCTTTATCTTCCCAACTTAAAGGATAACCCTGATTTTGGATGGTCCGAAAGTGCGTGTATTCATTCTGGTTTGGATGCTAAAGATCACCCCTGGTGGATTTCCGATAACCCCGGCTCTGGTAAACAAAATATTAGTATGCATTTCGCCGTAGCATTTAGCTGGCGCGGGGAACAATTCCCGCAGTTATCTGCGGAAAATGCAGAACCTGATGAAGTAGAAGATATTGCCTGGGTAGAGATCGAAGAGGCGTGTTCGATGGATTTAGCATTTAATCACGCACAACATATCCGACAACTTCGTCAGCTCAAATCAGAACTATTTGAATCTGTACAAATGCAACAAGAGACTCAACCATAATATACAAGCTATGAGAAGCTAATGCATAACTTGTTAAAAGTGCTTGATGTAAGCAAGCACTCAATATCTGTAAATTTACGCCTGCTGTGCTTGGGCTTCCCAGTAAGCGAGCTGTTCTTTATTTGTAATATCCCAGTCCGTGCTTTTAAAGGTAGTAGTATCTACTCGTGTTAGTAACCAAGTCATGAAATCTGCAACTATTTCGCTCGTTAATAGTTGACCAGAACTTTGAGCTTCCTTAAAGAGTTCGACCACTGGGAAACGTTGGCTATCTTGGTTACGTATCTCTTGCTGCATATTCGTGTCGACCATGCCGGGTAAAATAGAGCTCAAAGCAATCGATTGGTGCTCCAAGTCAGCAGCTAATGTTTTTTTGACCATATCCATAGCTGCTTTGCTGCAGCAATAAGCGCCGAAGCCACTGAGTGGATAGCTGGCTGCCCCGCTTGTGACAAAAAGTACTCGCGCAGATTGAGTAAATTGAGGAAGTAATAATTGGGTGAGAAAAAGCGGCGCTTCTGTATTGAGTGTGAACACTTCTCGCCATTCTTGTAGCTCTAAATTGTTCATTTCACATACTGCCCCGAGCTTTGCAGCATTGTGAATTAAATAACTCACTTTATCGTCGCCTACGCTTTCAACTACTTTTCCCCACTGTTCTGTATGAGATAGATCGGCTACGCAATAGCGAATTGCATCGGGTGCACAAGCTTGCATTTCTTCAAGCTTAGATTTATCGCGCCCAATAGCCAGAACGTCCACTCCTTGATTAGCAAGGCTTAAGCAAAGTGCTTTGCCTATACCCCGACTTCCTCCAGTCACTACGGCTAGGCTTTTAGATGTATTATTATTAAATTCGGTCATAGTTTTTTATCGCTGTCTCGACACCCTTAACATAGCGGCTAATAAGTAACTCTGTTTCTGCTGAACTGATAGTGAGTGGTGGGACCATAAAGTTGGAATTGCTTAGTCTCGCTGTTCTAACTAATAAACCTGCATCAAGACACGCGCGCTCAGTCTGGGATAGCAAGTTTTTCTCAAAATCATTAAAGTCCTTTATTTCTTGTTGATCCACTTTAATCTCGATACCGACCATTAACCCTTGGCCACGAATACTGCCGACATAGGGATTATCATTTAATTCTTCTTTTAGACCAGTGAGAAGCTGCTCACCTCTTAAGCGCGCATTTTCAACCAAGTTTTCTTCTTCCAATATCTCCAGAGTTTTTAATGCCACAGCTGCACCTACAGGATGACCGCAGCTAGTAAAACCGTGAGAAAAAACTCCAAAATTATTGTGCTGTACAGATAAAACTTGCCAGATATCTTGAGATATTGCGACACAAGATAGGGGAAAGTAACCTGAAGTGAGACCTTTTGCGCTTGTGATAATATCGGGTTGTAGTTGTGTATGTTGATAACCAAACATTTTGCCTGTTCTGCCATAGCCACATAAGACTTCATCGCAAACAAACAAAATATCATACTCTTTCAGAAGCGCCTGAACCTTATCGTAATATCCTTTTGGCGGAATAACAATTCCTGCACAACCTAGTACAGGTTCAGCCATAAATGCGGCAATATTATCTGCGCCGACTTCTTCAATGCGGTATCTCAATATTTCGATTAATTTGTTAACAAAGGCTTCTTCTATCGATGCATCCGAGGTCTCGGAGAAAAATACTGGGCAAGGAACACTAATGATATCCTGCCGGTCGATAACAAAGTCATTTTGGAATCCTTCCATTCCTGTCAGGGCTGACGTGAACATGGTCGACCCATGGTAAGAGAAGTCTTGCGTTATGATCTGTTTTTTTTGTGGCTTACCTTGGCCAACATTATACAACCTTAATATCTTTATTGCTGTTTCATTTGCCTCGGAACCAGAGCTGGCAAAAAAGACCTTGGTAATATTATCGGGCATATAATTTAGTAATTTTTGGGCAAGTAGTATCTGTGTGGGGTTTGATGAGTCTACACTGGTTTGATAAAAGCCCATATTCTTGCATGCCTCAAGCATTACCTCGCCTAGCTCTTGCCGCCCAAAACCTAGAGTAGTCGCACCTAAGCCTGCATCTGCAGATAAAAACTGATTACCATCTGAGTCTTCTACGAAGACACCTTTACCTCCGGTCATCACCTGGGGGCCAAAATGATTTAGCAGGCCGATTGAAGACATAGGGTGAAGTATACTTTCAATATCTAAAGCTTTTAATTGTGTGCTGGTGTAAACCATAGATGAGGCTCGCATTTATTTTGATCGTTTGTTCACAAGGGCCGTGATGAGACTTTTTCAGTTCTTAGGCCAGGGTTTAGAATTGAGTGAGCGAGACTACAAATAAGTTCTAATGAGTCTGTTGATATGTGGATAAAGTATATATTTTGCTACAGCCTTGAGCGGGTTTTAATACAGCCTTGAGCGGGTTTTAATACAGCCTTGAGCTGGTTTTAATGTAGCCTTGAGTGGGGTTTAATATGGCCCTGAGCTAGTTTTGCTACAACCTTAAGTTTGTTTTTTATAGCCCCAAAATGGCGTTATAAATCTTTTTCTTCTTCATCTGCCACACGTTCAAAACTAAAGTCGCTGACACAATAATCACTTGATTTGTGTTTCTATAGCGAGCTGTTTAAGACGTTGCTAGAAATATCTCGTGCGCTTTGAAATACCCCTTTTATTAACACTTACTCTCTCGGAACTCATTATGAATTCTTACCTAATTCATGTATTTTTTATTGTTGTCAACGTGCTAAGTACCAGCTATTTACATGCATCTACGCAATCCTCCTCATCATCGATAAAAATTTGGGTTAAGTCCGCAGAAGCACCAACTATTTGGGTATGGACAGAAAACTCAGCTATCTCTGAAGAGATGGGATTCACATGGCAGAAACAACAAAAACTATTAATAGATACAAAGCATCCCGAATACTATTACTGGCAGTTGCCGGATAAATACGCTGCACAGATATCCTCTCGCACACCACTTAAATTCAAGCTTAATGCTAAGGGGTATGCATATAGTATTGCCAGAAGTGGTTGTCTCGATGATGATAAGCAGTGGGACAATGCCAGTGATGGATGTTTTTTAAAAGAGGATTACCGACCTTATATCGGTCCCTACCTGACACTAATATCTCCTGATCTATCGGATAATAACGAAACAGTGAAAGTCTTAGATCCCGCTACTAGCATAGTAATCAATTATGAGACAAATGCTAGATATCCTAATTGGCGAGCCAATGTTCAATATCGCGAATTAGGCAGCCAAACCTGGATGCAAGTAGAAGAGCAAATCAGTGGACGTCGTATTCATCATATTGCCTTAACAGGACTACTGTCTGATCGCACTTATGAGTATCGAGTTATTTCTCCTGATGGGCAACAGGGAAAAGTCTACCGTTTTGATACCGCACCAAAGCGATTGGATGAAAGTCATTTCCTTGCTATTGGCGACATGCAAGATCCTGGGGATTCCAATCAGCGTTGGCAAGATGTTGCCAACGCCATTGTCGCTAATCATCTCGATGATTTTAGATTTATTATTACTGTCGGTGATATGGCTAAAGATGATATTTCACACAATGGCCAACGTTACTATTTTTGGAAAGTCTTTTTCGATAAAGGCCGCCAACTTTTTGCCCGTAAACCTATAATGCCAACGCCCGGTAATCACGATACACCAGAAAATATATTCACAGGTGATCCTGAATATTTAAGTAATGCCGAAGACACAGCTTCCTATCGCAAGTACTTCAACCTGCCGACAGATATGGCATTTGCCGATTACTACCACTTTGATTACGGCAATGCCCATTTTATGAGTCTCAACTCTGAAATTCCCGTTTTTTATGGCAGACATCCCCAAAGAGATCAAGAACAAAGGGTAAAGCGGCAGCGGGAATGGCTAACAAGACAATTAAATCGTCCTGTTCAATCAACATGGAATTTTGCCTATTGGCATGTACCAGCTATTAATCCTGCTGGGGGTAAAAGCGAGGTGGACTTTATGCGTCCGCTAACAGACTTATTTCATACCAAACTAGACTGGTTGATCACAGGTCATGTACATGAAAATCAACGGGTGAAACCCACTATTGCTAATGCTAGAAATATACAGCAAGTTGCCGATTACGGGAGACTGCGACAACAAGGAGTCGGATATTTTATTTGTCCTCCAGCAGGTCAGTGGCCACGAGATAATTCTTCCCGTGATATGCACCTGCTTGATTTTTATCCTCACTACAATGGCAAAGTTGCCTATGAAATAGGCTATTCAATTTTTCAAACAACAGCTAGAACGCTTCGCTTAACCACCTACGGCATGGGAGATGTTAATAACAGAAACCATTATCGCTATGGTGACAATGGAAGTGTCAGGATTATTGATCAGCTATCTTATTCAAAAGTAACACCGCCAGAAGAATTTCTCCGCCGGTATACCACTGTGGACTTTAGAGGATCTCAAAATAACTGGCAAAGAACGCCTTTTTTATTAATTGCTGATAATACATGGCAGATTGATATTGCTATTGATGGGCCCGACTCATTTTTTAAATTTTATTTAGACGGAGATTGGCATGGCGACAATCAACCTGATGGTATCGCCTTAACCGATGAGGCATCAAATATTTTAATAGCGCAAGGTATAGGAAGTTATCGCATTACTCTGGATGATCGTAGTTTGCGCTATCACATAGAGAAGTTATAAATTTTGTGCGGCTGTGAACTTTAAAAAAGGGCCGCATAAGCGGCCCTAAATTATTTCTTTAAGAATTACTTTTTTATGGTAGGTACTACTAGTCTGCCAAAGGCAATCCACTAGCAACAGAGGTTGGAATAATCTCGAACAAGTTAAGAGATGCAGGATCAGTTAAAGCTGACATGAAAGACATAAGATCTTTGATCTCGTTATCATTAAGTGGTCTGCCATAAACAACCAATTCTGGATCAAGGGTGCTTAAAATTGTTTCGAGAGTTTGTGGGTCATTTTGGAAAATACCTGCTAATTCAAACTCAATTTGACTGGCATCATAGGTTGCCAAAGAAGTGAACGGATCAAGATGGTGACGAATTGCGTCTTCAAGTTCATCAAACGCACCGTTGTGCATATAAGGTCCTTCAAGCTCTATGTTACGCAGTGAAGGTGTACGGAACTGGAAGTTTTCACTTGGGTTACCAGTAATTGCACCACGTCCTAAATCAAGTGGCGCTGCGTCTCCACGACCTGTACCCACTTGTGGTGCAGCAATGTTGTGGAATTCAAAGTCGGTTTGTAAACCGCCAGAGTGACAAGCAGCACAGTTAGCGCGTCCGTAGAATAGTAATGCACCACGTTTTGCACTGTCTGACATTGCCGAGTTATCACCGGCTAGGTAACGGTCAAAAGGTGAATCCAAAGCGGTAAAGGCTTCGGTCATAAAGGCACCCATTGCATTTGAAAGATCTGCGATATCAAGATCTTTTTGTTCAACGCCAGGGAATGCAGCATCTAGCAGCTCATCATAACCTTCGTTGTTAACAATACGTGCAGTAATTAAATCCCAAATTTCTACAAAGTCTTCATCCGTTAAATCACCAAGCTCATTCGGTTGACCGAATACATCAAGCTGGCCAGGGAAGCCTCTCATTTCTTCGTCTGGAGTAATTGGGAATGCAGAGAATGCACCCAACGCGTTAGTGAAGTTTTGTGGGGTATCATCACCAGCAGGAGAGATAAAGCCTTCTTGTGCGTTACCTGATAAACGACCATCCCAGAACATTACATCCCAACCGGGAACACCACGGTTCCATAAGCTCAAAGCGTTACGAGGTAAAAAATCGAAACGCTCATCACCATTTTGTCGACGGCTAGGTCCTAAGCCAATAGCACCTTGAGCACGAGATTGACTCTGTCCATCTGCTGAACCAAGAAAAGGACTGTGACATGTTTCACAGTCAATATTACGGCGTCCAGAAAGTTCTTTGTCAAAGAAAAGACTCTGACCAAGTTCTACCATTGCTGGATCTTGTGGTGCGGGTTTTTCCACTGACTTAACGTCGTGAAACCTAAGTTTTTTGCGTAGCAAAATATCAGTTTTACTAATTCCGCCATTATAACGGAAGAAATTACTTTTTTTATGAGGGGTGGCGGCATTGACATTAATATTTAGACTTAAGCCAATACAGAGCGCCAAACTTACTAAACCTAACTTTTTGGTTTTTGAAGCCATAGCTAAAATCTCCTGCAACCTTTAAAAATTAAAGAAGGATATTGTTGTGATAGAAAACTTTTTGAAAAAACGATAGGGAGTCATTTAACAAAAAGCTGTTCTATATAACTTACTTGTAACTTCTCACATAGTCATCACTTGTGGCGCCTCAAGTAACGAATAAAACCCGTTGTGATACTTTCTTTTAATATTGATAATTAGGGTGACAGGTATAACAAATGAAAGTGATTATTATTTTGGAATTAATTTATATATAAGCTGAATTATTACTTAACATGTTCTAGACAATAAAAAATGAAGATAAATTTAAATAGATTCTTAAAATAGTTTTAATAAAAAAATATTATCGCACTAAAAATAAATCTCAATCTTTATCGTTTTAATCATGCCATAAAATTTTAAAAAAATTAAAGCGATTTCATAACTATTTGGTATTACAGATTAGAAACTATAAATAGAGCGCTAATGACTAAAAAATTATGACAATAAATTTTATAGATTTGTGATCTTTATTTTTTAAGTAATCGACTAGAATAAATTGAATAGGTAATAACAGCACAGGAGATGGTTTTTTTAGTAATGAGAATCATTATCAATTTTTTACCAATTCACTCATAGCACTTTACGATATGTTTTTTAGATCAGTTTAAGAAAAAAAATCAATTAGTAGCTTTTAAGTGACTATGTTTAACTATAGGTGTAGTTCGAATCTAAGCTTTTTAATCTCTCTATTTAAGAGGAAGTATCTATGAAAATGTTAATGTATTTATTGTGCGGCGGTATATTCCTTAGTTTCTTTTTGTTAATAACTTCGGATTTTTTGAGTTATGAATCAATAGATTTAAAAGAAACTGACATTGCTATTGGTACTGATAATGATTTTCATCAAAGAGTAGAGAGCTAATAAGTAAATTATTGATGTTATACTTTTGGATGAACATTATCCTAGTTTTAACCTTCTACCATCAATGACTAAATATTTTGCATATTATATTAGCGATGAATGTTGTTACTTTTAATTCTTCTACCCATATTTCTATCTAACCGAAAAAGTAATATTTATTTAGATCCTTGTCTTACTTCTGATCAAACTAAATTTGTTTTCAGATCTTCCTCCATTATCTCTGTTTAATTACAATTTGCCATAACACGCCTGTACAGAAAATAACTGATCCATAGGGGCTTTGGTGGAAAATATTTTTTGGTGAAAATTTAGTGTGATACTGGTTAGTATAGATTGATGATTTGCAGGAAATGAGAAAAAAGCTATTATTTAAATAAATTATATTTAATAAAAATGCCTGGAAGGTTATTTAACCAGTTAAAAGTAAGTCTTAATGTGGGAAGATATCCGCAGTTTCCTGATCAGTTAGGAGGAGAATTCAATCAGGCAGTAAAAGAATTGACCAAAATACTAAACGAAAGTGATTATGCACAGTGAAAAGAAAAATTACTCGGTGGTGTAGATAAAGTTGATCGAAGCTGTTTTACAGAGGTTTAAGGATTTTACTCATAAAAATAATGAAAAGTTTTTCGAAGCCGATAGATTAATATTAAGTCGTACTGTGCGAGTTTGGGATGCCGGAAGCTCACAGCAGAGAGATATAGAAACCTTAAATTCAATTTTTGCTGACGTAGCACCTTATCCCAATATTAAAGTTCGTAACTTGAGTGATTCTGGCGATATTGAATATAGAAATCAGGAGGCTTATACACACGAGATAGTTGGGCGAGGTGGTGCATATCCAGCAGCGTCCGATATAGCGCGACAAAAGAGATGGCTGCTATTAATGTGAAATCGGCGGCGAAACCGAAAGTCTCTGAATTAGGCGACCAGTCGTCAGTAATTAGTTTGCAAAAATTCAAATCCACTTTAAAAATCGAAACAGATAAAAAAAGTAAGAAGACAAGTCTAGCCTAGCCTAGCATTATCTTTATATCTTACCCTTCTGCGTCAGGTAAATCTTCGGTCTCACCTATCATTAAAGAGTCGAGTGATAGTAATGTGCCTGTTGTGAAAACTGATCATTTTTTAAAACCTTTTCTAGAATTGAGCCAACATCCGGAGAATATGGGTAAACCAGTTATAGATTGGCCCGTTGTTCATGGCGATCCTGAGTCATTCTATAGAGAAGCATTAGATCAATTAATGACGGCTGCCAAAAATGATGAGGCATATTCTTATACTATTCCATCAACTTACCGTAAAGATGTGAAGCTAGCGATCCTTACCCTCGAGGTATGAGAGACTCAGAAGAGTCTTATAAAGAAGTTAAAATTCCAGCCAGTGAGACTTATATAATAGAGGGGATTTCTACACCACATCTAATAGATTCGGATGAGCATGTATTTGTCCAAGTCAATGTAGATTATGATACATCAGTATCTCGAAGAGCGGATCGCAACCATGATGAAGACATTCCCGAGAGTGTAAGATTAGCCGAAGATAACGCTCAGTTTTATGCGGTACTAACATCTCATAATGTGCTAAAAAGAAATTCAATTAATCCAGATATTCAACTAGACTCAACAGAGCAAACGCCAGGTAGTTTTCGGCAAATAGCTTAATTACCTAGTTATAGCTTTGTTACACAGAGTAGTATGGTACTCTGCAGCAGTACTAGTACTGCTGCTAGTGAAGCAACTTATAGATGATATCTAAAAGTGACGTACGGGCCTCTATCTTCTATTTAAGAGATAATGTTATTTCTAATGCCAATCATTCCATGATCTCTATACTAGTGAAAAATAGTATGCAAACAAAAAATAGTATGCAAACATATGTACCGTAAGTTCTTATTCTCACTATCCTTATTTTACAGATAATATTGCAACTATCTTAGGTTATCTGTAGTGATATAATTAGAGCGTGTCATCAGGTTCTAATTCTCTATGGCATATTGTGGGGTAGATAATATCGACATCATTGTCTGGAAATTCTAAAACTATAGCAGGAGCAAATTATGTTTAGGTTGTTGTTTCGAAATAAGTTAATTGGCGTTACTAAACTTGAAAGTGGCGATCCTTCAATCTGCTGTGCTTCTGGGGAGCTAGTGGAAGCAGGAACCTGTGAAGACCTTAGCCGTTGGATGCTCGAAGAGGGGGGCGTTGAGGAAGATGGCGCTTTTCTTCTTGAAATGGACAACCGTTTTCTTGTTGTACTAGGCGAGCATACCCCTATACCCTTTGCTCAAGGCAGTATTATATGTGTGCCCGAAGAGGATGAAATATTCCTCGATCTACAAGGCATTCCAGGCCCAGAGTATGCACATTTCTTTCCTCAGCATATTGCGAGTATGGCAAGCTCAGAGGACGGTGAATAAGCTGTTGCTAAGTAGACCTTAGCTACTTTTCAGGTGCTTTAATAGGCGAGACTTTAAGGCACTTGGAATTTTGGTGATGGTTAGGGAGTCTGATTCTGAGTCGTAAACAATGGATTCTCCTAAACACTTCGAGTCAAAGCTCATGCTCAGTAGGTCGTTTCTCCCACTAATGCGAATATATTGACGCAACTGTGCTCGATCTGGGATTAGCTCAGGTTTCAGCTGAGGTTTGCTCTTGAGTACATGTTGTTCAAAATCTTTCTGTTTTTCTTCATTTACTTGGCTTGAAAGATCAGCAATGACTACGCGTTTGCCCGCTTTATCTTGTTCTAAGCAGTAATTAACCACCGTTTCGCGGGTTTCTGCTGCCTGTTCCTGTGGTAACTCCTTTGTATAGCTTTCTACGGCTTCCAGAAAGTTCTCTGTTTCTTCTTTTATATCTGCTTTATCAGTAAAACCAACAAAAGCGACAAATGCGTCGCTCAAGTCCTTTTCTCCGCGCATGGTCAGCAATGATAGATAGTTTAAATTTTTATCTTCGTCTTGCCATTCACGTAAATTTATCTTTGCTGCAAGCGTAATACTGCGAGTATCGAGATAAATAGAGTCGGCAATATTGAGTTCGCCGTCTATATACTGCCCTGATAGGTGGTCGCTAGCAAAAATATAGAGTTCATCAGCATGTTCATAACTTTCTTGTACGAAAAATATATAGCTATCCAGCAGTGCCTCGGTTTTGTCTAGCTCCAACTTAAAATGCTTCATCGCATGTTGAGTAAGTGAGACAAAGCTCATTTTTTCATCAATACACTCGTTAAGCCAGGTAGAAAGCGGGTGGTTGGCAGCATCATTAGAGAAACGGCCATGAATTTTGCCTAGTTTCTTAATAAAACTTAGCTTTAGTTCGCGTGCACATTCATCAACCTTACCATCACGCACAAGCTCTTTGTCACGTAAGCTTAAGGTCGCAGGGGAAGAGGGTGCCATACGTTGTAAACGGTGTGCGATAAGGTGAGATATTGCCATATGAAATCGTCTGTTAATAAAGCCAAAGGCGGCGCATGAAATATCGAGTGGCGCATTATAGAGATAAACCCGACGGAATTGTATTATTGTCTGATTGCACTTTGTATGTGATTGTTCACTATCCATTTGTGCTATAATTTTTAGGTGATGTGGGGGGGCACTCTTCTGGTTAGGCTGGGTGATAGTAGCTGCGAAAAGGCGTGTTCAAATAATCGCCGCCTGTTTCCTTAAGCTATAATGAAAGCATGGAATTTGGCGCATATATTAATGTTGACAGGCCCTAATGAAAAGCACGCGAAAATTACACCCCATTGCACGCCTCAACCTCATACCACGCATTATCGCCTGTACTTTTTATGTCATTATCATAGGTAGCATTTCTCTAGATTCGCTTCTTTCACTGCCTTTTATTTCCATCGCTATACTTGGTGCATCGTGGCCTCATGTTGCGTTATTTCTTGCATCTCAAAAGGTTGATAGTAAACGCCAAGAAGAAATCAATATGCATTTGGATGCAGTTTTTTGTGGTCTCTTAGTGATTGCTTATCCCTCATTTGAATATGCTTCTACGGTGGGTATATTGCTGGTAAGCAATGGTTTGTTCATCGGATCTTTTCGTTTATTGGCTACTACTCTAGCAGCGTTTTTACTAGCAGCGGCCGCTACTTATCTTGTACTAAGGCCAGATTATTTAATACCGGCAAGTATCGCTACAGATGTCATTATCTTCTTATTCTTCTGTTCTTATTTTGGCTGCTTTGCCTTTTTAGGTAACAATTTGACGCGACAGCTGATAAAGCTGAATAAAGAAGTGAAGTATCTGTCGATGAAAGATCCGCTTACTCAGTGCTACAACCGTCTTTACCTAGATAAAAAACTCATTGAAGAAATTCAACGTTGTTATCGAGTTGGCTATCCTATTTCCATTATTTTTGCCGATATCGACCACTTTAAAAAAATAAATGATGACTATGGCCACAACGTTGGTGATGCAGTGCTACAACAGTTTGTGGCTATTAGCCAAGAGTGTATACGGGAGGATTCCGATTGGTTAGCTCGTTTCGGGGGGGAGGAGTTTCTGATTATTCTATCCTATGCCGACAATAAAGTTGCCAAAATGGTGGCAGAGCGTATCCGCGTGGCGATTAGCGAGCATGTTTTTGTGGCGGAGGAAAAAACTATGAATATTACTTGTAGTTTTGGTGTTGCCTCCATTGATCCCATTGCGGAGCATGAGGACAAAGACAAGGTCGACGCCAATGGTCTGATCACATTAGCAGATCAAAGGCTTTACCGAGCTAAGGAGTTGGGGCGAGATCGTGTACAAAGTGCCTAGCGCCTGATAAATAATCTTGAAAGGCTCTAAGGGCTGAATGCTTTTCACAACTATTCTGTTGATAATTCTTAAATAGCGATATTTGTTGTAAAGTATCGCATTCAAAAAAATACCCTATTAATAATATTTACAAACAGTGAGCCCTTCTGTTTTATGAAACAATCTATTGTACATGTTAGCCTCGTTGTTAACGACTATGACGAAGCGATCGCCTTCTATACACAAAAGCTTAATTTTACATTAGTTGAAGATATCGTTATGGATGATGCCGGTAAACGTTGGGTTTTGGTTGCGCCACCCGGTTCGCAAGGTATTGCATTGTTGCTGGCTAAAGCCTCCAATTCTGAACAAGCAGAACATATCGGCAGCCAAACCGGAGGACGCGTATTTTTATTTCTAAGTACCGATAACTTTGCAAGAGATTACACCGCCATGAAAGAAAAAGGTATTACATTTACTCGCGGTCCTAACCATATGGAGTACGGCACAGTCGCGGTATTTAAAGATTTATATGGTAACTTATGGGATCTTATTGAATATAAAGATGGCCACCCCTTTGCGCAAAAATAAAATAAATTGAGACAATTGATGGTTACTGCTCAAGGCCTAACAGGAGAAATAATATGACTAACACAGAAAGTACAATGAGCAATGCAACAAGAAGTGCAAAAGGTTCCTGCGCCTGTGGTGCGATTACTGTAGAGGCAAAAAATATTTCTCAAAGTGTGGGTGCGTGTCACTGCAGTACCTGCCGTAAAATAAGCGGTGGCAGTCCTTATATGGCGGTGGAATGCGGCAGCGACGTAAATTTTAGTGGCAGTGAAAATATCAGCATTTACAACTCTTCTAAATGGGCAGAGCGAGGCTTTTGTGGAAAATGCGGCAGTCCTTTATTTTATCGCTTAAAACAAGCCAACCAATATATGCTCTCGTCAGGGTTATTTAATGACGAGAATTTCAATTTTGATCATCAACTATTTATCGAAGAAAAGCCCGCACACTACACCTTCGCCAATGATACTAAGAATATGACCGGCGAAGAATTGTTTGCTCAATATGGCGCGAGCTAGCGATCAACTTTATCCGTCGACCTATCATATATCGGCGCGATTGTGTGGGCGCAAATAATCAATCTCTGGACCTAGTGGCACCACTCGCGTTGGATTTACCGTTTCATGGCTGTAGTAATAATGCCGTTTAATATGGAAGAAGTTAACCGTATCCGCCACGCCAGGCCGCTGGTATAGCTCGCGTACATAGTTAGAGATATTAGGAAAATCCTCAATACGCTGTCTGTTACACTTAAAATGACCGTGATATACAGAATCAAAACGAATCAATGTGGTAAACAAGCGCCAGTCCGCTTCGGTAATGGCCGAGCCACAAAGATAAGCTTGTTTCGACAAGCGTTCTTCTACCTTATCCAAGGTTTCGAACAGACCTAAATAGGCATGCTCATAGGCTTCTTGAGTGGTCGCAAAACCGCAGCGATATACTCCATTGTTAACATTGTGATAGATCATTTCGTTGACCCGATCGATTTCTGCTCGTAAATGTTCAGGATAGTAATCGTCACTATTGCCGGTAATATCATTAAAAGCACTGTTGAGCATACGAATAATTTCTGAAGATTCATTGCTCACAATACGCTGTTGTTTTTTATCCCATAAAACCGGCACCGTCACCCGGCCGTTATAAGTAGGGTTATTACTGGTATACACTTGATGCATAAAATCGTGCCCAAATAATGCATCGCCCGTGCTGCCCTCGTCTTTGTTAAAGGTCCAGCCTTCGGTGAGCATATCCGGGCTTACCACTGACACACTAATATGTTCTTCTAAGTCTTTAAGCTGACGGAAAATCAGAGTTCTGTGTGCCCAAGGGCAGGCATAAGAAACATATAAATGATAACGTCCGCTTTCCGCCGCAAAACCACCGATACCGGAACTACCTGCCGCGCCATCTTTAGTAACCCAATTGCGTAACTGCGCTGCCTCTCGTTCAAAAGCACCGCCGCTTTGCTTTGTGTCATACCATTTATCTTGCCACACACCATTCACTAATAAACCCATGCCAACCTCTACTTATTGCTTCATCTGCTGTAATAAGAGTTATTATAAAAACAAAAAGTAGAATGAATAGTGTATTATTTACCGTAGAATGTTCGAAAAATTCGATGATTTGCGTGCGTATGCAGATGCAATCGTAAGATCTTATTATAAACCTATGGCTTATTTTGTGCCGCTTAAAATAAGGTGCTTGCACTTCAAACGATCTGCGATTAAGGTTTTTGTCTAAATAGCTGTTGCTAACAATTAGTAACATTTGCACGTTCAATGGCTGATCTTTTAAGGCAGTAGCAATGGAACAAACCCTAGTGAAAGCCCCGATACTTGAAACCCCAAGACTTACCCTACAAGGACACACACCTGAAGATTTTGAGTCCTGCGCTACCATGTGGGGAGATATCAATTTTGTGAAATACACCTTTCGCGTTCCTTCCACACGGGAAGAGTCTTGGACACGTTTCCTACGCTATTTTGGTCATTGGCAAGTTAACGGCTTTGGCTACTGGGTGATAAAAGACAGAAGCACTGGGGAATTTATTGGCGAGGCAGGATTTGCCGATTATAAAAGAAATATGACACCCTCTATCGAAGGCCGCCCAGAAGCAGGCTGGGGAATTACCAGCCATCAGCAAGGCAAGGGCTATGCTTCTGAAGCTATGACATGTATTACCCAATGGGCGGACAGCCATCTTAGTGCTGCCACTACAGTTTGTATTATCGACCCAGAACATCAGGCCTCTATTAGAGTGGCTAACAAGATGGGCTATCATCCCATCGGCATTGCCAGTTACCTGGGTGATAACGTTAACCTTTACGAAAGAAAGTCAGCCTAATATATTTAGCCACCAGGTTAATAGCTAAACACTAAAAAATATTGAGTTACCCTATGATTGCCGAACTGCTACCTTATTTATCGCAAATTATTTCCATCATCGTTATTTCCATTTTTATGGCCATAAGCCCCGGTGCTGATTTCGTTATGATTACACGCAACAGCATTTTCCATGGTCGCTCAGCAGGACTCTATTCCGCCCTAGGCATCGCCCTTGCTATATGGATACACGTGGCCTACTCCATCGCCGGCCTCGCCATTATTATCTCCAACTCCATCCTGTTGTTTTCCATTATTAAATACCTTGGCGCCGCCTACCTAATTTACATCGGTTGGAAAACCTTCCAGACCAAACACCACAACGAAGAACAATACCAAGACAAACAACAAACACTCACCAACACCGCCGCATTTAAAATAGGTTTTATCACCAACGCCCTCAACCCTAAAACTACAATATTCTTTTTAAGTATCTTCACCCAAATCGTCAACCCACAAACACCCCTATGGCTACAAATTATCTACGGCGCAATCATCTCACTCGCCCACCTACTATGGTTCAGCGCCGTCGCAGTTTTTTTGAGCCAGCCAGCATTGTTAAAGAAATTTAATTCTTACCGAACACGGATAGAAAAAGTGGTTGGAGTTATTTTAATGGGGTTTGGGGTAAAGGTGGCAACTAGTACTAACTGAGTTACTTTTGTATGAAACCCATCCCTGGGTTTCACCCTACGGGCGACTACGTCGTACAAAATTATTCCAGATAATTTTGTGACTGCGCAAAAAAGTAATCAAAAAAGCACACCCTATTACTTTGCCCTTCGGGTTCCCTCATAAAACTTTAGATTTCGAGGTCGATATATATGAGCCATCCATGGCTCAATATATCTTAATCGCACGTCTCGACAATTGCTCCTGCATTGTTCTAATACGCCACATCCATGTGGCTATGTGTGATTGCCCTAAAAATGATGCCTTTTGTTTGGCAAAGTAAACGGGAAAGTGTGAGTCCTGTTTTTTAATTTATATATTAAAATGTTGATTAAATCCTCGGGCTGATTTCCCCTTTTATTGAGCTGAACAAGGGCATATTTTTCTGAGTAAATACCACATGGATGTGGTATTTAGCGAGGTGGGGCGGGATGCCCCATCTGAGCGACCAGAAAAATATGTCATTGTGAGGGTAGTCGCGAAGCGACCTCAATAGCAGGGGTGACCTTTCTTTTGGTTACTTTTCATGTATGAAAACCATCCTTGGTTTTCACCCTTCGGGCGACTTCGTCGTACAAAATTACTCCTGATAATTTTGTGAGCAAGCAAAGAAAAGTAACTCGCCTTTAGGCGAAATCTAATATTAAAAATAAAAATTTAAGTGATTAACAAATATCAAATCAACTTAAAGTTGAAGTTAGTATATAGTTCCTGTCCAAGAAAAGCTGAGGAAGAAGGTTGAATTGGCGGTGAAACTGTAGGTAAGTTTCGTGCTTCAGGATAAAAAGCAAAAAAATGAAGTATTGATCTGTTAAAATATTATAATTGCAACTCCTAAGTAAATTGGAATTTACATTATGATACCAAAAAGGCTTAAATACATTGTTCTATCCTTTTTAATTGCTGCTTGTGTATCTTGCGGCCATGTAATACAGCTTCCGAAATCGTCTTTCGTGGTCTTTAATACATTAGATTATTCAATTGATCTTTCTGTACGATTAGACGGGTATTGGAATGATAACTCAAAAATCCCTCCTAACGATCTAGAGTACGTACTCCTCTACGATGATGAAAGCAAATTTACAGTATTTCCGAAATCCGTTGAGCAGATAAAAATTATATATAAAAAATGCTCTATAGCCTTAGATAGAACTGAGATTTTAAAACAACTGAAAAAAGACAAAGACGGTCGTAACTCCTGGAATTTGTATATTGATAAGCAATTGTTGGATATGAAGAAATGTTTGTATTGAGTTACTTTTGTATGAAACCCAAGGATGGTTTTCATACAAAAGTAACTCGCCTTTAGGCGAAATCTAAAAAATAAACGTTTAAAAACCTTTAAATAAAAATACTAAACCACAAGTTTAATTCCAGCTAAAGCTTTCTCAAATAGAGATAGCGCGCTTTAGGTTAAACCTTAATCAGGTAATCTATTCAAATCCAAAAAAAGAAGATATGCCCGCCAATTTGCTTATCAATCCTCATCAAAATATTGCCCCACCCCAATACCCTGTTACTCTAGCAACAAGAAGATAACGCATATACAGAAGGACTAATCGTCGTGGCAGAAAAAAAAGAAAATGGACGCAAACTTCGTAAAGAAGAAATAAAGAGACGGTTAGAAAAAATCTTAGCTGAAGATCAAGAAAATGGACGCGAAAAACTTGCATTATTTGCCACTAGGTGTGCATTAAGGATATTTCCTTTACTGGGGTATGACGGAAATCTTGATTACTGGAATAGCAAAAGTGGTAATCACGCAATAAAACACCTCGCCGCTTTATGGAGAGGGATATTAGTTGGCTGGAAATGGAAACAAATTCAAGAAATAGAACTTTTGAAAGTTAGGAGCGCCTCCTCCGCCGCCTCCTCCGCCGCCTCCTCCGCCGCCTCCTCCTTCGTCGACGCCGACGCCGCCGCCGCCGCCGCCGCCTCCTCCTTCTCCGCCGCCGCCGCCTCTTCCTCCTCCGCCGCCTCCTTCGCCGCCGCCGCCTACTACGCCGCCGACATCGGCGCCTACTACGCCGCCTCCGCCTCCGCCTACGCCGCCGCCTACGATTTGAAATTCCTCGAAAATAAAGCGAATAACTATACTGACTTAAGAACAACTCCTCTCTGGAATGATGGACAAAAATTCAAAGAGAGCTATATTGCAAATATCTACACAAATGAATGGCCTTCTGCCATAAACTCTCTCCTAGAACAAAAAGAAGTCGCCAGTAACCCCAATCTCAAAAACCAAATCCTAAAAATCCAACAAGACTACGATGCTATCCTCCATGGCCGTTATCTGCAGGGTGATGATGAAAACGATATGGAAAATATTGAAGTTAAATACCGCCCTGAGGAAAAAAACCAACACGAGACTTTGGCAGATGATGATTTTTTGGGGCGTGGGCGTTTGTTGGGGGCGTTGTTGCCGCGTTTGCGGGTGGTGGGGGATAGTGGTCATTTGACGATCGGTTTGTTTGGTGATTGGGGGGCGGGGAAGTCTAATTTTATTAAGTTGTTGAAGCAGGCGTTGGATGAGAAGTCGGGGGTTAGGGAGAATGGTCGTAAGATGGAGTTTATTTATGGGGAGTTTAATGCTTGGGCGTATGAGCATACGGATAATATCCAGGCGGGGATGACGCAGGAGATGATGAATGCTTTAACTAGTTTTCAGTGTGTGAGTAAGCGGCGTTTGTTGCGGGGGGATTTTGCAGGTTTGCCGCTCGGTAAAAAATTAAAGTTGTGTTGTTCTACTTTTTTAAATTTATTGGAGTTTGTGTTTAAAACCCCTTGGTTGGTGTTATGTTCGGCGGTGGCTTTGCATCATATACGTTTTATTAATTATTATGCTTTGTTTATGATTGCTGTGTTTTTTGGCCATGATATTGCCAAGCTTTTTCCCTCTTATGATAAGGAGTTGGGTCATTTAGGTATTGGCGTTGCCGGTGCTGGCACTTTGGCGGTGATTTGGTTTTTGTTAAAGGAGTTTAAAGCCATTGCTGCGCAGCCTTTTGCTAAGGAGTTAAAAACCTATTTGCGTTTGCCTACTTACGGTAAGCATTTAGGTTTGATTCCTGTTATGGCGAAGCAGATTAAAACTTTATGTAAGCTGTGTTTGGGCAAGCGGGGCTTGTTTAATAAAATTCATCGACGTTTGATTTTTGTGGTGGATGATTTAGATCGTTGTGGTGTGGAGGGTATTGTTAAAACCTTTGAAGCGGTGCGTTTAATTTTAGAGCTGGACAATGTTATTGTGATTATCGCAGTGGATCAACGTATTGCTCTACCTGCTCTGGCCTGTCATTACGAACAACTGTCTACCCATCATAAACATGATGCTAAGAATATCGCTCGGGATTATTTAGCCAAGGTGATTAATATGCCCTTACACCTGCCGCCACCGGATGATAGCTCGGTAGCACAATATCTCGCCCATCTTTTTAATGACAGTAGTTTTGCTGCTGCACCTCCTGAAGAACAAGTCACAGACGCTGATGATAAGGAAAATACAATAGAAACAATAAATGAAAGTGATCTTGTTGATGAACAACAAGCTTCTAAGCAGGAGAAAGATAAAGAGGGAGAGGAGGAAGGAGAGCAAGAAAAAGAAGAAAGCTTGGAAGAAATATTTGCTGATATCGCTAAAATTGATGTGAAAGCCGTATTTTATCAAGATAAAGAAAATACCAAAAAAATAGAAAACCTAGGACTAAGCCCCGAACAAAAACAAGCATTCTACTACTGGCTTATCCAACTGGATCTGCGCAACCCCCGCCAGATAAAACGCTTATATAATAGCTATAACCTACTGCAGCACTACCATAAAGAAGACGCAGGTCTAACAGGTATAGAACATGCCTTCCCTTTTATGGTGGCCTTATTTTTAATCGAATGGATGAACCAAGAAATTATTGGCCCGGAAAAAGAACAAACCCGACAAAAACTTATCGACTACCTCTTTTATAATAAAGAGGAGAGTGATTTATCAAACTTAAGAGCAAGTAAAGAGACATTAGAAAATGCTCGAAACATTTTAAAAGAAAGCGGTGAAACATCGCTGTTTGAGAATATAGAACCTTTTGTTTTGCCAGTAACACAAAATGATCAGTAGTTTCTTGTTACTTTTTTGCTTGTGAAAAAAAGTAACCAAAAAAGCACACCCTGTTATTTTGCCCTGCGGGTTCCTTCTCAAAAGTCGTAATTTTCAGGTCGGTATGAAAGAGCCATCCATGGCTCTCCATACCTCAATCACACATCCTGTGTGATTGCCCTAAAAATTACGACTTTTGTTCAGCAAAATAAACGGGAATAATTTTGTACGACGCAGTCGCCCGGAGGGTGGAATCCGGGGATGGTTTTCATACAAGAAAAGTAACTCGCCATCAGGCGACATTCTGAGTTTATAAAAATATACATATTTTTAATGTAAAATACCCAAAACAAAACTAGATATTAAGGAATCACTCCCCATTGGAATTCGCCGACCTTACTCCCCAGCTCTATCTCATACTTTTTGCCGTTGCCTTGCTTGCAGGTTTTCTTGATACCTTAGTCGGAGGCGGCGGTTTGTTGACGACGCCGGCGTTGATTCTCTCTGGTATGTCTCCGCTTATGGCTTTGGGAACTAATAAGTTGCAGAGTACTATGGGAACGGCGACAGCGGCGTATATGGTGATTAGCAAACGCAAGGCATCTTGGCAGGGGATACGTTGGTTGATGTTAAGTGCTTTTATTGGTTCTGTGTTGGGCACTTTGGCATTGCAGTTAATCGACGCGGCGACCTTGAGTTTTGTGATTCCTGTGGTGTTGTTTTTTATCGGCAGTTATTTTTTGTTCAGTCCTAAGGTAAGAGAAGAGGATTGTCAGCCGAGAATTTCCGAGCGGCTTTATCGTATGTTTGTCGTGCCCCTGGTAGGGTGGTATGACGGTATGTTTGGCCCCGGCACTGGCTCTTTTTTTGCTTTGGCAGGGGTGTCTTTACGGGGCTATGGATTGGTGAGTTCGACGGCGCAGGCAAAGCCGTTAAATTTTTCAACCAATATTGCTTCGCTGATAGTATTTTTATTTGCAGGCCAGTTCGTGTGGCAGGTGGGTGTTCTAATGATGTTAGGACAGTTCATCGGGGCCAGGTTTGGCGCAAATGTTTTGTTTTCCATTCGCATTAGTATCCTTAAACCGATGATCGTATTGATGTGCTTTGGCATGTTGATTAGTTACGTATATAAAATGGGCTGGCTGGCTTTTTAACTAAGCCTTTTACTTAAACCTTCTGACTTGGCCCTTTGATCGATAGAGCCACTCCTCCTGTCGTATAAAGCTCGTGGAGTTTGATGCAAGAGCTTGTCAGACCGTTGTAGAATGAGCAGCAACTAATTGGGGCCAGCTAACAAGCTCCAGTCTATTTAGAGCTCTTTCATTAACAGATCAACGACTATGGAATTTCTGCTGAGAAGATAAGATGAAATATAAAAATATTTTTTTACTCGGTGCTTTATTAAGCGGTGTCGTATCGTTTGCTAAAGTGCAAGCGACGCCTCAGGATTCAACACGATTACTACGCTTTCCTGATATTCACAAAAACTATGTTACCTTTGTTTATGGCGGGGATATTTATATCTCTTCAACTAAGGGTGGTTTAGCCACGAAATTGACTTCCGATGAAGGTTCGGAATTATTCCCTAAATTTTCACCTGATGGTAAAAAAATCGCTTTTTCCGCCGAATACAGTGGCAATCGTCAGGTCTATGTAATGAATGCTGATGGCAGTGATTTAACCCAGCTCACCTATTATAACGATGTGGGTAAAATGCCACCACGAGGTGGTTTTGACTATCGGGTGTTAGACTGGACGCCTGATGGCAAGAATATTCTTGTACGCGGCAACCGCTTACCTTGGGGGCCACGCATGGGACGGCCAATGTTGGTGCCTGTAGAAGGAGGCATGGCTCAAGATATGGCGGTGCCTGAAGGCGGCGGTGGTATGTTATCGCCCGATGGTAATCGTCTTCTCTATACACCTATCGACCGTGAATGGCGTACTTGGAAACGTCATCGTGGTGGCCGCGCGCAGGATGTCTGGATTTATAATCTCAACGATAACACTAGCGAGCAGTTGACAACCAGTAGAGCAACAGATCAGCAACCAGTTTGGGTAGGAGATAATATTTACTTTGCCTCCGATCGTGCCTATACCCTTAATCTTTATCGGTATCAAAAAGATGGAGAGCCTGTACAACAAACGTTCCACAAAGAGTTTGATGTGCTCTGGCCTAGCGCCGGCCCTGATGCAGTAGTTTATCAAAATGGTGGCTATTTATACCGCTTTGATCCCGCTTCAGAAAAAGCGGAAAAAATGGATATTAAGGTAGCGGGTGCTCGGCCCCATCGTCAGCCAGTGTTCAAAAATGTCGCGGCTTTTACCGATACCTTTGATTTATCTCATGATGGTAAACGGGCACTGTTTGCCTCGAGAGGTGAGCTATTTACGGTGCCTGAAAAAAATGGCCCCACGCGCAATATTTCTAACACACCAAGCGCTCGAGAAATCAGTGCGAGTTGGTCACCAGATGGCAAAAATATTGTCTTCTTAAGTGATGCCAGTGGTGAGTACGAAATTTATATGCGCTCACAAAATGGTAAAGGCACCGCCAAACAGCTAACCAAAGATTCGAACATTTGGCTATTTCCTCCCGTGTGGTCCGGAAGCTCTGATAAATTGGCTTGGTCTGATGCCAATCAAAAACTTTGGGTGATGTCGATCAATGGTAAAGCAGTAGAAGTGGATCGTGGCCGCTATGGTGATATAGAAGAGTATCAATTTTCTGCTGATGGACGTTATTTAGGTTATGTCAAGCAAGCTCAAAACGGTTTGGCGCAAATTTGGTTGTATGATAGTAAGTCTAATAGCACGCGGAAGTTAAGTGATAATCAGACTTCTGATTTTTCACCCGTATTTGATCCTAAAGGACGCTATCTCTATTTCTTATCAAATCGTGATTACAACTTAAATTTTTCAAGTTATGAATTTAATTATCTCTATCACGACGCCACCCGAATATATGCCGCGCCGCTCAATGATACTATCACTATGCCTGGCGCACTTAGCAGCGACGAAGTGGGAGAGGCTAAAAGCACAGATGGCAAAGGTAAAAAAGATAAAAAGTCTGACAAAGCCCAGGTGATTACCCTCAACGCTAAGAAAATGCGCGATCATGCAGTTGCTCTCGTGGCTAAAGCCGGAGATTATCAGCAATTATCTGCTAATGATGAGGGCGTGTTGGTGATTGCGGGCAATGGCGGCAGTGGTAAGCTGACATTGGTGACGGTTGATGAAAAAGCCAAGAGTGAAGTGATTGCCAGCAAAATTGATAGCTATCGCCTCGCCGCTGGTGGTAAAAAAGTGCTGGTGAAACAAGGTAAAGACTTCTCAATTATCGATGCGAAAGCGAAGCAAAAACCTGAGAATAATCGTCTTTCACTTAAACACTTACACATGCGTATCGATCCTGAAATCGAATGGGCACAAATGTATAGAGATGCATGGCGTACCCTACGTGATTGGTTCTATGATCCCAACATGCACGGTCAAGACTGGCAAAAAATCTATGATAAATACCAGCCTTTAGTTGCTCATGCTGCTCACCGCAGTGATTTAGACTTTATTTTAAGTGAAGTAGCCGGTGAGATGAATGCGGGTCATATTTATGTCCAATCTGGCGACGAACCCTCTGTTAAACGTATCGAAGGTGGTTTACTCGGTGCTGAAATAGCCTCGCATACTTCTGGAAATTTCCAAATCAAAAAAATATTTAGAGGAGAGAATTGGCATGACAATTTTCGTTCTCCTTTAACCCAAGCTGGTGTGAATGTTAGCGAGGGTGAATTTATTTTAGCGGTGAATGGGATTGCAAGTAATACAGTTAAAAACTTCTATCAGTTGATGGAGAATACCGCTGGTAAAATAACCACTTTAACCGTTGCGGCAACGGCCAACGGTAAAAATACTCGTGATGTTTTAGTAAAACCTATAAAACGTGAGACAAGCTTACGCTATCTCGATTGGGTAGCTTCTCGCGCGGCCTATGTTGATAAATTATCTAACGGCAGAGTAGGTTATATTCATCTACCCAATACAGCGATTGACGGTAATCGAGAGTTATTTAAACAGTTTTTACCACAAATTAATAAAGAAGCGTTAATTATTGATGATCGCTACAATGGCGGTGGTTTTATTCCTGAGCACATGATTGCTATGTTATCTCGGGAGCCATTAAATTATTGGAAACGCCGTGGCACAGAACCATTGTCGACGCCTTTCTATCAGCATACAGGCCCGAAGGCGATGCTAGTGAATGGTTATTCCAGTTCGGGTGGTGATGCTTTGCCTTATTACTTCCGTAAAAATGGTCTTGGCAAAATTATCGGCACTCGCACCTGGGGCGGATTAATTGGTATATCTGGCAACCCCAGGCTTGTTGATGGTGGGCAGGTGCTTGCTTCGACTTTTCGTTTTCTTGATACCGAAGGTAAATGGGCGGTAGAAAACGAAGGTGTTACACCGGATATAGAAGTATTGGATCGTCCTGAATTGATCCACCAAGGCAAAGACCCTTCCATAGAGCGTGCGGTTAACGAATTGTTAAAAGAGCTACCTGCTTCTCCTGCGCCTGCAATGAAAGCACCGCCTGCGCCCACTAAATTTTAACCTGTTCATTAACCCGGCATAAATTCCTGCCGGGTTAATTATGTTTGCGACACATTTAAATCGAGTTAGAATCGCCCAGTAGACTTTTTCAATACAAAGTTGGCATAAGTTTTATTGCCTTGGGCTATAAAAATAGATGATAAAATTAATAAAAACTATAGTGATGCAAGGACATGGTGTTGCTTCTGGTAAGTCTAAGACTTCGCCTTACCCAAGAGGGACGATTGAAATGCAAACACCTCACTTTCAGCGTCGCGGCTTAGATGTTTCTAATTTTTTTCCTGGAACATTAAATTTATCTATTGCCCCTTATATTTTCAAATGCGTGAACCCAGAGTACACGTTCCGCTCCGTGCATTGGGCCGAAGGTTTCTCATCAGAAGACTTTTCTTTTTCGCAATGCGAATTGTTATACCGCAATAGTAGTTTTAATGGTTATATCTACTACCCGCATCCCGAGACAAAAATTAATCATTTCCAGTCAGATTCCTTAATAGAAGTTATATCTGAAAAAATCCCTGAAATTCAGTACGGCGATGTTGTCACATTGAAATATCAAGAACAAGAGATCGATATTGTTGAGGCTCTTTAGAGTCACTAGATTTTTTCACTCATTCCTATTTCTTAACTAGCGTCTGTTAACAGCTTCTAATATCGTGCAATGAGTTGTTCGAATTTCAATTGATTGTTATGCTATGTATTCTATTATCATAAAGCAGACCTATTTTGATATCTCGCATATGACATAGGCGTTCATATTATATTTTTCAGTTTGTAGTATTCGAACCTATATAATGTTGTATCAGGCTTTGCATGGAGAGATGCATTGTATATTCAGAAAATATTTTCCGATGGTCTTTTTGTTGTTGTAAAAGCGGCTATTACTTCACTAATAATATTGTCATCGATTGCTTTTGCTACGGATCATGTCGATGGCGATATATATTTTGAAAACCCACTGGTGGATATTAGTGATCTCTATGCTTTTATGAGTCCACAGAATCCGGAACGTCTCGTACTAATTTTAAATTCATATCCTTTTGTGCCGCCGAGGGCTCATTTCTCTGATAAATTGACATATCGATTTCGCATTAAACCCGTCGAGATAACTGGAATGGGACTTGAATCTCGCTTTAATATTGTTGATAAGGAATATCGTTTTGACTGTCGTTTTTTAACGCCTCACGACCTGAAAGAATATTCGATAACTTGTCGATCGTCTTTGGATGAGTCGATCAAGCGCAATGTCAACGATGAAAGTGGGAAAGAAAAAGATGGTATACGAGTGTTTGCCGGTAAAAGAGAAGACCCTTTTTTGTTCGATTCCTCTTGGTTTAAAACCTTGTTATTCGATCGCTGCATTCCGCCCTCCAATGCTTCTAATGAAATGTCCAATTTAAATGTGCTGAGTATCGTTTTGGAATTCGATATAAGCAAACTTACCCACCTTCATAAAGGCAGTCTATTTGCGGTTGCTGGTGAGATTACACAAACCCTAGAAGGCGACAAACACGAGACGATTATGGATCGAGTTGGACGACCAGAAGTGAGTAATGGCCGATTGGTGACCTTAGTTAACGAGGAGGATTTAAGGCCTTATTATAATCGTGAAGACACCTTTTCATTAAAGCCTGAAAATAAAACTCGCTATCAGGCACGCCTGCAAGAAAACTTGGATTATCTTGATGGTCTCGATGAGATGAAAGACTGGTCAAAAGATTGGGGCAAAGTGTTGGTCGATTTATTGGTAAATGACTTTTTAGTGATCGATATTGCTAAACCCTTTAGTTCAAGTGGCTACTTTGATATTGAGAGTTCCATGCTAGACAATAAACCTCACACTCGAAGTGGTGGCAGGGTGCCAGGAGAAAGAGTTATCAATCAGTTAACTACAACAATGATTAATGGTGGTCATGGCCAAGGTATTAACGATGGTATTGCCCCCAATAATTTTAAAAACAAAGTATTTCCCTACCTAGATAAACCTGCTTCTGGTATTTGGCCCTATGTGAAAAATAAACTGGCAAAACGTATTGTTAAAGGAATTGCCATGAAAAAGAGGGATTTGACTATCAAGCCTTGTGAGAACTGAAGCTAAAGTAATAACAAGATGTTGATTGGCCCAGTTGATTAATCACTGGCCCCAAAATTAATTCTCTGTTTTTCTATTACATAACCACCCGAAAGATAGCCTTCGATCAGTTCATATTTCAATAAAGCGAATATACGATCTCCAATAAATATGGGGCGGGCAGAGCCATACCAGTCCGTGCAGGACACTGTGCACTTGTTGGGATTTGACCATTTAACTGTGCGATCACCCTCAAGTGCGCCTGCTGGTTGAATGAATAGTTGCTCATCCAAAGTGAGGTAATTCATATCAACAATGGGTTCTCGTTGAAAAAACTTCCCTCCTTCGCGCTTATAGCTTTTACCTTCCATTGGTCGACCAACAGGAAAGCCTGCGATACCTCCAGCTTCGTATGGCCGGTAGAAAAAACTATGACTGCGAGACTCTGCCAAATGAGATCCTGTTTGCGAATAAGCATCAATCATAATGGGAGCGTCATATTCCAGCTGTAAAGTAGCAGTCACTGATGAATAAGTGTTTTCTTTGATAGTATTACCGAGTAAAACCGCATTTTTCCCTGCTGGGTAGATTTGTGCAATATTAAACTCTGTCTCAAGTCTATCCACTATTTGAAAATTCAGGGGATCTGCAATGGTTAACAAGGATTGTGGAATATTATTTGTGGAAGCGTGAGAGAAAAGTAAATAATTTCCTACAAAACGATTGACCATTCCCCAATGGCTGCCGTAGTTTTGCGGATCTAATCGCAGATAGTTTTCCTCTGGGATGTGGGGTACAGTGTTAGAAAACTCGGATAGGGGAATCGATAGAGCATAAGTCTCAAGTGGGTAGGGTGTATGAATATCACTATAAGGATGCTCCTTATCTAAGGGATAACTGCGAGTCACTAAAAATAGATTGTCTTCTTTTTCAGCAAATGAAAATTGATCTAGGGGCTGTCCCTTGAGCGCTACCGCTGTGACATCGCTATTTTCCTGGACGTTATCCTGTGGCAAGGGTATACGATAAACAACTGATAATTCATCTTCTTGCAAATAGCCCAGTTTGAGCATGTCCGTGATTTGATCATCCACCAGCTCGGGTAAGGCCAGTACATGACGGTTGCCTGAATTCCATACATATACTGCGTTTCTTGATACGTAGTGGTCTGCTGAGTAGCCGCCAAAAACACTGGTAGCAGAGCACTCAAAGTTCTCTTCATCCAGAGGACAAACCACCACAGAAGTCATGTGAGGTCGGTAGGTGCCTAGTAGAGGATTGTAGATGGTATGGTTAGAAAAGAGGTCTCGTGAGTCAGTTAAAGAATTATCTTTATTGAGTGTGGCTACTGTAGGTAATACTAAATTCGCATCATCATCCGAGTCTTCTTTTGCATCGCTCTTAACTGGCATATTTTTGAGAATAAAAACCAGCTTACCGTCCACTAAGCGGCTAGCGTAATTACTTTGATCAAAATAGTCAGACGAGTTAATTAAGTATGTTTTATCATGTTCAAGTTGACCATCAGCGTCGATAGTAAAAAACTGATACTCACTCCCATTGAGAGCATAGCTATAGCCAATCACGATAACTTTGTTTTTATAAATTAATAATTCATCATACCACGAGTCGTAATGTTTTTCTGTTTGTTGCACATTGAACTCACCCACTTTTCTTAGCGGGTCTTTGGTTTCCACAACATAGATTTTTCCCCGTTTAAGAATCAACAAATATTTGCCATAACGCTTAACAATACCGCCTTCGTCAACAGATGCCTCCTGATTATTGGTAATAGAATTACCTTCACTATCTGGCGCTGCAGACTTAGCTAAAGGGGCGGATTTCGCATCCGCTAGAAATGCTACTTCTTCTATTTGCGAAAAAGAGTGGCGGCTATAAAGTTTATTTTGCTGTTGTTGTAAACGTTTTGAAAAATCTTGCTGTGCCTCAACATACTTTAAAACTTCAGCATCAGACTTTGCCTGAGTCAGTACTAATTGGCTAGTAGAGGGTTTTGGCAGCGATGTACACCCTTGTAATATGGCGAATATACAAAGGGAAAAAAACTTAGTTGAAGATCTCATCTAGATGGCTTCCTAGTATCGGTAGGCTTACAACTTTTACGTGAAAGCTATATGTAACTTTGGCTGCATTATAAGCACTAAATTAGCACCATTATAATGCTTCATGGGTTAATTAAACATGAATAGAGCAAGGACTTATGTAAAAAATCGTATTTTAACGATTGTTCTTAACTGGGTGGCTTGGCTATTTATTAGAGGACAATGATAGGTGCTTTTGTGAACAAGAGCATAGTAATGTGAGCACAGCATTTTTATGCATCAGATGTTAATGTTTCGTTGTTGTTTCACGTGTCAATTTTGATAGTATTGATAATAAAAAGTAGATCTATGCGCAATTTCTAGCGCTTATAACTGCTTACGTATATTATAAAAGTTTCAGAATTATTTATTATCAACCAATAACCACAAGAAAGTTATGGATAATAATACATTATTGCTCGGTATTGATGTTGGGTCAACAACAGTTAAAATTGCTGTCGTTGAAGAAGAATCAAAGAAAATTGTGTGGAGCAAGTATTTGCGTCACGAAACCAAGCAAGCAGAATGTGTTTTAAGAATGCTTGGTGAAATCCTTGCCGCATTTCCAAATATTCCTACCACAAACTTTAAAGCATTTATTACGGGCTCTGGTGCAGGGCCGATCGCGCCACATATTGGGGCGAAGTTCGTTCAAGAAGTTAACGCCGTAACTCTAGCGGTAGAGGAATTACATCCTGATGTCGCTAGTGTAATTGAGCTTGGCGGGCAAGATGCTAAAATCATTATTTTTAAAGAGAATACCAAAACAGGTGAAAAGCGCGCAATAACATCGATGAACGACAAGTGCGCTTCTGGTACCGGCGCCACTATTGACAAGTGTGTGATTAAAGCTGGCCTACCACAGGATGAACTGGCAAAATTAAAATTTAATCCTGATAAACTTCATCATGTAGCAGCTAAGTGTGGTGTATTTGCCGAAACAGATATTGTCAATCTGGTTAAGAGTGGCATTCCTGCTGAAGAAATTATGTGTTCTCTCGCCGATGCGATTGTAGGACAGAACTTATCTGTACTTACTCGTGGTAATACTCTTAAAGCAAAAGTTTTATTACTTGGTGGTCCTAACACCTATTTGCCGTTCTTAAAAGAATGTTGGCGTTACCGTATTCCCGAAACCTGGTTGGAGCGTGAGTACGACTATCCTAAAGATGTGCCAATTGAAGAACTTATTTTTACTCCGGAAAACTCTGAATATTATGCGGCTTATGGAGCGGTATTATTTGGTATTGTGGAAAATAAATTTGATATATTTAAAGGGTTAGATGATTTACAAGAATTTATTTTAGTTGGGCGCCAAGAACAGCTAGGTGATGATGCAGGCCCCCCTTTATCTAGTAGCAATGATGAAGCACAAGCGTTTATTACAAAATATCAGCTCCCGGCGTTTGATGCGGCCAAAATACCTTATAAAAAAACTATCTCTGGTTATATTGGGCTCGATGGTGGCTCAACATCAAGTAAATGTGTGTTACTAGATGAGCAAGGTGAAATTCTACAAAAAGTTTATCAGCTTTCTAAAGGTAACCCTCTAGAAGATATGAAGGAAATGTTCAGTGCTTTACAAGATTGGGCTGGGCAATACGATTCGACTTTACATATTCTCGGTTTTGGTGTTACCGGTTATGCCGGGGATATTATGGAATCCTCTTTAAATGCCGATGCTAATATTGTTGAAACCGTCGCTCATATGAAAAGCGCTCAACATTATTTTCCCGATGTAGACGTGATTTGTGATGTGGGTGGACAAGATATTAAAGTTCTTTTTATGGAAAATAGAACGATTAAAAATTTCCGTCTATCCAACTCATGCAGCGCTGGTAACGGTATGTTACTACAAGCAATGGCAGATCAGTTCGGTGTACCGGTAACAGAGTATTCTGAAAAAGCCTTCAGTGCGAACCTTTCTCCAACTTTTAGTTATGGCTGTGCTGTTTTTCTTGATTCTGATCGAGTGAATTTTCAAAAAGAAGGATACAACGGTGAAGAGTTACTCGCCGGTCTCGCTTTGGTTCTGCCTAAAAATATCTGGCAATATGTGGTACAGATTCCCAGAATGGCTGAACTAGGTAAAGTGTTTGTTTTACAAGGTGGAACACAAAAGAACTTAGCAGCCGTAAAAGCTCAGGTAGATTACATCTGTGAGCGAGTACCAGAAGCACAAGTACATGTCCATCCTCACACTGGTGAAGCGGGTGCACTAGGTGCTGCATTTGAGGCTCGCAGGGTAGTTAATCGACGCGGCTACTCTACCTTTGTCGGTCTTACAGAAGCGATTAATTTAAAATATGAAACCCGCAATGACGAAAGTACGCGCTGTCATTTTTGCGCTAACGATTGCTCGCGTACTTTTATTGATGCGGTAACGCCTACTAAGGAAATAGCGCGTTATATTTCGGGCTTTTCCTGTGAAAAAGGAACAGTGGAAGATTATGATGCGTTGCGGCAACTAAATAAAAAGCGACGAGAGCGCATGCGGGCTTACCCCAATTTAGTTGACTACGAAGCTACATGGAATTTTAAGCCTCTTTACAAAACAGAACCCCTGCCAGAAGAACATAGTGCTATTGAAGATATTAAAGTAGAAAAAAGTTGGTTTGGTAAGATCAAGCATAAGCCTTATGTTCGTGGTTTTCTTCGCTCCTCTAAAGACGCGCAGGAAAAACGCTCGCAGCTTAGGATCGGTATGCCTAAAGCTTTAAATATGTGGAGCACCGGACCGTTTTGGCGCGCCTACTTTGAGACTTTAGGCATTAAACCTCGCAATGTGGTTTTTTCTGATGATACTAGTGAAGAATTATGGCAGGCTGGCGGCAAGTATGGCTCTGTCGACCCTTGTTATCCAGCTAAAGTAGTTCAGGCTCATATACATAACTTGTTATTTGTCCATCATGAGAAAAAGCCGTTAGACTGCATCTTTTTTCCCTCTATTACTCATATTCCCACTTTTGTTGAAGGTGTGATGGATACGGCTTGTTGCCCCATTGTGGCGGGCACACCGAAAGTTATTGGTGCGACTTTCACTAAAGAGACGGACTTTTTCGCTCAGCGAAATATTGAGTACTACGATACTGCTGTATCTTTGAATGAGCCTTTACTCATTAAACAGAAAATGTTTGAGCAATTTCAAGAGCTGCTTGAAATAACTGAAGATGAAAATAATTTTGCTATTGATCAAGCATATAAAGCACTGGCATCGTTCGACAGTATGATGCAAGAGAAAGGCCGCGCGATTTTAGAGGAAGTCTCTTCGCAAAATCGCATTGCGTTACTTATGACAGGCCGCCCCTATCATAATGATCCAGGAATGAATCATAGTGTTCTAGAAGAATATCAAGCCTTGGGTTATCCCATTCTTTCTCTGCGTTCTATACCTAAAGATAGCGAATATCTAAAACCTTATTTTGCCGAAGATCTAGAGAAAAAACATGTAGACTCTCCATTAGAAATTCACGACATTTGGCCAGAAAATTATAGTGTTAACAGTGTGCAAAAAGTTTGGGCGACCAAGTTTGCTTCCCGCCATCCCAATGTGGCAATTTTAGATCTATCAAGCTTTAAATGCGGGCATGATGCGCCGACTTATGGTTTGGTTGATCGTATTGTTGGAGCCAATGGTACGCCTTACTCTGCACTTCACGATATCGATGCTAATAAACCTTCTGGTTCTATTAAAATTCGTGTCAAAACATACGGTTATACTTTGAAACTGGCGGAAGAAAAGCTAGAAGATGAGCACCTGCGTTGCCAAGAACTGGAGAAAAACTTGGTGGCTAAACGTTTAGCTCTGCTGGAGGCTGCCCCTCAAGAAATTCGCAACGATCAAATGATCGTTAACGAAATTGAAAAATTAAAACATCAAGTTGAACAACTATCGTCACCTTCCGTTACCATAAGTGAACCGAAGATTGTCGAGCCAATATTAAATGCCCCTCAATTAATTGAGGCGGTACAAATAGATTAATAGAAGAGATTAGGTAAATTAACATGCGCCAGACTACTGATAAACAAGATGCAGTGCAAACGCTAGATCCCAATGCTTTTCTTAAAAATATTGATGAGCAGGTGCTTAGTTTTGAGGAAGATGAGCGTCAGCGCTTAGGGCTCGATAGTGAAACAAAAGAGCATTGGCGCGATGCCAACCCAAGAAAATTCACTGCGCAGCAAAGAAGCTCCACGACAATTTTACACGCAGGCCTAACCATGGCTCACGACTTGTTTCTACAGTCTACATTTCGTGGACTGGGTTATAAGGTTGAAGCTATGGAGGTGCCCGATAACGAAGCCTTGCAGTTTGGTCGTGAGTTTGGCAATCGCGGTCAATGTAACCCCACCTATTTTACGGTGGGTAACTTGATTAAAAAACTTAAACAGCTTGAAGCGTCGGGGATTCCTAAAAAAGAAATCGTTAATAATTACCTTTTTGCCACAGTGGGCTCTTGTGGGCCATGTAGGTTTGGTACTTACGTAACAGAATATCGTAAAGCGCTTCGGGATGCGGGTTTTGAAGGTTTTCGCGTGCTGTTGGTACAGCAGGCCGGTGGGATTAAGCAAGCCACTGGTGAGGAGCTAGGATTAAAAATCAATGCGCAGTTTTTTCTCTCCATGGTGAAAGCGGTGATAGTAGGAGATATTCTCAATGCTCTGGGATACCGCATTCGTCCCTATGAAATAAATCCTGGGCAAACCGAAGCCACCCTTGAGCGGGCCAAAGCTCGAATTGCTAAGGCTATGGAAACAAACAAAGGTTTGTTGCGCGCACTGCTAACCTCCCGCAAAGAGTTGCAAGCTATACCTGTTGACCGCACCCAAGTAAAACCTAAAGTAGCCATTATTGGTGAATTTTGGGCGATGACAACAGAGGGTGATGGTAATTATAAAATGCAGTCCTTTTTGGAGCAGGAAGGCGCTGAAGTGGATATTCAACTAGCCATAGCTTGGCCGCTGTATTTAATGTGGTGTGCTAAATACGACACGGAGGATCGCGCGCGTTTAAAAGGTACTGATAAAGGTGGCGATAAAGGAAGTAAGTTTGCCTTGGAGAATGTGGATGTACGCAAGCGCCTATTAATGTTGAAGTTCGGTGACAAAGTTGTTCGAGCTTTATTTTACAGCTATGCAAAATTACTGGGGCTCAAAAACTATAAACTTCCTAATATGGATGAGATCGCTAAGATTAGTCACAAGTATTATGACAACAATCTACGTGGTGGCGAGGGTCATATGGAAGTAGGTAAGTTGATTCAAAATGTCTTACATCAGAAAGCCAATATGACCTTAAGCATCAAGCCTTTCGGTTGTATGCCTTCCAGTGCAGTCTCTGATGGTGTGCAATCACTTATCACTGAGTTGCATCCTAATGCAATATTCCTACCCATTGAGACCAGTGGCGACGGAGCCGTGAATGTCTATAGTCGTGTGCAAATGCAGTTGTTCAAAGCTCGACAATCTGCCCAAAAGGAAGTCGAGAGTGCTCTAACAAAATTTGGCCTAAGCTTCGAAGAGTTTCGAAATAAGATTCGTACATCGAGAAAATATCAGAACCCTCTATATAAAAGCCCACATAAAGGTGCATGCACCTCGTTGGATCTTGTTTACGATTGTGCCTCTAATTGAGGCCCATACAATTTAAGCTTCTAATTCCCTTGGCAATTGAGAGCAGCCGTCATATAATGCTCGACAAATAAACTTTCATTTGGCTCGGCACTAATATTTAACACGATAAACGTCATGATGATTCACTTATATTCATACATAAACAATGTCTGCCTGCATGCGATCCGTGTGATGCGTAAACGCCAGTGGCATATTAATCGTTTATCCTTGCCTGCTAAATAAAAGAAATTTGGTAGGCAGAGCGCCTTCCAGATCTTAAGTTTTCATTAAAAAAACCCGGAAGGCCCAACGCCTCTCCGGGTTTTTTTTTGCCCACGGAAGGGCTTATTGCGCGGAACACATGGAAGTGTGAGAGCGGTTTTGCCCATGGATGGGCTTATTCCGCGAAGTACAGGAAGTACGAGAGCGGCTTTGCCCATGGAAGGGCTTATTCCGCGAAGCACAGGAAATGCGAGAGCTTTAGTAAAGCAATTGAGAGTTGTAAGAGAAAATTTATTGAATGAGGCTTAGATTAAAATTTTATAAATGAATAGCGTGATTTTACCGGTAGGGAAAACTTGATTTATTATCAAAGCTTCTCTAATGCCCTCTGTCTTTTATATTGCATATGTGCGCGATAGGTTACTTATCAACTTAAATAAATAGAATGGCGCTAAATGTTATATAACATTACTTACTAATTGGTTTTAGCGCTGCTTAAACTTGGCTTGTAGCCACTACCATATTAATTTACAGTTAAAAAATATTTACTAATACAACGATACAACATTATGAAGATTCAAAACCGACATCATTTATCTAAGCGTAAGCGCCATTTTAATATGCGTGCTGCTCAGCAGATCTTACAAGTGCGCTTAGGTAAATATCGTCGTCTAGATTGGTGTAAAGAATTAATGTCAGTGGTAGTGAAAAAATGATGTAAGTAGCTTTCTTTAGGAGGGCTACGGCCTTCCGGATACTAGATAAACCCCGGTTGGTGTAAACAGCTGGGGTTTTTTTTGTCTGTAAATTTTTAAAAATATAATTGGAGGGAAAATGAAATACAAAATATTTATTTATGAGAACTATTTTAAAACTAAAGAGAAACTGTCAAAACCTGGAGAGGCTGAAAAAAATAAAGCTGATGATCAAGCTATTCTCAGCGAATTTTATCGTGTTTTTTTTAGTGTTATGAGAAATAAATAGTGAGATTAGTGGGCTTTGTATAGGCAAACGTTAACATAGAGCTTTCAATTTTAATCCATTATATTTGCTTAATTATATTGTTACATACTTCTAGTATTTAAAGGGGCGCTATTATGAGAGTAGCTGTAAGCAAACGTGGTGTGTACCATGCCGATTTATACTGTAGTGATACTAGCGCTGCAAAAAAAGCATTAAGAGAACACCGTGTATCTCTACTTGCCATCGATTTCTATTTAAAAGGCCGAGATAATGGGGTGACTATTATTGCTTGGGGGAAAGTAAAAAATGTGCTTCCACAATATGTTGTTGTGACAGAGAGCGAGCGTAGCAAACGTATTTTACTATCTCTTGAACTTAAGAATGCGGGATATTGCTCGGCAGATGGTACAACTTTTATGAAATATTGATCAAGAGCAAAGGGGAGGTAAAAAGGGTAAAATATTCCGACACTATTTTTCTGTATGAGGGTGTTTTTTATATATAATGTGTTGTAAAATACGAATCATGATAAATATTAAGGATATAAATATATTTTATACGCCAAGTATGTGAGCATATAAAAGCTTAAAGAAAGGAGTCTTTCTTCCTGATTTTACCCATTTTCTACTTGCGATTTCGTCTAGTATCAAGCCTTAGGCTGTTACTTGGACGATAGAGCCGTGCGCAGAGAAATAAGTTGCTAAAAGCTTATTTCTAGTAAAAAACTATAACTAATGATGTATGTCAGGCCATAAAAAAATTAAATAATATTCTGCTTTGACCTTTAGTCGGTCATAAAGCTTTTTAAATATTAAAAATATTGAGAAAAATATAAGGAGTGAGGCTTTAATTTCGGCCTCGCCAATGGAATTATTAAGGATGTAAAGGTATAGGTATGAGACCTTCATTAATAGCAAAAAGTATTTTTTTGTTTACCCTGTTTTCCGTAAGATTACTTGCGGCGCCACCAGAAATTACCAGTAATGCACCAAGTGAAATAGAAGTTAACCAAACTTATTCCTACCAGCTCAACGCTACTGATCCTGAAGGCGGTGCATTAAATTATTACTTCGATTTTAAACCGCCTAGTATGGCAATAAGCAATACAGGGCTTATTACCTGGACGCCTACAGTTGCAGATGTGGGTGATCATGCTTATCGAATTATTGTCAATGATCCTGAAAACTTAGAGGCGTCCCAATATGTGGATGTGAGAGTGACTGATCCAAGTAATACTGCCCCCGTTATTTCTGCAGAACCTATTGTCCAAGCACCTATTAATCAAACTTATTCTTTTGACATTCAAGCAAGTGATATCGATGGCGACCCGTTAACATTTTTTGTAGATACCGAGCCACTTGCTACCGGTATGACAATAAATTCCCAAGGCGTCATAAACTGGACGCCTGCGACCAATCAGATTGGTGAATATTCTGTGATTGTGCGTGCAGAAGATAATCGCCTTGGCGTTGCCTATTTAAAATATGATTTAGCTGTTATCGACCCTACCAATAATCCACCGCAAATTACCAATAAATCCCCTTCGGAAGTTGCGCTTGCCGGGCAACTTTATCGCTATGAACTTAATGCTATTGACCCCGATAACGATGTATTAAGTTATAAAGTGGAATCTATTCCTAATATTCCCAGCATGACGATATCAAATACTGGTGTGGTTGAATGGACACCGGGTGCCGCTGATGGTGTTGATTACATTATTGTTGTTTCAGTAGATGATGGCCGCCTCGGGCGGGATCGCCACCTTTATCCTTTGAATATTGATGGAACGCCGCCAAGCAATAGCCCTCCACAAGCCATAAATAGCACGGTAAACGCTACCGAAGATCAGTCTGTTGCCTTTACCTTACAAGCTTCTGATGTGGATGGGGACGCATTAACATATTCATTACAAACTCAACCAACTAATGGCAACCTAACGGGCACTGCTCCGAATTTAACTTATTCACCAAATGAAAATTTCAATGGTGGAGATAGCCTTACTTTTATTGTTAATGATGGTACGGCAGATTCGAATGTGGCAACCGTGACATTAAACGTTGCCGCTGTTAATGACCCACCACTTGCTAATATTCAATCTGTGCAAACAGAGGAAGGTCGTGCGTTAACAATTACACTCACTGGCTCTGATATAGAAAGTGGTAGCTTGAGTTACATAATAGACACACAGCCAGCCAATGGTGTTTTGTCGGGTTCAGAAAATATTTTTACCTACACTCCAAACAGTGGCTTCAGCGGTAGTGATGCTTTTACATTTCATGTGAATGATGGTGAGCTAGACTCTGATATTGTTAATGTTTTTATCACCGTAACTTCCTCTAATCAAGCCCCCACAATTGTCAGTCAAGCACCTACAGTCGTGGCCGAAGCAAGTGAATATCGCTACCCTGTAAACGTTGTTGATCCCGATGGCGATGCCACAACATTAACGCTCCTAAACGGCCCAGAGATGATGACGGTTGACTCGGTTGCAGGGGCACTTGTTTGGGCTAACCCTGTGGTAGGTGTCTACCCTATTGTTCTTCAAGCCAGTGACCCTTCTGGTTTATCTGTGCAACAAAGTTTCACCTTGCACGTTGTTTCTGAGCAGCCCCCTGTTACCTATTTAGGCAGCGATTTTTGGTTTATGTTTAATAGTAATTCAGGCACTGCTGAAACACTCGTATCTATTGCTGCACAACAAGATACGCAAATCGACATTGCGATGCCGTTGTTAGGTTCTACCCATTCTGTTGCTATTGCCGCAGGGACTGTGGAGATTATCGATGTTGCGCAGGCCTTCGGTCTTGATACGACTTTTTATAATGTGTTTGGAACCCAGAATCTGGGCTTTCATTTAACGTCTGATCGTAATGTCTCTGTTGCAATCAATAATAAATCCCCAAAAACAACAGATGCGGCACTGATACTGCCTGTGGATGCCTTAGGCACAGAATATATGACCATGACGTGGACTGACCCCCTCTACAACACGGGGCATTTCGGTGGTTCATTTGGCAACTATATTGGCTTTGTTGCCACTGAAGATAATACTATTGTTAACGTTACACCTAGAGCAGATGTCGAAAATCATGCAGCAGGTGAGACTTACCAAGTGATGCTCAATGCAGGGCAGAGCTACCAAGTGCGAACGCCTGTAGGCGCCCAAGCACAAGACTATACCGAACTTGCTGGTAGCCTAATTTCTGCCGATAAGCCCATTGCCGTCTTTTCTGGAAATGTTTGTGCGGCTATACAAGCGCTGTTCTGCGACCATCTTGTGGAGCAATTAATTCCTATCGAAAGCTGGGGCGCGAGTTATGAAACTCTCCCACTTTTTGGCCGAAGCGGGGGAGACACTTTCCGAGTGTTGGCCGCCTATGATAATACCTATGTCGTGATTAACGACAACTATGTTGCTCAACTTAATGCTGGTGAATTTTATGAATGGCAGACCCCTCAAGCACAATCTGTTCGCACTTCTAAGCCGGCATCCCTAGCGCAATTTTCCAACGGTCTCCAAAGTGATGGCGGTGTTGATGGTTATGGTGATCCTTTCATGATAACTGTCCCATCCATCGAGCAAGCCCTAACGTCTTATCTTGTGACAAGTGGCACCACGCGCTTTCCGCGCAACTATTTTAATATCTTGGCTAAGCGTGGCTCCCATCTTTCTATTACTATGAACAATTTTCCTGTGGATCCAGCGCTTTGGCAGGATACGGCAAACACTGATTTTGTCGGAGCCCAAATCCCCGTTGAAATGGGGCAATCCTTCGTTTTTACAGGTGATGACGTTTTCACTCTCTATTCTTATGGCTATGGACAGGAAGAGTCCTATGGTTATTTAGGTGGATTAGCCTTGCAAGGTCGCGTAAGTTCAGCAAACTTGAATATTAGTACGACACTGGAGTCACCCGCTATGGGTGATCAAGTCTGTGTAGAAGCGCTGGTGACTGATCCGGCGAATGTACCCGTTGCACAAACGCAAGTGAGTTTTCAATATCGCGTTAATGGCACTGATCTAGACAATAGCGCTACCACCGATATTCTTGGCCAAGCGAGGTGGTGTTTTCAAGCGAGTGCGTCTTTAGAAACTGTGCACGTTAGTACTGCTAACTTGACTGAGACAGTGTCGATAACGGCTATTCCTCGACAGAGTTCGGATAATCTAGCCCCTCTGATTGTCTCGCGTCCATCAATGTTTGCCATACCCAATGAAAATTACAGTTATACGCTGCTAGCGCGAGATGCTGACAACGATGCCTTGAGTTATAGCCTACTGGATGCGCCTGAAGGAATGGCGATTGACGCAAACGGTCTTATTACATGGCAAACACCTCGCAACTTTGGACAAGCTTGGGTTGAGGTTGAGGTAAGTGATGGCTCTGCCACAGATACACAGCGTTATCGAGTTAGCACTCATGCTAGCCAAAACCGCTATCCAGAAATTACTACTGAGCCTTTAACAGAAGGCTTTGCTGGACGCCAGTATTCTTATCGAGTTATAGCGACAGATGCTGATCGTTGGCCTCTTACCGGAGAGGGTGATGATTTAACTTTTAGGATTGTTAGCGGGCCAGAGGGTATGGCTTTCGTTAATCAAAATAATGCCGCCAATGCAAGTGGCTTCCTGCAATGGGATGTACCTGCGGATGCCACAGGTAACTATGCTATTAGCTTGGAAGTTCGTGATCAAGCAGGGCTCACTGACACACAGTCATTTACTTTGGTCATTGAACCTAATCAAGTACCGCAATTTACCAGTACGCCTGTAACCACGGCGATCACTAATCATTCATATCGTTACAATTATGTTGCCAATGATGCTAACGGTGATACGTTAAGCTACCGCCTTGTCAGCGGGCCCGAAGGCATGACTATCGTCAACAGCCTGTCGTTTTATATTCGTTGGACACCCACACAAGAACAAGTGGGTGACTTTCCTGTGATTATCGAAGCTGCAGATCAATTTGGGGGTGTCACACAACAGTCATTTACTATTAGTGTCGCCGCAAATCAGCCGCCGCAATTTACCTCGGTGCCCAGCACTCATGCGGTGGTAGGTCATCACTATACATATCACTACGTGATAGAAGATCCTGAAGGGGATTCATGTTCCTGCCGACCAGAACTTCGTCAGGGCCCCACAGGTATGACATTGACCAATACGTTAAATTGGAGACCAACAGCGGAGCAAGTAGGTACACACACCGTTGAAATCTACCAACATGACGGTCACGGCGCATTTGTGACACAAACTTTTGATATTACTGTTGTGCCTAATTCACCACCGGTATTTACCTCGGTGCCCATCAACTATGCTCGGGTTGCAGCGAACAATTACAACTACAGCATGACAGCTAGCGATGCCGACAATGATAATGTTTTCTTCCGACTGCTCAGCGGTCCACAGAATATGATTGCATTTGGTCGATCGCTACTATGGAACCCCTCTGCCACGCAACTGGGAACTCATGCGGTCAGTCTTGAAGCGCGAGATAATTTTGGTGGCATAACTATACAAAACTTTGATGTCACGGTGGTGAATGAGCACATTATCATCACAGATTCTCCCGTTGATAGCAGTATTGCAGCTGGCGAACTCTATCAAGCTTCTGTCACAGCCTTTCACTCAGACGGTCGCCCTGTAACTTATGCGTTAGCAGCAGGAGCGCCTTCAGGTATGACTATCGACGCCAGCTCTGGCGCTATTCAATGGCAGACCAATGATACAGATGTGGACAGCTACAGTATTGGCCTAATCGCCTCTGATACACGTGGACGACAAGCATCGACTAGCTTTAACTTAGAGGTAAGCTCCGCTAGTAATAGTGCCCCGGAGATTGTCAGCACACCTATTTTCAATGCTTTCTATAGCGAAGCCTATAGTTACAGCGTTATTGCGACTGACGCCGATAACGATACACTGACCTACCAGCTACTTAGCACTATTGAAGGCATGACGATGAGTGGCAACGCCATCAACTGGCTGCCAACAAAACAGCAAGCGGGTGCTCACGAAGTGAGGGTTCAAGTTTCCGATGGTACTTTTAGCACCACACAAACTTTTAGCCTACAAGTGCTGGACCCTGACCTATTTCTTACCGCCAATATCTTTGTCGACCCAAAGAATATTGATCTTGGTGAGACGGTTCTCGTCCAAGTTCAGGTGAACGGTAATCGAGGAGTTACTGCGATACAACTGGAAGTGGACGGTGCGGTTGTCGCCCTTGACCCCGTCAACCATAGCGCCGCGATCAGCGGTGATAGCACTGGGGTTCATACCCTGAGAGCCACCGTCACCGATGCTCAAGAAACTGTTGTAGCGAACACATTTTTTACTGTGCGTGATGCCAATGACACAGAGGCTCCCGTGGTCAGTATTACTTCTCCAACTGATAACTCTGAAGTGCTGGCGCCGATGGATATTACTGGCTCGGTTAATGATGCCAACCTCGCGGAGTACATTGTTGCCGTTGCTCCGGCCAATACACAGGACTTCCAAATTCTTAATCGTGGGTCTAGCAATGTTACCGGTGGCGTTCTGGCACAACTTGATCCTTCTGTAATGACCAACGGTCAATACATTATCACTCTTCAGGCCAGCGATATTAATGGCGAAACCAGTGTTGCCAGCGTGTTAATTACCCTTGATGGCGATCTAAAAGTGGGCAACTTTAGCTTTAGCATACTGGATTTAGAGATTCCAATGGCGGGCATTCCTATTCGGGTGCAGCGCAGTTACGACTCTCGCCGCCGTCACGAATCTTTGGATTTTGGCTACGGTTGGCAAGTGTCTTATCAAGACCTAAAACTTGATGAAAGCTCAGAGCCCACGGAAGGTTGGTACTGGGAAGAACGTGTATTGCCGTTTAATTCTGGATCTGGGCCTTTTGTTGCCCGTGGCACCTGTATTTATCCCCGTCAGCCTAAAAAGGTGACGGTCACACTGCCTGATGGAGAGTTGCACAAATTTGCCGTGCGCCCACAAATGGTAGGTGGCGGAGCTGCTTCTATTGCCGATGCTAACTGCTTTTTAACACCCGCTCGTTTTACAACATTGCATTTTGATGCCATTGGCAATACTGATTCCACTCTGGAGTGGGAAGGCCTCTTCAACCTTTACCTGACTAATACCAACGATGGTAATTTAAGTGCTGATCCAGGTGAAATTGCTCCTTACAACATCAATCGCTATCGCCTAACAACCCGTAATGGCTACGAGTATGTGATCAATCAGGATTTTGGTATCGAATTTGTGATCGATCCTAATGGCCATACGATCACCTACAGTGATACCGGTATTGTGCACTCGGCAGGGAAGTCCATCGGCTTTGAGCGCGATAGCCAAAGTCGCATCACGGCGGTGGTTGATCCCCAAGGTCAACGCATTGAATATGATTACAACGCCAATGGTGACCTGCGTTCCGTAACAGAACGCGACGATGCCAAAACCCGTTATGCCTATAACCGCAATCATGGTTTGTTGGATATTATTGATCCGCTTAACCGCCGTGTAATTCGCAATATTTATGATGACAGTGGTCGTTTAGTTGGCCAGCAAGATGAAAATGGTGTGGAGAAATCTTTCAATCATGATACTGCTGCTCGCCTATCCATCGTGGTGGATTTGGATGGCCGCAGTACACTCTTTGGCTACGATGAGCGCGGCAATGTGCAGACAGAAACCGTGCTTATCAGTGATGGCAGCTATGCGGCCGATATTGTAACGAGCTACAGCCACGATAGCCGTGATAACCAGACGAGCAGAACTATTGGCTTAAGCACATGGACCACACCTCATGACGATAATGACGATATCACCGAATCGTGTAACCCCGAACGCGAGTGTGTGAGCTACTCCAATTACAATGCCCTCGGTCAAGAAGGTACGATTACCGATGAGCGCAACCATAGCTACACCATGCATTATGACCCTGCGGGAAACTTGACCCAGGTGGATTCGCCGACAGTGACGGACCCCGATACGGGCACTGTGAGCACACCTCTGGCGGTCAATATGATTAATAATCAGGGCTTAGTGGACAACACCACGGATTTACGTGGTCTGACGACGACCTACACCTATTACCCGATAGATCATGTTAACGAGGGGCAAAAGCACACTGAAAGTAATCCAATTACCGGAACTGTGACTTATACCTATGATGCTAATAATAACCTCGCCACAGAAATGCGTGAGCGAACGGTGAATGGCGTCGTTGTTAACGAAACCACAAGCTATAGCTACGATGAGCGCGATCGCCGCACTCGCACCACCTATCATGATGGCAGCTATACCGAAACGGAATACGACCTGGCAGGTAATGTGGATCGTGAAAGGGACCGCTTCGGCAATTGGACGGACATGGTCTACGATGTTTATGGCCGCCTGACCCTAACCACTTACGCCGACGGCACACAAGAAGTGCGTACCTACTCGCCAGAAGGGTTATTGGAGACCGTGACGGATCGTCTTGGCCGTGTCACTCGCAACGAATACGACGATGCCGGTCGCCTGCGTTTTGTGCGCAACGAAAGCGATAACACCTTTACCGAAACCCGCTACACCGAACACGGCTGGGTGTCGAATGAATACGACGAGAAACGCAACCGCACCGAATATGGCTACGACCTTGCCGGACGTCGTACCCAAGTCATTCGCCATATTGATGGTGGCACCCAAGTACACAGCTTCACCTACTACCCCAACGGTGAACTGCACACGGAAACAGACGCTCTTAACCGCACCACCACCTATATTCTGAATGAATTAGATCAGCGCATAGAGGTGCAATACCACAATGCTTCACGCATGGCAGAACGCTTTGACTTTATGGGCACCCGTACCCGCAGCATCGACCAAGAAAATCGCGCTACGGTGTTTGATTACGATGACCTCGGTCGCCTCACGTCGGTAACACCTCAAGTAACGATCGAGGGGGTGGCAGTACCCGCCACCAGTTACACCTACGACGAAGCGGGTAATCGCCTCACTCAAACCGATGCCAATGGTCACACCACTATATGGACTTACGACTTGTTTGGCCGCGTGCTTACCAGAACCTTGCCCGAAGGGATGAGCGAAAGCTTTGTCTATAACGACGGCCAAGGCTGCCAGCCCAATGCCGGTATTAACTGCGCCACCGCCAGCAGCCCCCGCACCACCGTGCACACCGACTTTAACGGCGACATCATCACCACGGCCTACGATATTATGGGCCGGATGATCGCCAGCCAATACAGCAAAGACGGCCAAAGCCAGGTGTACACCTACTACGATAACGACCAAGTACACACGGTGACAGATCAACACGGCACCACGACCTATACCTACGATGTGCGTAATCGCTTAACACGTGAAGTGAAGCCCGATGGCACACAGATGGACTATGGGTATGATGATGTGGGGAATCGTACACGTGTTAGCATCACAAGAAATGGGCAAGTCACTAGCTTAACCACCTACACCTACGACGAACTCAATCGTCTAGAACACGTGATCGAAGGGGAAGGCGCCAATGCTCAAACGAGTACATATACCTACGATGATGTAGGCAATATGCATACCTTGACTTACCCCAGTGGCTTAGTCACCGAGTATGTGTACAACACCATTAATCAATTAACGGATGTGTATACCCGCGATGCCTTGGGTGCAGTGATCAGCCATTACAACTATGGTTTAAGCGCCACCGGCCGACGGGAAACCATCACTGAATTAGACGGCAGAACCACGGCCTATTGCTATGACGCCCTTTACCGACTCGTAGACGACGTTATCTTTGATGCGCCGACACGCCCTATTACAGAAGGCTGTCTCACCGATACCACCGGTGCAGATTACCGAGCACATTATGACTACGATTGGGTAGGTAACCGCACCTTTGAAACGGTGGATGGCGTTAGTACATCGTATAGCTACGACGACAACGACCGCCTTAGTCAAACCGGTGGCACTACCTACGCCTACGACAATAACGGCAACACGTTAAGCGAAACCCTGGATGGCAATGTAAAAACCTACACCTGGGATGGTAAAAACAAACTGATTGAAGTTACGACCGCCATGGATGGCGGAAGTACTGGTAATGCAGGAGCAATTACCACGTACACATACAATCACAACGGCATCCGCTCCAGTAAAACCGAAGCAGGCACCACCACCCATTTCATCCTCGATGAAAACCGTGACTACACCCAAGTGCTGGAGGAGATAGAGAACGATAGTGTGACAGTGCAGTACACCTATGGTCATGACCTCATCAACCAGACACTAGGTACGAATACTAGTTACTTCCACTATGATGGCCTGGGATCTACACGAGCACTTTCTGATGACTCCAGTGTCATGACTGATACGTGGGACTTTACAGCTTTTGGGGAAATATCTAACTCAACGGGAGGAACCGAAAATAGTTATCTATTTGCTGGTGAGCAATATGATAGTTCACTTGATAATTATTACTTACGGGCAAGATACTATGATCAAAGTCATGGACGTATGTTGTCTATGGATACTTGGATGGGGATCATTGAAAACCCAATAACTTTAAATAAGCACTTATATGCCAACGCTGATCCGGCCAATATGATCGACCCAAGTGGAAATATCTCTATTGGGTCGTCAATGGCCGCAATAAGTATTTTAAGTATTGGTAGTACAATAGCGATAAATAGTAATAATGGGTTTAACCTGAGTCGTATTACCCAACCAGGTTTTAACGGGGCTTTGAGTAATAAAGAGCTTGGTGTTATAACTTTATTGACAATGAATCCTAGTTTATCTTTGTGGAAGATGGCTTTTAACGATGGCGACGAATCTAATTCTGTTTCCAGAGTAGAAGATGTTCTTGAGGCTCAAGTTGCAGATTTGGAGCGTCGAGATGCTGCCGAGAGTATTTCTGTTCCTATTCCTCCGAGAAAAAAGCGATGGACTACTTGTATTGCAAGGATTCAGGACTTAGGTAGGGCTGCTGGAAGCCGAGCAGTTTATGGATGGGGCTGGGGTATGAGTAAGGATTTTCAAACTGCAAAAAGAGCGGCTATTCGAATGGCTAATAGATCTATACAAGCTATTGATACGCATCATGCCCAATGGCGATGCATTGATAGTAGTGGTCAAATTCAACGGCCTAAATAGTATTATTGGTATCTCATAAGATAATAATGTTTGGGAAACATTGCGGATTTAGGAGGGCGTTATGAATAAAGAAGAAATTGTTATAGCAGATAAAATTTATGAAGAAGGTTCTATGTCTGATTTATATGAGTTCATAAAACCTTTCTTGGAGAAAGACGATCCACATGCTTTTCACTATTATTCATGTTTTAGTTTATCTGAATGGAATGAGACAGATATCGAATTTGATAAAAGGTGTGTGGAGTCTCTCCTAAAAGCAGCTGAGGGTAATGTGCCAGAGGCTATGTATCGATTATCAACTTTATATTTTTCTGGTGATTCAGTGGAGTTAAATGCTGAAATTGGGAAAAAATATTTAGATCACGCTCTAGAGATGAACCTCGGGTTGGCTAAATTATCCGTAGGGGTTAATACGTACTATGGCTCTAATGGCTACGTCAAAGATTTAGATAAGGCAATTGAGTTTGTATCGGAAGCGGTAAAAGATAATGTTGATGGAGCATCTGAAACTCTAGAAAAGATTAAAGCAGTTAAGCGAAAAGGGGACGGAGCTGGTTAAATGTTAATCAACTCTAGCGTGTCGAGAATACACTCAAGTATTGGAAGAAGTGGTGGATAACAATGCCATAGTGGCCTACCGCTACGGCCACGACTTGATAAATCAAGACAGAGCAGGCACAGTAAGTTACTACCATTACGATGGATTAGGCAGTACGAGGCATCTGAGCGATAGCCTTGGTTCTTTGACAGACAGCTATGATTACGAAGCCTTTGGGGAGACGTTAAGCCAAACGGGTTCCACGGTGAATAATTATTTATTTACTGGGGAGCAGTTGGACGCGTCATTAAGCCAATATTACTTGCGTGCTAGATATTATGATCAAGGCAATGGACGGTTTACGCAGATGGATACGTGGATGGGGAATAACCATGATCCAGTTACTTTGCATAAGTATTTATATGCCAATGCTGATCCAGGAAATATGATTGATCCGACGGGTAACTTTAGTATTGGGTCGGTGATGAGTGGGCTTAATGTTTTAAGCAATTTAGTGACCGGAGCAACAACCGCTTATGACGTATTTCAAATTGCTAGTGGTGATAAAGAATTCTCAGCAAGAGAACTTGGAACCTCAATTCTTCTGAGCAGGCTTCCAGTCAAATTCGTTAAAAACTTATTAACTAAGGCCTGTAAGGTAAATAGTTTTGAAGAAGGAACGCTTGTATCAACAGATAATGGATTGCAACCTATATCTAAAGTAAATATCGGTGATTTGGTATGGTCTTATGATGTTGAATCTGATGAGTTTGTGTTGCGAGAAGTAACTCATCTTATCGAAAGCAATGGTCTTAAAGAAATCGTAGAAGTTTCATTTAATAGCTCTGAGACCATTCTCGCGACTGCAGATCATCCATTTTATTTGGCTGATTCGGAGACTTGGGTAGTTGCAAAAGAATTAAAGCAGGGTGATGATCTTCTTAATATTGCAGGAAATATCGTGAATGTATCTGGAGTAAAAATTACTCTCAAAGATACATCTGTTTATAATTTGACTGTAAGTGATCTGCATAACTATTTTGTCGGAAATCAACAGGTTTTAAATCATAATAATAATTGTTTCAAACTTAATTCTCGAATTAAAGAAAATCCGCGTCTTGCGAAAGAAGCAGAGAAAGCGGGTAAAAATAAAAAGGCACAAAAAGATATAGATGATTTGACCAAGAAGTTATCAGAAGGAAACCTAAATCCAGGGAAAGGCACTAAGCCAATAGGAAAAGGAATATCTGAGGCGCGAGGAGAAAATGCCGGCAGGGTTTACTTTAGGGTAATAAAAGGCGAGATTGAGATTCTTGGGAAGTCAGATAAAAGTAATCAAGATATAGTTATCAAAGAAATTTTAAGGACGTTTAAGTAACATTTTAATAAAATTAGGACTCAATTAATATGAGTGTAATTAGATGCAATAATATTAACTATAGGAAAGGATACATAGAGATTGAACCTGAGATTCATAAGGGTTACGTAAATCTCGAGGTGACGCAAATTCACCCTGATGTTGATATTGCTGATACTAGGTTGGGTGATGGAAAGCTATCTGACGAAGCATTTATTGGAAATACAGAAATTGAACTCAACCTTGAAGAGGCTAAAAATCTTATAGAATTGCTAAAAAATGCAATCGATAAAACAGAGGTTGGCAGCCCAAATTAATGACTGGGAAAGCCACGGGGTCAGGTCTACTGAGATGACTCGCCTCCCCACCTGATTTAGGATGGTAGGTGACAAAACCAACAGAGGCGAATCATCATGACCATTAAAGTACTTGGAGTGGATTTAGGCAAGCATTGTTTTCATGTTTATGGTGTTGATCACAAAGGCTATTTAGTTGAGAAAAAACGTTTAACACGTGAGAAGTTTTTATTGTATCTGAATCAGTTACCTCCGTGTTTGATTGGATTTGAAGCGTGTGGCGGTGCTCATTACTGGGCAGCCAAAGCCAAAACATTCGGCCATGAAGCTAAATTGATGCCCGCCCAGTTTGTTAAGCCGTATCTCAAATCCAATAAAAATGATTTTCTGGATGCTGAAGCGATTTGTGAGGCCGTGCAAAGACCGAATATGCGCTTTGTTACGATACGTAATCCAGAACAGCAAGCCATTGGCGCGATGGTAAAAACACGTAATCAATTAGTGCAGCAAAGAACCGCGGTATTGAATCAAGCGCATGGATTTTTACTGGAATACGGTATTGCTTTGAAAAAAGGTCGAGGTACACGTCAAGCACTGATGGATCTCACATCACAAGAAGATACGCCACTTCCATCATTAATGCGGTGTTTGCTTCTTCGCTTGATCGAAGAATATGATTACTTACATGATGTTATCCTCCAAATAGAAAAGGACTTATCTAAGGTGTTAAAAAATAGTGGTCAAGGTAAGCGTTTATTATGTATGCCTGGTATTGGAGTAATCACTGCAGCGAGTTTAATTGCTTGGGTAGGCGATGCGAGACACTTTCGATCGGGTCGCGAACTATCGGCATGGATTGGCTTAGTACCCAGACAATATTCGACGGGAGGGAAAAGTACCTTGCTAGGCATTGGTAAGCGAGGTCATAAGTTGCTGCGTTGTTACTTGATTCATGGAGCGCGTTCGGTATTGCAGTGGCATCATAAAAATCCGACGCGTTGGCTAAGTTGGTCAGAGAAGTTATTACAGGAAAAGCCTAAGTCGAAAGTGGTGATTGCATTAGCTAATAAGATGGTGAGAACGCTTTGGGTGATCTTATCTAAGAACGAACGTTATCAACCATCAGTATGATGTAACTGATCATTCGTAAATAAAATATGTTTTCTACCGGGTTTGCCGATAGTGTTAGCAATGAATAAAAAGGTCATCCGCAATTTCTGAAACCTGTAAAAAGCAATAGTATGAAAAATACTGAAGGTCTTGATAGGAAGAAGTTGTGCGTATTCTCATTTTGAGTCGTGAAGATAACATGTTCACAATAAAACTCGAATACATTGACGCAACCTAATTATTTATTGAAAAACACTGTTGACAGACTGAGGCGAGTCATACATTGCTTTTTGCTAGACATTTTTATAAGTATGAGTTGATATATCTTTTGATCTCATTTTTACAAAAGCCTAGCTAATGCTAGGTTTTTTTATTGATGTTTATTTTTCAGCTACCTTGTTTATATAAGTAATTACTAGGTAAATTTACAATGACGTGAATAGTGGATATGCACAGTGACTTAATCCCAAGATTCTAGTCACTGAGTATGTGTACAACACCATTAACCAATTAACGGATGTGTATACTCGCGATGCGTTAGGCACGGTGATCAGCCATTACAACTACGGTTTAACCGCCACCGGTCGACGGGAAACCATCATTGAATTAGACGGCAGAACCACGGCCTATTGCTATGACGCCCTTTACCGACTTGTGGATGACGTTATTTTTGATGCGCCGACAAGCCCTGTTACAGAAGGCTGCCTCACCGATACCACCGGTGCAGATTACCGAGCACATTACGACTACGACTGGGTAGGCAACCGAACCTTTGAAACGGTGGATGGCGTTAGTACATCGTATAGCTACGACGACAACGACCGCCTCACCCAAACCGGTGGCACCTCCTACGCCTACGACAATAACGGCAACACGTTAAGCGAAACCCTGGATGGCAATGTAAAAACCTACACCTGGGATGGTAAAAACAAACTCACCAGCCTGGATAATGCTGGAGCCATTACCACATATACTTACAATCACAGTGGAATCCGCTCCAGTAAAACCGAAGCAGGCACTACCACCCATTTCATCCTCGATGAAAACCGTGACTACGCCCAAGTATTGGAAGAAGTGGTGGATAACAATGCCATAGTGACCTACCGCTACGGCCACGACTTGATAAATCAAGACAGAGCAGGCACAGTAAGTTACTACCATTACGATGGATTAGGCAGTACGAGGCATCTGAGCGATAGCCTTGGTTCTTTGACAGACAGCTATGATTACGAGGCCTTTGGGGAGACGTTAAGTCAAACGGGTTCTACGGTGAATAATTATTTATTTACTGGGGAGCAGTTGGATGCGTCATTAAGCCAATACTACCTAAGGGCGAGGTATTACGACCAGGGTGTGGGTCGTTTTACGCAGATGGATACGTGGATGGGTAATAATCAAGATCCGATTACGCTTCACAAATATTTATATGCCAATGCGGAGCCGGCTAACTTAATTGATCCAAGTGGGAAATTTAGCATCGGGAGCCTTGGTGTAGCTTCTAATATTCAAGCTATTCTTGGTGCTTCAGCGGCCGCAGCCGCTGGAGTTAGCTTGACAAATTTTTCTAGTAGCGCGTCTTCTTTTGATACACCTTCTCCTCGCCAAAGCTTTTGGATATTGTTGGCTGCGATGGCCGGAACAGGATCTAATTTATTAGACCTCGTTACTGACAAATTAGGAGAGGATACTAGTGGAAGTATTGTGATGTATCATGGTGCTTCTGTTGATTCTTTAGCAGCTTTGCTCGGAGGTGCTCCCTTATCTGCCAACGCAGCGACCGAACTAAAGTATCCGGGGGAGTCGTCTAGAATAGGTTTTTATTTAACGCCAGAGCTCTGGGTGGCACAGTTTTTTGGTCAAAGGAGAGGTGGTAATGCTGTGCAAGTAACGTTTACTACTTCTGCATATCAGGCGATTAGTGCTGGATCGGTAATTCAGGATATGCCACCAATAGGTGCATCTTCGCAGTCTCCTGGATTAGAGATGATCGTACTTCCGGTCGTATTTCCGCTGTTTGATGAGTTGAGACTGTCTGGACAAATTACAATTACCCCAACATGGTGAGGATGGGTTATGGCAGATAAAAAATATTCCGCAGCGGATATACCTGTTTTAAAAGCCGAGAATACTTATTTGGAGTTAGTTGATATTAGTTATAACAGGTTTAAGGAAAATTTGGATCAGGCAATTGTACGTGCAGTTGAGTTTGCCAAGACACTAGTAATAAATACTTTGCCTGATAGGATTCAGTTTATAGTTTTCTTAGGAGCTTCTTATGACAGTGAGCTTCAGGAGGGGGAAATTACATATCCTGATGATTATTTGGATGTGGAACGTCTAAGAGAGTCTGTAGAGGATGTATTTCCTCTTCTTTGGCGTGAAGGAAGCGTTCCTGAGTGGGTAAATATCTACGTCGAATCATGTGACGAAAAGTTTACTAGGGTGAGGCTTGATTGTTGTGGCCGATTTTCCTCTCAACCAGAAAAAATGTACCACGCTCACGAGGGGCTAGCTCCTTTTCATGTACTAGGCCCGCCAAGGCCTAAGGGAGCTGAGCAAGGGGAAAAGTTTCAGTTAAATTAATTCGACGGGGTCGAAGTGAGAGAATAGGCAACGGGATCAAATCTACTGTCTTTTGCCAAACATGTTAATAAATATGAGTTGATATATTTTTTTGATCTTATTTTTATAAAAGCCTAGTTAATCCTAGGCTTTTTTATTGGTGTTTATGCTTTAGCCGCTGTTGCTATGTATTTGTGTCATAAGGTCAGCCTGTTGCGCCGTCCATGTCTGAATCTCCTTTACCTCATGCATTACCGCTGCACTCAAATCCTCCAACCAATCACTCATGGCATAGTAACCAAAATGCCAGGGGTCTGTGGCTTCGGGGAGGGGTTGGAATGCCCACCAAACCTTAAGCCACATTTATGGTCGTAGATTGTGAGTTAAGGGTTGTTAGTTGTCCTCTTGCACTACGCCTAGAGCTCTAATTTACAAATGGATAATTTGTAATATTCCATGGGGGGGGACAATAAATAAATTTAAATACAAATTGACACTTAGGTCTAACTTGTATAAATTATTGGATAAGGGCAGCTTTTGTGCCCTTCTTCCCACAAGAAAAGATCTATCGGTCATGAAGCAGTCGTATACTTTTTTGAAAGTTTATTAATTTTATAACATAGTTTAAGTCGTCTTGTCTGGTGCAGCGAGTTTAGAGTGGGACAGAGTTCGCTGTAGTTGACGGAAACAATGTTATGCCTATCCTAGTAAGTCAAAGAGTTTTCAAGCAACAAGCTAAGGTTTTAGTAAACAATTGGCCCTTCCCTGGTTTCAAAACAGCTTATGCCCGAGACATTTTGAGCCAGTTGTATGGCTATAGAAATAGCCATGATTATCTCAAGTCAATCCGAGAAAAATCGCCATCTCTAAAGCCTGCAACTGAGCAGCTGCTCAATGAACAGTATGTAGAATGGATACAAAAGTTAGCTCAAGTTGGCTCGATGAATCATATTCAAGCTAGAAGGCTACTTCATAAACTATGGCCTATTTATCTCAGCGAAAAGAATAAAAATAAAGATAGATTGTACAAAGCGTCAATACAATTTTTTGGTGAATGCACGGACTTTTTAAATGACTATTCTGAAAGCGTGCCTATTGATTATACATTTAATGACCCCCCATCAATTAAAGATGCAATAGAAGCGTCTGGTGTGCCTCACCCAGAAGTAGGCGCAATTAAAAAGAATGGTCATTGGGTTAGTTTTGACGAAAAGCTTAGAGATGGCGATGAATTGGAAGTCTATCCAAACCCTAGTTCAAAGGCGCAACTTCTTCCTTACAAACCTGATGGTAATGTCGAATTTTTATTGGATGTACATTTGTCGGCCTTAACACGTTATCTGCGCATGGCTGGATTTAGCTGCTTGCACCAGACATTAGATATTGGGGACGCTGCACTAGCTGAATTTTCAGCTAAAGAGAATCTGATTCTCTTAACTCGTGATATAGGTTTACTTAAGAGGAGTAAGGTTAGATACGCTCGATGGATAAGAAACGTTTTACCAGAATTACAGTTTAAAGAGGTTGTTGAACACTATCAGTTAAAAGAAAGTTTTAAACCCATGTCACTCTGCGTTAAATGTAATGGCCGGATTGAAAAGGTTGATAAAGAAATTGTGGAAAAACAAGTGCCAGAAGGTGTATATGACTGGCAAGATGAGTTTAAGCAGTGTATGAGCTGTAGGCAGGTTTATTGGAAAGGTTCTCACTTCGAAAAAATTCAGAAGATATTAGATAATGTAAAAAGCAGAAGTTAATAAGTTTTATTGAAGCCTATAGTTTAATGAAAAACGCTATCTTAGCAAGATAGAGATGGTGGTTCAAATCCACCTAGGCTTCTTCATGGAGAACGTAGTTTAATGAAAAATATCGGACAGCTAATCCGAGATGCCGGTTCGAATCCGGCCGTTCTCCCCCATTTCTACGGAGGTTGTAGTTTAATTGAAAAATACGGTAACCAAATACCGAGATGCCGGTTCGAGTCCGGCCAATCTCCCCAAATTAACTGCGATGATATTCAATGGAATCATTTACTGACCAAGAATTTCGGATTTGCCTGAAAGTTTTACAGGCCGTTTGTAGTGATACAAACTTGGCGGATAATGAACCGCGTTTTAAGTCCTTAATTGCTAAAATTAATAAACAAGCAAAGCGTGAAAAAAATCGTTTAGTTCGTAAAGATCAGCAAAAGATAGATCGCCTAGCTATCGACAGTACCGAACGAGTCCGTCTTGAAAAGTCTGCAGATAATGTTGCAGATATTTCGATGAATAATAATTTTTTGCTTAAACCTATTCGATGCTATATTTGTAAAACTAAATACCAGTTTCTAGATAGCTTTTATCATCGCTTGTGTCCAGCTTGTGCTAAGCATAATCACCAAAAACGCAGCCAGAAGGCTTGCTTAAAAAAACGTATTGCGATTGTTACAGGTGGTCGAATTAAGATTGGCTACGAATTGGTACTGAAGCTGTTACGTGATGGAGCAACGGTGGTAGCAACGACACGGTTTCCGCTAGATGCGATGAACAGATTAATGCAAGAAAAGGATTTTGTTGAGTTTCAAGATCGAATACAGTTTTATGGTTTAGATTTACGTCATATGCCGAGTGTCGATGAATTTATTCAGCATATTCATAAGCACTATACTCACATCGATATTTTAATAAATAATGCTGCCCAAACAATAAAAAGACCCAATAATTTTTATGAAGAACTTTATATCAAAGAATCAGCACATATGCTGGATATTGGGTTTGAAAAAAACAATCTAATTGCAAAGCCAAATAGAGTGCCAAGTAATGGCGAGTGGGTGGATAGATCTCTGTTTCCTGCTGGGGAAGTAGATCGTTTTTTACAGCCTCTAGATAAACGATCTAAGAATAGCTGGGTTGAAAAGCTCGATAGTGTATCGAGACTTGAGTTTGTAGAATCTCAAGTTATCAACTATTTTTCCCCTTTTTTTCTTACTAGTAGCCTGAAACACCTTTTAATTAAGTCGCCATTTCCTGATAGGTATATAGTTAATGTTTCTGCGATGGAAGGGCAGTTCTCCCGCAAGAGTAAAACATATTACCATCCACATACCAATATGGCGAAAGCAGCTTTGAATATGATGACTCGTACATCCGCCTCAGATTATGCGGAATCTGGTATTTATATGAACAGCGTTGATACAGGTTGGATAACTCAAGAAAACCCCTATCCAAAAGCACAAAGCATGGAGAAAAGCGGCTTTGTTCCACCCTTAGATGAAATCGATGGTGCAGCGCGGGTTTATGATCCTATTGTACAGGGTACGTTAGGTAATCAAATCTATGGACTTTTTTTGAAAGACTATGAACCTTATGCTTGGTAGAAGTGTGAAAACAATGGATACAAAAGAAACTATTCTCTGCCCTTTAATGCAAGATCGAAAATCTCAAGTGCCTAATGTTCCCTTATGTGAGTCAACGGAGTTAGACGAGTTGTTTAATTTTCTTAGAAAAAAGGAATTGCCCGTCTCAAATACTAGATTCGAAAGGGGGCATGTCTCTTTAGATGGACGCTTGGATCTGTGTAAGCAAGGAATTGGTATCTCTGGTACCGAGAGGTTAATGAATTCCTTGCAGGATAATCCAGCCATAAAACATATTTTACTTGGAACTGATAGCCTAGGAGATGAGGGGGTAAAGCTTTTAGCTTCACATATTAAAGAAACAAGCTACCTAGAAACAATCTATTTAGGGTGTAATGTAATTACTGAACAGGGAGCACAAGCATTAGCCAAAGCGTTAAAAGACAACTCTCAAATTAAGTCGCTGTGGCTAAAGAGAAATCCAATCGGTGATGCTGGCATTATTTCAATATCAGAAATGTTACAACGGAACCAGACTTTGAGAACTCTTGATTTGGTTAACACACAAATTAGCTCATATGGGTTGAGTCTTTTAGCTGATACACTCGAGCAGAACGAAACGTCTTTACAAGCAATATTTTTAGGTGGAAACCACCTTGATAGTACATGCATATACTCGCTAATTAGAATACTTCAAAGCTCAAAATTAGACGCTTTGTTTTTAAATGTGAATTTGCTAGGTGATGATTTCTTAAATGCGCTGGTAGATAATGCACCATATAATAATAAAATTCTAACTTTGGGCTTGGCCAGTAATGGTTTGAGTTCTAAGTACTTGGAAAAATTACTGTGTTCATCTGAAAAGCTCCAATTCAAATCACTGGATTTAGGATATTCTAGAAGCACAAAGGTGTTAGGAGCAAAGGGCAAATTTTTTGGTGATACAATGGGAGAATTGTGGAACGAATGGCTCTCTCAACAAAATTGCCTCGAAGAACTGCTCTTAAACAAAACTGGGATTGGTCACAGAAGTGTTTGCGCTATGCTCAATCAAATACAAAAACACCCTACACTACACACTTTAAAACTTAGTCGATTAAAAGACTCTGAAATTAGATCCAATCTACATCAAGTACTAAGTAAGCGAAAACCTAGTATTTCGCATTATAACGATTATCGAGATGACTTAAGAAAAATAAAAAGTGTTTATCGTTAATTAAATAATATCCAATGGTTCATGGTAATAGAATTTTATGCCTTCATTTAAAGATGCCCTGAAAGCTGGTAAGTCGATTCGAGTTATTGGCTTTGACGATGCTCCATTTAAAAGTGAAAAATTATCATCTGTAAAGGTTTCTGGTGTGATCTGTTCAAATACACGTTTTGAGGGAATGCTTTGGGGAGAGGTTCAAAAAGATGGCTCTGATGCTACAAGCGTTTTTTCAAAGATGATACTGGACAGCAAATTTCATGATCAAATACATCTTGTTCTTATCGACGGTATCGCTGTTGGTGGGTTCAATGTTCTAGACCTAGAAAATTTGAGTTTGATTGTGGATAGGCCTTGTGTGTCTGTCATGCGTCGTGTGCCAGATATGAATGCAATAAATAAGGCGCTGGAAAATCTTGAAGATGGAAATAAAAAGTATGATTTGATATTAAGTGCTGGAAAGGTGTATGAGCTTGATAACTTTGTTTTTCAGGTTTGTGGTGCTAGCCCGCAACTTGTCGTTGAAGCGTTATCAAAATTGACTGACCGAGGTAATGTGCCAGAGGCACTTAGATTGGCCCATTTAATTGGAGCAGCAGTAATGATGGGTCAGAGTAGCGGGAGGGCGTAGCTATACATCCTGTGTCAAAATTGACCCATATTACTTCCGTGTAAAATAATCTCCCTTAAATCCCTAGACGTTTTTTAGGCGAGAATAATACATTTGTTCATATTGCTTTGGTGATATATTAAACAAAATTAAATTACTCTTATCGAAAGACAATTTAATTCAAGCTCCTAATTTTTTACCCCATCTTTATCGCGTTATTCGTTTGAATTTCAGCATCCCATTGCATGATGCTTTCAGGAAATAGCATCACAATTGTGGAGCCCAATTTAAAACAGGCGGCGGGGTCAAGCCTTGCCTTCTACTAAATATGTTAACAAATATGAGTTGATGTATTTTTTGATATTCGCCTATCTAAGGACGCCAGCCTAATCTTGTTTAGATGGGGTAAGCTCTACATGTGTATTATCTTCATATAAACCCGCCTGTCCGGCCATATTAGTGAGTATAACCTTGGCTACATCTTTATTATTTTTATGCAAATCTTCGAATAAATAACTCATTACAATGGCTTTCAGGTAATCTGTGTTTGCGGGTAAAATTTCACCTATTTTAATATTATGCTGAACAACATATTTTTTGCATTTTTTCTCGCACTCTTTAATAGCAAGCTCAATGTCTTTAAGTAGTTTATGTTCATTCTTCTCTAATAATTCTGTAAACTCCTCATCAAGTTCAGTCATATCTTAACCTTTATTCTAACCGCTTTATAGTAACCAAGTATTTTTATGTAGTTCGCTAATGATAATCTCTTTTCGTGTTGATAGTATAGTTCTGTCGTTCTAAAATAAATGTATAAATAGCCGTCTAGTTCATACAAGCTTATCTTTTGTTAAATATGTTAGTGAATGCAAATTAATTATATTTTGATCTAATTTATAAAACAGCCCAGTTAATACTAGGCTTTTTTCTATTTATTCATCGTATAATAGGTTTAATTTGATATAGCTTAAATTGTGATGTTCCGCTATTTAAATACTTAGCGTGTTGTTTAAACCCTTCACTTGTTCCAAATTTATCGAATGCTTTAAGGCTGTCCCATTCAACGAAAGTTATTTGATCTGGCCCTGGTTGTTGATCTGTATGAGACACATACCTAGGGTTTTTCATTGTGTGAATAAACCTTCCTCCTACAGCTTCTACTGATGGTGCGATGCCCTTCATATATTTTTGGTAATCTTTTGGGTGTGCTTGATCTAACCAAGCAAATGCTATGGTATAAAATTTATTTTCAAAAAAATGTAATGTTGTTTCTTCTGAGACTGGGGCTTTATAAAAATTTAGCTCTTCCCAAATTATTGGTCGCATTATTTTATATTGTTGCCAGTCTGGGTGTGATTCAAAGGCTACATCGGCTTCTTCGCTAGGCCATTTGGCTAATACAAATGTTCCGGGTTGATCTTCACCTACAAGTGTCTCTGCAACTGTCAATGCCCCAACATTTTTGTAACCGTAGGATTGTGCAAATGGAATTGCCTTATCGTAATAAACCTTTAACGCAGCTTTTGCTTCGTCAGATTTCTTATTTTTAGGATTGATTATTGACAATAAATTATCTTTTTTGAGGTGCACTTTCAGTGATTTCGAGGGTGTATGAGTGTCTTGCGTTGAAGCCGCTACACTCGTTTGAAATAATACCAAGGTATTTACTATACAAAATCCTAATACAAATTTACGAATACAAAAAGTAAACATAACTGTTTTCCTCTTTTAAAAAAATATAAAAACACCACATAAATGCAAGTCTAAACAGAGAAAAATTCTATGTATTGGATTAATTTGCTATTGCCTTGGTGCAATAATGCAACATTAGGGAGGTGGGGGAGTTATCGATTTATTCCGACGTTTTAACGCAGTAAGCCTTTACGTAGTGCTGTCAAACTGTTATACGAAAGTCATCCGACAAGCGTTAGAATAGCCTTATTTTCAGAGGCTATTTAAACGATTTGATAACTTTAATCTTACCGACTATGTGGCGATTAAACTTATCAAGTTCGTCGGCTGGAATCCAGTATTCGCTGTGCTCTCGGCCTCCGGCGATTTGGACGGGGTAGCGAGAGAGAAATTCAGCGTCAACCTGAAATTCCGTGACAAACCCACAGCCACTATCCTTAACGTTCCAGTCTCTTGCGATTTTCTCCGCGTAAGCACTGGTTGTGACGGGATAAAAAATTGGCTGTTCGGGTAACCGAGGAGGCCACTTTTTAAAGCCGCTTTTCTCAACGAGTTTTAACTCTTCAGGGCCTATTGGTCGGTATAAAGTGATTGTCTTCATAATCGTTTCCTCATAACTCCCGCTCTTTCGAACGGGAGATTTTATTGAGCCGATTTGGACGGAGCGAGTTTGACCATGTCATTGAGGACACTGTCTAGGCCACCGTAAACAGAAATCTTATCGATTTTTGCAGTGATTCGCTCTAGTGCTTCAAGCTCTTTTAATCGCAATAGCACTGGGTTATTTTCCATTACCTTTGCGGTGTTATGAAGTGATCGCATCGCTTGAGTTTCTTCTCTTCGCTTAATCACGTTGGCCTCGGCTTCTTTTTGAGCTTCGACAACCTGATTTAGGATTACCTTCATATCACCGGGTAGGATAATGTCCTTCACACCCACGCTGCGCAATTTAATGCCAAATTCAGCAAGTTTTTCACTTACGCCATCCGCGATGACGGAATTGAGTGCATCCTTATCTTCAAGTAATTCATCTAAAAGTTTTGTGCCCACGGCTTCACGCAATCGCAATTGAAGCTCTAAATAAAGAAAGTTTGCGTAGTCTTTCAGTTTTAGCGCAACGGTTTCTGGATCGATGATATTGTAGCTGGCTGATAAGTTAATACGCAGACTCACACGATCTTTAGTCAAGATTTCTTGACCGCTGACATCCGTGGTCTGTACACGTAAATCAAGCAGCTTTACAACAATTGACCGGTTGTACTTCCAGAAGGCGTAAGCGCCGGTCTGAAGTACACGCTCCAACTTACCGTTAACTTGAAGAAGGCCGACATGTTCATCAGGCACTTCTGTATAGTTAATAGCATTGACAACTTGTCGACTTGTACCGATTTTTACACCCCGACCTAAAAGTGCAACTAGTTCATCTTTAATCTCGTAGTTCTTGGTAATATCTACGATATCCACTCGAACGACTTCAGAGCCTTTCCAAGTTACCAATAAATTACCTGGAGGCAGAATATCTGAGATTTTTTGATCGCGGTAGATAACACCGACCTCACTATCATTTAGTTCGAACACATCAATATAGTCTGCAAGAAGTGCTTGGTACTGACGCACCAAAAACTTGAGCTTTGGGTGTTCGAAGCGTACAGAGGTAATATCAAACTTTTCTACTTTTAACTTTCGCCCAAAAGTAGACAATCGGTGTCGACCTGGGCCAAGTACTTTTTGTAGCCGATCTCGATCAAAGAGCAAGGCTCGTTCGTTATCGGCAATATCAACTGTTTTGAAAAAGAACATCGTATTTCCTTTTGCCTTAAAAAATAATGTTATTGGCGAGGCCCACTCTCGAATACAGGGGGATCAAATTTGAAAACGGCAGGAAAGCATTCCAGAGGAATGGATTCATTTATCACTTACCCAACAGTCATCCTTTTATATTGAGGTGATGTATAAACGTATTCCATTCATAGAATGTCATCGTGCCAATTCGACCCATTTAATCCGGCTATATTGTCGGCACCCTAAATTGTGATCAGTCAATGGCTTTCGCTACTGACCTACCCAATTCAAGATCATGGACCTCTCGTAGATTTTTAAACAAGAGTGAAAGTCTTGTGAGGACTCGAACCTCAAGCCTCTCGGCCTTCCCATAGAGTCGTTTTGGAGACGACGGTGGTTTTTGGCAGGAATCGAACCTGCGACTTTTCGATTATGAGTCGATTGCTCTACCCAACTGAGCTACAAAAACAGTGGTAGTTTATTCCCGCTTTCAAATTGGTACACAGCACGTTAGCAACGCTTGTGCCAGACTGGCGTACAGAACCAGTTCCGCTAATTCTGGGCGAAGATATAAACTTCTGTGTGGAATACGACGTAAATAAATTACGCCGCTTTCCAAGTTCTTTTACCTGAAAATTGTTTTTCCAAGTATTCCATTTGATCAGCCAGTACTTTGTGTTGTGCTAAATACATGGATTCAAATATATTTGGTCTAAAGGGTATGGCTAATAACTTCATACTCGCTTGTTCAGGTGTGCGGTCCGCTTTAAAGTGATTGCACCTTCCACAGGCTGCAACAACATTTTCCCAAATATCTAATCCTCCTTGTGCACGCGGCACTACGTGATCTCGTGTCAATTCTGCGTGACTAAATTTGCCACCGCAGTACATACAGTGGTAATTATCTCGACGGAATAGCATTCGGTTATTAAACCCAGAAACCAATTTTCTTCGATGAGTATCACCTCGAGTTGCAATAACTGGGCTGATTTCCAACGAAGATTGTAAGCCGGTTAATCGATTTGTTCCTCCGAAGATAACTAAACTTTTATCTCCGACTTCCCACTGCACTAAATTTTTAACGTATAAAACGGCCGCTTCTTCCCGTGAAAGCCAAGAAGTTGGTGTACCGGAAATATCTAAGCGCAATACTCTGCCCATCTTACTGCTCCTACTGGTTGCTAAACTGGCGTCCCCGGTAGGATTCGAACCCACAACCTACGGAGTAGAAATCCGTTGCGCTCTCCAGTTGCGCCACGAGGACATTAATGTTTTATAAATGTTGTCCCATCAGCAGAGTTGTAACCTCCTTTCGTGAGCTCTTCAGCTAATAGAACACGTTTATTGCGGTCGCTTTCTGTTACCACTACATAAGGTGGAAGTAGTTTTTTTTTCCTAGCCCACGCCAAGACATGAGTACCGTTCTCCCGGCCATACAAATAAAAATCCACGGCTAATATGGATATTTGATTTTCTCTTAATGTTTTTTTCGCGGAGTTGCTATCACTGCAATAAATATCTGCGTGATAACACTCGCGTTTACTTAGTGCTATGCGCATGATGCTCTCCTTGATTGAGTAATTGAAAATACTTAGGGGTGACTAATGGGATTCGAACCCATGTCAACCTGGATCACAACCAGGGGCATTTGCCACTATGCTATAGCCACCCCTAAGTATTCTCTTATCGTTAATTTGCACTCCCGGCTGGATTCAAACCAGCATCACCTTGTTTCGAAGACAAGTGCTCTATTCATTGAGCTACGGGAGCAAAGAATTGGTCCGCCCGGTAGGACTTGAACCTACACCTGTCGGCTTAAAAGGCCGATGCGCTACCATTACGCCACGAGCGGAAAAAAATAAATTGGCGCTCGATGCAGGATTCAAACCTGCATTACCGGCTTCGCACGCCAGCGTTTTCTTCTATTAAACTAATCGAGCAAATTGGAGCTCACGGACTGGATTTGAACCGTCATCATCTTCCTTACAAGGGAAGTGCTTTACCGTTAAGCGACGTGAGCATTTTTTAAAAGTTGAAGTGGTAGACGTGAATGGAATTGAACCACTGTATCCTGTGTGTAAAACAGGTGCTCTCCCATTGAGCTACACGTCCAGTAATTTGGTCCGGGTACTAGGATTCGAACCTAGGGCCTCTTGCTCCCAAAGCAAGCGCTCTTCGCAAACTGAGCTACACCCGGAAAGAAAATTTTTAATAGATAAAAAATAAATTGGAGCGGCATCAGGGAATCGAACCCTGTTCCTCTGCTTGGAAGGCAGGTACCTCACCATTCGGTCAATGCCGCAATTTAATTGGTCTGGGTGGTAGGATTTGAACCTACGACCGCCCGGCTCCAAACCGGCCACGCTCACCAAACTGCGCTACACCCAGAATAACTTTTGTTAAAACGAATTTGGCGGTTCGTACGGGATTCAAACCCGTGATCCCTCGGCTGACAACCGAGTGCTTTAAATCTGGCTAAGCTAACGAACCGAAAATTGGTGGAGACTGTCGGAATCGAACCGACCTCACAATACTTGCAAAGCATCGTCGCCCCCTTGGTACATGGGCCCCCAAAATTGGAGCACGAGGCCGGATTCAAACCTGCGTAATACAGGATTTGCAATCCCGCGCATATTCTCTCTGCCACTCGTGCATAACTGTTAATTTGGCAGCAGCGCCAGGATTCGAACCTGAAATACGTGAGTCAAAGTCACGTGTGTTGCCAGTTACACCACACTGCTATTTTTAATTGGTCGTGGAGGGTGGGCTTGAACCACCAACACCGATTTTATGAAAATCGCATTTTACCGATTAAACTACTCCACGAGTTTTGGTACAGGCGGTGAGATTCGAACTCACAAAAAAGCGATGTTTGAAAACGTCATGTCTGCCAATTGCAATCACGCCTGCATTAAAATGGTACCCAGCCCCAGAGTCGAACTGGGAACATCCTGGTTCTAAGCCAGGCGCCTCTGCCAATTGGGCTAGCTGGGCTTTAAATTGGTACTCCGAGCGAGAGTCGAACTCGCAACAAACCGATTTTAAGTCGGTCATGTCTTCCAATTGCATCATCGGAGCATTTGTTGGAAGAAGGTGGAGGAGTCGAACCCCTCGGCAACTGCTCCTGCGTTGCTCTACCTTCTGCATCCATGCGGTCGAGCCGTATCTTTACAACTCGCCGGTTTTCAAGACCGGTTGTCCGCCACTGGACCGCACCTTCCAAGTAATCAACTTGGCGGAAGCGAAGAGATTCGAACTCTTGAAGCAACTTTCGTCACCTGCCGGTTTAGCAAACCGGTGCCTTCACCGCTCGGCCACACCTCCTGGTTTTTGGTGGGGAAGGTAGGACTCGAACCTACGTCTCAACATATTTCGCATTTACAGTGCGATCCCTTTGCCACTTGGGTACTTCCCCTAATTTGGCTGCTACAGCCGGCTTCGAACCTGCATCCTCCCGGTTAACAGCCGGGCGCTTTACCAGTTAAGCTATGTAGCAATAAATTGGTGTAGAGAACCGGAATTGAACCGGGATCTCCTGGGCTTCAACCAGGCGCTCTCGCCATTTGAGCTATCTCTACAAAATTGGTTGCGGGAGCCGGAGTTGCACCGACGTCACGGGCTTATGAAACCCGTATGATTCTGCTTCACTACCCCGCTTTTATTTGGCACGCCGAGTAGGATTTGAACCCACATCTTCTGGTTTTGGAGACCAACGCTTTTCCATTAAGCTATCGACGTATCAATTGGTGGACATGGCGGGATTCGAACCCGCGAAAGGAAACAACTGAGGCATTACTCTCAGCCAAGCTAATTACTTGGAAAACGCGCGCCAGCTGACACCCGCCTTAGAGCATCGAGCCTGCATCCTCAACCATGCGTAATAGCTTATTTCAGTAACCTCCGGTTTTACCCGGCTACCCTTAACCTAATCGTTTTTGGTAGTGGTTCTCCATTCTCGCCTGCATGCCCAAAAATTTGGTATCCCTAGCCGGACTCGAACCGGCGCTGCCTGATAGAAAGTCAGGAGTCCTCACCACTAGACCATAGGGACATTGGTTGGCAGAATAGGATTTGCACCTACATCTACTCGGTTATCAGCCGAGGGCTTTGCTATTAAGCTACCTGCCAAAAAAAGCGACCACATTGTTAAAAAACCGATACCGTGTCGGTGGGTATCACACCTAAATAAAATTGTTTCCGCACATCTATTGCGCGTTTAGCAATTCCAATTGCTAGAAACAAAAATCGCAATCCATGCGAGTACTACTCCATAAAATTCCGCTTTAGCATCCAGCCTTCGCGAATTAGTTCTTCCTAAAACGTACGCTAACGCCATCCATGGCTCTCGCGTTATACCACCCATCCGTGGGCATAAAAAAACCCCGATTGTTGCCAACCGGGGTTTATATAATTCACCGGAAGGCACAGCCTTCCGTTATTGAAAGCTGCTTACATTAGTTTGCTATCACCAAAAGTTACGCAGGGACGTTCTAGTCCACTACGGAGTACATTTGTATCTATGGACGGTGTGGACCAGCCCGATAAATAAAAATGCTTGCTATGTTGCTGATAGTTAATATTCATAATGTGTTACTTACTGTTTTTTGTTCGTGTTGCGAATCTGTTTTAAACGATACGTGCTGATTTTTTTCTTTGCAAACTTAATTTTTTGATGATTTTTCGGGTGTATTCCAGAACGTTATATAGCGTTATTTTTCTTCAGGGTGAGCAATTCCCTAGTGCAACTTATGGCAAAATTTCGGGAAGGGGGCATCGGAGAAAAATTGACTAAAATTCAAAATTTCCCTACCGGTTAAATCACACTATTCATCTATAAAAAAATGTTCTAAGCCTCAATTAAAATAAATCTCTTTTTCCTGTTGATTTCCTAAATTTGGTGGGCCGTGAGAGAGTCGAACTCTCGTAACTGGCTTATGAGGCCAGGGTTCTAACCGTTGAACTAACGGCCCAAATTTTTAAATTTTCATTTCCTTCAGTCAAAGCCACTTTCGCGCGTCCTGCGCTCCGTGGAATAAGCCCTTCCATGGGCAAAAAAAAACCCGAAAAGCGTAAATCGCCTTCCGGGTTTTTTGTTTTATTACTTAAACTAAAGCTGGAAGGCGTATTGCCCACCAAGATATTCGTCTAGCAGGCAGAGTATGGACGTACGAGATCCTCCTGTGGATTACATATCATCCCGGGTGTCCAGATATAAAAACTGCGGTGCTTTGAATTTGGTAAAGTCATTACAACCTCGAATTAAGTTTGCGTGGATTGTATGCCTCTCAGCACTAAAATCAAGCCATTTTTTACAGATTGACAGAGTTTAGCTAAATTTAGTTATCGCTAGACTTATTTATCATGCTTTCGATAACGCATATTTTTTTAAACTAAAATATTGAAATATCATAAATAGTTTATTGACAAATAAAAATGTAAGAGTAAGATGCGCACAAATTGTATACATTCACATTCGAAAGAGGAGTATTCATAAATGACTAAACAAATGAGATATAAAATCTAAACCTTTCGAGCGTATTTTCTCGGGAGGTTATTTAAAAATCTCCCGAGTCAGATAAAACCCTGACCGGATATCCTGTTGGGGTTTTTTTATGCCTTAAAATCCCAAATTATTAAATTTATGCCAAATATATGGTAGGAGGCAGCTATGCCTGTAAAAATGGAATTAAATAAAAACGCAAAAAATGGTGTAAAACCTGTAAAAATTTATACGCGTGATGTAGAAAACGTAGCATTAACACAACTGAAAAATATTTCTCAGTTACCATTTATTCATTCTCATGTGGCTGCGATGCCAGATGTACATGCGGGGATTGGCGCGACTGTTGGATCTGTAATTCCGACTGTTAATGCGATTATTCCGGCTGCTGTCGGTGTGGATATTGGCTGTGGAATGATGGCTGTGCAACTTTCTTTGACCTCAGCTCAATTACCAGATAGCTTGATTGAAATGCGCTTCTCTATTGAGCGAGCTGTGCCTGTTGGTTTAAGTGCTCATAAAACTATTTCGATCCGTGAAAGTGCCTGTAAAAAGCTACAAACAAAAGTGGACTTTCTTTTTGATAAACATCCAGCATTATTAAAAATGCAAAAGCATCCACGCCAAATTTGGGCGAAACAGATGGCAACTCTTGGCAGCGGTAATCACTTTATCGAAGTGTGTATTGATGAGTCGAAAAAAGTATGGGTGATGCTACATAGTGGAAGCCGTGGAATTGGAAATAGTATTGGTCGTTACTTTATTCAGCTAGCTAAAAAAGATATGCAGGGACATATGCATAACTTGCCTGATAAAGACCTTGCCTATTTTCAAGAAGGTAATCCACATTTTTACGACTATATTGAAGCAGTGGACTTTGCTCAGGAATATGCGCGTTTAAATAGGGAAGAAATGATGAGGTTAGTTCTGCGCGCGATTAAGCCTTATCTGGCGGATTTCACAATTGTGAAAGAAGCGATTAACTGTCATCACAATTATGTTGAAAAAGAACATCATTATGGTGCAGATGTATATGTCACCCGCAAGGGCGCGATTAATGCTGAACGAGGCCGATTAGGTATTATTCCCGGTAGTATGGGAGCTAAATCTTATATAGTGCGTGGTCTTGGTTCGCAAGAGTCGTTTTGTTCCTGTGCTCATGGCGCTGGCCGTGTAATGAGTCGCACAGCTGCAAAGAAACGATTTCGTCGCGAGGATTTAGTCGAGCAGACTAAGGGAGTGGAATGTCGTAAGGATAAACACGTGATCGATGAGATTCCAGCCGCTTATAAGGATATTGATCAAGTTATGGAAAATCAAACGGATCTTGTTGCAATAGAGCATACACTTAAGCAGGTTTTGTGTGTGAAGGGTTAACAGGTCGGCACCCTATGGCGTGATCTAACAGGGATGTTTTTACTGCCACCTTGTCACTCTTAGCGTTGTAAAAACTTATTGAGTTGGAGCCTTGGATAGTCAAGTTTTTTACCTTTTATTTACTTAGGTAGGTTTGGGAGTTGAAACGCCATGGCCTTCAATGTGGTAGGAGGCGAAAGTTGGCCATGGCGTATGCGGCTTAAGTTTTATTAACAAGTAATGTAAACGTACTGTGTAAATATATTTTTATGCTTTCTTTCATAACGACGTGTAACTAACAATGTCACTAGTAAGTAGTGTTATAAGAAAAATAGTTCTTTATAGGGAAAAATTATCATAAAGGAGAGAACTCTATTAACTTTTTGTTATATTGGCTGATATTAATTAGGAAGATTATCTAAGACACCCATGAAAATAGATGTGAAATTCTTTACGTAGTGGATTTTTGCTATGAAACCTTCAGTAATTAGCCAAGACACCCATAACAATAACTGCTGGCTTCTTCTCTAGAAAATTTTAATATTTTGATAATGTAAAAGTTGATGACCTATGCGCAGAGGGGAAGCTTTCGGTACAGGCTTCTCCCTCCGAGCATTTTTGCGTGCCAGATACAGCAGGTATTCAGTTATTTACGTCTAAATCTGACTTTGTCCCAAGGATTATTTAAAGTAAAAAACTTCACGTAAAGGTCATTGCCAACTTGAGCGAAGGCAGTGGAGTTTGAGTTACGAAGTGCATTTAGGTTACCTGCATTTCTATAATTCGTTACTCTCATTCGATTACCTATTCCCGGGAACTTAACGATGGTTGATCCTCCCGTGGGGCCGGTGCGAACAAAGAACGAGATATCAAAGCCGCCTGAAATACTATTGACGCCACTTGGGAAATCCACAGAGTATTCTCCGCCATTAAGCTTCACTAATGCATTAGAACCAGAAAATTGTCCACTGCCTGGCCTATCTGAAGCTGTGTTTCCATCCGGTGTTCTGACACGAAAGGTAGCGTTGGAGCCATTAACATTACCCATACGCATTAATGCGTAGCGATTATCCGATATTCTCGCATTCCAACCTGAAGGTTTAAAATCGCCGTTATCGTAGTAGTAGGGATGGTTTGGAATAATCGTAGAGCCAGCGCCACCACCTACATGCCGGGTAAGTGTGCCATCCGCATCGTAGATGACGGAAGGTGCAGATTTACCTAACGGTTCGTATGAACTGCCGCCCTGAGGATTCACAAAACTCATGTGATTTGCTGAGCCGTCGTTCTCGTAAGAAGAATTACGCATGACAAAATGAGTATTTCGCGCTGCGATCGGTGCTGAACGGAACATATGTGCGTTGGCTGCAGAGAAGCCCGCGAAATGCGTACCATCTAACGTGTTCGCGCCATCGTAGAAGGTATGGCCGGTAACTGTTTGATTCGGGTTACTATTACCGCGACTATGGCCGACATATAGAGCGTCAGTAATACGCTGTGTGAAGGTAATAAACGTACTGTTAAAATTGTCTGCGAATTTGTTGTTAACAAAGTTACCGATGCGTCCGCGATGATAGATCGCGACATTGTGTTTGTAACCCGTAAAATCAGCAAACTGTGGTTCTACTGGCGGGTTGTACTCATCACCGTTCCAATTTGGCAATATGTTGCCACCTACAGGGACTTCCAGGTCACTGCCACGGTCAACATTCAAACCAATAGGCGACGAATGGGTAGAGTTAAAAGCGAATTCTCTTAGGTTGACCTTGTCTGGGACGACATTAGCGTATTGTGGATCTTTAGCTGCAGCGCCAATTGCTGAACTGGGAAATAAAAACCAAATACCTGTGCCTTCTGAACCTGCAGAAATATTGCCCCGCCAAATATTATCTGGATTAGTCATCCAAAAGGCAGCAGAACTTAAGAAGCGCACGGGATTTTGACCAACGTGGTCGTGCGTGTCCACGATAAAAGGATCATTCAAGTCTGGCTTACGATCGCCTACAGCATCGCTGCGACCGACTTTGTGAATGCCAAAAGCAATATTAGAAAGAAAGGTATTACCGGTTTCTACAGCATCTTCCATAAAGAAGCCATGGCCATGAATATCGTGCAAAACAACATCTTGAATTAAGAGGTTGTGAGTACCGTGAACGGTGACTCCGCGATTGTTTGAGTTGGTGATGGATACGCCGCGCAGCATGTCACCCTGGCGATTTCCTGCTAGGTGCCAGTGCATAGGGTAACGTCCTAGACGTCCAGTTTGGCCCATTTTATCCAGTTGTACACTATCCAGAGTGATTTGGCCCGCTGTTCCCATGATCATAATGTTGCCGCCTACGCCCTGGCTCAACCCAGCCTTAAAGTTTGCGCGATCACCAAAATTAACATCGGTATCTTGAGAAGCAAGGCCTTGTATCTTGACGTTGCGGTTGAGCACAGCAACTTCAGCACGCATTTCGATAGTGCGTGTTTTTGCCCCAGTGCCATAAGTTTCTCGTTCGCCATAATGGCGATAGTTCAGTGGCGTATTTAATGTGATTTCGGTATTGCTGTTTCCTAAATCCACTAGTGCTGTGATGGTGCGAACTTCCTCGTGAGAGTAATCTCGTGAAGAGCTAGCAATAACAATTTGATCGCCAACTTTCCAATTTAACTCACCGTCAGAAGCTGCTGAATAGTCACCATCATAATTGCGTTCAATTAAATTGCGGACATAAATTTTATTACTGCCAGCAGTAGCTGTGGCTGCTAGTCGAGTGTAGGTAAGTCTGTCTTCACCAAAAAACTGTAGCCTACCTCCGCCTGCGGCCATGATAAAACTGTTATTATCTTTAACTTGCATGGTTCCCGCAGCTGTCTCTATCGTCCAATCTGTATCTGGATTTCTGCCGGTGAGGGTTAGGGTAAACTTACCTTCGTCATAGGGGTTAGCTGCACTACCGACTCTGAAAATACCATTGGAGTTAACATGTACCCAGTCTGTATTAAGAGAATAATCTGCGCCTGCCTGTTCTCCTACTTGCAAAACACCTTGAACCACTACGCCTTTGGCGGTGGGTTTTCCACCCCATAGTGTCACTGTCCGGCCTTGTGGAATCACGGCACGTTTATTAGCATTAGGTACACCGTTGCTCCAAGTTGCGGTTGCACCCCAACCGCCGTTACGAATTGCCGTAGTAATATTCGACGATTCCGATGCATTGAATTTCAGCCAGTTAATATTAAAATTGCCGCCAATCATTCTTAGACGAATGACTTGTCGACCACCTGAGAGCCTAATATTTCTAAGTGTTAAGGTTGTAAAATTTTGCCAACCACCTGTGCTTTCAACATTAAAGGTACCAAGGTTGGTAAAACTATTACCATTTCCTATCTGTACTTGCAGATTTCCAGGGTTGGAATGAGCCGATGCAACGCGTGCTAAAATATCGTAAGTTCCTGTTGTTGCGTCAATGGTATAATTCATCCATTCGCCGTTAGCTGTCCAGCCGACATTATGGCCTCCACCATTATCTGTTGTAACTTGTATGTCGACACCTGCTCGGGTCCGATAAACCCCGCCATTGTTTGTCGCGTCGGTATCGTTATAAGCGGCTCCTTGTCCATCGGTATCGAAGTTTTCAGCTTGAAGTACAACACCATCATCAATGATGAGAGGTTGTCCTCCGCCAAAAGGGGTGCCACTGTATGCATCCGTAGTAAAACCCATTAAAACAGTACTGGCCACAACGGTAGTTATGAGGTTTTTTAGCTGATAGTGATGAATAGTTTTTAATTTTAAGAAACTCATTGCTTGGTTCCTTCATCGTTTTCATTATTTGAATGTTAGGGTTTGATAGGTCTTTTCCTCTTATTTTTAATGGATATTAAAAAATAGAGGGTTTGTCAGTTAGTCTCGCTGACGGTTTTTATATAGCGTTTCTGATAGTTGTATTGTTTTAATCGTGTTTGAAACTCATATTTATCTAGCGTTAATTACGATTAAAAATTTAATGATGTGGAATCCATTCTCGGAAGAAAGCGAATCGAAATTAGCTCTCGTACATGCAACTTAAAGATAACTTAAATAAATATTTTTTTATTAGTAAATTATTCTTTGTGATTTGTTTTTTGTTAACTTAATCACCAAGTAAAACGCTGCAAACGTTTGAAGAGATTAATCCACTTTTCCCTTTTTTTGATAGGTATTTATTGAAAACGTCTATAGAAAAATTTATAAATGTTATTTTTTGTAAAAATGGAATTAATTTTTCAGCACTGAAGTTGTGCATTAGCAAATGGAAAATATATGGCAAATATTGGAGTTAGAATTATTTAAAATAGAAGTAATTTTTTATTCGAATAATTAATTCACTAAAAAGAAATCGTAAAGATGCGTAAAGAGTTTTTGTTAAGTAATAACTTGTTGTTATAGAAACTGTCTTGATAACGTTTTCTTGTGTAAAGAAAAATGCGCATATGATTTTTTCTGGAGAAGAGTAAACATTAATAAGAAATATGTTAAGGGATAAACTAGGTCGGACTTGTGCTTATAAGTTGATTGTAGAAAATGAATAATAAAATTACATAATTTAATTTGGCGCGCAATATTATTCTTTGTCGTTTTTGTATTTTTTGCCTTATAGCTTCTTATTTCTAAGCTTAAAGGCGAGAATAGGGCTCGTATTTATCGATATGGATTTTTTTTCTAAAATGGTTATAATTCTTCACTTGTTATTGTTTTATTCTATGAATATAAAGTAGCTTTTATTCAATCCTATGCAGTAGGGAAACCTGAGCTATTGAATTATTCCAATGGCCCTATACAAAGGAGTGGTGAGTGCAAAAAAATCAACGCCTGCTAATACGCTTTATTAAAGGTGAAATTGGGTATGGTGTGCCTTTTTACGGCATTATTATCATTGTTTTTCTCTTGATGTGTGGAGCCTTTTCTTCATCTTTGCTTGATCAAGATGAAATGATATATGCGCTTGTCGCTGCGGATATGCTCGACGGTAAATTGCCTTATCAGGGGGTTTTTGATCATAAGCCTATCGGTGTTTATTATGTTTACGCCTTCTTTTTTGGTATTTTTGGTGAAAATTTTATTGCTATCAGAATTATGACTGTTAGCCTCCTCGGCGGTACAGCACTGTGTATCTTTTACGGTTTAAGGCGATTAAATTTTGGACGCTCAGCGCTTGTCGTTTCCTTTACTACATGCCTAGCTTTTCCTATAGGTATTGATGGTTTATCGGGTAATACTGAAAGTATTCAGACTTTTATATTGGCTTTAGTTTTTTTTCTCATTGTTCGTATTCAAGATGAAAATAGCACACATAAAAAGACTATAGCCTTGTTTTACGGTGCATTAGTTGCTCTTGGATTTTCGGTTAATTACCTTTTTTCTTTCTTAGGTATGTTTTCGTTTTTGTCTCTTATTTTATTTCTTTTTTCTATAGGAAAATCTATTAGATATCTAACAATAATATCTTTTTATACTGCCGGAGGGTTTTTTCTCGGTTCTTCAATTATTTATTCTCCTTATTTTTTCGATTACTTCACTGGGGGAGATTTACTATTGGAGTATCTGTCAGATCAAATAGTTTTTCTTACAAGTTACGGTGCTAACTTTGATAAAAGTCTAGTTGTTAATAAACTGTTCAAATGGATAGTTCCCTTTACTCCTATTATTGTCAGTGGTGCTCTGATGTTTTATACATTAGAGAAAGAAAAGAAGATTGTAGGTTTTTTCTCAATAGGCACTTTTTTAGCAGCATGCATAGCAGCAAGTGCATCAATGATGTTCTTTAATCATTATTGGATTCTCTCTACGGTTTCAATTGCTTTATTTTCAGCAATAGCGGTTGAAAGTTCAAAGGAGCTACAGTCGAGCCTTATTATTAGATATGGTCATTCTATTACATTGCTAATTTTTATTGTTTCTGGTTCTGGACGCATTGTTAATCATACATTAAATATCGGTGCAGAAAGGGAGCTGAAGCAGGCAAACGCTTTTATTAAGCATACTATAGGTACACAGGAGCCTGTCGTTACGATTTCAACATCACCAGTATATGTATTTCTAAATAAACTTAATACCAATCAAAAATATCATTTTGAGGGGCATGTAGAGCAGCTTCATAATGCGGGGGTTTTAGATGGGGACGCATATTTTATGGGTTTGCTAGAAAAAAATCCTACTTATACTCTCGTTGAGCCCAAGATTTGTGATAGAGAATCGTTTCTTATATTTGTAGATACCTGTGAATGTCTTAAAAACAATTATAGCCTGATATCATCATTTCAAGGTGTTCGCCCTGTATCAATTTACAAGCGTATAAATGACTTTGAAGTTGCTAGGTATGTGGATATTTAATGACTCACTAACTCCTTAAAGAAGAGTTGAGTATAGAATTGAGACGATATGCTGAGGATTACTAATATTAGCTGAAGCCTTGGGTAGGCAAGGCTTCTTAGCTTTTCATTCACTTAGGTAGGTGAAGTAAATTTAAACGCCATGGCCATTAGTATGGTAGGAGGCGAAAAGTGGCCATAGCGTGTGTTGCTTAGGTTTTTATAGACTTTTCTTGTGCTCTAGTGTGAGGCACTATTTCATCACCAGAGTATGAAAAGTCGGGAGTTAGGGTGAGTGTCATAATTAGGTATTCCTAATAATTAATATGAATGTACTGTGTAAATGTATTTTTATGCTTTCCTTCAATAACGACCTGTAACTAACAATGTCACTAGTAAGTAGTGTTATAAGAAAAATAGTTCTTTATAGAGAAAAATTATTATAAAGCTGAGAACCCCACTAACTTTTTGTTATATCTATAATAGACACCCACATCGATCTTTAATTGCATTCTAGAATTAACTATTTGTAGCCTTTAGGAGGGATCTTTATTACTAATATCCTATGTATACCATCCTCTGTGAGAATCTTATCCTAATCTCTTATCCGATTCTTAAAGACTATTAAGTGAAAAACAGGAGGGCTAAAAAGGGAAGATATTTGTTTCTAATTTCAATATTTTATTTGGTTATCTTTTAGTTACTATTATGCTCATATAAAAATGCTATCTGTTCATGGCAATAATTAGTGAAATTTTTATTTCTTGGCTCTAAGGCAATACATTTCTGCCAGCAGGATACCGCTTTTTCAATTAAATTAACTTTACCAAATGTTTTAGCCATTCGTTGAAAAAGTATTCTGGAATTTTTTGTATGTGCGAGTAACCATACTTGTTCTAGTAAAATTTCCATTTCGCTCTTTTTGTTTTGTAGATATAGTATTTCAGCTAATTCACAATAGTTTTTAATATCCTCAGGTGCATAGGCTATTGCAAGTTGGTAGCTGTGTAGTGACTGTTCTATATCGCCTTTTTCCCGTAATAACAACCCTCGGTAGCTATAACCCTCAGAACTATTGGGAAAATATGTTAAATATTTATTCCACTGAATAATAGCATCGTCTGTTTTTGCAAGGCTCATAAAACTTATCGCTAACAATTTATGATTGTCAGGGTTTTTCTGTTGATATGCAAAGGTAACGGCTATTTTTATAAGGCTTTCTGCTTCCAGTTGTTGGTCAAGCATTGCTAACACTTGGCTTAATTCACAATAAATAGAAATGTTTTCTGCATCGTATTTGAGTGCTTCCTGATAGTCGATACATGCCTGTTGCAACATATTCTTTTTATACCAATAGATCCAGGCTCTATTTTGATAAGCTGCGGGATTATTGCTAACCTGACTAATATAGTTATCCCACGCTGTTAGAGCTTTATCGTCCTCATCAAGATCCATAAGCGCTACTGCAATATTAAATTTATATAGTGATGTATGTTGACTAAACGCTGCTGCTTTTTGGTAAAGTTCCAGCGCAGCACGGCTTTGCCCTAGCCCTTGATAAACACAAGCCAATGCGTTCATAACAACATGATTTTCGGGCTCATGTCGCAATAGTTCGTGGTATCCCAGTCGTGCATCTTCGACTTGACCGTTTTGATGAAGTGCAAGTGTATGTTTAAAACTGGGAGTGTGACTTTGTAACATGTTAGATTTTCTCACTTTAGATACGGCATTTTTCAATAATTTTAATTGCCTCATTGAGATAGTGTTTTCTAGAGGAGGGAAGTTCATCTAAACAATCTATGCTTTAGAATTAGCTAACAAAGTCTGTTTAAAAGGTATTATTTTTCTAAAAATATAAACAAGACACCCATGATTTCCCCGGGACGTTCAAGAATATAAGAGAGACACCCACATAAAGTTTCGAAACAAGTGACGAGCATAGTTGATAATATCGTTGTATCGATATTATCTGTTTCAGTCTGGAGGGATTTGGATAAAAAGAGATGGTCGGTTGTTTAAAAGTGGGCCTCAGAGGCCCACTTATCTAGCTAAAAGTAAGGATTTAATTTGAACAAATGCGTACGTTGTCAACACCACATTCAATAATGTCTCCTGGGCCTGCGCCATCGGAGCATTGTGTGCGAATCACAACATTTGAACCTGCTGGAACTGTCTGACTTGCAGTTTGCCATGTGGCATCAGAAGCTGTATCTCCATTAGCAACCAGTGTAGAAAATGTGCTGCCACCATCAGTCGATACTTCGATACGCTGGAAGTCGCCAGTGGCATCATCACCACCGTCTCTTTGGCCGAAGAAGTAAGACAGAGATAGTGTTGACTGATTTGCTACATTATAGGTGCTCGAAGTTGCAATACAATTTCCGGAGTCAACATCGTTAGTGCCAGCAGCTGTATTCGTTGCTGTAAAGAAGGCGTTATTGCCATCTGCTGCGCCACCTACTTGAGTCGTTACACCATTGCTCGCTTGCGCTGTTGGGGTATCTACAACAAAGGCACCTGTTGAGCAGGTTGAAGCATTACTATTACTCCAGCCGCCGTTTCCGGCTTCAAAACTTTCTTCTACTGAACATCCTGGAACGGGTGTTGGAGTTGGTGTAGCACCGTTAGAGATAACCACGTTGCTGACTGTGACTGAATTTCCTGCAGGTGACGCGTCGTCGTCGTTAGCTATTACAAAACCAAATCCTGTCCCTGTATAAAAGTTACCAACAGGTATAGTGAACGATTGAGTCTGTCCATTTCCTGTGTAGCTGAAATTATCGATACCCCATGCTTGGCTTCCAATGAGGCGGAAGATGCGATCACTGCTTGCGCCTAGATCTTGATCGAAGCCAACCCCTTGTATTTCTGCATTTCCAACCGCTGAAAATTCAAAAGTAACAGTAGTTGATGCATTAATATCGAAGTCAAAGCCTGTTATACGCCATTCGTTGCCGGTTAGCGTAATAGTACAGCCGTCTGCAGAAACTGTGGCATCGCCAGGAGCATTGCCTGAATAATCCTGGGTGTTTCTAAGGTCTAAAGCTCCTGCAACACAGCCTGGAGTTGGTGTAGGCGTAGGCGTTTGTGTTGGTGTGGGTGTTGGAGTTGGTGTAGGGGTCGGTGACGCAGGTCCCCTGAAACCAGCAATAATATTTCGAACGTTATTGAGCGCTCGTGATGCGTCACTCCGATCTGCCACACCTAAGGCTTGTCCAGTATTAGGGTTATCAAGATTTGGGTTTGAAAAGAAGTCTAGCAATGGGAAAGGTCTTCCCCCAGCCATAATAGTCCCCCAATCTGGATTGCCTTGAGGGTCGATATGCCCGAAGCTATAGGGAAACAGGAACTGTCCACATGTAGTGTTTTCGCTTCCACAGTCTCTTGTGCGGTCATGCCGAAGCCCCATAACATGGCCTAACTCATGTATAACAATAGGCGCTACATCCATTAGACCACGTTGGCCTACCGCAAACGCTTCACTTTCAAAAGATTGATCACATGGAATTCCCGCACCACAGATGGCATTAGCTTGACCGTTTTGCTGAATGCCCTCGAAAATAAGGTAAACCAAGTCGGCTCCATCTTGGTCGCGCCACTGGTGAACTATACCAAAAGTATTATTGTTAGGATTAGTAAGATCGTTGAGTAAGCTTGGCATATTGGGGTAAACATTTTCATTTACCGAAACTTCTCGCATACCCGCAATCGACAGCTGCATGTCAATATTACTATTATTCAATGCAAGATTACCGTCATCAATCGCGGAGATAATATCTGTTTCAATATTCGCTGTACCGCCTACCGCTGCGCGTGAGTCATCCGTATAAACAACCAGAACCGAAACATCGGTTTGCGCAAATGCTATAGACTGAATGAAAAATGATGCAGCGATCATTAGATTTCTATATTTCGCTTTCATTTCTTTGCCTTTTAATATGGTTGATGAAGAGGAAGGGTTTAGTCGAATGTAATATTGCTAGTATCTACTTCGTAGTTAGCAGCGATACCGCCATTCATACTACGGATAACAAGCACCTTCTGTTTCCCCATAAATGTGACGCGGCCACTCATTTGCCCGTTGTAAACCACGAGTTTTACGTTTGAGCCTTCAACACCATCCACTTGTCCGCGCAAAATTTCTCGTTGTTGACGTGTGTCGATACGATTGATTGAAATCTCAAGTGGTTTTTGGTTTTTAAAGGTGTTTACTGATAATTTTAAGTCGGGATAAAGTTTAGACTTTTCATTATTAATTAGGGCCTGAATATCTTTCATATTAGTAATAGCGTAGGGGCCGCTAGACTGTAATATGTTACTTTTCAGGCTTTCTGATAAGCTTTTATCTAGTAAGTTTTGTTGTGAGGAAACTTCCCATGCACCAAAATTTGCATTGTCAGATAAAAACTCCTGCTTTACTTCAAGGTATTTACCTTGAGCAAATGCGACTGAAGAAAAAGCGATCAAGATTGTCGTAATTGCAATTTTCATATTTTTTCCTTTGTCCTGTCTAAATAAAGGTAGTCATTATTAATTGCGTACATCACTGATTTGAAAGTTTACATTTCACCCTCCTTAATAGCGATAAGCAACATAGTCGGCCAGATACGCTAAAAATTACACTAGCGATCGTTTTGTACTTGAAAATAATTAATATTTTTAAAGTAGACTCTAAATGCGGCCGGATTAAATTTTTATTTTAATAAGTGAAATGTATATTTAATTTGGGTGATTGCTAAATTGACCTTTACATGCATACCAATATGTGTCACCGATGATTTAATATAGTGAACGCCTGAAACATAAAAAGCCTCAATATTTTTTAATAAAGTCATATATTGTTATTAAGGTATTAAAGCTACCCACCGATATGAAGATTATAATAGCTGTGACTAAATGTTGTTTTTGGCGCTATTTAAATTACTGTAGTCCCGAATAAATTTTAAAAAATGCTAATATTCTCAAGCCATACAAGTTAAATATAGTATTTGTTAAATTATTCAAGTCGTTATTTTAATTAATGAAATTATTTTTTTGTATTTGATAGGATCGAAATGATACATTGTAACTAAATTAAAAATGATACATTGTAACTAAAGCCTTTTTAATACGATTGGCTTATATAATTAAGGCCACGTTAAAAAATATTTTTGCATTACTTAAAATGCTACCATCAAAAAAAATCAGCCTGCTAATAAATCTTGAGAGATGTGACGAATACCACAACGATTGTCGTCCTTAAAAACAATTGAAATTTTATACGGTGAATAGTTGTGTTTGTAGTTATCTTCGATAGATTAAATTTTTATTTTAAAATTTTAACCTAGACACCTACTAAAGACGTAATTTAGACACCCTACAAGAGTGCCACCGTTATCAGGTTAATTGGTAAGGTTAAATTAAGACGAGGTTAAATTAAGACAGTCATGTTTAGTCTGAGATGTTATAAGTGGGTGTCTAGATAAGTTGGATTGAAAAAACAACAGATAGGCGATTTACTACGGAGGTAAATTAAGGAAAGTGGATTTTTTAGGTGGCTGGGAAACTACGCTCAATAAACAGCTAAATAAATTTCAAATTAGTTTATTTAGCTATTTAGGTTTGCGAATTGTATTTTAATAATAGGAAGATATATATTTTAAGTTAACCTAAAAGCATATGACAGTTAGTTAATCCTGGTGAACGTTTAAAACCTAGTTGATAAGCCGTGATACGTAGCTTTTCTTTCATGCCAACCAAAGATTTGAATCGGTTTTCAAATTGTGTACTTAAAATTAACCAAGTACTAGGGCTTATGGTTAGCTGTTTTAATATGGTAGGAGGGCTATGGTGAGGCTTATTCCCTCTAATAACATTTTTTGTCCATTCTAGTAGAGATATATAATCTGTTAGTTTAAATGGTATTACTTTGTTTTTTATTTTACTAAGAGCTGTAGCAAAGGGCATTAACATCTTAGGTTGATTTGTTTTTCTTATATAATTTTTACAACGAAGTTTGATCGAAGTATAGTCTGATGTTTTAACGGAAATTGCCATTTTTGATCTAACTGGATTAAGATCAACGTATGCCATGCATGCGATTAAAGCTTTCTCATCTAGCAATGCCTGAGATTTAAAACGGCTTTCCCAAAATTTCCCTGTACATTTATCTTCTGCATTAGCTTGCCGAGCAATAGGCTCATTAAGAGCCCTCATAAACCAACTAATATCACTTAATTGTTTACGCCATTGCGCTAATTTCAACTTCACTGTGTGTATTTCAGAAGCTGTTAAATAGTTATTGTGAAGATATTTGCGTGTGAGTTCTGTGCCTTTGTAGAGCTTATGCCACCGTATTGCTACTTCTTTATTGCTCCAGTCCAAGCTTTTGCCTCGGTTTACGTGCAGTACTACATGTAAATGGTTACTCATTACTGCATATGCACAAATATCTATAGAAAATACTTGAGCGAGATAATGTATTCTCTGTTCAATCCATTTTCGACGATGCTCATAGCTTCTATTCGTTAATTGGTCAAAACCACATAAAAAAGCGCGACGCACACAGCGTGAAGTGCAGTGATAGTAAGGTGTCGCATCAAGCGATATAAGTTGTTTTCGAGGTTTAGGCATGAAATCATCAATCCTTGATTAGTGCTGTAATTATATACATGTAATGGCAAGTATTGCAACAATAAACAATAAGTTATTGTGACTGTCACTTTATTAGGGTTGCCCATGGACACTTACCGATAGTGATCAGGTGATAATGATGGAGTTTATTGTTACTTGTGTATGTCTTTTGGAGGAGCATTTTTACTTTTATTAGTAAGTGTTTTTGAAAGATATATTAATTCTTTCACTATGTTTTATTGTTAGAAGTTCTGTATTTACTGGACACTGAAGCATATAAAGCCTAATGATTAATAATACTTGTAAATAAATGAATAAATTTCATTTAGACAAATCTTCTAATCTTAGAGTCATTTTATAAGCTAGATAAAACGTACACCTATTTGAAATTAATGTTGCGTTTTATACGGTTGTTTAATTTTAGTCATATTTGATTTCATATTTTTAAGGAAGGTAATCAACATTAATAATTTTTAGTAAACGAAATTTATTTTGACTCAGTGCACTTATTTGTTGTGTTTATCAAGTATTCGATGGCTTGCCGTAAATACGGCAGATTTTTCAATCATTTTTATTGTGTTATATCAAAAAGAATGAATAGCCGGGTTATATTCTTCAAAAGTTATTAGAACGATTGTTACTAATGTGGATTAATCTAGTGTGCTATCAAATCAAACTTAACAAAAAATGTCGTCTTATAAAACACTTTTTGTTTTTACCTATACAATGTTTAACCATTAATTATATTTAATGGAGTGTTTTTTTGTGGTTGTATTGTGATCTAGCTATAAAAAATATTTTATTTATTGATTTTTTTCTTGAATTTAAATTCATTTGATGCAATTTTTTTGAAACTAAATTTTTTCAAACTGATAATATGATAATTATCTTTGATGAACTTAAATTAAGTTGTTTTTTGTGACAATTCTAATGAGGAAAATTAAATTCTCTTCGTTAAAAAATCTATTGTCCTGTCTAATGCCACTCTACAACGCTATAGTGAGTAGCTTCACTGATGTTTATACTGTCCGTGAAAAGTTGTTCCTAGAGAATATTACTTTTCTAGTATTTTCTACCATCTTTACCTTTCTATTACTTAACATGTTTAAAGCTGTGGTTGAGCTATATGTTGCTGAGTTATTAACGTCTAATTAATAGTTAGGAGTATTTTCTGCATTTTCTAAACGTAAGGAAAAAAACATGAAATATTTGATGAAATCTAACATCTTGGCTGGGGTGTTAGCTGCAAGTGCCCTCACTTCATTAAACAGCTTTGCTGATGATAATTCACTCTCTTCGAATATCAATACTAACTATGGTTATGATTTTTGGCCTGGCTTTATTGTTGGTCAAGTATGGAATGATCGTGACAGCGATGGAAAACCTGATTTTCGTGAAAGAGGTTTAAAGCGAGTATCGGTATACATCGATGCAAATGATAATGGCGTTAAAGATGCTGATGAACTTTCCACTCAAACTAATCGAGCCGGATTCTATGCATTCTGGAATCTACCTGCGGGTGACTACATTGTAAGGCAGGAACTTCCTTTTGGCTGGCGTAATGTAACTGGAGGAGAAGGTGAAGACGTTGCGCCGACTTTGATAGAAAATAAACCCAGTGACCGTATTACCACCCAAATTATTGGTGGTGATGTTACCGAAGAGATGGAATATCCATTCATGGTTGCTGTTGGTTCTACGAACTCCGGTCGTTTCCGCCAATTCTGTGGTGGTGTACTGGTGACTGATCGTTGGGTCGTGACTGCTTCTCACTGTTCAGTGGATACTAACCCTGACGATGTGGGTGTCTTGGCAGGTACGAGCAATACCACTGATGGTAGTGGACAGGTGCTATCTGTTAAGAAGATTCATTTGCATCCGGATTATGTTGTAGAACCCCCTGAGCCAGGCGCACCATTTTCTGTGGGGGCAGGCTATGACATTGCTTTATGGGAGTTATCTGAACCGGTTAATTTGACCGAAAGCGGTGTGGAGACAGTGGCTATGTTGTCCGAGGACAATGAATATCTTGCAGACGTTGGTGTCTTGGCTACCGCTGTGGGTTGGGGAACAAGTGATCGTCAGTCTCGCCTTCTACAAGATGTGCATGTCCCAATATCTGATGAAAATGCCTGTGCTGAGGTTTATTCGACTTCTATTAATTTTGAAACGCAGATTTGTGCAAGTGCTCCAGAAGGTGGAATTGATGCGTGTCAAGGCGACAGTGGCGGACCTTTATTAGTACGAGATTTCTACGCCGATAAATGGAAATTAGCAGGTGTTACTAGTTATGGTAATGGTTGTGCTTTACCGGGTAATCCAGGTGTATGGGCGCGAACATCTGTGTTATCTGATTGGGCGAAAAGCGTAGCTGTAGAGCCTTCTCGCGTGCATAAAGTGAGCGTGCGTCCAGGAGGTGTAAGTTTTGCTTCTTTTGGTAATGTTAGAACTCGCTTCGAACCAAGTGCTGAGATTGAACCTCGTTGGCAGTTAGTAAATACAGCCTTTAATAACGATCCAGAAGAAGGGATGATTTTTGATTCTCGCATTATCGATGAATCTGGTTGGCCGCGTGTCTTTGATTGCGTTGCTGACAGCGATGGTCGTGGGCCTCTGCCTTCTTCAGCATCTGAGTGTTTTGCTGGTCTTAATAAGTCAGTATTGCCACTACTGGAAGGCGATGGTGTATTTATCCAAAGTCTAACAGCAAAGCTTGATGATACTGATTTCATTCGCACTAATAACTTTGTCCTGGGATCACCAGTTGAAGAAAGTGACAATGGTGAATTAGTCGCCGATGACGCCGTTGATCCTGATTTCCCCAACAATACTTATTTTATTGATTATTTCGATATTAAAGGTTTGGATGGAGATAAAGCAGTTCGAGTAAGTGTTGAGAGCGATAGCTTTGATAGTTTTATTGGCTTATATGATCGTGATTTCCGCGAAGCCAACAACGGCGGCGGCACTATAACTACTACTAGTGGCGGTCCCGGTTTCCCTGCTGAAATTTTCTTCTTTCCTGAAGCGGGTGTGAACTATGTACTAGGCGTTTCTACTTTCGACCCTGAGGCTGTAGGTGAATACAAGGTAACTATTCTAAATGATGGTGAATTTGAAGCCACAGTGCTTGATATGTCACCTAGTTTCACGGGGCAAGCATTTATTAAATTTCCCGAGAGCCGAGTTATCATTCCAGATACACGACGCAGCCGCTAAGAAGTTACTGAAACTTTTTAGTTAAATTGATAAATAGTGGGCAGAGTCTTGCCCACTATTTGTACACATTGAAAAATAACGCAAAAATTAATGAGACACAGATAGTGGAAATAAAACAATAGGAATAAATGGAGTGTTAACTTTGGTTCTATTCATTTGCTTCTTGCTTTTTTCATATCTTGCATCCACGTTCTTTTTACTCCCCTCCATTTTTAGGCTAGATATTTTACAAAACTCGTCTTATCTTGAATTAGTCACACATTCGATCGAAAAATAAGAAACATTATACTTTAAATATAGGTTAAACTATCTACATACTTCATAGCGTCTCAAGAAGCCTTCCAATAGGCCTTAATGTATTTAAAGAGATACTTTTTCTTAAGTTTCGACCAACAAACTGTATATGCTAACCAAAGCTCAATTAGAACAGAGCCAATATTTTCTTATATTTATTGCATGCTCAGTAGCTCTTACCCCATTAGCTATCGATGCTTACTTACCTGTTTTGCCTATTATAGGTGAACATTTTGGTGTGAGTATTAGTGAGGCCAACTTAACTATTAGCGCCTACTTTGTAGGTTTAGCGATAGGCCAGTTTTTAGGCGGCCCATTATCAGATCAAATTGGCCGCAAACCTATTAGCTTGTGTGGGTTAGTATTATTTTTTGGCTCTACAGTTTTTATTATGTTGGCTACGAATATTGATATGGTTCAAATAGCACGAGGCTTACAAGGTATTGGCGGGGGGGCAGCGTCGGTTATTTGTATGGCGCAAGCACGTGATGTTTATCCGCCTGAAGATATCGTAAAAAAATATGCCAACATTATTTTAGTTATGCTAGTTGCTCCTATGGTAGCCCCAGTAATTGGAGCTATTATTGCGCCTTTAGGTTGGCAATATATTTTTGCTTTTTTAGGAACCTATAGTTTATTAATGTTGTTGTTATCCTGGCGAACTATCCCAGAAACCAATGAACATGCAGGCTATGCTTTAAACTTTAAGAAGATTTTATCCAGTTATTGGCAGGCGATTACCTTACGAACTAATAATAAATACATTGCCATACGCTATGTGTTTTTTTCAGTTTTTATTGCTGGCACTTTTATGAGTTATTTGACTAACTCTTCTTTCATCTTTATGGATGTGTACCAGCTCAACAAATTCGAATTTGCTTTAGTCTTTTCTATTAATAGTATTATGTTAATGATTGGTAACCGCATCGCAGCGAGAATGTTAAAAAAGTTTCCCCCATTAATAATTTTACGCTGTGCTATTGTTGGGCAGCTGTCTGCTATTTTAGTTTTATTGCTGACCTACGTTTTTATCTCACCTACCTTGCCCGTAGTTATGCTAGGGCTCATGGCTACTATTGCTGCTTCAGGTGCTATGGTGCCGACGGTTTCAGGGTTATATATCAGCTTGTATGACAGCAATGCAGGAAGTGCATCTTCTTTAAATTCAACGATGATGTATATGTCTGGTGGTTTGATTGGTGCTTTTTCAACTTACTTGTCGCATTGGGGAGTATCTCGTGTGTTCTTGGTAATGTTAGTTTCAACCAGTCTTGCTAATATCATTATATTTTCTATTCGTGCCTGCTGGCATGAAAAGCCAAAACGGTGCTAGCGGCTTATATACTAAAAATGTCTGCTCACAGCTGTGATTCAAATAATGCTAGCATCCCTGAAAGAGGCTTTTTGCTGTTGAGGGGCTGATAAATTCCAACGTTTTTATCTAGGGCCTGTTAACACTAATTTGATCACTCCTGTTTGCACTTAAAAGCGCTAATCAAGGCACGAAGAGTGTAATTTAGTTGTTCTCGGCAATTGCTCCTGCATTGCTCTAATTACCTGTATCCATACAGGCATAAATCAGCGATGAGCAACGCCGAGTAGCGCTTTTAAGTGCAAACCCGAATAGCCACATGGATGTGGTGTATTAGGGCAGTGCAGGAGCAACTGCCAAGGGCTGGCAGCAGGTGTAATTTAATTAGTGTTAACAGGCCCTCGTGCGACAGAGCTTAGAAGCTATTCTAGGCATCCATTTCAAACACCACCACCTAAGAGATGTTCCATGAGACAAATATTGCTGCTGTCACTAATGCTAATAGCTCACACGGCTTTGGCGGATAATAAAAAAACCTTACAACTAGAAGATGTTTTTAATCTTGAATATGCATCGAATATAGAAATGACGAAAGATGGTAAGCGCATCTATTTTGTACGTAATTTTATGGATATTCAGAAAGATAAAAAGAGTAGTAATATCTGGTCAGTTGATACTGCCAATGGTGGTATGAGTCCAGTTACTTCAGGTAATCAAGCAGACTACTCTCCATTACTTTCCCCCGATGGTAGTAAGTTGGCATATGTTTCCACTCTTAGTGGTAAGCCACAAATCCATATGCGCTGGTTAAAAAGCGGGGCTAATGCACAACTGACTAATTTGCAACAGTCCCCATCTGCTTTGCAGTGGTCTCCCGATGGCCAATATCTTGCTTTTACCATGTTTGTTAAAGGTAAGGCAGATACACCTATTAAGCTGCCGGGTAAACCTAAAGGTGCCAAGTGGGCAAAGCCTGCAGTCTTTATCGATAAAACTCTCTACCGTTCTGATGGCAGTGGCTACAATGTTCCAGGTCATACGCATGTTTTCGTGCTAGCTGCAGACGGCGGGACGCCTCGTCAAATAACATCTGGTGACTTTGATTACAGTGCCGGCTTCAGCTGGGCTCAAGATGGTAAAGGCTTATATGTGGCTGCCAATCGCGAACAAGATGCTGAAATGAAACCTTTAGAAGCGGAGATTTATCGCGTCGATATTGAAAACGGTGAGCTTACCCAACTTACCCAACGCGTTGGCCCAGATGTTGGCCCTAAAGTATCACCCAATGGCAAGCTAATCGCTTACAGAGGTTACGATGATAAATTAAAGAATTACGAGAATATGCTGCTTCACGTGATGGATGCCGACGGCAACAATATTCGTATTCTGACTCGAGATTTAGATCGAAGTGTGGGTAAGTTCAAGTGGGCTGCTAATGGAAAAGGTATCTACTTTCAATACACGGATAAGGGGCAAGTTAAGGTGGCCTATCAGCCATTAAATGGAAAGCGCCGTGTTGTTGCGCAAGATTTGGGTGGAGCAGGCTTAGGTAGGCCTTATGTAAGTGGGGACTTTGATGTTGCTACTAATGGCACTATTGCTTTTACCTACTCTGATCCCTTACGTCCTTCAGATGTCGCTATCGTACGTAATGGCAAGATAAAAAAATTAACCGCTTTAAATGAGGATGCTTTACAACATCTTAGTTTGGGAAAAGTTGAAGCAATACGTTATAAATCATCGGCAGACCAGAGAGAAATTGATGGTTGGGTTGTCTATCCCCCCGGTTTTGACCCCAGTAAAAAATACCCATTTATTCTAGAGATTCATGGTGGTCCGGTCGCTGCGTATGGTCCTCATTTCTCAGCAGAAGTGCAGCTGTTTGCAGCAGCGGGCTATGTTGTGCTTTACACCAACCCTCGCGGCAGTGAGAGTTATGGCCAAGAGTTCGCTCAGACGATTCATCACAACTACCCAAGCCAGGACTACGACGACTTGATGTCGGGAGTTTCCCATCTAGTGGATAAAGGCTTCATCGATGACAAACAGTTATTTGTGACTGGAGGTTCTGGTGGAGGCGTATTGACCAGCTGGATTATCGGCCACACCGACATATTTGCTGGGGCAGTTGTGGCAAAACCCGTTATCAACTGGTACAGCTTTGTTCTAACTGCGGACTTCTATCCCTTCTTCTATAAATACTGGTTCGGTAAAAAGCCGTGGGAAGCACTTGAACACTATATGAAATATTCTCCGATTAGCTATGTTGGCAATGTCACCACGCCGACAATGCTACTAACTGGCGAACAAGACCACCGCACGCCCATCTCAGAAACGGAGCAGTACTATCAAGCTCTGCGTCTAGAAGGGGTTAAATCAGCCCTCGTTAGAATTCCAGGGGCATCCCATGGGATTTACAGACGGCCAAGTAACTTAATGTCCAAGGTTGCCCATATCCTCTGGTGGTTTGAGCAACAGCGAGAAGAGGCGAAATAACTATAGTGCTAATGAGACACCCATATATGGGATGTTATCGTGTCGCTTTTATTTGTGGGTGTCTTGTTTAATAAAGGTGGGTGTCTCGTTAAATATTTAATATCCTAGCTGAGTTGATTGAAAAGAACTGAGCTTGGTTCTACTGTTTATGCTTCTGGTGCACTACTTCTGAGTTGTTGCTGTATTTGCCTGTTGTAGGAACTAAAATTATTGACTATGTTTGCTGCTCGATCGAAGTCAGCTTTAACCTGTCTATTCATGAGGTATCTTTTTCCGCTCAGGTTATTTTGGGTGGTTCTGAAGTCACGTAGTTTACTATTAAACGTACTACCGTTACGGTCTCGCCCTCTAACGACATTGTTGTAGGCTGTGACTACTTCGCTGGCGAAGTTTCTAGCTTGTTGTGAAACGGCTGGCCCATATATTTGTTTGGCTTCACTGAGGGATAGATCTCTTCCAACTAACATAATCTCTGAGTCGTTGGCACTGTTACCTTCAAATGCTAATAGAGATTGTATGTTTGAGCCTTGAACGTGTAGCATTTGCGCTTGCATTGGTTGTGCGGTTCTATAGTTAGCGCTCAATGGGCGGGTGCTTGTCCTGTTTTGTGTATCTTCGGTTTTAAAAAATGAGGGAGAGGCTGCAGGCGCGAAGGCAGGCCTTGAATTTATAGTCATATTTACTATCTCGTTATATCGATAATATTGAGTTTTTTAAGTGGATGATTTTTTTTTAAAGTTCGATTGAATCGTTAGTGTTAACAAGACACCCATAAAAACTTGCTTTAGGAGCTTGTACATGACAATAGAAACAGATGAAGATTTAGCGGCGTTGAAGGCAATAGGAAAAATCGTCGCATTAATACTAAAGGAAATGATGAAACGCACCGAGCCTGGAATGACAACGGCCGAGCTTGATCAAATAGGTAAAGCATTGCTGGAGTTCTATGGTGCACAGTCCGCTCCCAAGCTTACCTACGACTTTCCAGGTTACACCTGCATTAGTGTGAATGAAGAGGCTGCCCATGGTATCCCTGGTAGTAGAGTGATCCAGCCGGGGGATATTGTTAATATCGATGTCTCCGCTGAGAAGAACGGCTATTTTGCTGATACTGGAGGCTCTTTTGTGGTGCCGCCCAGTACTTATCTGAAGGATAAGCTCATCGCTTCTACCAAGTTAGCGTTAAATGAGGCCTGCCGCCATGCAAGTGCTGGAAGCCCGCTCAATGTGATCGGTAAATCCATCAGTAAAGTAGCAAAGCAAAAAGGCTTTAGGATTATTAGGAACCTTTGCAGTCATGGTGTGGGGCGTGGGTTACATGAAGAACCTAAGGAAATACCCGGTTATTACAATCCGACAGATCGGAGGCGTCTCCATGAAGGGTTGGTAATTACTATTGAGCCGTTTTTATCGACAAAAAGTAAGTTTGTTTCGGAGACTAGTGACGGTTGGACTTTGGTCGGCCATGAGAAAAACTTATCGGCTCAATTTGAACATACGATGGTTATTACAAAGGATAAGCCGATATTGCTGACGGTTGCTTAAAGCCTTGTGGTGAAAGGTTTAGACTGTCATTAATAATGTCTATACTTTGACTAATGACAGTATTAAGTGAATGGCTTTATGGCGTTTTTGTTAGCGTTTATCCAATGTCCCCTACCTGCTTGGCGACGCGTAGTGCTCAAAAGTGCATGTGTTGGGTGTTACTTGTTCTGGTGTGCTCAGGCCTATTGTGCGCAGTTGGATGTAAGGGTATTGAGTAGTAAAGGTGAACCGGTTGAGGGCGTTGTTATTTCTCTTCATAACAATAGCTTTGCCATTCCCGAACCACAAAACATAGAAGTACAACAAAGTGATAGGCGTTTTTCTCCACAAATTAGTTTAGCTAATGTGGGCTCGACAGTCACATTTAGCAACGCGGATACAATCATTCATCATGTTTACTCCTTCTCGAAGCCGTGGCGACGTCAGTTTCGTTTGGGGAAAAGTGAAGTCAAACAAGAAGTGATGGATACGCCAGGTGAGGTAGTTTTAGGTTGCAATATTCATGACTGGATGTTGGCCTATATCTACGTCATGGATACGCCATACTATGCTCGAACCAATGAAAGTGGTCTTGCAAGCTTTAGTGATATTCCTGCAACTAAGGCAGTACTACGTATACGTCACCCTCGTATTCGAGATGGGCGAGGTAAAATAGAGCGCGATATAGAGATACGAGATGGCTCTGCAAATATGACAGAGATACGCTTACGCAAACGCTTGCTATCGACGCGAAATCAAGTACCGAATGATGATGAGTTCTACTAATGCCTTTACGGTTACGCATATTTTTACTTTTTCTTATTCTTATCGCCGGTGCACTTGCTTTCACTTTGTATGTTGTCGGTAGCAATGTAAGGGCGGCTGGCGAGCAAAGAGTATATGATGCTCTCAATGTGGGGCGTAAGGTCTTTCAAGATAAGACTTATTCAAAAATAGAAAACTTTGTCAAAGCTGCAAAAATTATCGGCAAAGAAGATGGCCTTCGCACAGCCGTATTCGATGACGAGTATTCTTTGCAAATCTCCTTGGGTAACTTTTTACGTCGCCTCGAATCTGAGCATATGGCAGATCTCATGTGGTTGCTCGATATCGATGGTAATATTGTCGGTCAGGCAGGAGTTGTTAGCGAAGAAGAATCTTTTCCTCACCCAGATATACTCGATGAGGCGGCCAATGAAGATTGGTCTTTAGGCGTTGTCGTACCACTCAAAAATAAATTGTATGAATTGGCCGTCGTCGGTTTTTTTATACCAGTCAGTGCGCCTTCGCCTAGCTTTTGGATTGTTATTGGCCGTGAGCTAGGGAATGAATTTACCCGTGAACTTGCAGACTTAACGAATTTAAATATTTATATTATTGGTTTGGATCAACAACGTATTTGGGCACAGTCGAGTGCGGTTGATTTATCACTTAATAATATTGAAATTGCACAGCTTAGCTCCAGTGAAGTGGTGTTCCCACTATTTTCTGAAAACGATAGTGCTCTGGCCCTCAAGACTTTTTTACAAAGTTCAAGTGATCATCCAATTTATGCTTTGCTTTTAAAGTCCCATCGGGAAGTGCAGCAGCAAGTGGAAAATTTGATGCGGCGCATCGTATTTATCGGCTTTGCTGCGTTATTAATTTCTTTAGTGGGTGCGGCAATACTTTCACGCAGTATTACCAAGCCTTTATTACAGCTAGTAAAAATTGCTCAGAAAATTGGTCGTGGTGAGTACTCAGGAGATTTGCCTACAAAGATAAAAGGTGAAGTGGGTACTTTATCTCAAGTGTTTACTGATATGCGTTCGGATATCGCCCGGCGGCAGCAGGAAATTCAACATATTGCTTATCACGATATGCTAACTGACCTGCCAAATCGCAATGCTTTTATTCAGGAGCTTAGCAAGGCGATAGATTATGCTTGTAAAAACCATACCCATTTTGCTATTTGTTTTTTTGATTTTGATCGTTTTAAAGATATTAATGATACTTTAGGCCATCAAAGTGGTGACTTACTACTGGTTTCTTTTGCTAATCGGATGGAAAAATGGCGACCTGAAAATGTAAAAATAGCGCGCTTGGGTGGCGATGAATTTGCTGTTTTAGTGCCGGATTTAAGTTTGTTAGATGATGTTGTTGAGCAACTAGAAGAATTAGCTGCTCAGCCTATAGAAATAGAGTCTATTGCCCTAGAAGTTCGTTTAAGTATGGGCATTTCTATGTTCCCAGATCACGGTGAAACGCCTAACTCACTTTTGCAAACAGCAGAAATTGCCATGTATATTGCGAAAACGGAAAGCCGGGATATTGTCTATTACGAAAAGCAGCTCGACCACCATAGTACACAAAGGCTGACATTGATCGCCGAGTTGCGCAATGCTATTGAAAATGATCAGTTGTCATTAAACTATCAGCCTAAACTTGATATTCAACAAGATAAATATACTCATGTTGAATGTTTAGTGCGTTGGATTCACCCACGTTATGGTTTTATAAATCCGGAAGAATTTATTGGCTATGCGGAACAAACCGGCGCTATTCGCGATCTTACCCGCTGGGTAGTAAATACTGCTCTGACACAGTGTGCTCAATGGCGTGAGCAAGGAAAAGATCTTAAAGTAGCGATTAATATTTCTGCCGTTGATCTGACGCAAGATAACTTTTCTGACTGGGTTATGGAAACTTTGGCTGAATATAAGCTGCCCGCTGAGGCAATTGTATTGGAAGTTACTGAGAGTGCGGTAATGCGAGATATTGATAAAGCACTCGCGGCACTGCACTCCTTAAGTCAGCAAGGGGTAAGTTTATCTATTGATGATTACGGTACAGGTTATTCCTCAATGGCTCAACTTAAATGTTTGCCAGTAGATGAATTGAAGATCGATAAATCATTTGTACTCTCACTAATACGAGACAGTGACGATTACGTTATTGTTAAAAGCACCATTGAGCTGGGCCATAATATGGGGCTTAAAATAGTGGCAGAGGGTGTTGAAAATCAGCAGGCATTAGATCTGCTCAGTGAATTAAAATGCGATCTGGCTCAAGGTTTTTATTTAAGTCGACCACTGTCGAAGGAAAAGTTGGATACATGGTTGTTAGAAAATGCTGCCAAAATTGTGCTGCTGAAACTCTAGTCTCCCGACCAGTGTATATCTTTCCTATTGTTTTTTTTCTACTTCTTATTTATTCGAATTTAGCGTATTCCCAGTGGCGGTCTAATGTGTTACTGGATTTACGTGCTACTGATATTTCCGGTGCGCAAAACTCTTGGTTAGCTGGTGGCTTGGATGCCGCTCGTATCGATGAATCATCAGAGCATTTATTACTTGGGCAAGCAATTGTTGAAGCTAGATGGCAATTTGCCGATGCCTTAAGCGTGCAGGGTTTTGTATCGGCTTACGAAGATGGTGGTGATAATGTTGGAGTCAATGAACTTTTTATTGATTACCGTCCAGTGCCTCTAAACGGCTATCGATTTAATGCTAAAGTTGGAGCGTTTTATCCTGCTATTTCTTTGGAAAATACTAAACCTGGCTGGACTTCTTCTGGAATATTAAGTAATTCCGCAATTAATACATGGCTCGGCGAAGAACTGAGAATTCTTGGTAGCGAAGTGTCTGTGACACGTTTAGGGCGAGCACATCGTAGCGATTGGGATCTTGGTGGCAGTATTTCTGTTTATGGTGGAAACGATCCAACAACGGCATTACTTGCATGGCGGGGGTGGGGAATACATGATCGCCAAGTGCGCCTCGGTGAAAAAATTTCTTTTGCCGAGCTCCCTGTTATTGGTGTCGATGAAGGCTTTAGCAGCCAGTCAGAAGATTTTGATCCGTTCGTGGAAGTCGATGATCGGCCTGGATATGCCTTATCGCTTTGGGCGGCGAAGAAGCGAGGTTTAAAGGTGAAACTTTATTACTACGATAATCGAGCTGATCCAAAAGCTATTCGTCAGGGCCAGTATGCTTGGCACACTAAATTCCACCATGTAAGTGTGTGGCTGCCATTAAATAATGAAACAACCTTGCTAAGTCAGTGGCTTAAAGGCAAGACCAATATGGGAGAGGACACCAATATTGCTGTGCGTGCTGACTACCAAGCCTGGTACGTGGGGCTTAGGAAACAGTGGCGTGGTTTCCAATTTACTCTGCGTTATGATGACTTTGAAGTCGAAGATCTAGACATAACGTTTATGGATAATAATAACCAGGATGGACGTTCATGGACATTTGCGGCAAGCTATGTATTTAATCAGGCAATACATATGGTTGTTGAGCATCACCGCTTCAAAGAAAATAACTATGCTCGACGATATTTTTCCCTACCGATAAATAATGACTACCAACAATCACAAGTGGCTCTACAATGGCGTTTTTGATGATACAGACATACCAATAGGGTTTAGGTTTAAGTGAGCGATACTCAACCAATAAAAATTATTTTTTTTACAGCACTTGCATTAACGGCATTTGCTGCCAATTCTGTACTCTGCCGCTTAGCTCTGCTTGACGGGGCTATTGATCCAGGCAGCTTTACCAGCGTCAGACTTATCTCAGGCATTACAACTTTACTGCTTATTTTTCAGTTTACTCGTAAAAAAGATAAGCTTGAGCAAACATCAGAAAAAATACAGCATGGCAGTTGGCTTGCGTCTCTGATGTTATTTATCTATGCCGCAGCTTTTTCATTCGCCTATGTTTTTTTGGATACGGGAACAGGGGCACTCATTTTATTTGCTGCCGTGCAAATTACCATGATTGCAGTTAGTGTCGTTAGTGGCAAATCTCTTCATTATTCTGAGTTATTGGGTGTGTTTGTAGCTTTTTGTGGTTTTGTTTATCTGGTCGCGCCAGAAATAAGTAAGCCGTCGCTTACTGGTTTTGTATTAATGACATTAGCTGGTTGTGCGTGGGGCGTATACACCCTCAAAGGCCGTGGTTCTTTATCGCCAGTAGCCGATACCTACTACAACTTTTTGCGCACTTTACCGCTGGCGGCAATTTTATTTGGTATTACTTTGTTTGATGCAAAAATTACTTCTGAAGGTTTATTTTTGGCCGTGATGTCAGGTGCTGTTGCTTCGGGTATTGGGTATTCAATCTGGTATGCCGCATTGACAGGCCTATCAGCATTACAAGCGGCAGTGCTGCAGTTACTTGTTCCTGTTATTGCTACTGCTGGCGGTTTGCTTTTTGCCAAGGAATCACTATCTTACTCCTTTGTTTTTGCTTCTTTAATGATTCTCGGTGGTATTTTGATCGTAATTGCAGGCCAGCGCGTAATCAGACTTTTATCCGCTTCTGGATAGTATCATTTAACTATTAATTATTTGGAGTGATGACTTTGGAATATCTTCATACCATGCTAAGAGTGCACGATCTCGACGCTTCTTTAGACTTTTTTTGTAATAAGCTTGGTCTTGTGGAAGTGAGCCGTAAAGACAGTGAAGGTGGTCGTTTTACCCTAGTTTTTTTGGCGGCACAGCAAGATGTTGAACGGGCGAAAGAACACAAAGCTCCTCTACTTGAGCTTACTTATAATTGGGATTCTGAAGAATATACTGGCGGGCGAAACTTTGGTCATTTAGCCTATCGTGTAGATGATATCTATACTTTGTGCCAAAAGCTGATGGACTCAGGCGTTACCATTAACAGGCCCCCGAGGGATGGCCATATGGCCTTTGTTCGTTCTCCCGATGGGATTTCTATCGAGCTTTTACAAAAGGGCGATAGCCTGCCACCCCAGGAACCTTGGGTGTCAATGGAGAATACGGGAACTTGGTAGGGATAAACAGGGCTGTAAAGCCCTTTAGTCGGTGTTTTTCATACATTCAAACTCCTATAATGATCGCCAATTGTGGTAATTAGATAAGGTTTCATTGGTTAGACAATATGCTTGAGCGATATCCTGCCCTTTTTAGTGTTGTTCTTTTGGCTTTGACGCAAACTATTGCAGCAGATAATGGGATAACAGATGCGTCTGCTGATGTGGCAGTTGAGCCAATAGCGGAAGAAAAAACGCAGGTGCGTGATGATTTTCCCTCCGCAAACATTAGTGAGGAGAATACAGAACAAGCGGATAACGGTTTAGTGAAACTAAAACTATCATCTGTTGACCCTGAGCAACAGGTGGTAGGTCAGGATAATCCACCTGTTAAAGCTCCTAAGCAGGCGGAAAATATTGATCTTAAAGAGGTTGTTGAGGAGCCACTTAAAGTTAGCGAGCCTATCGAGACAGGCACTCAAACAGAAGGAATAGATAAGACACCTACCCAAAAAGGAATCAAAATAGATAAGACAGGCAAAATAGATGAGACAGGCACTCCAGCTGAGGAGAGCGCTGAAGTGATGGAGCCTGCAGAAAACATCGATTTGAAGGAGGTGGTTGAAGAGCCTCTGCGAGTAAACCAGCCTAAAGTTGACAGTGAAAAAGTGATTGAGCAGGTAGATTCTCCTGAGGATCCACCAGCACAGAAAGTCTCAGCAGAAGAAGCGGCTAAGGTAAAGGAGAGCGAGACAAAAGAGACAGCAAAGGCTAGCGATGGCAAACAAAGTGAGCCAGAGAAAGGGACGATTGCTGATCCTAATAATACGGCTGCTGATAGCCAAATAGTCGATAGCCCAGCTACAGACAGCCCAACCGTGACAGATGAGCCTGGCACCTCATCTGCTAGCGGCGCTACCGCGGATAAAGATAAAAGCAATAATGCGGTTGATGAAAAAGCTATCGCAGACTCAGATACAGCAGAAGATAAAAAAGCAGGATTACTAAGCAAACTTGCGCAAGAGATTTCAGGTAAAGAAGAAAAAGAGCAACAAAAGCCCCTGTTGCTACTTAATAGTGAAGTACTTCCAGGCACTTCTACTCGTTTGGGTTGGTCGCCGAGCGTTTCGTTTATCGGTATTTCTGCGCCTACCGCGGTATTAGTGCTTAATGGTGTAAAGCCAGGTCCGACACTTTGTCTCACGGCCGCTGTTCACGGTGATGAGTTAAATGGTATCGAAGTGGTAAGGCGAGTTCTATATGACATTGATCCGAAAGAACTTTCTGGTGCTGTGATCGGTGTTCCGATAGTGAACTTACAAGGCTTTAGGCGCTCGTCCCGCTACCTACCCGATCGTCGCGACTTGAATCGCTTCTTCCCAGGTAACCCAGAAGAGAGTTCGGCTGCGCGCATTGCTTATTCATTTTTCTCCGAAGTTATCACCCATTGTGATATGTTAATTGACCTACATACAGGTTCATTTCGCAGAACTAACTTGCCGCAATTACGTGCCGATTTAAATTATCCCAATGTCGCAAGCTTAGCTGAAAAAATGGGTGCAATTGTGGTGGTGCAAAGTGAAGGTGCCATTGGCAGTTTGCGTCGGGCTGCTGTGGAACAGGGCATCCCCTCGGTAACACTGGAAGCTGGTGCTCCACATGAATTGCAGAAAGACGCAGTAGAGCACGGTGTAAAAAGTATCGAGAGTGCGATGGATAGTTTGGGTATGATCAAACGTCGTCGCTTTTGGGAGCGCAGTGCCGAACCCGTCTATTACAAATCTACTTGGGTGAGAGCTCGCGAGGGAGGCATTCTATTTAGTGAAGTTTCCCTTGGCGCGCGTGTTAAACAAGGGGACCTACTGGGTACGGTAACTGATCCTATTACTAATGTGCGATCGCAAATTGTTAGTCCATTTGAGGGGCGCGTAATTGGCATGGCATTGAATCAAGTCATGTTTCCAGGTTTTGCTGCCTACCATATTGGCTTAAAAGCCGCTGTTGAAGAAACACCGGAAGGGAAGGTATTGGTTAGTGAGAACGAAGATACTCAACAGCCAAACATAGCAGATGATGGAACCACCACTGGGGATAAGCTTACTACGAAAGCCATTGACGGAAGTGGTGATAAAGCCTCATCGAGTCCTGTTGTGGATGAAATTGATCCGGTAGTAGAAACAGAAACAATTGAGAATATTATGCCTCCTGCTGAAGATTCAGAGTAGGAGTGATTTGTTTTCTGAGACACGTAACTTCAGATATTTTAATAGAGCTGTGCCCAGATTAAATCACACTTTTTCACTCGTTATCATAAATGTTTTTATTTTAATCTTCAGTGTAACAGCATTTAAAATTCATATTACTTGAGCGTAATGGGTATTAATATGAGAGTGCTAATTACAGGTAGTTCAGGCAATATTGGATCTGTTATTGCAACTCACTTAGCTAACCAGTACGAAGTGCTGGGTCTAGATATTGTGCCCGGAGAATTTACTACTCATGTAGGAGATATTTCGGATAGTATTTTACTTGATAACCTGGTTGCCAATGTCGATGTGGTTTTTCACTGTGCAGCCTTTCATGCGCCTCATGTAGGAGAGGTAGGTGATGAAAAGTTTTGGCAGGTAAATGTAGAGTCTACACAACTATTACTTGAAAAGTCTCTCAAATATAAAATCAAACGCTTTATTTATACCAGTACTACATCGGTATATGGTTGTACTCAACGTACTAAGAATAGCGCTGTTTGGGTTGATGAGCAGCTTACACCTTCGGTGGAAGACATTTATGATGAAACGAAACTGGCAGCCGAAAAAGCATGTTTCGATGTATCTCTTGCCGGTCTTGATGTTATTGTTTTGAGAATGTCACGATGTTTTCCGGAGGCGGATCACCTGCAAGTATTTTATCGCTTATACCGAGGCGTTGCTGCGCAAGATGTTGCTTGTGCTCATGCATTGGCAATGCAATGTAAACTTGAAGGTTTTCATATTTTTAATATCTCTGGGCAAACTCCCTTTGTTAAAAAGGATTGTCAGAGACTCTTGCATGACCCTTGGGCTGTAATTAAAAATTATTTTCCAAATGCACAAGAGATGTTTAAAAGAAATGGTTGGCCTCTGCCTACTTCTATCGATAGAGTTTATAGTATAGAAAAAGCAGTAAAAATACTAAACTATCGCCCCATAGAAAACTTTATTGATATTTTAAAAGTTAAATCTAGTTAGAATTATTGTGTGATTTTTTGCAAGATTTTCTAAAATAGATGAACTTCCCTGTTTATACTGTATATATTGGTTTTATCTCAGCATTGAGCCTGCAATGTATTTTCCTTTAGTATCTTTCGCTGGTGAGTATTGATTAAATATTTCTGTAGGCAATGTAGCAAAAGTATTTAGCGGGGCCATACCGTTTTCGCCCCGGTTATCTGATAGCATAATTTTTCCGTAGGGCCGCCAGTTTTTCCATGGCAATAGAAATTTGGGTTCCTTATCTTCTACTTTTGGATAATATGAAAACTCTGTAATAAAGTGGCTTTCTTTATCTATAAATACCTCATATTTATTTTCCGGTGTGACGCCGACTTCGTTAAAGGTCATGGTCAATACATCCACTGGGCGGCCATCGCTGCTTTTATCTTCTCGTGAATAGGTTAGATTAACACCTGGGTCGTGAAGCTTATAGGGCATGACTACCCAATAAGAATCGTTAATCCAAACTTCATAACCCCATTTCATTTTTTCGGCCAGTAGCGCCTTATCTTTGACCTCTTTTCCATTCTCCCAAACGCGCCCTTTTTTGTTATGTATATTCATGAGTAGAAGATTGTTTTTGCCTTCTCCATACTCAATACGAATATCTCCAGTATGCTTGTCCCAAACATGAAATCTGCGGCCAAAGAACAACCAGGATATATAGCGAACGTCATTATAGTTTTTGCGCCCGCCCATGGCTTCCAGTGAGGTGTTAGCGATCATCCCTGCTTTACTATCGTGATTATATTCTTGTGCTAGAGTATCTTTGCAAGGTAGGAGAAAAATAAACGAAATAAATAACGCTACTTTTTTAAGTAGCTGTGATTTTACCTTCATAGTTTATTACCAAATGTATTAGGGCCTAAAGAAAGCGGATGATACATGCTTATTAGGGCTTGTTCCTCTCGTGATTGACATTAGATTTTATTTTGTATATTATTTTATCTATCTAGTGATAGATAATCTTTATGGCGAAGCTTTATAAGTAAGCTTTACAGTGGGTAGGCAAATTTAACCATAGGTCAGATAAGAGAAGTATTGATGTGAAAGATGTAGATGTTGTTATCGTTGGTGGAGGTCTAAGTGGGCTTTACTTGGCTTATCGCCTTCAACAAAGCAATAAAAGTTATATATTGCTAGAGGCAAAATCTCGCCTTGGCGGTCGAATTCATAGCAAAATCGATGATCATAGCGGCTTTGCTATGGACTTGGGGCCTACTTGGTTTTGGCCGCAACAACGTCATCTACTTAATGTTTTGTCTGAACTGGAAGTGCAGTTTTTTGAGCAATACCAGCAAGGAGATGGTTTGTACCAAGCGAATAGTGACAGCCTTCAAAGGTTTTCTGATATGGCCGGTATGCAAACTTTTAGGCTGAGCGGAGGCGTATATCGCCTAATTGAGGCTCTACAAGCTCGTGTCGACACAGCAGCTCTCCGTCTTTCTCATGCAGTAGAACATGTCGAGCTAAATGATGGCCGTTGGCAAATACAAACGGCAGATACTAGCTTCACGGCAGAGCATCTAGCATTAGCAGTGCCACCGAGAATAGCGACAGATCATATAGCGGGATTACAGTCTTATTTGTCTGAAGGACTGTTTAAATCTCTTATACAAACACCTACTTGGATGGCAGCACAGGCAAAGTTTGTTGCCCAGTATGATCGACCTTTTTGGCGAGATGAGGGATTGGCTGGCCATGCGTTTAGTCGTGTTGGCCCCATGATAGAAATACACGATGCAAGTGCCGAAGGCGAGCAAGGCTATGGTTTATTTGGTTTTATTGGTGTTAATGCGGCGACTCGTCAAAACTATCCGGCTCAAACCATAGAAGCTATGTGTCTTAGGCAGCTGGCAACCCTTTTCGGTGATAAAGCATTGGCAACCAAGTCGCATTTTTTGCAAGACTGGGCTAAAGACAGGTGGGTTGCTACAAAACAAGATATATCAGAACCTTCTCGTCATCCTGAGTGTCACTTAAGCCCCTACCTTGACGAATTAAAGAAGCTCAATATTAGCTTTCCCGTTACCGAATGCGCGAAATACGATGCCGGTCTACTCGAAGGCGCAATTACTTCTGCGGATGCTTCCTTAGCATTAATTATGGCTAAGGCATGAGATTATATAGATGATAGAATTCATTTGTGAACTCTATCATCTATAGATTTTGTGCTTGCATACTCCTATAGACTTTTACGCACGCATACTTGGTCACCGTAATAATTATTGTGATAATTACAGTGTGGCAGCGGATCTTTTTGTCCACCGCTGTCTTTTTTCAAAATTTTACTAAATTTTTGCAGTATCTTTTTCATCTCTTTCTCCTGGCAATCGTTATTGGCAGTAGCTACTAGCCTCTAGAGATTTATTATCGTTTTTGTAGATGTCAGGGTAAATTTTAAAAAATCGATGATGGTATTCTGTTTTTCCTATAACAGAATTTAAAAGTGACGAGTGCATAGGTATGCCATCCTTAATTAAATTAAAATAGATGGAACGCCTTTATCGGTTATAAGGATATTCTTGATGGTAATAGAGTAAATTAAAAAACTTATTCACAAAAAAATACATTGAATACTTATGGTAGATGTTTTGTAAAAAAAAATAATTTACTATGGGTATGTTAATTTTATAGTTATTAAAGCACCCTATTTAAAAGAGTAATATATGAGAATGATCATTGGGGCTATTGCCTTTCAGATCATTGCTTCTGGATTGTTCTTCTTTGTCAATCAAAATGCTGATAGAAGTATCGTAATTGATAGTATTTTAGATGTTGTTAAGCCGAGAAAAATATCAAGCAATGTATTCTATAATACTGAGTTACAGTGCAACCACTTTAGTAGTAATATAAACCTAGAAGAATAATTCTGGTTTCTATCTACTTGGAATGTCTAATGTGAATTCTGAAAAAATAATAAAAAATACTGGGAGTTATTTCATAACTGCTGTGTATTCCAGTCCTGTATTGAAAACAATTATTACTGTATTTTCCTAGTGTAAGTCTACTAATATCGTTATTATTAATTGAAGTTAAAAAAATAATTTATACTGCCTACTCTTTGAAGATCATTTGGTTTTATCTTGTTTATCGTTTTCCTGTAAAGGCAAGATGTATTTTTAATTGTTAATAGTTTTATTGTCACGTCAATTATTTTTTAGAAAAAATAAATAAACAGTTGTGTTATTCTCGCCACGAAATTTAACATAAATTAAATTTGTTTAATTTATGTTTTAAGTTGGCGCAATAATTTATTCTGTATATGTTTTGTCTATCGTCGATTTTTTTTATGACGATTACCCGAAGAAATTCGTATGAATATTTATTGCCTTACTTGCTTCTTTTGATAGCAAATTGTTTTTTATGTTCAAATATCTAAATAATGGCAGTTTAAGATGATAAGAATAAAGTTAAAAAAACATTTCATTAATAAAATACTTCACCATAGACTAATGTTAGTCGTCCTAGTATTTTTAAATATAAGTGTTTGTGCTCAAGCGGATGATATGGATATTTTGTATATTCGCGGTGAGTTTACCGATAAACCGATGACTATAAATAATCAAACTTGGCGAAATCGCTTGAATACTTTGAATGTCTCATTAAATCGGTATTGGGTAAAACATAGTTATAAAAAAATCACCGCTATTAGAGCTACTTATACACAAGAGCTAACCTTTCCTGGTGTATCAGGTGATTATATGGATGTTCATAAACTTCGCAGTACTGCGCGCAATATGGCAAGTAATGCTGGATTTAACTTACAGGATTATGATCACGTTGTTTATTCTTATCCTAGTATTAAACATTCGCGTGAATTTGGTGCCCTGGGATCGCCTGGTAATATATGGCTGCCTGGAGAAAACCCATTTGATGGTGGTTTGATTCATGAGTTTGGTCACGCTCTAGGTCTTGGGCACGCTCACTCTATTGAGGGTGCTTCTGGTGTGATATATCCGGGTGAGGTGCGAGGAGGTAGAGATGGCTTGTTTATGATGGGTAGCGATGGCCAAGGCCGTATTGGTGATTATTCTACAATTAATTTGCCCATGCGTTATCAAACAAAATTTATAGATGATCGTTATATTCCTATTGCAAAAACTGATAGTACTTATCGTATATGGGAGTTTGAACTAGATACTCTGCCTTCTGTCCGTAACTTGGGTGTTCGAGTAAATGTAAATGGAGAAGATTTTTGGATTAGCTATGCACCTAAGATGGCAGAACGCTGGGCTAACTTTGATTCTGCAGGATTTGCTCGCGGTGTTTTGGTTCACCGCAAAAATAATGCAGTCACATCGACATTAGACTTTACTCCAGGTTCGTTTAATGGCACTAAGAATGAAGAAGACTTTAAAGATACTAGGGATGGAGCCTTACAGATAGGCAGTAGTTATAACTTTCCAAATAGTAATGTTTCCATTCGTCCAAAGAGCACTGGAAGTGCAGGAGGTATACGTTTTATTGATGTAGAAATAAAAATAGGAAATCCTTCATTTTCTGGTACCGCGAGAAATATTGGAGGAGCGGGGTCTACAACAGAAATTAATGGCGGATTTTTTATTCGTAGCAGTGGTGGAGATATTTGGAATAACGCTGATACCTTCCATTATTATAGTCATCAGACTGGCTCACGAAATGGCGATATACGGGCTAAGGTGGAATCTATTAACAGTGGTCATCAGTGGGGAAAATCTGGCGTAATGTTGCGGCAAAATAATTCCGACACAGCGAAAAATGTTTTTGTATATGTTCGCACAGATGGGCAGGTAGGTATGCAATGGAGAAATACAACCGGTGCTAGAAGTATGTCTAAATCTCTTGTTGGTGGCAATGGAACACCTAAATGGGTGCGGGTCAGTAAGAGTGGTAACAAGGCAACAGGTTATTACTCTCTAGACGGTGTTAACTGGTTAACTATTGGCTCAGTTAATATTCAACTTGGACGCGCACCTAGTATGGGTTTAGCCGTATCTTCTTTAAACGACTCAAATGAAACCACTACCCTTATGACAGGGGTGCAAGGTTTTGCTGGCACAAATAACCCAGAAGTTTTTAAATATGATTTTGGTAAAGCTACCTCTGCTTTAAAGCAAGGTTATCAACGGGTTACTGCTTCCACATCGCCCAATAATATCGTCTGGGGGCAAAGTGGTTTACAGGATCGGGATCGTGGTGTTGGTGATAGCACCGAGCGAGATTTTGTATTTGGCACTGCCGGTGGCATCTTAAGAAAGTTTCTGACTAATGGTGTCTGGGAGGTTACATGGATTATGGGAGATGGACATTACGCTCGCGACGGTCAGGGCGTTAAAGCTGAAGGTAGGGTCATGCTTTCAAATATAGCAACTCCTAAAGGTGTTTATACCACTAGATCTTTTATTGTCGAGGTTAAGGATGGTGTTTTAGATTTAGAATTCCTAAATGCACCAGGTGGTAATAATCTATGGCTTGTTAATGCATTAACACTTACTAAGATCAGTGAAATTAACTAGTTAGAAGCTATATACACACGTTTTTACTTTCAAAAAAAGCGGGCACTAGGCCCGCTATTAAAACAATGGATGAATGCCGATAAATTAATTAGGACAGATTCTTACGTCATCAAGACCACATTCGACAATATCTCCTGGGCCTGCGCCGTCAGAACATTGTGCCCGGATAACCACATTAGAGCCTGCCGGTATCGCAGCCGAAACATTTGTCCATGCGGCGGTGGATCTCGAGTCACCATTACTTGCCAGCGTAGAGAAGGTATTACCACCATCAGTAGATACTTCTAGTCTGAAGAAGTCACCATTGGCGTCATCACCAGCATCTCGTTGACCGTGGAAATAAGCCATAGATAAAGTCGAAGCACTGTTAACGCTATAAGTGGGTGAAGAAGTAATACAAACTCCGCCGTCGACATCGTTAACTCCTACGGAGGTATTTGTGGCTGTAAAGTAAGCGTTGGAACCGCTATTTGCAGAACCTACTTGTGTTACTACACCACTGCTAGTTTGTTGGCTAGGAGAGGCGGAAACGAAAGCACCTGTTGAACAGCTAGAGGCACTTGAGTTGCTCCAGCCACCGCTGCCTGCTTCAAATCCTTCCTCAACAGTACAACCTCCTGGGCCAGGTGTTGGTGTTGGCGTTGGATTACCCGTACATTGCGCGGGAATATTAAAGCCGTTTCTAGCACTGCCGTTAGAGCCAGTAGTTGAAGCATTGGTACCTAAACCAAAGTCGGCAAAAGCATTCCATATAGTACATACATCACTGCCTCCAAAACTATTGTTGGCCGCAGCGATAATTCCATCACGAGCATCGATGAATGTTGGTGAACATGAGGTATTTTTCAAACCCTCATTAACATAAAACATCATACGCTTGTTGCCTGCTTCATTGGCATCATTGATATCAAAGTCTAAGAGGTTTTCTTCAAAACCATGTTTATCAACAAGTGCCCAATATACTTCCCACAAGGCTTGTGCCCATACCGAACCAACACCATGAGGAACTACTGCATTGCGAACAGATTCATAGGTGTAAGAATTAATTGCGGGGTTAGTACTATAACGCTGAGGTCTGATGCTGCCATCTGTGGCTAAACCAAATAAGTAAGAACCTACGCCGCGTGCGTCGCCGCCACGATCACCTACTTTGGCGGTATACACTAAGCCCAAAAAGTCACTCCAACCTTCGCCACCTTGTTGCTGGTTTCTCAGGCACGAACTGTTGCTTGGGCCACCCACTTGTCGGGTTGAGATACCATGACCATATTCGTGGACGATAACCAAGTTATCAAAATCACCGTCACGAGAAGGGTTTGCTCTATTACAGGTGAACATTTGCATGCGCGGATTACTGCCGTCTCTAGGTGTAGAGAAGTTTGCATTACAATTACCGCTGCCGTCCTGGGCGTCTGCATTTACAGAGTCTGAGCCAGAGCCTCCGCGACCAAAGTTATTTTCCTGGAAATTACCACCTACTTCATCGAAACCATATTGATACTGTATGTCGTGGATAATGTTGTTCCAATAAAATAAATTGGCAATCGCGGCATTTTCAGATGCTGATGGTGCCCGTGACAAATCGATAGGGAAATCACAAACTTGGCCCGCGGAACAGCTTGGCTGTGGAGTATCACATCGGTTATTTGCGTCGGTATCTGCGCAGGCGTGAACATTGTTACCATCCATAATTAGGCTGTTACCGTCAAACCAACCGTTAGGCGAAGCAGTTGAGTCTTCAGGGTTGGAAACCAACACTCGAGCATCATTAGGTGGTGTGGGAGATGTATGAATGGGACTTTCTTCAGGTTCAGGATAGACTCTAAAAGCAGACTCTTCTGTTTGATCGAAGCTTGTTATCAGCTCACCTGTAACTGCGTTAACTGTGATATCTGGCCACGAATTATTCATTTTAAGTTGGAAATTCCAAGCCAGAGCGGTATTGCCCGGAGACATAGGCACCAACACGAGCTGTGCCTTAATAGGTTCGGAGGAAAGTTGTGCGTGATTGAGTATTGATGTCGCACGTATATCCGAATCCTGCTCACTTAACAGTGCTTGGTCTTTTACACTTACATTTAATGCCCGAGCCGCGGCATTGACTGCTTGGCCAGCATTAATTTTGGGCGTTAATGAATAAACGCTATTTGCTAATTTGGGAATAAAGCCATTGGTTACATGACTAATAGCTCCCTGCGAAGAAACATGTGTTTGCAGTTGCCCGTTATAAACAGGGATACCTTTATATACCTGTCTATAGTAATAGTGAGTGACACCACTAATCGATTTAACTGTATTGACTAATTCCATACCGTTGACATCGGAATCGGTTAATCCCAATAACTGTACATGATCGGTAATAAAATTCTTAGCAACTGTTTCAAGATTTTGTCCAGCGAAGCCTTGCGGTGCTGGCATAATATTTCCTGTTGGATTAACAATACTGCTAGTTGCGCCGTATTTGTTAAAAGTTGTTAACATCCCGGGCATTTGTTGACGCATGGTTTCGATACTTTGTAACTGTGCGTTTTCGGGTGCTACAGCTGTTACTAGTGATGAAATAGCAAGTCGATTATCTATATTGCGTCCGTACTTTGATGTTCCATGTGAATGACCTGCATGTTCATGGTTTGAAACTGCATAGCTTGAAGAAGCTGCTATAGATATTGCAATACTGAGTAATGATGAGCCAATAATTTTGGCGCATTTGTTTTTTTTAAATAAAGAACTATTACGCGAACTGTCGCGGTAATTAGTGTTTCTCACTATCCACCTCCGAAATATTATTTAGAATTTAATTTTTAATAATCGATAAGACATGAAAAGGAATAGTCTATTAGAGCCCTACTAATAGTTAATAGGTTAAATAAATAGACTTAGCTGAAACGTATAAGCTATTGGACTCCTCAAATTATTAAAAAATAATTTAATTCTTGTTTTAATTTTTTATTAAATAATAATTAATAAAAAATGTTACAACATATCTTTATTTTGCTTTTCGGCTACTGGGTTTTTGTTTTTTCTTAATACCTAAGTAGCTTGATCCTTTGGTTAGAAAATTGTGCTAGGAAAATTCCTTTAATATACATTAGCATCCTTTTAATACTTGTAAAATTTTTTTAAAAAGTTACTTGTTTTTAAAAAATAAAAAACTGAAATAATTTTACGGTGAGCTGTAATATTATAGTTGGCTATTATTTTTAATTTTAATAAAACAAAAAAATGATAATTTGTTATTTTTGGTGACAGATGATTTGCCTTTTGTGTAATTAAAAAGACCATCCTATTTTTATCGTTTGTTTCTAAAAATAAGAAACCTATTTTATCTTTTGTTGTGGTTTTATAGAAAAGACTTTCCTATATAGGGAAATACTATCGAATGTGATTTTTTATAGCAAAAGGATATTTTTTTTGTAGGTGTATTCGTAAGCCAAGCGATAAGATAATATTTTTAACTTTTGCTTATTTGTTTTTTATTTCTTATTAAATCAATTTAGATTTGTGATGCTTTTTGAAGTTGTATATGCATGTTTAGGTTTTTAGAATATAAATGGATAAATTTTTCAGTTAATGAGCGCTTTTTTTTCTCTATGTGAGATTTTGATATTTTAGGTGACAGGATTATATTGTAGAGCGTATTATCTTTTGACTAATTAAATTCAATATATCCTCAGTATATTTGTGTGTATTGTGCGTAAGCAACGAAAAGAGATACTTACTGCGCCAATAATCACAAAAACAATAATGTTATTTGTTGTTTACAGTAGATTAAATGGCGCATCTCGTTATTTAATGCATGTGCAGTGAAAATTTTTTTTAGTGCTCCGTACAATATTTTTTTAGCTGCTCTCGAAATATATTCATGAGTAATTCTATATCCTTAACTCCTGCATAATTTAGACGAGTAATAAAAGCAATAGTTCTGTGTGGCCCCGGTTCATCTAGATGGACTGCTTTTAATTCCGACCCCTCAATGATCAGTTGATCCAACGCCATCTGTGGTACGAGTGTTGTACCCATGCGGCCTGCAACCATATGGATCAATGTATATAGGCTTGCGCCAGACATAGAATAGCTGCCACCTTCAGTTGCTTGTAGTTTACATGCAGCCATTGCGTGTTCCTTTAAGCAGTGGCCGTCTTTGAGTAACAGCAAACGTGTTTCGCGAATCTCATCGCTGGTAATTTCTACTTGCTGGGCATGGCTGTCTGTATTGTGGGCAACCATGAAAAAATCCTCTTGCCAAAATTCGAAGGCATGCAATCCATCCAGAGGATAAGGCAAAGCCAAAATACCTGCATCAATGTCGCCATTCTTAACCATTTCGACTAGGACATGGGATTGTTCTTCTAAGATAGTGAGTTCTAGATCCGGGTATTGTTTTCGTACTTCAGGCAACACTTTAGGCAATAAATAAGGGCCTATGGTTGGAATAACGCCAATGGATAAAGGATGGTTTAGCGGTGATGTTTGGCGTTTGGAGAGCTGGTATAGATCATCCATTCGTATTTTAATATCTCTCGCCTTCTCTAGTAAGTCTTCACCAACTTTGGTGGTCAATACCCTTTTGGTATCCCGCTCGAATATCTGAATACCGAGCTGACTTTCCAGCTCAGAAATCGCGGTACTCAATGCGGATTGTGATACAGAGCACATTTCTGCTGCTTTCTTGAAGTGCTTAGTCTTATCCACGGCCAGAGCGTAAGTGAGCTGTTTAAGTGTGATCATATAACCTAGGTTCTCATAAGGGGTTGTTCTAAAAAATAGATTGGCTTTATATATTTTATTCAATTTATTAAATGAGTGGTAGCCCTTATTCTACTTCCATCAACTTAACGAACTAACTTTTAATACTCGAATGAGGAAGTAACGACATGGCTAAAATCAACCAATCTATCCCTGAGTTCAAAGCTGAAGCTTTTCATAACGGTGAATTCACTACAGTAACTAGCGAAGACGTTAAAGGTAAATGGTCCATCTTCTTATTTTACCCAGCTGACTTCACTTTTGTTTGCCCTACTGAACTTGAAGATATGGCTAAGCATTACAAAGAGTTACAAGACCTAGGTGTTGAGGTTTACTCTGTTTCTACAGACACCCACTTTGTTCACAAAGCGTGGCACGACTCAAGTGATGCTATTGGCAAAATCGAATACCCAATGATCGGTGACCCAACAGGCACTATCACACGTGGCTTCGATGTAATGATTGAAGAAGAAGGTGTGGCTTTACGCGGTACTTTCCTTGTTAACCCTGAAGGTGTTATCAAAGTTGCAGAAATACACGACTTAGGTATTGGCCGCTCTGCAAAAGATATGTTGCGTAAAGTGAAAGCTGCTCAATATGTGGCAAACCACGACGGCGAAGTTTGCCCAGCAGCATGGGAAGAAGGTGAAGAAACTTTAACTCCTAGTTTAGATCTTGTTGGCAAGATTTAAAGGAAGGTGCTAAGCACGCGGCGAAGTTGACTTACTTCGCCGCCCAGACAGAAGAGACAGTATTATGTTAACGAAAAATTTATTAGACGCACTGAAGTCATATACTGCAAAAATGAGTAATGACGTAACCTTAGTTCTACAAACTGGCGAACATGCAAAACGTGCTGAGTTGGTTAAATTTTTAAATGACTTTGCTTCAGTATCAGACAGAATTCATGTTGAAGAGCGGGATGTTCCAGCAGTCTTACGCAGTCCCATAAGCTTTATGCTTGAAGTGGATGGGAAATCTCAAGGAATGATCTTTTCCGGCATTCCAGCAGGTCATGAGTTTAATTCATTGGTCTTAGCCGTTCTTCATACTTCTGGCACAGATGTAAAACTTGATGACAGTATTAGAAATATTATTACTGGTGTTGAAGAAGAATTGCGTTTTGAAGTTTTTGTAAGCTTAAGCTGTCATAACTGTCCTGATGTGGTTCAGTCCATCAACCAATTTGCCAGTCTAAATGACAATATATCAGCGGAAATGATTGATGGTGGTTTATATCCTGAGTTAATTGAAGAACGCAATATACAAGGTGTGCCTACGGTATATCTAAACGGCGAGCTCTTTGCCAATGGCAAAATTGATACGGCGCAGCTGTTAGAGAAACTTATGGCCCGTTCGCCTAAGTTAGCACAGGTCGGTAATGCAAGTAATAAGAGTGCTGCACTACCATTGCAAGATGTCACAGTAATTGGTGGTGGCCCTGCAGGTGTTTCAGCTTCTATTTATGCGGCGCGTAAAGGTTTAAATGTTACTTTGATTGCGGATCGTATTGGTGGTCAAGTGAAAGATACTATGGGCATCGAAAATTTGATCTCAGTACCTCAAACTACTGGGCCAAAATTATCTGGTTCTTTACAAGAGCATATGAATGAATATGACATCACTATTAAGGAACATTTACGCGTTGATAAGATTGAAAAAGGCGAGATAAAAACCATACATCTTTCTTCTGGGGAAAAAATCCAGAGTAGGACGATTATTATCGCTACCGGTGCGAAGTGGAGAGAGCTTGGTATCCCCGGTGAAAAAGAAAATATTGGTAATGGTGTTGCCTATTGTCCCCATTGCGATGGGCCTTTCTTTAAAGGGAAAGATGTTGCTGTTGTTGGTGGAGGTAACTCTGGTATTGAAGCAGCATTAGATTTGGCTGGCATTGTTAAGTCGGTAACGGTATTTGAATTTTTACCTGAGCTTAAAGCCGATAAAGTACTAGTGGATCAAGCCTATGCTCGTGACAATATTACTATTTTAAAGAACGTGGCCACGCAAGAAATTACAGCAGAAAACGGTAAAGTGACTGCGGTAGAATACCAGGATCGTGCCACTGGTGAAAATAAGACGGCAGATTTATCTGGTGTATTTGTACAAATAGGCTTAGTTCCTAATAGTGGATTCTTAAAAGATGTGGTGGAGCTTACACCTTATGGTGAAGTGGTAATTAACGATCGCGGCGAAACCAGTGAAACGGGTATTTATGCTTGCGGTGATGTTACCACCGTACCTTATAAACAAATTGTTGTGGCAATGGGCGAGGGATCTAAAGCTGCTCTAGCCGCATACGACTACCTATTAATGCAGCCTGCTATTGCCTCTGATAGCGAAGCTGCATAGGGGCCTGTTAGCACTAATGGAGTTATTAAATTAGTGTTAACAGACCCTAGTAAGGCCCTTGATATACTTTTATCACAGCACAAGACAATCTATTGGTCTTGTGCTCTTTTTGTTTTGAACGCTCTTAAAATATAACCTAATGTCTCCCTTGATGCGCCATTATTCTGTCAGCATGTGACAATTCTCTTCGATCTAATGGGCAGCTATTTCCCTGGCGTAATACGTATTCTTGATAACACTCAAGATGCATATGGTGCCCACAATCAAGTTTAAGTATTTTCTTATTTTGGGCTTCTTGTAATGTAAAGTTAGTTTGATCTATCGGACATCGTTCATTTTGTAGATTTTTTCTGCGGAATCTATTTTCAGAGACCAAACTAAGCCCTGATTGTGATGGCATCACAGGCCCTCTTGGTTCTGCCCTCCTCGCTGCTGAGTTCCTTCGGCGTCCTGAACTAGTAGTTGAAGCAGAGGAAGCCGATGAAGAGCCCGAATATCTAAGTAAAGACATTAAACTATTATGATTACCCATAAAATAACCTTTTTAAAGTTGATAAAAATAATTATGTAGTCTAAAAGTCGCGGTTATATACAGGCTCTAGAGCTAAGTATATAGAAGGTTTTTGGCATGATTTAAGTGATGTAACTCGGAGAGTAAATATAAATCCTAACCTTAACTTTTAGTTATACCTCTGTGTAGAATTTATCGATTTTTGGTTCGATCCTTTACCATTATTGGAAAAGTTTTAGTTTTTTTGGCGTTCCATTTCTTTAACTCTGGCGTCGAATTGTTATTGAAGTTGCTTCCTTGGATCGGTTAGACGTTTGCTCTTCACACAGACTTCACATAAAAATCATACTCGCTTCATTCTTGACTCAAGGACTAGCTTTAAGCTGTTCTCTTTTATTTATATTAGAGGGATAGCAATGACCAAACAAAGGCAACTGTGGTTAAAAATTGCCACGATTATAGGTTTAATTCTTGTTTTACAAATACCTTTAATCTGGGTGGATAGTGCCATGAGCGAGAGGCAGTATTATCACACCCAAGCGGCAGAAAATATTGCGCAATCATGGAGCCATCGGCAGGTAGTCACAGGACCAATCTTGGTGGTTCCCTATGAAACGCAGTATAAGGAAAATGTATGGGATAAGAACCTTGAAGCTTACGTTACACGTATACGAACAAGACAGAATACTAAAATATTAGTGCCTGAAAAAAACCTTATTAACAGTGATGTGAGTGTTGAACGGCGGTATAGAGGTATTTACAGTGCGCCAGTATATACTTCCCAAATAGATATCGAGGGCCATCTTGACTTAACACCAATCGGCGCTATAAAAAAAGAAGAAGGCTTTGTAAAAATTGGGCAGCCCTCCCTTGTAACCTTTATTAGTGACTTGCGTGGTGTCAGCGAAATCCCTGTTCTCCACTACAATGATAAAGAATTACCTTTCAATGCCGGAACGCCCATTCGCACAGGGCAACAGGGTTTACATGTCGATCTTACTCTAGACGTTTTAACAAGTCTTGATTATGAATTTTCTATAAAGTTGAAGGGCAGTAATGCATTGAGTTTTTATCCTGTTGGCGATAACAATACGGTAAACCTTGTGTCCGCTTGGCCTCATCCAAAATTTAATGGCAAGTTTTTACCTGATACCCGTGAAATTCGTGATAATGGCTTTTCTGTTTCTTGGTCACTTAACTCTCTTTCAAGTAACCTTAATGAAATAATTCAGGCCTGTGAGAGGGGAAATTGCGAAGAATTATTAAATACCTATTTTGGAGTTGAGTTTATTGAACCTATTAGTGCTTACAGCCTTTCAGACCGAGCGGGGAAATATGCACTTTTATTTTTACTCCTTACTTTTGCGGCATTCTTCCTTTTTGAGGTGTTTAAGTCTCTTCTTATTCATCCATTACAATATTTAATGGTCGGTTTATCTCTTTCAATATTCTATTTATTATTAGTCGCATTCAGTGAACATATGAGTTTTACTCTGGCTTACTGGGGCAGCGCTTTAGCATGCATAGGTTTAATTGGTTTTTATTCGTCATATGTACTATGTGGTGCTACAAGAGCAATAACACTTTCTTCTGCATTGTTATTAATATATACCTTGATGTTTTTTATATTAAGGTCAGAAGATTATGCCTTTGTTATGGGAGCTATTTTGTTATTCGCAATATTGACAGCAGTCATGGTGATAACGCGTAAATTTAATTGGTACCGTTTGGGAGAGGTAGTGCCTAAGCAAGGTTAAAGTGTGAGGCCTAGTATTAGAAGCTGTTTCACTAAGCTATGAAACAGCTTTTAGGCCCTAATCTACAGGTTCCATACCTGTTTTTCGTTGTCGCCATTGAGACGGAGAAACTCCTGTCTTTTTCTTAAAGACACGAGCTAATACAGAGCTATTTTCATAACCTACTTTATTTGCTACCCAGTTAACAGGATAACCTTTATCAAGGTAGGTTTGCGCAATGCTAATGCGCCAGTCAGTCAAATAATCTGCTGGAGTTTGATTTAACGTATCCTTAAAGATTTGTGCAAACTTTGACCTGGACATGGCAGCAATACTCGCCATTTCTTCTAAGTTCCAATTTTTCTCCGGCTGTTGGTGTAAAGCTTGTATCAATTTACTGATTTGAGGGTGAGTTAAGCCTCTAAGTAAACCTTGCAGCGATTGTTCCTTCTCAAGAACGTAACGAAGCAATTGGATAATCACGATCTCAGACAGTCTATCTAACATTGGCTGTCTGGCTTGTTGTTCTTGAAATGCTTCTTTAAACAACCAGGCTACAGAATGTTCGAGCATTTCTGATGAAGTCAATGGAACTACCACGAAGTCGGGTAAAGCATTTGCGATTGGGTTACTTGAGCTGGAGCCGATCTCTACCGATGCGCAGACCAATTCGGCATCGCTGTCAGGTTGGCTAACAATACGGTGACTAAAAGGTTTTGGGCAAAAAATGAGTGTTGGCTCATTAACCTCGATGGTAGGATGAATCGTACTTTCGATTTTTACCTGTCCTTGTTTGACAAGGTGTATGTGCCCTTGGTCTACTTGAGGCTCATTAAAATTTGAAATGCCACACATCGCGCCTGTATAAAAAACACGCGCTGAAATCGACAAATGATTGAGTACTCCTGAAAGATTATCCATAGGAATAAGATTAGTGCTCTCTTTATAAAGCCTTCATTATACTCCTGGACGATTTGTTTAGCCTATCGGACGATTGGACGTTTTCACATTTATCTGATCTATATAGTAACCACCATACTGATTAGGGCCTATTTTTACTTTTATCTACACCATCAATAGGCTCTAGACGGAAAACCCATAACTTATCTAATTTGAAATTTATTAAGGAAGTCATGATGATGAACATATCCAAAATATTCCGTGTGATTAGCTTGGTGGTAATGGCGTCTATTGGCAGTGCTGCGTTTGCAGGCCATGCCGCAATCAATACCGATGACAATGATTTAGCAATTAAAGGCTATGACCCAGTAGCTTATTTTACTGATAAGAAAGCAACCAAGGGTAAGGCTAAGTACACAGCGGCGCACGATGGTGCTATCTACCATTTTGCTTCTGCTAAGAATCGCGATTTGTTCCGCGCGAATGCTGACAAATATGCGCCTCAATATGGAGGGTTTTGTGCATTTGGTGTCACCAAAAACCGCAAGTTTAGTGCTGATCCAGAAGCTTGGCGTGTAGTGGATGGTAAGCTGTACCTTAACCTTAACAAGAAAGTACAGTCCATTTGGTTAGAAGATGTTCCTGGTAATATCGAAACTTCTGAAGAAATTTGGCCAGAAATTAAAGGTACCACTGATGCCTACCTTGAAGCGGTAAGCAGCTAATATTTCACATGTTCAAATACACTTACTATTTGTCAGCTTATTTTAATTGTCATGTTACTGGTACATAGTGAGTGTATTTCTTGTCAATACCCTTATTGTTAATATTTTAGAATAACACCCTTTCCTTTCTATTCAATAATCTCATTTCTGCTGGAAGATTCATCAGTTTGTTCTAAGCTCTAAGTTTAGGTATAGAATAAAAGGTGTATTTTTGTGCTGGCAGAGTTTGGAGCTAATGCCGCGTCTCGTAGGTGCTTGGTTGTCGAGAGCTGTGGAACACACCGGCATTACTTTCATCAGATCCTTGATGATTTTCCTATAGATATTCATGAAGTAACAAATGCTCAGCAGGCGGTGGAAGAAATGCCGTTGGAGAAGTTGTTTGCTATTTTCATAGATGTTGAGATGTTAAATATGGATGGTTTTGAACGAGCCAAAAATATCCGTAACAATACATCTTTTCAGCATATTCCTATTTTCTTCATAACTCCTTCTAATTTTTCAAGATCTTCTGTTAATAAGCATTATGAACTTGGCAGAATAGACTTTATAACAAAACCGATTGACGCTCCGACTTTAAAAAATAAAATTGAAATACTATTAGGAATGACCTTGTCTACAGCTATTGACTATAAGATGCTTGCGGATTTACGCAAAAAAGAACGCAGCCAAGAACTGATGTTAAATTATATTGCCGACGGTGTAATTGGCTTTGACTTAAATAGCAAAGTGACATATGCGAATACGGCGGCTTGTACTTTATTAACTATTTCTAAAGAAAATATTTTAGGTATTGATATAAAAGATATCATTAACCCAACGGTAAGTGATGAAGTTTGGCAAAACTCTGATTTTGTACAAACTTTCAAAGAGGGACAATGCAACCATTGTGATGATACATATTTCTGGCGCCAAAAATCTTATAGGTTTCCGGTAGAGTTTACGCAATCTTCCGTGTACTCCGATGATGAAGTTGTTGGTGGTATGTTGGTTTTCCAAGATATTACCGAGCGTAAGGAGATGGCAAAAGAGCTGCTTAAAATTGCCAAGTATGATCAGCTGACAGGCCTGGCAAATCGCACATTGTATTGGGAGTTTCTGGAAAAAGCGATTGAGGTTGCAAAACGTAAGCAAGAAAACATTTATGTATTGTTTATTGACTTAGACCGTTTTAAAGATATAAACGATAGTATGGGGCACGATGCAGGAGATATTTTGTTAGTTCAGGCATCTGAGCGTTTGAAAGGTGTGTTACGTTCTGCTGATTTGGTTTCTCGTGTAGGAGGAGATGAATTTGCAGTTATACTGCATCATGTAGAGTCGGATCATTTTGTTGCCCGTGTATGTGAAAAAATACTCTCAGAGTTTGAGCACAGTTTTAAGGTGTTTAACAACAATACTTATATTGGCTGTAGTATAGGTGTCTCCCGTTTTCCTACTGACGGTGAAAATGCTGGCCTATTAACTAAAGCTGCAGATACAGCTATGTATTCTGCAAAGGCAGCAGGCCGAAATAATTATAAATTCTTCCAAAATAAAATGCATGAGCATGTTACAAGACAATTGCTTATTGCTAATGAATTGAGAGCTGCACTCTATCATCATAGAATTATTCCGTACTTTCAATTGAAGGTAGATATTAATACCGGTTTCTACGTTGGTGCCGAAGCTTTAGCGCGTTGGGTCAAGCCTGATAATGATCTTGTAAGTCCAGGTGTGTTTATCCCTGTTGCTGAAGAAACAGGGCTAATAAATAGCATTGGTAAAGAAATACTTATGCAAGTTGGAAAAATTGCGGAGTCAAGTTTTCTTGCAGCAAAAAATTCAGATTTTAGAATTGCTGTTAATATTTCAGCGAAACAATTAGTAGAAGCCAATTTTTCCTATAACATTTTGAGTATGTTTGATCATAATAATATCGACCCAAAGCATATAGAATTTGAATTGACAGAAACTTCTTTAATGCAGAATAGTCGTCAGGTAAGCCAAGAACTTTATTGTTTAAGGAAAGCCGGTATTCATATTAGTATCGATGATTTTGGTACAGGGTATTCATCTCTTTCTTATATTAAAAACTTACCATTGGATACATTAAAGATTGACCAAAGTTTTGTAAGAGATATTGGACATGACGCCAACGACGAAAAAATTGTTAAGGCAATTATCCAGCTCGCTCACAGTCTTGATTTAAATGTTATTGCCGAAGGTGTGGAGTCAAAATTACAGTTGGAGTTTCTTAAGGGTTTAGGCTGCGACCAAGCTCAAGGTTTCCTATTTAGCAAGCCTGTCCCGTCGGCACAATTCTTATCACAATTACAGCATAAAGATGTAGGCTAGCTATTTTTCTTTATTGTGACGTTTTAACTAGTAGGTAAAAATAAAAAAACCGCCCGAAGGCGGTTAAGGTGATATAACCCAAGTGGCGTTGGGCTGGTGTAAAACTTATATCAATCCAGTTTTTGTGGTAAGCGCACAGAAACTAGGGTATATGTTATTGATTTGCTGCAAGTGAAGTAACGGTACCGCTTTCTTTATCTTCAATAGAATCTTCGGATTCTTCTTTATCCATAATAAGAACAGCGGGTTTGCCTTTACATGCAACGGCTAATTTTTCTCTATGCTTAGCGAGTAAGAGGCCAATGGCTTCGCTTTGTTTTTCGTCTATTTCAACATTCTGCTCGATGAGATAAGTAATATTTGCTGCCAACTCCAGCATTTTGTCGTGTTCTTCGGCGTCTTTTTTGTTGTCAAACATCGCACCATCTCGATCGCATTTCCAAACGGCTACTACGGCCATAGTTGCCTCCTGTTTATTAACTATATATTAATTATTAGTTGATGATATTTTTGATTATAAGTAACCCTGTATATAACTACAGTATCTTCATTTGTTTATAGTTTCAAGTAAAAATATCAATAAACTTTGGGGGTAGCAATCCCCTTGTAATACGACAGGGTAAAATGTGTGCTAAGTATGCGTTGCGGCGGTTTTGTGATCTATTATCCAATTTGTGTTGAATAAGACGTAGCTATAGCGAGACAATATCTAGGCAAGAATAAAGTGATATTAGGGCAAGTGATAGGTTGAACTGTTTAGATGGTGATCATTTGAGCCTGTGTGGTAGGCGAAAGAATCGCCACCAACAGTTTTTGTAGGAAAGATAAATCGCCCTAAAATTGCAGAGTGAAACCTATATGAGCATTGTCATCGAATTCGTAATCAAAGTCGCCCTGTTCGATCTCCAGGAAACGTAATCCGGCATAAACATTGGCATTATCAAACAGTTGATAAGCAACTTTGAAGGTTAACTCTTTCAAATTGTCCAAGTCGTCTGTAATGGCAATACTTGGCGCGTAATAAAGATCAACACCAACAGTAATGTCTGTCAACTGAGGAACTGTGACATCGACAAAACCACCTAGCCCTAGAGCCTGGAAGCTATCAGGGCCTTCTGGGGAGCCATGATATAAACGACCGCCAAAGCCGCCTCTGATGAACTGCTGGCTTCTGAGTCTGCCTTGGGTGCGAACCGTGAAGCTGTAAATCTCGCCATTGTCATCGGTTACCATAGCTGCCGCAGACAAACCTAGGCCTGCGTCTTCTCTACTAAAATTATACTGACCTCGCAGAGCATCATTATTTATATCAACGTTTAAAGATGCTGCGTGAGTTAGTGCGCTGGTGCTTGATGCAAGTGCAAAAAACAAACATGTTTTATGTAGTGTTTTCATAATTTTAAATATATTTGTGTGTGGTGGGGAGAATTGTAACACTAATAATCCTGAACCCCAGATGAATGCATCTCATTTTATATAATTCGATAAGAGAAGCTTTTTATATGTCAAAAATATGTGCAAAAAATTATTATTTTGTGGACAGCTTCATAGACAAAAAACAAGCTTAATTTGTGAAGTATATGGCAGGAATAATTTTGAGATGGAGTAACATAAAATAACTAGCAGTAACACTTTAAGAGCGTTGCTGCTAATTACGAATTACTTAAGGGTGTCTCTGGCAATTGGTTTTTATAGTACTCGTGTGGATAGGGTCTAGAGCTAGTACCATAAAGAGACAAAGATACGTGTTATTTGCGCATCAAACTCGAACAGTGGTTCGCTACCAGGCTGGAATGCACGGCCTCCATCAGCACCGCTACCAGGCTGTGATAAGCGTTTATTACGGAAGTTATCGTAGCTATAGTCAACATGATCGAAAAATAAATTAACTGTGGCTCGATCAAACCAGCCAATCCATTCTTTTTTCAGCTCATAACTCAGCCCAAAACCTATCGTTGTATTATCAAAAGTACTTAACTCTTTGTCACTTGCTCGAAATAGAAATTCATCGCGGAAATTAAATAAATCCGAGTAGAAACTGGCCTGGGTTTGCTCGTAAAAACGATAGCGAAAATCTACTATCCACTTTTCACCGAAGGGGTGGGTATAACGAAACTCATAATTACTAGCCTCAATATCCCAGCTATCAGAGAAAGTACGATACTCAAGTTTTAGTGCGCCTCTCCACGGCATGTAGTACATACTTTTTAATGCATATGCTTCACTATTACGCGTTGTCGGATAGTTTTCCTGTTGCCGTTGCTCTTCGATAACATCCCCTGTGACGCGTCCGATGAAACGCACACTGCGGTAGGGGTTGCGCAGAAATCCTTCATCCACAGAAGCTTCGGCATTCAAGGCTACAATCCAATTTTTGGTAAGTACCTGTGTCCAGCCTATACCAAAACGTTGATGTTCGGCATTACCTTGCAATATACGCCCAGTAATGTCGTCTTTGCCTGAGCCGTTACGGGTGTTTTGGTAGACATCATCTTCGCCACTGGAGTAGCTCATACTAAGTGTCGATAAATCACCAAAAAAATCTTGGCTTAGACTAAGAGCATAACTATTGGCTTCGTAGTCATTCTCACTGCTGTTGGTAAAGCTAGCACTGAAAACAGTCTTATCATGTAAGTAATCGAAGCCTGCACTTGTCTCTGTGCGCTCTTCTTCATAAGCACTCCCTTGCGTAACCACATCGATGGATGCGGCTGAGTTCATATCTACGTAATAGTTGCCCCAGAGAGAAACGGTTTCTTTAAATTGTTTTCTGACAAGAACAGAAGGGCCTTTAAAGGTTGAATCATCACCATCGTAGTTGTGCAGTAAAACATCCGCTCGATCCTCGGGTAATACCGCAGCGCTAACGTAGTTGGCAACACAAAATAGTACAACAAAGCAGCTGCTTATCCGCAGAGTCGTGTGCGCTTTCTTCCATGCAAAATTAATTACACCCACAGCCACCGCCTCCTGAACCTTCAGCACCTATGGCCGCTTCCCTATTGCCAAATCCATGGGTCATAAAACTAGAATCTATTGGGTTGCGATCAAATGACATAATCGCGTCGGCTAAATTATCGCGCTCGTAGGGCTTTACCCAAGGAGAGATAGAGAGGGATGAGCAAGCGCTCATCGCAATAGATAGTAGAATTATTACTACTTTTTTTATGGCCAATCGTTGCATGTGATTACCGTGGTGCGCTATTTTGCTTTAATTCTTTTAACAATTGTTGCTAATAAAATTTTACTTCTATTTACAGTATCCAGAGTAAGCGCATAATGCGCGTCTCTGGAAGGATATTAAATATTAATTAGTTACAACTACGCAGTAATTTTTTGATTCGACTTTTATACGACTTTTCGTCACCAGGAACGTAGCCGCGGTGTAGATAATTCAAATTGCCGTCGCAATCCACCAGTACTGTGCTGGGCATAACGTCTACTTTATAAAGCTCGCTGACTTTACTTGTTGGATCGTAAAGAACAGGGAAAGAAACAGGAATTTCTTTTAGCACTTTATCTGCGAGCTTTTTATCTGCATCAACATTAACACCGAGCAAGGTGAAGCCTGCAGACTCGTATCTTTGTGATAATTTATCGAGTAGCGGCATTTCTTGACGGCAAGGGCCACACCAAGATGCCCAGAAATTAATCATAACGGCACGGCCACGTAAATCAGATAAACGAATGTTCTTGCCTGAGTTCGATTTCAGCGTGAAATCCTTAGCGGGGCCACTCAATTCTTCATGCTTGGCGGAGCGAGCAGTGGCTGTAACAGCCAAGGTACTCATCACAATTGCTAATATAAATCTTTTCATCATGCTTTTATCTCAACTAAAAATACAGCGAAAGCCCGATATGGGTTTCCAAGTTTTGGATGGATTTATCTTCTCCCAAAGCGTTATGGGTAAAGATGTGGTTGCGAAAATCTGCTCGGAAGGCGAGCCAGTCTGTGACGAATAAACGGAAGCCGCCGCCAAAGTTGTAGGTAAAGAATTCATCATCGGCAAAAGAAGTATTACCCGCGCCCAGTATCAAAAAGAAATTGGAATTAAACGCGTAGTTACTTCCCATAAAAATTTCGCCGGGAAATAAATTAACACCTAATGATAAATTGTAGTAATCGACTTCGCGATCATCACCTAAAATATCTACCGTAAATAGACTTTCTACCGTAGCCTCGCCCACTTCTGTGATGCCATAAACGCCTTCTAAGAACCAATCTTCAGATATGAGATAGGACAGGCGATAGCCAAAGACATTATTTGAGCCAAAGTCTTCAAAACTCATCACACCGGCGTAAAAACCAACTTCAAAGTTTTCTGTGTCGATTTTGTCTTCATCTATTTTTCGACGATCTAGACCAGGATCAATAACGGCATCAAGAACGGTTTTTTCGCGGATATCGCTACCATCGTCTTCTTGTGCAAGAGCAACACCTGGCAGTGCTGCTAGCGTTGCTGTCAACAGTAGACGTATTAAAAAAATACGCTGAATCCTGCTTTCCATTCTTCAACCTCTTCATTGTCTTCGCGCTTTGTCAGCAACGTGTGATTATTGTATTCCAACCTGAACAAGAACCTGCGCGATATATAAACGAATGTCCCACCACCAACGGTATAGACAGGATTTTCACGTTCTTCACTTCGCACTAAACTGGAGCTGGGTGAAATCTTAATTTCCCCTGCACCTAGCGTAAAAAACGGTGAAATTTTCCACGATGGAAAAGGTTTATGTACAGCGTTGATACTCAATAGTTTGTTATTTGAAACTGAACTGAAGGTTTGTGTGTACTTCAATTCGGCCGATATATTTTGCGTTAAATTAAACCCTAGGTAGGTTGTCAGCGCGTCGCTACTTTCAAAATTACCGCCCAGGACGCCGAACTCCCAGCGTCGATCTACATAGTCCTGCCAGTTTGGCGCAGAGAAATCTACTTCAGAGCCATCTGGCCCAAGAGTTTTGGATAATTCTGAGCGCTTTATCCATCCCTTGACGCCATCTTTGGTTTCAGCTTTGTACCAATCTGTACGTTTTTTGAACAAGTGTAAGGTTTGCCCTTTTTCGATCACATGAAAAACAGGGTAGCCTCGCCCCGGGCCTGTGCGCATTTCAACATAAGGGTCGCTGACGACAAGATGTAAGCCTTCGTCTACGAAAAAATCCCATATGCCAGCTTGGGCAACTGGCGCCAAACAACATAGGCAGGAAATCACAACGCCAGCAAAACGTTTTATCATCATCCTAATAAACTCAGTGGAACGCCATTGTTAGTTAACATAAAAAGATTTTAGTCGGGCTATGTTAACAAGCATTATGCCTGTTGACACTTTATGTATTATTAATGATGTTGACGCACATTGAAATCTTACGATCGACATGATCTTAAAAAATGTGATTTGCTTGCGGCTGAGTAAATATCTCAAACAGTGATTCCTTAATTCTTAAACAATCGTGGCTTTTTAAGCGACTTTAAATAAAGGCAAAGCTCCGTTGTAGAGCTTTGCACGAATTAAACAGGAGCGCTTACATTAGTGTCAACAGCCCCTTACGTATCAAACGCTTTAATCATCCAGTGCCTTAAATATTTCATTGTAGTATTGCCCACCGATATCTAACCATTCTGAGAAGAGTTTTAATTCCGCTGGTGTCAGGTATCCGTCATGGGGTGCGCCAGGTGCGAAAACATCAAAGAAGCGTTGATTTTGTGGCGCATTGGCTCTGCGAGCAGTGAGATAGCGATCATTATCAACAGCGGGCATTGTTTCTGGAATGGGGATTTGGTTGCCAGCAGCATCTAAAATTGGCACGCCCATGCTATCTCGTTGTACTTCTAGCTCAGTACAGTTAACGTTGAGGCCAGCAGCATCTAGTACGAATGTTACAGTGGTATCACTCAGTGGCGCACATACTGTAGCGCCAGCACCGTCAAGCGCTTCGAATAATAAATTCCCCATTGCATCGACAGAGTTAATACGCCTAAATACTATTTGACCATCCTGTATTACCGGAACCTGATGGATAACTAAATTGCCGCCAGCGTCTAGTATTTGAACGTTATCGCCGGTAGCGAAAAACTCGTCGTAAGCCTTCAAGAACGTCATATTATTGTCGAGGGGTGATACAACAGGAGTAAAGTCAAGTTGCAAGAAATTAACAAAGCGCTGAGTACCAGCTTCTGCTACAAGAATTTCTGAATTAGGTGCCGGTGCTTGGGGGTTACCATCGGGATCGACAGTACTGTGGCAGTTTGTACATGTCACATTGACACTGGCGCCGGCGACCATGGCTGTTCTATCCACTTCAAAGATCGGTTGAATATGGTCCGGATAATCAATCACGATACGGCATAAAGAACTCCACTCACTCAGACAACTGCCGACTAGTACTGGCGGTAATGTTTGCAAATTGTCTGGGCCACCGCGTCCCGTAGTTGCATCTGGCACACCGTAAACTAGCGATATATCTGTACCCGGTGTTGCACCACTGGCTGGATCAGTCCACTCATCGGTATAAGTAATATCCAGCGATGGTAGCAGAGGATCATCTTCAAAGCCGGGGTCTGCTTGACGCACGCGCGCATAATATTGCGCCATCGTTTCACCTATTTCTGGCAATGTATCTGGGGTGTTATAGGGGGTGCCAAAAGGGTCTCTTAGAGCGGTGTTAGGAAATGCAACTTGTGCCAGTGCCCCTTCATTTGCTGATTCAGGCTCGGCATCCATACGACCGTGTGGTGCGGTACTTGCGGCTGTGTGACAGCCGTTACATGTACGCACTTCCCCTGGACGAACATTAAGCCAATTGGAATGGCGAATGCCTAGCGGGCCGTCGACACGACGACCATTAGCATCAATAAATTCCATGCTAAAGGTGACATTGGCAGGGAGTTTGGTCATGACTGAACCATCGGGGAATACTTCAGCGTAGCCAATAATGCCTCGCCCAGGTTGCCCATTTCGCCCTTGTACTAAATCAGCATCGATCTCATACTCATCATCGTGAGGTGCTAGGGCTTCTTCCCAGAAGCGAACAAAGCGCACTTCGCGGCTATCTGTTGGTGTGCGCAATGGATCGGCCATGGCAACAATACCGTCGGCACTGATATCTTGACCGTCAAAATCATAGATACTGCGGATGTGAAGAACACCTACGTTCTCATCGATAAGTTGGCGAGAGAACTCATCTGCACCAGCATCAGGAATAAACGTCGGGGGTGTTCTGGCTTCAAATACCACTGCGTCGGTGAACATTGTGCCCACTTCATTTGCCAATACCACAGGGTCTTGTGTCTGCGTCGCAGGATCGTAAATCCAGACACCGAATTGCGGATCGGAAACCGTGATATTGTCATTATCGAAAGCGTCGCTACTGCAAGGTAAGGAGATAATCTCATCTTGCATAATCTCAACTGGGTCAACGCCGTCTGCTAATGTGTTGCCGTCGCGGTCAACCAGCTCACCATCGATATTGATTAATTGATAGCGAGTATCAACACCAACCACTTCACCATCTTCAACAATATCGTTGTTGACCACACGCACGTAGATACCAAAACGGAAGCCTTGTACTAGGCATGGCATCCAGCTGACCAGCAAGCGGCCAGTATTATCTTCTAGTGGATAAGCAGAGTTAAAATAGCCGTGAGGCGATTGGGATTCCAGTACCACTTCGCCAAAAGAGGCCGATGCTTCAGCCGGTCCTGTGGCGCCCAAGTTAGCACTGGTGGGTTGGGTTAGATCGATATAGTTTTCTGTGTCGACAGTAAATATGTCACCGCCGAGTAAACGAGTAGAACGAGGTCTGTAGGACACCATAATCTGTCCATCCGGCATTTGAACAGGTTTTACCAATGCCCCTTGATCTGGATCGACTTCTTGAGCTCTTGCCCCAGATGGGCTGTGGAAACCATAACTCAGACTGACATTGCTGCCGTCTGGATTCATAGTATAAAGGCTGAGGCGATCTCGGTTGGCTCTTGACGTGTTATCACCGCGTAAAAACATAATGCGGCCGTCATCCAGAATAGTCGGGTAGATATCGTGTCCTCTTCCATAAGATATTTGATCGATAACTTCTCGGTCTTCATCTATACGGTGCAGAGTAAAGGCGCGTCTATCCGAATCACTCTCGGTGGTATAAGAGTATTGTGGTCGGCTTTGATCTAATAGGATTGAGCGCGAAGTTCGTTGGCGTGTAGATGAGAAAACAAGGCTGCCATCGGGCAGGTATACAGGAAAGCGATCTTGTCCCTGTTCGGCGGTAATATCAGATTCAATAACACGGGTCAGCGCATCATTTTCAATATCGTATTCCCATATATTCCAGGTAGGCTGATCCTCGTCATCCACATTGGGGATCTCAGGCGCACGCATAGCGAATGCTAGTTTCGTACCTTCTGGGTTCACACTGAGATCTCGCACGTCATAAAGTGCTGGCGTTGCAGGCTCGGTGCTACCGTCCGGTGGAGGCGTGTCAGGAAAAACATCATCAGTAATGACTCGAGCAGCAGCAGAGACAGAAGCTCTATCTTTTATAAATAGCCTTGCTCCGGGACGAAATGCCGCAGGATCTTGTACGTCATCAGGCAGTATGGCCATGGGCATATTATCTTCTTCCATGCCCAAAGGTACGGGGCGCTCAATGTAGGCAATGGGAAAATCTACAATGACGGGATCGCCTGCTTGGCCTGAACCTGCTCCCTCGGAAGATCCATTATTATTGGATACATCACAGCCATTTAATAGCGCGGCGACAAATAATACTGCTGCTGATGAAAAATATGTCTTCTTCATGTGAGTGATCGCTATACTCGGTGTTTCTCTAGATGAGTTTGGTTTGTCGGGTGTAACTGTTTCGAATGTAATTAATGATGATGTCGTGATTGTAAACAGATTGCCAGCTTGAACGTTGATCTGAAGGCCTTTAAGCCGCTTAGTATTTATCGCGTTAGACAATACTGGTTAGCATATCCCCAGACACGGACACTTTCATAACTCATTCACGCATCATAAGTGTTTTGTTCTACAAAACCTGTGCCTATTTTTAAACAAAATTATAATAATTTGTATTTTTTGAGAACTTAAATAGGTTTTTTGTTGCCCTATCGCCATTGTGCTTAAAAAACAGGCTAAACTGGCACTTCAATTAAGGCTAGATAACTGCATTCTAAATCATGGGTTTTTAGCTAAGTGAAATAATTTTGAGATCAAGGCGTAAATTTTGTGACATGATTCTCATCTTGGGTGCTCACTAGTGAACTCTGATCAAATGTTTATCTTTTCGGTATGTTTCCTGCGTTTCTATTGTTGAATGAGAAAATGTTTTGACAGTGGATATTGTGCGCAAAAGCCCGCCATATAAGGCTTTCGACCAGTTGTTGCTGGCTTTTTTGACAAAAATTGTCATATTTTGGGAATTAAAAATGACAATTTGTGTCAGCAAAAAAACAAAAAATGTCACTTTATAGAAGCAAATAAAGACATGCGAAGTATTTGAAATATAGAAGGAATTATATAAAAGGGGATAAATGGCGCAAGATTTTAACAATCTTAGAAAGCCAATAACCAACAAGTAATTCAAGGCAAGGAAATTAAGTTAAAGGATTTAAATTTGGTAAACACAGCACTTTGCTAAGAGACGTTATATAAAGGGCTAACAAAAAATTAAGGCAGTTGTGAGATGACAATAAAACTAGGTGAATATCAGCGCCTCTGCAGGAGGTTTAAAGCATCGACGCTGATCTTGGGTATCGCAGGACTGATCTATGGATCAGTGGTTAATGCAACACCTGAAGATCAAGCTAAGCGTATACATGATCGATTAACAGGCAATTTACCGAGCCAGTCAATTTTAAGCCAGATGGTAAATCTGATTAACACTGGTGGTGCCAATGGTGGTTATCAAGCAGCTCGGTTGGCGATTGATAATGATGCAGATCACAGCTTTTATAATGTAACCCTGAAGAACTGGGCCTCTCCCTGGACAAATCGTGAGTCCGACGCCTTCGCGGATCTCAATGATTATACGGCAACTGCCATCGGCTATGTCCGTGATGAGAGAGATTTTCGCGGTCTTTTATATGAGGATGTGTTGTATGTAGGTAATGGGCCTTCAGCCTCTTACGCCGTCAACAATAATAATCACTATATGGAGCTTGAAGCTGGTCTCGAACTTAATGGTGACCCTGGCTTTAGCTTAAAAGATGACCTAGAAGCGCGCCCTCAATCTTCACTAGTTCCTGCCTTTGCTAGTGGTGGCGCTTCTGGTGTGGTAACTTCTCGCGCAAGCGCCAAAGCCTTTCTAATTGCCGGAACTAATCGCGCAGCTTTCCGTTTTACCTTACTCAACCATCTTTGCTTAGACTTAGAACAAGTGCACGATGTGACCAGAATACCTGACCGTATAAGACAGGATGTGTCGCGCAGCCCTGGTGGCGATTCGCGTGTATTTTTGAATAACTGTATCGGTTGTCACAGTGGTATGGATCCTCTGACTCAATCTTTGGCATATCACAATTATGCCTTTGATGCTGAAAATGATCCTACGGGAGAAAATGGTCAGGTTGAGTACACCGCTGGCACAGTGCAATCAAAATATTTCAACAACGATGCTACCTTTGCCCCAGGCTATAGAACGCCTGATGATTCTTGGGCCAACTATTGGCGCGAGGGTAAAAATGCGGTGATCGGTTGGGATACCTCCTTACCAGGACGAGGCACAGGTGCAAGCTCCATGTTTCAAGAGTTGGCGAATACTCAAGCATTTGCCCAATGCCATGTAGAGCGTGTCTTTAAAACAGTATGTTTGCGTACGCCTCATAGTAGTGAAGATCTAGCACAAGTGAGTTCTTTAGTGAGCGAGTTTCAGGCAGACGGTAACCTGAAGCATATTTTTGCCAGTTCCGCCAACTACTGTAAGGGAGAATAAATCATGAGGCTTACAGCAATAAAAAGATTTTCCTCTCTTATTTCTGCCGTAACGTTTGCCACACTTGTTGGTTGTGGCGGTGGTGATAGTGGTCAACAGAACGAGGCAGGCACGCCTCCGCCTCCCACCTCTGAAGACACCGGACTTGTTTATAATGGCCCTGCGGCAGCAACTGACGATGTGCTGCAATTTAGAATAAACCTGTGGAACAATGTTGCCGGCGATGATCGCTGTGGTGCTTGCCACAACGAGGTTGTTGGTCAAGAACCACTATTCATGCGCCGTGATGATATTAACTTGGCCTATGAGGCAACTTTGCCTTTAGTGGATAAGGCAACACCTGTCCTCTCTCGCTTGGTTGAACGTGCCGCAGAAGGTCACAACGCTTGGAGTCCAGCAGCTGCAGATATTCTGCAAAACTTCATTCAATCTTGGGCCACGGCAACTGGTGCCAGCAGTAATGCTATTGTGCTCACTGCACCCGAGGAACGTGAGGTTGGTGCTACACGCCGTTTGCCCACTGATTCGGCCGCGTTTAACACCTATATCTATCAGCCCATTCTCGCCAATACCGCGACAGGCAATTGTATCGAGTGTCACTCCGAAGACAGTGCTACACGTCAGCAACCATTTTTTGCTAGCCGTAACATTGATACAGCATATTTTGCTGCTCGCACATTGATTGATGTTAATAACCCTGCCAGCTCACGTTTTGTTAGACGAATGCAGGAAGGTCATAACTCATGGGCTGATCCATCGGGAACCTTGCTACCGGCAGCATATAGTGCACAAGAAATGTTGGCGGCAATCAATAACTTCGTGAATAACGGCGTCGCTGATCCAGAGCCAATCAATCCCGACTTCCTTGTTAGCCGGGCGATTAACATTATTGAAAATGGTGTGATTGCCAGCAGTGGTGGTCGCTTTGATACTGACACTATTGCTCTTTACGAATTTAAACAGGGAGCGGGCTCTGTTGCCTTTGATACCAGTGGTGTCGATCCCGCATTGGATTTGAATCTGACACCATCTGTTGACTGGGTCGGTTCGTTTGGTATTCGGATTAAAGACAATGGCAAAGCAACCGGCACTACTATCGCAAGTAAAAAGCTCAATGACCTAATTCGCTTAACAGGTGAATATTCTGTTGAAGCTTGGGTTGTACCTGGCAATGTGACTCAAGAAGAGTCCCGTATCATTACCTACTCCGGTGGTACGAATGCCCGTAACTTTAGCTTGAATCAGAATCTGTATGACTATCGGTTTTTAACTCGCTCTGAAAATTCTGATGAAAACGGCATGCCCTCTTTAGATACTCCATCGGCAGATGAAGTCTTGCAAGCAACTTTGCAACACGTGGTGGCGACTTATGACCCTGTTGAGGGACGACGTATCTATGTTAACGGTGAGCTTATATCGCAAGATACTAGCGATGAGTTTGCCGGTAATATCAATGACTGGGATGACTCTTTTGTCCTAGTGTTAGGTAATGAGCCGGATAATGCTCGCCCTTGGGAAGGTACCGTCAGATTGCTAGCTATTCATAATCGAGTGTTAACTGAAGAGCAAATCACAGCTAACTTTGATGCTGGTGTTGGTCAGAAATACTTCTTGCTATTCGGTGTTTCTCACTTGGTGGATATGCCTCAGGCTTATGTAGTGTTTTCAGTTGAAGTCTTCGATGACTACAGTTATTTGTTCAGTTCGCCTTTCTTTATCAGCTTAGATCGAGATGCGGTGCCTTCAGGCGATATTAATATCCAAGGTATGCGTATTGGTATTAATGGTAGTGAGGCTGATATAGGCCAAGCATTTGCCAATATAGATGTCACTGTCAACGCAGGTAATTACAGCTCAGAAGTAGGGGTGCCTTTGTCGACTACACCTACAGGTACACTTATTGGCTTGGAAGAAGGACAGCTTAATGACTTGTTCTTCTTAACTTTCGAGCAGATTGGTAGCAACACTTATAATCGTCCAGCTGATCCGACTCCGGCGGCGGCTGCGCCAGTGGCGGCGGAAACACAGCCTGACTTCGGTTTACGCTTATTTGATGAAATATTCCAAAACCTATCGGCCATAACCACAGTGCCTTCCAGCCGTGTATATGATTTTTACACAAGTGAAGTGCGCCGTTCACTACCTGGTGCTGTTGCCCCTAACGCTTTCTTATCGTCACAACAGTCGGCCATCACACAGTTATCGCTGGCGTACTGCTCTGAGCTGATTAATGATAATGCACTGCGCAGTTCGTACTTTGGCAATTACGGTGATCTTAGCACTCCTGCGATGATGGATGCGCTGATTGATCCTCTGCTTGACCGTATGTTGATAGTAGGGGGTGGCACTTTTGCCACACAGCCAGATGCCGATGACATTAAAGACAAACTGGTTAATGCAGCGCCTGAACACCAGGGCTTGTTGCCTAAGCTGCAAACCAATAACCAAAATACCAAGGCTATCGCGGTATGTACTTCCGTACTTGCTAGCGCAGCCATGTTAATGCAATAGGAAAGGGTGGACGAAATAATGGCGAAGAAAAGTTTGTTTAAAGGCCTCGATGAACCCTTGATGCATAATTGTCATCCAAGGCCAAAAAGTCGACGGGAGTTTCTCGCGCAGGGTTTTACTACTGGTATGGGAACATTAGTTGGTGGAAGTTTATTTGGCACCTTGGCCGCTTCCATGCCAGCAAATGCCCAGTTATCCGCTGATATTGCCCAACGTATCAATGACTGCGGTATCACAGGTGGTAACGGTAAAGTGCCTTTCATTGCCTTCGATTTGGCTGGTGGCGCTAATACCGCAGGCTCTAACGTATTGGTTGGCGGCCCCGGCGGCCAGATGGATTTTCTCAGTACTGCTGGTTACGCACGCCAAGGTTTGCCAGGTGATATGGTGCCTGGTGCAACCGAAGCTGGCGACAGCGAAACAGGTACGAGTAATGGTGACCACACAGATACAACATTAGGGCTGGCATTTCATTCAGATAGTGCATTTTTACGCGGTATCCTAGATAAAACGTCTGTCGAGTGTCGTGCTAATGTGAATGGCTTTGTTATGCCTTCGCGTTCGGAAAACGATACTGGCAACAATCCACATAACCCTATCCGAGGTATTAACTTAGCCGGTGCTAAGGGTGATTTGGTTTACTCGGTGGCTTCCCGTAATAACGATGTTGGTGGCGGTAACTCACGTTTGCCGAATAAATTTATGCAGTCCACATCGCTAGTGGACTTCGATGAGTTAAGGGAAACAAAAGTCGATCGCAGAACTGATGCCCTCGGTTTAGTGCAAGTCGGAACCTTTGATGGCCTCAGTGCTCAAGAAGTGGTTGCTGTAATGGAAACTGTTTCGCGTATGAGTGATCTAAAGCTGGACGCACCTGGTCTTGCTGGCCTAGATGCAGCATTACGTGAGCGTCTCAAGTGTACTTATGTTGAGACTGCCGGCTTAGCAAATGATTACGATGATCCTAGTGTTCTAGATATTGCGGTTGATCCAGATATTGTCGATATTTTCACTAGTGGCGACGCAGGCGCAACACCTGGTGATCAGCTTAATGATCGAGAATTCCAAAAAACAGCGGCAGTGATGAAGTTGGCTGTTGGTGGGCCTTCGACAACTGTTAGCTCTTATGCTGGTGCAGGACATATTTCCATGGGTGGCTATGATTATCATGGACAAGGTCGTGGCACTGGTGAAGTGCGAGATCTGCGTGCTGGTCGTGCTATGGGTGCGGTATTGGAATATGCCCATCGTCAGCGTGTGCCTGTGATGATCGCTCTCTATAGTGACGGCTCTTTATCTGCGAATAATCAAATTGAAAACGGTTTAGGTCGTGGCAAATTCATGTGGCAAGGGGATAACCAAGATACTCGCTGCCAGTTTTGCTTGGTTTACGATCCCGAAGGACGCCCAGTTATCAAAGGTGCCACACCAGAAGAGCAAGCGGTGCATCAGCAGCTAGGTTATATGAATCCAGATGGTAACGTTAATACAGGAAGTAGTCCGATGGCGAATAACGCTGAAAATGGCGTTGACTGCATTGTATTGAACTATATGGCACTGCACGGTGAGGAAGCGAATTTCGCCTCTTTATATGCGAATAATGGTATCCCACAAAACTTGGGCTCCGGCGCTCAGCTTGATCGTTATATTGCATTTGAAAAGTTAGATTCTGTCGGCGACGATGGAGTATTGACTCGCAGTTCGACAACTTAAATATTAGTTAACTAAAGATTTCACCACTCTTCCAAAGGAGTTCTAGGGCGCATTTTGCGCCCTTTTTTTTATTTTCATATTTTTATTAAAAAAAAATCATTTGTTGTCCTCAATTAACAAGTAAAACATAATAGAGTTGTCTATTATAAAAGGTACGTTAATGGGCGAGACAAAGGAAATGGCCACAGATATTGAATCTATTTCTAGTTTACTTTTAAAAGCACGCGAGAATACAGTCGCTTATATTAAACCTGTATTGACTCGTTATGATATGACTGAGCAACAATGGAGGGTGATTCGTGAGTTACACAAGCACAGTGAATTAAATGCGCAACAACTTGCACATGAAAGTGGGATTTTAAGCCCCAGTCTGTCAAGAATTCTTGCGCGTTTCTCTGATGATGGCATTGTGGTTAGAAAAGCAAACCGCTATGACCAGCGGGCGCAAAACATTCGTTTAAGTGCTAAGGGAAAGAGGTTGCACAGTAGAATTCAACCTGAAGTTGAAAAGAAACATACTGTTATGGAAAAAGATGTAGGTGGAGATAAGCTCTCACGTCTGCAGAATCTTTTAAGTCAAATAACAAATAATTTAAACGATTGATTTAAGCTCTGTTAACAGGTTTGCTTACTGCTATACATAGCCTTATGGCTATATTTGGGGGAAAGGTCAGGGTATTACTCTGATCTTCTTACGCATATCTTATACTCTATTTCTTTAGTAAATAGCCTCGTATCAAAAATAAATTAAGTTCGCTAGCAGTAAACCATAACCTCTGTGATTATGAGCGTTTAGGTTTTTGTAGTGAAATATATAGCTAATTCTATTGTGTATGAAAATTTTGTATTGAATCTCTTTTGCGCAAGGTTGGTGTGTTCTTGTGAAGATATATGCCGGCTATTTGATGCATATGTTAAATGATTTACCGATACTGATGTTGTATTACTTTTTTAAGCAAACTTACAATGCGGCAGTAAATATTTAACATGTTGCAAACCTACAATAACTAAAATATTTTAATTTATTTCAGACTGATAAATTTTAATTATTTCTCTTGGTATACAATAATGATGATAAAACTGCGTTTTATTGATTGATGTAATGATTAATAATTTTAGTTTTTTATCTGGAATATTCTGTATATTAATTTGTTTTTAAAATATCTATCCTAATATGCGTTCAGCTATGAAAAGAACTATGTTATTGGCTTTCTCTGGACTTCATGTTGCTTTTCTTCGATATTCCCTGCTTTTATATATCTAATAGTTATAACGCAGTCTGTTCACAGTAATCTGACCCCTCTTAGTTGTGATAATTGTTACCATCTAAAAAATTATACAAATATAAGATTGTGTATAGCCTTCGAAATTCGCATAATCGCGCTTCCTTGAAGACAAATACAGTATAAGTAACAATCTATGAGTAGCATCCATTCTCGCATTGCTCAAGAATTGAGCGTTAGTGAACAGCAAGTTATAGCATCAGTCCAACTTCTTGACGAAGGCGCCACCGTTCCTTTTATCTCTCGATATCGTAAAGAGGTAACAGGAGGCCTTGATGATACCCAGCTACGTCAACTCGATGAGCGTCTCAATTATCTGCGTGAATTAGAAGATAGAAGGGCCACAATTCTAAAGTCCATTGATGAACAGGAAAAACTGACGCCGGAGTTGAGTGCTCAGATTAATGCCGCTGATACCAAGACTTTATTAGAAGATTTGTACCTGCCTTATAAACCTAAGCGTCGGACAAAAGCTCAAATCGCTCGCGAAGCGGGTCTAGAGCCTCTAGCAGACTTATTATTTGGTGATCCATCTAAAGCACCTGAAGCGGAAGCCCAAGCGTTCTTCAACGAAGAGCACAAGATTGTAGATATCAAATCGGCTTTGGATGGTGCTAAGCAAATCCTTATGGAGCGTTTTAGTGAAGATGCCGCGCTGTTAGAAAAGTTGCGTTCATTCTTGCGTAATGACGCTTATTTAAAAGCTGAAGTGATTAGCGGAAAAGAATCTGAGGGTGAAAAATTTCGCGATTACTTTGAACACAAGGAGATCTTTGCCAAAGTACCCTCTCACCGAGCATTGGCGATGTTTCGTGGGCGTAATGAAGGTATTCTAAATATCTCCTTTACATTAGAAAATGACCTAGAGCCAGGACAGAGCCACCCCTGTGAAACTATGGTAGCTCAACACTGGAATATTGCTGATGAAGGACGTGCAGGGGATGCTTGGTTAGCTGAGTGTGTACGTTGGGCGTGGCGAGTAAAGCTGGCGACCCATTTAGAGACTGACTTACTCAGTGATCTACGTGAGCGCGCCGAAGCGGATGCGATAGAAGTATTTGCCAGCAACTTGAAAGATTTATTGCTAGCTGCCCCTGCCGGACAAAAAGCGACTATCGGCCTTGACCCTGGACTTCGCACAGGTGTTAAAGTGGCTGTTGTGGATGCCACTGGGCAGGTATTAGATCACGGAGCAATTTTTCCTACACCGCCCCAAAATCGTGTCCGCGAAGCCGAAATGACACTTGTTGCCATGTGCAAGAAACACGATGTGCGCTTGATTGCCATCGGTAATGGTACTGCCAGCCGCGAAACAGATAAATTTGTTGGCGATATGCTGAAAGACCATAAAGATCTGAACGTGCAAAAGGTTATGGTGAATGAGTCGGGTGCATCTATATATTCCGCATCGGAGTTTGCGGCTAAAGAATTTCCTGATCTTGATGTAACGATTCGAGGTGCAATTTCAATCGCCCGTCGCTTGCAAGATCCATTGGCAGAATTGGTAAAAATTGATCCTAAATCCATTGGTGTTGGTCAATATCAGCACGACGTATCTCAGTCGCGTTTGGCTAAGTCCTTGGATACAGTAGTAGAGGACTGTGTGAACGGGGTAGGTGTGGAGCTAAATACTGCATCGGCACCTTTGTTAGCACGTGTGTCGGGTCTGAATCAAACTATTGCTAATAATATTGTAGAATTTCGCAACAAAAATGGCGCACTAAAAAATCGCGAGCAATTAAAAGAAGTGACCCGCTTGGGCCCTAAAGCTTTTGAACAAGCTGCTGGTTTTTTGCGTATCGCTAAAGGCGAAAATCCCCTCGATGCATCGGCTGTGCATCCTGAATCTTATTCAGTGGTTGAGCGTATTGCTAACAAGAATGAAAAAAATATCTCAGGCTTAATCGGTGACGCGGGCTTCTTAAGAACCTTGAAGGCGGATGATTATATTGACGAAACCTTCGGTGTTCCGACGGTAAAAGATATTATCCAAGAACTGGAGAAACCCGGCCGTGACCCAAGGCCCGAGTTTAAAACGGCACAATTCCAGGATGGGGTTGAAAAAATATCTGATCTTGAACCTGGAATGATCTTGGAAGGTGCAATCACTAATGTTACCAATTTTGGTGCCTTCGTTGATGTGGGTGTCCACCAAGATGGCTTGGTGCATATTTCTGCCTTGTCTAATACCTTTGTGAAAGATCCAAGAGAGGTTGTAAAAGCTGGCGATATAGTCAAGGTTAAAGTGATGGAGGTTGATGCTTCACGCAAACGAATTGCTCTCTCCATGCGTTTAGACGATGTGCCAGGAGAACAATCCTCCAGCAAAGGTGGTGATCGACCTAGCCGCAGTAATGGCGGTAAAAAGAAATCATACTCTGGCTCTAATCAATCTGCTGGCGGCGCTAAAGTGGGTACTATGGCAGCATTGTTTGAACAGGCGCAGAAGCAGCAAAAAAGGCGTTAATGCTGGTTGCCTAGTTTATTCATGTACAAAGGCCTTCTACTTTTGTACATGATGAAGCGCTCGCTAAGACATAGACGAAAGGTGATTAACAAGGAGTTCTTGAGAGCACTTATTTGCTCTTGATAGTACTTTTTATGCCTAAAGGTAGGCAAACTTATAACAATAATAAAAATTCATAACACTATTGGCCTGGAATTTGTGGCATAAGGTGATATTCTTTCACTTTATCTGGATACAGGACGATAGCGAGTTAGATGAAAGAATATGCGTGTCAGGCGTTTCATAGTAGCCTCGACAATGGTCGTAGTTCCGGTCGGCTAGTCGTCAGTGCGCGTGAACTGGATTTCATTATTGCCGGCCAGCATATTCGTTGTTCTTCTCACGATATCAATGTCCATATGGGAGGAGCGAGTAACCGCCTTGTCTTTTTTACTCACCCAAGTTATCCCGAATGGAATTTTTATACTAGCGATCGTCAAATTCTACATGACCCTTCCCTCAAGGCTATTCCCTCTGTTGAAAGCCTACTTAGCAAAGCTAGAGCTAAGAGGGCTTCAGGTTGGGCATTACTGGCCATGGTTGCTGCTATTATAGTTGCAGTGCCCTTATTTTTACTTTTTCGGATGGATTTAGTTACTGGCGCGATAGCTCCTGAGGTTCCGGTAAGCTGGGAGCAGTCTTTAGGCGAGAGTGCTCTTGCGCAATATCGTATTGGCGCTCAGTTCATGGAGGATGTGAAGGCTGAAGAAGCATTGGCGCCTTTAGTGTCGCCGTTAATAGAAGCGCTACCAGACAGTCGTTACTCTTACCAATTCTCGATTGTTAATGATTCGGCCGTCAATGCTTTTGCTCTGCCTGGGGGCAAGATAGTGATTCATTCATCGCTTATTCTCAAAGCACAAAGTGCAGAAGAGTTATTGGGTGTGTTGGCGCATGAAATCATGCATGTCGAACAGCAGCATGGCATTAGAAATGTTATGGGAGCCGCAGGTATTTATATTTTAATTAGTGGTATGTTAGGCGATGTCAGTGGTGTACTAGCTGTGTTAAGTAGTGCTGCTCCTTTATTATTAAACCAAAGCTATTCTCGTCGCTACGAACAACAAGCGGATAGTAAAGGACTAGAACTATTAGTGTCGGCCGGCATTGACCCCCGTGGTTTGGTGGATTTTTTTGCTAAATTGAAATCGCAAGAGGCAGAGCAATTAGCAAGTATTGAAGATGAGCAGGCTAAGGCAGTGATTGAACAGGCTATGGCATATTTGTCCACACATCCTGCCACCGATAGTCGTATCGCCCACTTGAACGAACTTATTGCTCAGTACCAAAATGAGTTCGTATCTGCAGAATTGTCGCAGTCATTCAAAGCGTTACAAAGTCGTGTGAGAGCATTTGTTGAGTCGGTACCTGCCGACTCAACACCAAGTGAGAATAAAAAAAATGAAAAGTGATATCAAAGGCGGCCAAGCGTTCTCTTATGTCGACATTACCCTTGATCCGGGTGACAGTATTGTCAGCGAATCGGATGCAATGTCGAGTATGGATCCTGCGCTAGATTTAACGGCGTCTTTTAATGGGGGCTTTATTAAAGGCCTGTTGCGAAAATTTCTAGGTAATGAATCCCTGTTCATTAGCCGCTTTAGTAACAACGGGAATAAGCCATGTAAATTGGTACTGGCCCCCGCTAATCCCGGTGAAATTAAAAGTATTGAGTTAAATAACGAAGCTTTTAATCTGCAACCAGGCGCTTTTATTGCCTGTACAGAAGGGGTTACGTTGGGGTTGCAGTGGGCAGGCTTTGTCTCTTGGATTGCCAGAGAGGGTCTTTTCCGCTTGCATATGAGCGGTAGCGGTAAGGTTTTTTATGGGGCTTATGGAGCCTTGCTTGAGAAAGATATCGATGGAGAGTTTATTGTTGATACTGGACACCTTGTCGCTTATGAGCCGGGCATTAAACTTAAGCTGCAGTTAGCCGGAGGAATTTTTTCTAGTTTCTTTGGTGGTGAAGGTCTGGTCACGCGAGTAGAAGGAAAGGGTAAGATTATTTTGCAATCACGAAGTATTTCTGGGCTTGCTGCTTGGTTAAACCCCAAACTATAAGACATTATAAGTAGTTGGTTCTTAAAAATTCACGATGAGTTCTTAAGAGTGTTAATAGGCATCTATCACTTTTTTATACGTACAAATATTAGGGCATCTCATGGACATAGAATTGATTCATCAGCCGGGCAACACCGCAGCCAGGGTGAGTTTACAAAAAGGGGAAGCACTTACTGCGGAATCTGGCGCTATGATTGCCATGAGTGGGCATATGAAGATTACTACTTCTACTCACAAAAAAAAGTCTGGCAGTTTATTTAAAGCAGCCAAGCGCTTGATCGCTGGAGAATCAATATTCCTCAATCATTTTGAGCCCGGCGAGAGCCATGGTGAAGTGATACTAGGAACTAACCTAGCCGGTGATATGATGAAGATGACACTTGATCAGGAAAATCTGATCGTACAAGGGGGATCCTTTCTTGCCTGCACAGAAGGTGTCGATATTGACCTGGGTTGGCAGGGCTTTAAATCTATCCTGTCCGGAGAGAGTGTTTTTTGGGTGAACCTAAAAGGAAGTGGCCAGATTATCGTGTCGTCTTTTGGCGCTATTTATCCTATCGAAGTTGACGGTGAATATATTGTCGATACTGGACATATTGTCGCATTTAATGAAACTCTAGATTTTTCTATCACTAAGGCTGGTAAGAGCTGGCTACATTCCTTTTTGGGGGGTGAAGGTCTGGTATGTAAATTTAATGGCCGTGGTACGGTGTGGTGTCAATCTCATAATCCAAGAAGCTTTGGTTCGCTATTGTCACCAAATCTTCGCGCGAGACGTGCATAAGGCTTAAAAAATGTCGGAAAAAAAATATAACATTTTGCTTACCGGAGAATTGCGTGAAGGGGTTGGGCATGAAACCGCTATCAATGCTTTTGCAACAATGTTCAAAATAAGTAATGACAAAGTCGTATCTATCATTAAGCAAGCACCACTTGTTATTAAAGAAAATCTAGATGAAGCTAGCGCTAAGAAATATGCTGCGGCTTTCAAAAAAATAGGCTTTGATTTTGAAGTAACTCCGATGGAGGTAGTATTACCTGATACGGTAAAAATTGAGGCCGTTTACGAGTCTACAGCGGTTAACCCTATTATTGATCCTGAGAAATACTTAGGGTTTCCTTATACTATTGAAGGTCGCCCTGACTACAGCTACCTGACAGTAAAAATACCAGCTAATCAGATGCTTAAAGTAGAAGCTTCTTCAATGGCGACCATGGATACTCATGTAAAAATGAAAACCCGAGTAAAAGGTGGGCTGGGGCGATTTTTAACGGGCGAAAGTATATTTATTAATGAATTTACGGCCGAGAATGCTCCGGGTGAAATTGGTATTGCGCCTGCGACACCTGGTGATTTATATCACCAGTATCTCGATGGTGATACTATCTATTTACAAAACTCAGCATTTGTTGCTTCGACACGAGGTGTTACTGTCGAGTCTAAATGGCAGGGAATGGTGAAAGGGTTCTTCTCCGGAGAAAAACTATTTCTAATTCGTTGCAGTGGTGTTGGCGACCTATGGTTTAATACTTATGGTGCAATGATAGAAATTGACGTTAATGATGACTATGTTGTCGATACCGGAAATATTGTTGCTTTTACTGAAGGCTTGGAATATAAAATTACCAAAGTTGGTGGTTATAAATCTTTATTTTTTTCCGGTGAAGGTTTTGTATGTCGCTTTAGTGGGAAAGGTAAAGTATGGATACAAACCCGCAGTGCCGCCGGGTTTGCATCTTGGGCGCAGTATTTTAGGCCAGCTAAATAATTCTCTAAGTAATATTCTCTCCAGGCACAAAAAATTTTATTAACACTTGTGAAAGAGGTATTTTTGTAAATACCTCGGTTTTTCTATAGCTAATATCAGCAGGTTCTAAAAAAGTTATTTATTTTTCGTTTTAGACGATGAGCTGGGAATAGTATCTAGTTCTAAAGTAGAAATAATTTCCAATGCCTGATCCCTATTTTTGCCACATATGTCTATGTCAGGGGCAAATTGCTTACACACATTCGGATAATGACTGGTGTTCCAAATAGTGCATTGCATAGAATTTTTATCTAAATTTGAACACATGACACCCGCAGGTTTACCATGAGGCATGCCGAAGAATGGATGCTTTATCGAAGGCGCTATACAACACGCGCCACAGTGTTTTCGACATTGGAACTCATGCATAGTAATAATCTGTGAAAGATAAAGGTATACTATAGCACTGTAACAGCATCAATCGATAACTGCATTTATGGCTGATATACCTTATAACATAGTGATAGAGTAATAATATGCCTTTGACACAAGAACTTTGTGATTTGCTCATTTGCCCTGCAAATAACACCCCTCTAGTTTTAAAAGAAAATGTATTGTCTTCAGGCGATGATAAAAGTCATTACCCTATTATTAATGGTGTACCGTGGTTACTACCTAACCCACAAAATTCCCTCACTGACTGGGGAATTAAACTCAATCACTTCAATCAAGTTTTGTTGAGTGAAATTCAAAATCTTGAAAAAGAAGCTGCACGAGCAGAGGGCGCAACTTTAGATAGGATCAAGCGCTTACTCGTAGGAAAGCAAGCATTTATTCGTCGAGTATCGGAACTTCTACTGCCCGTTGTAGCAAGTAAGAGTGGAAAAAAGAATATATATGATGCTCTGAATGATCGAGCTCCGACTACACAAAACTTACTTAGTTACGAAGCTAACCTATATCGAGACTGGGTATGGGGAGAAGAAGAAAACAGTATTACAGCTGATATTGTATGCTCACAAATACAAGGGCTTGATGCTAATAAAATCGTTGTACTAGGTGCTGGTGCCGGTCGTTTAGCTCTAGATGTTCATAAGACGTGTAAGTCTAAAATGACTGTGGCTACAGACATCAATCCCTTATTGGTTATGGCGGCTGAATATTTATTACAAGATCAGTCTTTCTCATTATACGAGTTTCCACTACAACCGAAAAAAACTGAATTTGTTGCTATCGAGCACCAGATTAAAGGCGAAGTAAAGCCTGAAGGATTCCATTTTATTTTTAGTGATGCAACAAAACCCTGTTTTAAACATGGTGCCTTCGATACCGTGCTAACCCCGTGGTTTATCGATATTCAACCTTTAGAGTTTGGCCGGTTTTTACGGCAGCTAAATCAATATATTCCCGTTGGCGGTTATTGGGTTAATTTTGGTAGCCTGGTCTTCAATCAGCGTAGAGATGCGTTATGTTATAGTATAGAGGAGGTGGTTGAGCTAGCGAATGTCCACGGGTTCGAAATTGAAAACATCGAAGAACATAATATTCCCTATCTAAAATCCCCTTACAATGCAGGGCATCGCATCGAGCATGTATGGAGCTGGCGAGCAAAAAAAATTACCGATGTAAATACTGTGAAAACTACGCAAAACTTACCCCTTTGGTTACTAGATGAGAAACAACCCATTCCTCAGGCACAGTATTTCCAGCAATTTTCATTTACTCACCGTATTTATGCTCAGCTAAGTGCCGAAGTAGACGGTAGAACCTCTATAAATAAAATTGCACGCAAGCTCGCCAAACAAAATAAAATAGATGAGACAGAAGCTCTTAACTTAACAAAAAAATTGTTTCAAGATATCTATCGCCAAAACAATTAAGCTAATAGACTCCCGTCTATTTCTATGTGATATGAAGTTTCGTGGTACTTCGAATAAGTCTTAAAGGCTAATAGCAAAGGTAATTTATGACATTTCGCTCGCACCTTGTTATCGTTCATATCACAGTCTTTATACTTGGCATGACAGGGTTATTTGCTAAATTTATTCCAGTCAGTCCCTGGACGATTATTGCTGGGCGTTCTTTTTTCACTGTCCTTTCCCTAGGTTTGGTTTTATTGGTATTGAGGAAAAGCTTTGGCTTTGGTAGCTTTCGCAATGCTTGCATTTTAGGTCTTTCTGGATGTGTACTTGCGCTGCATTGGTATACATTTTTCCACTCGATTCAGTTATCTTCAGTTGCCATTGGTGTAATCGGCTTTTCTACTTATCCAATCTTCGTAACGTTCATCGAACCTCTCATATTTAAAGAACGTTTAAAATGGCAAGATGTACTAAGTGGATGTTTAGTATTCTTAGGTTTGTTATTTGTTGTTCCTGAATTCAGTTTCTCGAATACCGATACAATTGCTCTTGGTTGGTCTGTGCTCGCAGGTTTTACGGCAGCTATGTTTACCATGATTAATCGTAAACTAACGAGAAATAATTACTTTGTCACTATTACTTTTTACCAACACATTGTTGCATTACTATGTACGTTACCTTTGGTCTGGAGTTTTTCTCTATGGCCGAACGTTGGTCAATTATTTCTTCTTTTAATATTAGGTGTTATATTTACAGCTCTTCCCCAGGCATTACTCAATAAAAGCTTAGAAGTAGTTAAGGCCCAATTGATAAGTGTTTTGATAGGATTGGAACCCATTTATTCCATTATATTTGCTGTTATTTTATTGAATGAAATTCCTTCTATTAGTACCGTTTTTGGTGGTGCTATTATATTGTTTGCTGTTATTTTTGCCACTATATCCCATAAATCTTATTAATATACTATTAATAAGACCTAATTAATTAAATACTACTAAGAATCGTCCAGTGAAGACAATAGAAGCGTTATGTGCGTGTCTGTGTGATTAGTGAGCTAATTACCTTATTCTTTGCAATATCCCTGTCTCGTATACATCAATGCTCAAGTACTTATCTATCGTTTTTGCTAAAAATAAGACGCTCTGATAATTTATAATTGTTGTATGTGTGCGCAAACTAACGAATAGATTTTTAGCCTCAATAAAACTTAACAAATAAAGAGAAAACCCAAAATATATTCATATTTCTTGATACTAGTATTAAGTTGTAGTTTCAATACTGCTGCGTTCTAGATACGCAGGAGTATATCTCCTCTTATGAAAAACAGAGCTTAAGGTTTTAGCTATTATATAATAATGTAATATAAATAATATTATAAAGTTTAATTTTTCTGCGAATAATGGGCTCTTAAGCTATTATT